>NZ_JBIBJK010000019.1:0-206091 GCF_042958635.1 Streptomyces sp. NPDC007971
CTCCCCCGCCCGCAACGCACGCACCGCCAGATGCAAAGCCACCAACGACGACGAACACGCCGTGTCCACCGTCAACGCCGGACCCTGCAGACCCAACGCATACGCCACCCGACCCGACGCCACACTCGACGTCGTCCCCGTCAGACCGAACCCGGCAGCACCCACCCCCGCCTCACCCAACCGCGGACCGTACTCCTGGGCCATGACACCGGCGAACACACCGGTCTGGGTGCCGCGCAGGGAGTCCGGGGCGATTCCGGATCGCTCCAGGGCCTCCCAGCAGACTTCGAGCCAGGCGCGCTGCTGCGGGTCCATCGCGAGCGCCTCGCGCGGCGAGATCCCGAACAGCTCGGCGTCGAACTCGCCCGCACCCTCCACAAACCCACCGCTACGCACGTACGACGTGCCGACGTGGTCCGGATCCGGGTGATACAGACCCTCCAGATCCCAGCCACGATCCACCGGGAAACCCGAGATCACATCACGCCGCTCGGCCACCACCCGCCAGAGCCCCTCGGGCGAGTCCACCCCACCCGGGAACCGGCAGCCCATACCCACGATCACGACCGGATCGTCGTCCTGTTCGGGACGGGCCGCGGGGGCCGCCGGGCCGGGCTGCCCGCCGGCGAGCAGCCCGGCCAGCTCGGCGGGGCTGGGGTGGTCGTACACGACCGTGGTGGGGAGTGTGCGTCCGGTGGCGGTGACAAGGCGGTTGCGCAGTTCGACGACCATCGCCGAGTCGAAGCCCAGTTCCTTGAACCTTCGCCGGGGTTCGACCTCGGCGGCGGACTCGTGCCCGAGGACGGCGGCGGCGTGCGCCCGTACCAGCTCCAGGGCGGCCGGGCCGGTCAGCGATCGCGGCGGCTCGGCACCGTCCACGCCCCCGGTGTCCTCGGAAACCGCCGCGGACTCCGACATCGGTGCGGTGCCGGCCGATGCCGGGGACGCGACGGCCCTGCGTCGCCCGGAGATCCAGTGACGGCGCCGCTGGAAGGCGTACGTCGGCAGTTCGGCGCGGAGGGAGCCGGCGGGCAGGACGGCGGACCAGTCCACCTCCGCGCCGTGGCAGAAGGCCTCCCCGAACGCGAGCAGCAGCCGCTGCCGGCCGCCCTCCTCGCGCCGCAGCGTTCCCAGCGCCGCGACCGGCAGGTCCATGGCCTCCGCGGTCTGCTGGACGGCGAGGGTGAGCACGGGGTGCGGGCTCATCTCCAGGAACAGCTCGTGCCCCGCGTCGAGGAGCGCTCGCAGGGCCGGTTCGAACTGCACGGGTTCACGCAGGTTGCGGTACCAGTAGTCGGCGTCCAGCTCGGGGCCGGCCAGTGCCGACGCCGTCACGGTGGAGTGCAGAGGCACTCGTCCGGTGCGAGGTGTGATTCCGGCCAGGTCGGCCCGCAGTGCGTCGCGTACGGCGTCGACGTGCGGGCTGTGCGAGGCGTAGGCGACCGGGACGCGCCGGGTGCGGACGTCGTCGCCGTAGTGGGCGGCCAGTGCGTCCAGGGCGGCCCCGTCACCGGCGACCACGGTCATGTGGGGCGAGTTGACGGCGGCGACGCTCAGCTGCGGGCGCCCGGCGAGGTCGTCGCGCACCCGGCCCTCGGGCAGCGACACCGTGAGCATGCCGCCGCCGCGCGCGGCCAGCGTTCCGAGGGCGGCGCTGCGCACCGCGATCAGCCGGGCCGCGTCGTCGAGGGTGAGAGCGCCGCTGACGGTGGCGGCGGCGATCTCGCCCTGCGAGTGGCCCACGACGGCGGCCGGTTCGACGCCTGCCGCCTGCCACAGGGCCGCCAGGGCGACCATCACGGCCCACAGGGCGGGCTGGACGACGTCGTCGCGTTCCAGGGCGGGTGCGCCGGGGCGGCCACGCAGCACGTCGGTCAGTGACCAGTCGCGATACGGGCGCAGCGCACGCTCGCAGTCCTCGACGGCCCGGGCGAAGACGGGGGCGCCGTCGAGGAGTTGCGCCGCCATGCCGGCCCACTGCGAGCCCTGGCCGGGGAAGACGAACACCGCCTTGCGGACGGAGTGGCTGCTGCCCTCGACCGCGGCGGGGGTGACCCGGGCGTCGGCGACCGCGTCCAGGGCGGTGAGCAGTTCGTCGCGGTCCGCGCCGACGAGCACGGCCCTGTGGCTGAAGGCGGTGCGGTCGCAGGCGAGGGCCCGGGCGATGTCGGTGGCGTCGGACTCCGGGTGTGCGGCGAGGTGTTCGCGCAGCCGGGCGGCCTGGGCGCGCAGCGCGGCGTCGCCGCGTCCGGACAGTACCCACGTGACGGAACCGTCCCGATTGCCCGAATCCTTTCCCCGCTGTGGCCGGTTCGTGACGGTCTCGGCGTCGTCGCCCGGCCACTCGCTGAGCACCAGGTGGCAGTTGGTGCCGCCCATGCCGACCGAGGTCACACCCGCGACCAGTGTCCGGTCGGGGTGCGGCCACGGTCCGGTGCCGGTGGTGGCGGCGAGCCGCAGCTCGGCGAAGGGGATACGGGGGTTGGGGGTCGCGTAGTTGAGGGTCGGGACGAGTTCCCGCTCTTTGAGGCAGAGAATCGTCTTGACGAGTCCCGCTACCCCCGCAGCCCCTTCGAGGTGGCCGATGTTCGTCTTGACGGAACCGAGCCTGAGCGGATTCTCTTCGGCGCGGGACGGGGCGAAGACGGCGCCCAGAGCGGTTGCCTCAATGGGGTCGCCGACCCGGGTTCCCGATCCGTGGATTTCGATGTACTGCGCCTGCTCCGGCGGTATTCCCGCGTTCTTCCAGGCGTCGCGAACGACGCGTTCCTGGGCTTTTCCGTTCGGGGTGGGGAGGGTTTCGCTCGCGCCGTCGCTGCCGATGGCGCCGCCGCGGATCAGGCAGTGGATGCGGTCGCCGTCGGCGATGGCCCGGCTGAGGAGTTTGAGCGCCACCACGCCGCCGCCCTCGCCGCGCACGTAGCCGTTGGCCCGGGCGTCGAGTGCGTAACATCGGCCGTCGGGCGAGAGGCTGCCGAAGGCTGCCAGAGCCTGGGTGCTCTCGGGTGCGAGGTTGAGGCTGACGCCGCCGGCCAGTGCTGTGACGGACTCTCCGCTGCGCAGGCTCTCGCAGGCCAGATGCACTGCGACCAGCGACGACGACTGTGCCGTATCGACGACGAGGCTGGGGCCCTGCAGGCCGAGGACGTAGGAGACCCGGTTGGCGATGATGCCGCGGTGCAGTCCGGTCACCGTGTGCGCGGATGTCGCAGCGGGCCCTGCCGCATGGGTGAGGGCCGCGTAGTCGTCGGCGATCGCTCCGACGAAGACGCCGGTGGCGGTGCCGGCGAGCGTGGCCGGGACGATGCCGGCGTCCTCCAGCGCCTCCCAGGCGAGTTCGAGCACGAGCCGCTGCTGCGGGTCCATGGCTGCCGCTTCACGCGGAGCAATGCCGAAGAACTCGGCATCGAAGGTGTCGACGTGGGGCAGAAATCCACCGGGGCGCGGCGACCCGTCCGATAATTCGGCGAGGTGCGTACGGTCCGCAGGCGGCTCTGCAATGGCATCGCGGCCGTTCCTGAGAAGATCCCAGAATTCGGCAGGTCCGGCTCCGCCGGGAAAACGGCAGGAAAGTCCGACGACGGCGATGGTCTGATCATCGATCCGAGTGCGGATCCGGTCGGGCGTCTGTTGCGGTTTCTGGCCCCGGATCGACTGCTCCGGCTTTTTCGCAGCACTGTTCGATGTGCTTCGTGCCGCGTTTTCTGATGGCAGTCCCGTCTCAATCCGGGCATGGCGGATCATGATTCGATTGCTCCCCCCGTGAAGCGATCAATGGTGCTGCCGACTTGACGGCATGGCCTGACCGCAAGTCGAGTTCGGACCATAGCACCGAGCCGTGGCTCCGTAAACCAATGGCCATCGCTGGGCCTTCGATATCCGGAAGTCGATATACCGGATATTCGCGGGGGTCGGCGCCAGTCGGGCCGTGCCGTTGCCCTCACATAAAAAGCACAGCTCCACAGGGAGGGTGAACGCCTTCGCTATGCCGTGGAGAATGCGTCGATGTATGCCGCCACGAGCGGCGACCGGTCGTCGCGCCGCCGGGCGAGTACCAGCCGGGTGCGCGGCAGATCTGTTACCAACCTGTAGACAATTCCGTCGACGGCATGCCGCTCCAGGGCCGATTCGGGCACCAGCGCGATCGACTGCTGCCACAGCACGGCGTGCAGGCACTCGTCGAGCGAGTGCACCTCCGGGCCATGGGCGGACGCGGACGGCTGCCAGTGCGCCCGCCAGGTCGCATCGACCCCGCCGGGCAAGCGGATCGAGCTGCTGTGATCGATGTCCTCCCTGGTCAGAGAGGTTTTCTCGGCAAGGGGACTACGCGCAGCGACGGCCGCGAAGCAGCGGTCCGCCTGGATCGCACGGACCGTCAGACCGGATTCGTCGAAAGGCGTCCAGGTGATCGTCACATCGACCAGGCCGGCCGCGAGGCCCATGGTCGGGTCGGTCAGGTCGCCCTGACGCAGGCTCACCACGGCCTGAGGGTGGCTGTGTGCGAAGGCTGCCGCCCTGGCTGCCGACAGGGTGGCCTCACCGGGCCCGAGCACCCCGACCCGTAGCACTCGCACGCCTTCGACCTGCTGGAACACCCGCTCTCTGGCTCGCTCGGCGCTCGCGAGCAGGGCCTTGGCCTCCTCCAGCAGGACGTCACCGGCCGCGGTCAGGCTCATTCCCTTGGGCCCCCGGACGAACAGCTCGCAGCCCAACTCGGCCTCCAGCACACGGATCCGCTGGCTGAGCGGCGGCTGCGACATGTGCAGCCGCCGGGCCGCCCGGCCGACATTCCCTTCTTCCGCCACCGCCACGAAGTAGCGCAACCCCCGTAAGTCCATGGCCGACACGATACCCATTTCTTTGCCGCCGGTATCGAAAAGGTATTGGATCGCGCGGAAAAGCCGTGCTGAGATCGAGCCACCAGGAAACCCTTCGATCGGATGTTCCGACCCTGGGCGCGCCGCGTCGATTTCCGCACGCCGCACCGCTGAAAAGGTGCGCCCGGCGCAAGACAGGCTCGTAACCGCGGATGACCGCTCATGGCCGGCTCACAGCAAGCGGAATGCCCTTGTCGATGGCGCCGGCAGGGGACTCCCGACCTATCCGCATCCCCCGTATCGATCATTCACGTGCGCGGCGGAGCCATGCACAAGAACACGGCGATGCACGGCCGAAAGCACGTAAATGAGTGGCCGTGGCCGAAACATGGCGCTCTGCGGCGCAGGGGCCACGCGTTCCGATGCCGGCCGAAAGCGGTCGAGTACTCCTCGCACTGCACGTCACCGCGAACGGATCACGGCCGGCACCACCACCCCGGCAGGCCCTGGCCACTGCTCCCCTCCCGGGCCGGGGTCAGACTGCACCGGTACACGGTCCACGGGAGGGGCGGGGTGGTCACCGGCGGGTGACCGGGACGGTGTTGTCTGCCGCCTGACTGTGAGTGACGGGGACGGTGATGTCTGCCGCCCGACCGTCCGCGGCCTTGCCGGCCGGGTCCGCCTTGGTGAGGGTGCAGACCCCGTCCACACACTGGCGCTCCAGGCGTCCGCGGGAGATGGTCTGCGCCAGGCCGACCATCCAGCAGGTGGGGCAGCCGCGGAAGGCGATCAGGCCCAGCGGGGCGGCCAGCAGGGTGACCGGGCCGGCAACGGGCACCAGGGCGATGGAGCCGATGATCAGCCCGAAGCCGATGACACCGCGCACCAGATGGCGCGGAACGGACTTGCTGGCGAAGTTCATCTCGGGTGCCGCGGGCTTGGCGGCGACGCGGTCCTGCGTGCTCTTCGTGGACTTCACGGTGTTCACGGTCCTGACTCTCCTCCGGCTGGTTGATCCCCTGCTCGATCCGCTGCCTGCTCGGGCGCCTGCCCGGATGACCGATCGGATGACTGATCGGATGACTGATCGGTCAGTGACAATGACTGACGCAGTGCTGCGCGGGCCCTGTGCAGCCGCGACTTCATCGCGGCGTTGCTCAGGCCCAGCGACCGGGCGACGACGCTTCCGGGCAGGCCCTGGACGTCCCGCATGATCAGGACCTGCCGCTGATCACGGGGCAGGGCACCGACCGCGGCCGCGATCCGTTCCACCTCCAGCCTGCGCAGCACCGCTTCCTCTGCGGACGGCTCCGCGCTCGCCTCCGGTTCGGCCGCCGTCTCGTCGCTCCGCGAGACGAGCAGCCGTACCTGCCGGAGGCATTCGTTGCGCACGATCCGGAACATCCATGAGGCGAGCGCGCCGGTCGCCCGCAGGGTGCCGATCTTCCGGTACAGGATGATCAGCGCCTCCTGCGCCGCGTCCTCCGCGTCCTGCGGTGAGGCACACAGCGATATGGCGAACTTGCGCACATGAGGCTGCGATTCCATGACGACGGTGGTGAGCGAGGTGACGTCGCCGTCCTGGGCGGCCTTGATCAGCCGCTCGTCCGGCCAAGGGAAGCGTCGGTTCATGTGTCCTACTCATACCCGGAAGGTGCACCGCGCGCAGGCGAAGAGGCGACGCGCGCAGGCAGGCACTGGTCAGCTACGGCTCTTCTTGTAGCGCCTCATCAGGTGCCAGCTGCACGCGGACACGAGCAGCAGGCCGACCACTACGATGCCAATGACCATCACGGCGTTTCCTCCAGATATCCACCGGCCCACGCGGCCGGTACAGGGATAGGAGGCGGCCAGGCCCGAAAAGGATTCGCCCCTGGCCGCAGAACTTCCCGAGGGGTTCTCCACGGGGCCACCGGACGGCACCCGGCCAGGCGCCACACCTCCCGAGCCGGACGCCGCCCGAGCCGGAGCGCACCCAGGCCATGGGCCATACAGCCCGAGCCACGGGAGCGGACTCGCCGGGCTGCGCGGACCGGGCGATAGTAGCCATGTACGGTATCCGTCATGAGCAAGGCATCCGAAGGGGCCACCCCGGGTTTCCTGGTGTGGCGGCTGTCGACCAAATGGCGGGTGGCCGTCGACCGTGCGGTGGCGCCGCTCGGCCTGACGCACGCCCAGTACTCGCTGGTGGCGTCGCTGTACGGCATGCAGCACTCCGGGGAGCGCCCGAGCCAGCGACGGCTGGCCGACCACACCGGGATGGAGCCGCTGTACGTCTCCAAGCTCGCCCGCACGCTGGAGTCGGCCGGGCTGCTGGAGCGCGCCAGGGATCCCCGCGATCCGCGCGCCGTCCAGCTCGCGCTCACCGAACAGGGGCGCGAGACGACTAGGCGGGCGATCGACGTCGTCCAGGGCCTGCTGACCCAGCTGCTGGAGCCGCTCGGCGGGCTCGACAGCGCGCGGACCCGGCAGCTGACCCGTGATCTGACGGCATTGCTCGACGCTCCGATGGATCCGGCAGCGGCGGGCGGGCCACCGGAAGAGTAGTGGAATATCGAACTACCAGGTTCGGTTGAGGCCTCCGAAGGAGGTCACCAGTGGAGACGCAGGTGGAGACCACGTACTACGACCACGGCAGCCCCGCCGAGCGCTGGGAGCGCGCCCAGCTGTTCTTCGACGCGAGGGACTACGCGGGCGCGGCGCAGGTGCTGGCCGGGCTGGTCGAGGAGGTGCCGGAGCAGACCGGACCGCGGCTGTTGCTGGCGCGCGCCTACTACCACTCGGCCCAGCTGCACCGCGCCGAGAAGGAGCTGCGGCTCATCGTGGAGCGCGACCCGGTGGAGCACTACGCCCGGCTGATGCTGGGCCGCACGCTCCAGCGGCAGGCCCGGCACGAGGAGGCGGAACCGCATCTGCGGATCGCCTCGGCACTGGCGGGCGACTTCCCGGAGCCTGCCCAGCGGTAGCGGCGCCGCCGGGGACCCGGTTCCACGGCGGTGCCAGGTCGGGGGCCGGGGTGCGCGGCGGTGCCAGGGTGAAGGCCTACACCATGACCACGGCGACCGCGGTGAGCAGCCGGGTGGCGGTGCGCGGGTGCAGATGCCCCTCGGCGAGCCGGGCGACCGGCCAGGCGGACAGCGGCAGCACCAGCGGCAGGAAGACGAAGACCCCCATGGGCCGTCAGTCTTCCGTACCGCCGCCGTCGTCGGTGTGCGCCGTCCTCCCGTTGTTCGCCGGGCCGGGCTCCGCGGCGTCGAGCAGGGCCCGCAGCACCTGTTCGTCGCCGGGCGGCAGGGCGGTGACGGAGCTGGCCAGGACGGCCTCGCGGTCCCGTTCGCCGTCCAGCAGGCGGCGCATGCGCAGGGCGGCGAGCCGGGCCACGTCGGCGGTGGGCGTCCACAGGAAGGAGCGGCCCTGCCGTTCGCGGGCTACGACGTCCTTGGCGAGCAGCCGGGTGAGGATGGTGACGACGGTGGTGTAGGCCAGGTCACCGCCGACACGTTCCTGCACCCAGGTCGCGGTGACAGGGCCGTCCGCCTCGCGCAACGCGCCGAGGACCTGGCCCTCCAGTTCGCCCTGACCGCGCCGCCGCTCCCGGCCGCCGTCCCGCACCATGACACTTCCTCTTTCTGCGGCTCGCTTCGCCTCCGGGGGCGCCGGAGGCGGTGTCGAGCGACCGATCGTGCCCGGCCCTTCGGGCCTGCGCGCGCTCGGGCTCTCGGCACCGACGCGCCCCTTCGGCTCACTCGCCGTCCCGGCACCGGCGTGTCGGACCACGCTACTTCACACGGACGAGGCCGTACTCCGTTACGTGCGGCGCCCGCGCCGGTGGGCGATCGCGCCGAGGACGGAGTCCAGGACGACGAAGGCGGCGTGCGGGATGCCGAGAGGCGGCAGGAACAGCCGAGCACCGAGACCGCGGCCGGGGCCGGTACGAGAAGGAAGGGCGGCACCCGGGCCCGGGCCCCGCGCGGGACCTGGCGGTGGCTGGTCCGTGGCGGGCGAGGGAGCCGTGGGCCTCTGCGGGCTTCTCCGGAGACCGGAGGGACCGGGGAGACCACGGAGACCGGGACCGACGGGGTGGGTGGTTCAGTGGTCGGAGCGCGAAGGGCCTCGGTTCGCCGGAGTGTTGGTGACCCGTGCCACGGGGAGTGGTAGGCGGGCATGGCATGCTGACGCGATGGCACCTCCCAGTGATCGCGCGTCCGTCAGCGAGCGGGTCGAGGAACTCCTCGCCGCCGGCGGCCCCTTGCCCATCGTCGCGGCGGGCCTCCCGGTGCTGCGCGAGGGCGCCGAACCGTACGAGGGTCAGCTCGGTCCGGCGCTGCTGGACCGCTTCGTGGAGGCCCTGCGCACCACCATGCACGCGGCCCCGGGCGTGGGTCTGGCCGCGCCGCAGGTCGGCGTGGGGCTGCGGATCGCGGTCATCGAGGACCCGGCGCCCGTGCCGGAGGAGGTGGCACGGGCCCGGGACCGGGTGCCGCAGCCCTTCCGGGTCCTGGTGAATCCGTCGTACGAGCCCGTGGGCACCGCCCGTGCCGCGTTCTTCGAGGGCTGCCTGAGCGTGCCGGGCTGGCAGGCCGTGGTGGCCCGGCACGCCGAGGTGCGGCTGCGCGGCGAGGACGAACGGGGCCGCGCGCTGGACGAGGTGTTCACCGGATGGCCTGCCCGTATCGTCCAGCACGAGACGGATCACCTCGACGGCCTGCTCTACCTCGACCGCGCCGAACTGCGTTCCCTGTCCACGAACGAGGCGGTGGCCGCCCGCTGGGGGCAGCCGGTCCCGCGGGCGGCGGCCGAGGCGCTGGGTTTTGAACTGCCCTGAGCCGGTGGGTCAGTTGTCCCGGTAGGCCTCCAGCAGTCGCAGCCACACCTCGCTCAGTGTCGGATACGAGGGGACCGCGTGCCACAGACGGCCGATCGGGACGTGGCCCACGACCGCGACGGTCGCGGAGTGGATCAGTTCGCCGACGCCGGGGCCGACGAAGGTGACGCCGCGCAGGATCTCCTCGTCCAGGTCGACGACCATCCGGGCGCGGCCCTTGTAGCCGTCGCCGTACAGGCCGGCCCCGGCCACCGAGGAGAACTCGACGTCGACGGCACGCACCCGGTGGCCGGCCTGTTCCGCCTCGGCGAGGGAGAGACCGACGGCGGCGGCCTCGGGGTCGGTGAAGACGACCTGCGGTACGGCGCCGTGGTCGGCCGTGGCCGCGTGCGCCCCCCAGGGCTCGTCCACGAGGGTGCTGCCCCCGGCGCGGGCGGCGATGGCGGCACCGGCGACGCGGGCCTGGTACTTGCCCTGGTGGGTGAGGAGAGCGCGGTGGTTGACGTCGCCGACCGCGTACAGCCAGTCGGTGCCGGTGACGCGCAGGCTGTCGTCGACCTCCAGCCAGGAGCCCGGCTCCAGGCCGACCGTGTCGAGGCCGATGTCGTCGGTGTGCGGGACGCGGCCGGTGGCGATGAGGATCTCGTCGGCCTCCAGGCGGTCGCCCGCGGCGGTGACCACGAGGACGGTGCCGTTCTCGCGGGTGACGGACTCGACGGAGGTACCGGTCCGCACGTCCACGCCCGCTTCGGCGAGGGACTCGGCGACCAGTTCCCCGGCGAACGGCTCCATGCGGTTGAGCAGCCCCTTGCCCCTGACCAGCAGGGTCACCTGCGAGCCGAGGGCCTGCCAGGCGGTGGCCATCTCGGTGGCCACGACACCGCCGCCCACGACGATCAGCCGGCCGGGGGCCGCCTTGCCGCTGGTGGCCTCACGGCTGGTCCAGGGCCTGACCTCGGCCAGGCCCGGCAGGTCGGGCAGTTGGGCGCGGGTACCGGTGCTGACGGCCACGGCGTGCCGGGCGGTGAGCGTCGTCACGGTGCCGTCGGGCGCGGTCACGGTGACCGTGCGGGGCCCGGCGAGGCGGCCGTGGCCCCGGTACAGGTCGGCGCCGATGCCGTCGAGCCAGCGGACCTGGCCGTCGTCCTGCCAGTTCGAGGTGAAGTAGTCCCGGCGGGCCAGGACGGCGGGGGTGTCGAGAGGGCCTTGCACGTCCTGGCTCAGTCCGGGCAGCAGGCGGGCGTCCGACTGGGCGATGACCGGCCTGAGCAGCGCCTTGCTGGGCATGCAGGCCCAGTACGAGCACTCGCCGCCGACCAGCTCGCTCTCCACGACCGCGGTGGTGAGACCGGCCGCACGGGTGCGGTCGGCGACGTTCTCCCCCACGGGCCCGGCCCCGAGCACCACGACGTCGTACGCGATGGATTCCGTTTCCGTCATGGGGTCAGTCTGGTGGGTGGGTGGCGCGAGGGCCACACGGGTACGCGCGCCGACTCCGACTGTGCACGCTCGGAACGGGCACGGAATAGGCGACCGGGGTGCCGTGTTTCAGCCGTCGGCACAAGCCCACACCAGGAAGAGGGAATCACGCCATGAGCAGCACTGTGGAGCTCACCAAGGAGAACTTCGACCAGACGGTCACCGACAACGGGTTCGTTCTCATCGACTTCTGGGCGTCCTGGTGCGGGCCCTGCCGTCAGTTCGCGCCGGTCTACGAGAAGGCCGCCGCGGACAACCCCGACCTGGTGTTCGGCAAGATCGACACCGAGGCCCAGCCGGAGCTGGCCCAGGCCTTCAACATCCAGTCGATCCCGACACTGATGATCGTCCGCGACCAGGTCGCCGTCTTCGCCCAGCCGGGCGCCCTGCCCGAGGCCGCCCTCGCCGACGTCATCGGCCAGGCCCGGAAGCTGGACATGGACGAGGTGCGCAAGAGCATCGCCGCGCAGCAGGCGAAGGGCGAGTAACCACCGGCCGGGCTCCGGCGCCCGCCGGGGCCGTGGCACCCGGCCGCACCACGGAACCCGCCCGGGCCGTGGCACCCGGCCGGACCGCGTCACGTGGCGGGGCCGGGGCACTTGGCGGGACCGGGCCACATGGCGGGACCGGGGCGTCTAGAAGGGATACGGCGCCACGTCGCCGCGTACGGTCGTCCGGCGCAGCTCGGTGAAGGCGTCCAGGTTGGCCTCGCCGCCGAAGCGGGCTCCGGTGCCGGACGCGCCGATGCCGCCGAAAGGGGCCACGGCCTCGTCGTTGACCGGGGACGGACCCGGACTCGCGGACCAGCCAGGTGCGCAGTTCCCCGGCGTGCTCGGCGAACAAGTCCCCTGCCCTGCGCAGCACTTGGGCGCGGGTGAAGTGCGGCGTACGGGCCCATGACCGCTGGGCGGCGCAGGCGGCGCGGGCCGCCGGGGCGACGTCCTCGGGAGCGGCGAGGGTGAGCGCGCCAAGGGCCTCGCCGGTGGCGGGCTCGGTGACGGTGTACGCGGGCCCCGCCAGGGGGCGGGGCTGCCAGGACTCCGGGTCGAGCAGCGGCATGTCGGCTCGCCGATCGGTCGCCGGGCGGTGCGGCTCGGAGCGCGGGCCCCTCCCGGAGGCACACCCATTTCATTGAGCGGTAAATTACATCGCGGGCGGGTCCTTCAGGAACCCTGACCACCGCCGCGGCCGGGGTCAGCTGGAGTCGCGCCGGACGAGCGACGCGCCCAGCACCTTGCGCACCTCGGGCTCGCCACCGGGTTCGCGCACCGCGCGGTCGACCAGTTCCGCGAGATCGCGGCCCGAGGGCAGTTCGATGTGGACGGTGCTGAGCCGCGGCCGCAGCAGCCGGCCGAGCATCAGGTCGTCGGCGCCGACGAGGGCCACGTCCCGGGGGATGCGCACGCCCTCGTCCTGCAGGGCGCGCATCAGCAGCATCGCGTACTCGTCGTTGTAGGCGAACACCGCGTCGAGGCCCGACTCGGGCCAGCGGGCGGCCAGTTCGGCGGCGGCCCGCTCCGTGTAGGCGAGCGGCAGCTCGGTCACGGTCGCCTCCGTGCCGGCGAGGGCCTGGCGCACGCCGGCGAGCCGGGGCCGGGAGAACATCTCCAGGCCGGGCTCCTCGGGGACGACCACGCCGATGCGGCGCCGGCCGCGGTCCCGGAGGTGGACTCCGGCGCAGTGGCCGACGGCGCCGTGGTCCGTCAGCAGGGCGTGCGCGCCGTCGACGCGCTCGGGGCCGAGGGTCACCACGGCCCGGGCGCCGGCCCGCTTGAGGACGTCGACGCCCTGCGGGCCGAGCCCGGTGCCGGGCACCAGGACGGCCACGGGGCGCAACTCGGCCCAGGCGCGGGCGGCCTCGTCACCCTCCAGGCCGATCGCGCCGTACTGCACGACGGTGTAGTCGAGGCGGCCGAGGGCCGACTGGAGTTCGTCCAGGAAGTGGCTGTAGAGGGGACCCACCGGGATCGCCGGGGCGGGCATCAGGACCATCCGGCTGTGGCCGGCGCGCAGGCTGCGGGCCGCCGCGTGGGGCACGTAGCCCAGTTCCCGCGCGGCTTCGCGGACCCTGCGGCGCGTCGGCTCACTGATCCGTACGGCGCTGGTGTTGTTGAGGACGTAGGAGACGGTCGCACGCGAGACGCCGGCCAGCCGGGCCACATCGGCGCTCGTGGGCACGGAGCGCGCTGCGGGCACAGCGGACAGGGGCGGTTTCGGTATCTGCACCATGACAGACCGCATCTTGGCAGAGAGCCAGGAGCGGGCGGCGGGCGGGGGAACGTCTTTCAGTGCCGGACCTCAGCACCGGCCGTCCCCGGACCACGGCAACGGCCGTCCCCGGTCCATCGCACCGGTTCGCCGGAACCGCAGCATCCGCGACGAACACGAAGGCCAGACGCGCGGAAGGCCCGGCGCGGACGCCTCCCCGACGGCCCCCCGGGCAGCCGCCAGGACGCCGACACCCACGGTCGGCGCGAACACGTCTGCCACAGACACGTCTGCCACAGACACGTCTGCCACAGACACGTTCGTGACGAACTTGTTCGCGACGAACATGTTCGTTACTGTCAGGGCATGACAGCAACTCCCCGCTCCCGCCGCGAACGCCCCGCCAAGCCCGCGCTCACCCGGGAGGGCATCGTCGCCGCGGCCGTCGCGATCCTGCGGGCCGAGGGGCTCCGGAAGGTGACCATGCGGCGGCTCGCCCAGGAGCTCGACACGGGCCCGGCCTCGCTGTACGTCTACGTCCGCAACACCGACGAACTGCACGCGGCCGTCCTGGACGAACTGCTCGGTACGGTCGGGCCCGCCCCCGAAGGCGGCACCTGGCGGGAGCGGCTGGAGCAGGTGCTCACCGCCTACACCCGGATGCTGCTGGAGCATCCGAGCCTCGCCCGCTCGGCGCTGACCGCCCGGCCGAGCGGCCCGCACTACCTGAATCTGATCGAGACCCTGCTCGCCCTGCTCGACGAGGGTGCGGTCCCCCGCGAGCGGGCGGCCTGGGGCGTCGACCTGCTGCTCCAGCACGCCACCGCGACCGCCGCCGAACATGCCGGGGAGGAGTCCCCGGACGACTGGCAGGCGGTGCAGCGCGCCCTGCGCGACGCGTCCGAGGACACCCATCCGCACATCGCCGCGAGCGCCGGCGCCCTGCTCTCCGGCGCCCCCGAGGCCCGGCTGTCCTGGGCCTTCCAGGCGCTGGTCACCGGCATCGAACGGACCGCCGTACCCGACTGACACCCCACTTCAGCGGACCGCCACATCCGACTGACACCCCTCTTCAGGAGGCCACCATGAGCGCCCCTTCCCCTTCCGCCCCGCTCCCCCACCACCCCGTCGCCGTCGTCGGCGCCGGATTGGGCGGGCTGATGCTCGCCCGGGTGCTGCACGTGCACGGCACAGAGGCGGCCGTGTTCGACCTGGACGTCTCCCCGGCCGCGCGTACGCAGGGCGGCATGCTCGACATCCACGACGACTCCGGCCAGGTGGCGCTGCACGCGGCCGGACTGCACGAGAAGTTCATGGCGCGCGTCCTGCGAGGTGGCCAGGCCATGCGGATCCTCGACCGGGACGGCGCCGTCCGTCTGGAGGAGAGCGACGACGGCACCGGTGATCGCCCGGAGATCGACCGCGGCGACCTGCGTGACCTGCTGCTCGGCTCTCTGCCCGAGGGCACCGTGCGCTGGGGCGCCAAGGTGGCCGACGCACGCCCGCTCGGCGACGGCCGGCACGAGGTGACGCTCGCGGACGGCACCGCCTTCACCACCGGCCTGCTGGTCGGCGCGGACGGCGCCTGGTCACGCATCCGGCCCCTGCTGTCCCCGGCTGAACCGGCCTACACCGGCGTGTCGTTCGTCGAGACGGACCTGCTGGAGGCCGACCGGCGCCACCCGGCCGCCGCCCGGGTGGTGGGCGGCGGGATGCTGTTCGCCCTGGGTGCGGGCCGGGGCTTCCTCGGGCACCGCGAGAGCGACGGCAGCCTGCACGTCTACGTCGCCGTCGAGGCACCGCAGGACTGGCTGGACGGCATCGACTTCGCCGACACCGAGGCGGCCAAGGCGGCCGTGCTGAAGGAGTTCGACGGCTGGGACGAGAGCCTGACTGCGCTGGTCACGGACGCGGACGGGGCCCTGGTGCCGCGACGGATCCACGCGCTGCCCGTCGGACACCGCTGGGAGCGGGTCCCGGGGGTCACCCTGCTCGGCGACGCCGCGCACCTGATGTCGCCCTTCGCGGGCGAGGGCGCCAACCTCGCCCTGCTCGACGGCGCCGAACTGGGTCTCGCCCTGGCCGCCCACCCCGGGGACACCGAGGCCGCACTGGCCGCCTACGAGGAGAAGCTGTTCCCGCGCAGCGAGATGTCCGCGGCGGAGTCCGCGCACAACTGCGCGATGCTGTTCCGGGCCGACGCCCCGCAGGGACTGCTCGACATGTTCACCGGCGCCGAAGGCTGAAGGGACCCCTCGGCCGTCTCGCGGATCAGGCCGGCGACGCGCCGCCCGGCGCGCCGCGGCCCGGCCGCTCGGTGCCCGTCACCCGGGCGACCAGGTCGATCCAGCCGGCCTCCAGCCGCTGCATGGGCATCCCGCACTGCCGGGCCAGATGGTTGATCAGGGCGGGGTCGAGATACGCCATCAGCGTCTGGGAGAGGAGTTCGCAGTCGGCCGTGGGCACGATCTGCCGCAGGAGCATCGCGACGTGCGTGCGAAGCGCCTGGACGGAGGGGTGGGAGAAGCGGCGGCTCGGCTCCGGCTGGGCGGCCAGCTGCAGGTCCAGCTGCTCGGCCGAGCGGTAGAGCACCGCCACGCCGAACGCGCGCAGCCGCTCCAGGGGCGGCGCCCCGGGCCCCAGCGGTGACGGCCCGCAGAGGAAGTCGGCCTGCAGCTGCCGCGCCGAGTGGTCGAGCAGAGCCATCAGCAGCCCGGTGCGATCGCCGAACCGGCGGAAAACCGTCCCCTTGCCCACCTGGGCCGCCGCGGCGACCGCCTCCATGGTGACTCCGGCCACTCCGTGCTCGGCGATCAGCCGGGCGGCGGCCTCCAGCAGGCGGGCCCGGTTGCGAGCCGCGTCGGCGCGCAGGCACGGCTCGTCGGGGCCGTGCTCGACCTGCAGCAACGAGGGCGCGTCGACGGATTCCTGAGGCTTCGGGAAGGGCGGCAGGGCGCTGGACATGACGACAGCGTAAAGCATCGGGAACAAAACTGGACCGCGGTCCGCTTAGCCTGATAGAAACATAAGCGGACCCCGGTCCGGATCGTGACGGCAATGTTTCAGCCTCTTGGAGTAGTCATGTCTGTTCGCATCCTCGCGCTCGTCGGCAGCCTTCGCGCGGGTTCGCACAACCGCCAGCTCGCCGAGGCGGCCGTGAAGCTCGCGCCCGAGGGCGCCGAGGTCGTGCTCTTCGAGGGCCTGGCGGAGGTTCCCTTCTACAACGACGACATCGACGTCGAGGGCAGCGTCCCGGCCACGGCCGCCAAGCTGCGCGAGGCCGCCCAGGGCGCCGACGCCTTCCTGCTCTTCTCGCCCGAGTACAACGGCACCATCCCCGCCGTGCTGAAGAACGCCATCGACTGGCTGTCCCGCCCGTACGGCGCCGGCGCCTTCGGCGGCAAGCCCGTCGCCGTGATCGGCACCGCCTTCGGCCAGTACGGCGGCGTGTGGGCGCAGGACGACACCCGCAAGGCCGTGGGCATCGCCGGCGGCAAGGTGATCGAGGACATCAAGCTGTCCATCCCCGGCTCCGTGACCCGCTTCGCCGAGACCCACCCGGTCGACGACGCCGAGGTCGCCGCGCAGCTGACCGAGGTCGTCGCCCGTCTGCACGGCAACGTGGGCGAGCCCGCGGCCGCCTGAGCCGTACGCACCCCGGGCGGCCGCCCGAGCCGTACGCACCCCGAGCGGCCGCCCGAGCCGTACGCTCCACGAAGGGGCCGGAGTCCGCTCCGGCCCCTTTCGCACGGCCGCGCGCTTCAGCCGAGCCCGGCCAGCCGCTCCACCGCAGGAGCCGCGAACCGCTCGATCCACCCGGAGGCCGCGCCGAGTCGCGGGGCGAGGACGACCGTGTCGATGCCCAGCCCCGCGTAGCCCTCCATGTCCCTCAGGAAGGCGTCGAGGTCGCCCGCGGTCGCGTGCTCGCCGGTGTACACGAAGGTCCGGCGGATCGTGTCGTAGTCCCGTTCCTCCGCCTCGCAGTGGCCGCGCAGCACGTCGAGCTCGTGCCGCAGTTCCTCGGGCGAGGCGGGGATGAGATTGCAGGCGTCGGCGTACCGGACCACCAGGCGCAGCGTCTTCTTCTCGCCCCCGCCGCCGATCATGATCTCCGGATGCGGCCGGCTCACCGGCGCCGGCACGCACAGGGTCTCGGCGAGCCGGTAGTGCCGGCCATCGAAGGGACCGTTGTTCTGCGGGTCCCACATCTGCAGGCGGATCCGCAGCGTCTCCTCCAGGCGCTCGAATCGCTCCGCGAGCGGGCGGAAAGGGCACGCCGAGTCCGAGGTGCTCACGGTCGTACCAGGCGGCCCCGATGCCGAGCGTGGCCCGGCCGCCGGACAGCACGTCGAGCGTGGTGGCGATCTTCGCGAGCAGCCCCGGACGGCGGTACGTCACCTCGGTCACCAGAACGCCGAGCCGCACGGTGGAGGTCCGGGCGGCGAGAAAACCGAGGGTCGTGTAGGCCTCCTACATGGGTTCCTGGGCGCCGCCGTTGAACTCCATCTGGAAGTAATGGTCCATCACCGACAGCCGGCCGACCCCGGCGGCCTCGGCCGCCTCGCCCGCCGCGGCGAGTTCGGTGCCGAGCGCGGGCCCGCCCCCCGAGTCGTCGAACCGGTTGATGTGCACGCCCACGCGCATGTCCGTCTCCGTTCCTCCGGACGGTCACCGTCACCTGCACCACCGACGCTAGGCCCTGGAGCACGCTCGAAGGCGGCTCGGGGACGGCACGGCCGACACGGCCGACGCGGCGTCAGGCGGAGGCGAGCTGCTCGCCGAGCGGGCTGCGCCGGTAGAGCACACGCCGTCCGTCCCGGACACGGGTCACCAGGCCCGTGGCGTGGAGCACCCGCAGATGCTGGGAGACGGCGCTCGGTGTGACGCCGAGACGGCGGGCGAGTTCGACGGTCGGCAGGGGTTCGGCGAGCAGGCGCAGGACCGTCGTCCTGGGGGCGCCGAGCAGCGAGCCGAGCGCCGACGCATCGGGTTCGGGCTCCGGCTCCCACAACGTGGCCGCGCCGCGCCCGGGATAGTCCAGCATCGGGGGCTCCTCGGCGCTGATCGGGGGCGCCGGCTTGTGCGCGAACAGGGACGGGAGCAGCCGCAGTCCGCGCCCGGAGCCGTCGACCTCGTGGTGGCCGATCATCCGGTCGATGCTCAGGACGCCGTCTTGCCAGCGAAGGTTCGGATGAAGTTCGGTGAAGAGCAGGCGCGCACCGCCCGTGGCCAGCTGCCGGGCGCGGTGGGTGATGTCGGCCTCCAGCAGGAGCCGTATCCGTGGCCAGTGCGGCAGCAGGGCGGACTCCCAGTAACGCCGCAGCACCGAGCAGAGCCCGTCGGCCAGCTCACGGACGTCCGCGCCGGCAGGGCTCGCGGCCTGCCGCAGGGCGTCCGGGAGGGGCCTCGGCGCGTGGGCGGCCCGCAGGTCGCGGCGTACGACCTCCACAGGCGTGGCCCGTACGACGGCCAGCTCGTCCTCGAACGCGGGCGCGAACGCCGTGGGCCGCGGTGTCAGGAAGTCGGGCATCGCAAGGCTGTCCCCCACCAGGGCGGACAGCAGCAGCCGGTCGGCCGGGTCGAGCGTGCGCAGGACGCCGGCGCGCCACCGCACGTGCAGCGGGTAGAGGGCAGGTGCGCGCAGCGCACGCAGGCTGCCCATGACCACGGTCAGCGGGGAGATCGCGAACCGGGTGTCCGTGAGGTCCTCGACACCGAGCACGAAGCTGATCATGTAGCCCTGGCCTACATCCTTTGGCAACCGCCCGTGCGTGCCGTGGACTTCGGCACATGTCTTTGGTCGACGCCGGGCAGCGTAGCGCGCCCGTCCCCGCACCCTCCCGACTGATCCCCCTGCTGGCCCTGGCCTGCGGGGTGGCGGTCGGCAACGTCTACTTCCCGCAGGCGATCGCCCCGCTCGCGGCGGCAAGCCTCGGGGTCTCCCCCGGCGCGGCGGCCGACGTGGTCACCGCCACCCAGTTCGGCTACTCGGCAGGCATCTTCCTGCTCGTCCCGCTCGGCGACCGTCTGCCGCCCCGCCCGCTGCTGGTCACCCTGCTCACCCTGACCGGCCTCGGTCTGTGTGCCGCGGCCGGGGCGCCCGGCGTACCGGCGCTGCTCGCCGCCAGCGTCCTGGTCGGAGCGACGACGGTGATCGCGCCGCTCGCCGGTCCGCTCGCGGCGGGTCTGGTCGCCGAGGAGCGCAGAGGCGTGGTGGGCGGCACGCTGCTGAGCGGCTCGATCGCGGGCATGCTGCTCTCCCGCACGGCAGGCGGCGCCCTCGGCGACCGGCTGGGCTGGCGGGCGCCGTACCTGCTGGCGGCCCTGCTCACCCTCGCGATCGCCCTGCTCCTGTCCCGCACGCTCCCACGGTCCGCACCGCCCTCCCGGCACAGCTACCCCCGGTTGCTGGCCGCGCCGCTGCACCTGCTGCGCACGGAGCCGGCCCTGCGCCGCTCCTGCCTCTACCAGGCGACGGTCTTCGCGGGCTTCTCCGCCGCGTGGACCGGGGTCGCGCTGCTGCTCACGGGCCCGGTGTACGGCCTGGGCGCGGGCGCGGTCGGTCTCATGGCGCTGGTCAACGCGGGGACCATGCTCGTCACGCGGTGCGCGGGACGCCAGGTGGACCGGCGGGGCCCGGACCCGGTGAACCTGGTCTGCTTCGCCCTGGTCGCCGTCGCGGCGGGGGTGCTGGCGCTGGGTTCGCTCGGCGGCACGTCCGGCCTCGTCGCGCTGGTGGCGGGCACGCTCCTGCTGGACGTGGGCATGCAGTCCGGCATGGTGGCCAACCAGGTCCGGATCTACGCCCTGGGCACGGATGCCCGCAGCCGCCTCACCACCGCTTATATGACGTGTGCCTACCTGGGTGGCAGCCTGGGGTCCTGGCTGGGCACGCGGGCCTACGGGCGGTTCGGCTGGGCCGGGGTGTGTGCGCTGGTCGCCCTGCTCACCGCGGTGGGGCTGCTGCGGCACCTGGCCGCGCGGCGGCAGGCCCGAGCCGGGATCCCGCCGTCCGGCGCGGCGGTTCCGCCTCCGGCCGGTCCCGAAAGCGCACCCGCGCACCGACGTGACCGGCCGCGAGGGCTGCCGACCCGGTGAGGGCCGGGCGGGCCCCGGGCGCTCCCCCGTACCGGGGCCGGCATCCCTGCCCGGCACACCCTGGTCGGCCGCCGTTCCCCGCGCCCCCGGATCAGCCCTCAACACCCCGGCCAGCCCCCGCACCCCGCCACCCCCGACCAGCCCTCAACACCCCGGCCCACCCAGGCAACCCTCCACCCGCCCACACCCCCATCAGCCCCCGCGCCCCGCCACCCCGATCAGCCTTCATGCACCGCCAGACCCCGATCAGCTTTCCTGCCTCGCCGCCTTCTTGATCGCCTCCCGGATCCGGGCGTAGGTGCCGCAGCGGCAGATGTTCTCGATGGTGTCGATGTCGGCGTCCGTCGGGTGGGGAGTGCGTTTCAGGAGGGCCGCCGCTGCCATGATCTGGCCCGGCTGGCAGAAGCCGCACTGGGCCACGTCGCAGTCCAGCCAGGCCTGTTGGACGGGGTGGAGGGTGTCACCGTCGGCGAGGCCCTCGATGGTGGTGACCGTGCGGTTCGCGCAGTCGGCGACCGGGACCGTGCAGGGCTGGATCTCGGCGCCGTCGAGATGGCTGGTGCAGGCGCGGCAGACGCCCACGCCGCAGCCGTACTTGGGTCCGGTGACGCCGAGCAGGTCGCGCAGGACCCACAGCAGGGGCATGTCGGCGGGGGCCTCCACGGTCACCGGTTCGCCGTTGAGGGTGAAGGAGTACGAGCGCATGGCTGCCTTCGGGTCGGGGGTTTTAGAAGGTGAGCGGGAAGGAACGGGGGACCGTGCCGGTGGCGCGGGCATAGGCGTTGGCGACCGCGCCGGATGCCGCGGGCACGCCCAGTTCACCGGCGCCGCCCGGCTCGGCGGCGGAAGGCAGGACGTGGGCCTCGAAGACGAGCGGGGCGTGGCGCTGGCGCGCGTAGCGGAAGTCGGCGTAGCTGCCCTCGCGCACGGCACCGCGGTCGATGTGCAGACCCGCCTGCAGGACCACCGAGATCCCGTCGATCGCCGTACCCATCAACTGGGCCTCCAGTCCACGGGGGTTGACGGCAATGCCCACGTCGGCCGCCATCACCACCTTCGTCACCCGCGGGCTCTTGGGGTCCCGGGTGTCGATCTCGGCGAGGCAGGCCACGCAGGAGCCGTACTCCTCGTGCACGGCGACCCCCTGCGCGGTGCCCTCGGGCATGGCCCGGCCCCAGTGGCCCGCGGCTGCGACCTTGTCGAGGACGGCCCGGACCCGCTTGTTCCGCAGGGTCGTGCGGCGGAAGGCGACCGGGTCCCGGCGAAGGCTGCGGGCGACCTCGTCCACGACGATCTCCTCGGCCGTGCGTACCGTCCCGGAATCCACCGAGCGCCAGGCACCGAGGGGCATGGCCAGCTCGATGCCGCCCGAATCACCGGACACACGGCCGAAGTCGTACAGGCCACTGCCACCGGGCAGCGGCGCGGACCGGGTCGCCACGCCGCCCTGCACCGACGGGCCGGTGCCGTCGGAGGACTCCGCCACCGAGGCCGTCACCTGCTCGAAGGCGACCACCCGGCCCCCGGCCACACTCGCCCGGATCCGGTGGTGGCTCGCGGGCCGCATCCGGCCGTGGCGGATGTCGTCGCTGCGGCTCCACATCAGCTTCACCGGGCGGCGGGCCGCCTTGGAGACCAGCGCCGCCTCGATCGCCGCGTCGTAGTTCAGACGCCGGCCGAACGAGCCCCCGCCGCGCACGACATGGACCCGGACCGCCGACGGGCGCAGTCCGACCGCGGCGGCGACCGCGTCCCGTGCGTCCATGGGTGTCTGGGAGGAGAACCACAGCTCCGCGCGGTCGGCGCGGACGTCGGCCACCGCCGTCAGCACCTCCATCGGGGCGTGGCTGACGAAGGCGAACGCGAACTCGCCCGTCACCGGGACGGAGCCGTGGGGCGGGGTGCCGAGCCGGGGCACGGCAGCCTTGAGCCGGGCGCGTATCCGAGCGTCCGACAGGCCGGCGAGCGGTCCCGGCGCCCAGGTCGGGCGCAGCGCGTCCCGGGCGCGGAACGCCTGGTGGAACGTGTCCGCGACGACGGCCACCCCGCCGGGCAGCCGGACGACCGCATGGACGCCCGGCAGGGCACGCGCGGCCCGGTCGTCGACCGAGACCAGCTTGCCCCGGATCGTCGGCGGCCGGGCCACCACCGTGGGCTTCGCCCCCGCGACCGCCAGGTCCCCGGCGTACGTCGCCCGCCCGGTGACGATGTCCCGGGCGTCGATCCTGGTCGTCGGCCGTCCGATCACCCGGTGCCGGGAGGCCGGCTTGGGCCGGCTCGGCACGGCGGTGCGGCGGATGCGGGCCGCGCGGCCGGTCAGCGAGCCGAACGTGGCGGTGCGCCCGTCGGGGGCGACGACCATGGTGTCCCGGGTGTGCAACGACCAGGCGGGCAGGCGCCATTGGCGGGCGGCGGCGGTCACCAGCCGGGCGCGGGCCGTGGCGGCGAGCTGCCGGGCCGGGCCGTAGAGCGAGCTGACCGAACTCGATCCGCCGGTGTACTGGTTGCCCTTGCTGCGCGCGTCGGCCAGTGGGATGCGCACGTCGGCGAGACGGGCGTCCAGCTCCTCGGCGATCATCATGGCGACGGCGGTGGTGATGCCCTGGCCGACCTCGGCCCGGGGCAGCCGGACGACGACCTGGTTGGCCGCCGTGACCTCCAGGACCAGCATCTCCTCGTCGGCGCCGGCGACCAGGACGCCGGCGCCGGTGCGGGCGGCCGGCTCGGCGCCCTGCGCGGGTGAGGAGGTGCAGGCGAGGGGTGCGGCGACCGTCAGGGTGGTCGCGGCGACCGAATACACCATGAACCGGCGCCTGGACAGCCCGGCGGGAGACGGGGGCTCGGAACGGTCCAACGGGTGCTCAGTGCGGTCCGACGAGGGCTCGGTGCGGTCCAAACGAGGGCTCCTGTCGGCGCGTGGGGCGGGCAGGACACGGCACGCGGTGGGCAGCACATGTCCCGGCACGGATCACTCGACAGGTAGGAGGGGGCAGGCCCCGCGTCGGTTGCCTGCCGGCCGCGGACCGCGGCCTCCTGTGTACGGCCGGCGCCGCCGATCGAGGTCCGGTTGCAGGGGATTCGGGGCAGAGTAGCCTGGATCTGACCGCCCCCGCCTGACCCTGGAGGTTGGCGATGTTTCTCCGACTACTGCGGCGGCGTAGGCCGCGGCGGCTCGTCCTTCTCGGCAACGGCCGTCTGATTCGGGGCGTCAGCGGCGGCATGTACGACGGTCACGGCTACCAGTCCTGACGCCGCCCGCAGATCGTACGTGCCCCGCCCCGAAGTCCCCGCTCCAGGCCGCCCCCGGAGGTTGTGCGGTGACCAAGGACACGGATGCCCTCGTGGCCATCAAGCGGATCCTGTCACCGCACTGCCGTGTCGTCAGGATGTCCGGCGGAGCGCTGATCGCGGACTGGCGGCGGACGCGCTTCCTCGGCATGACGACGGCGGACATCCACAAGCTCGCCGACGGCACCCCCGCGGAGCGCGCCGAACTCGTCACCGCTCTCGTCCACGCCGGGTGTGCGGCTCCCCACCGCAAGCGGTGCACGGACGCCGAGACCGGACGCTGGCTGTGCGCCGTGCACCTGCTGATCCGGACCCTCGGATTCGGGCGCGTCCTTCGGCTTCTCTCCCTGGCAGCCCCGGACTACGCCCGTGCGGATCCCCCGGACGCCGAGGACGTCGCACGGCTGAAACGGGTGGTGCAGTCGCGCGCCCGCAGCAGTTGGTTCGTCAACGACGACTGCAAGACCGAGGCCGTGACGGCCTTCGTCCTGCTGCGGCGGTACGGCTTGCAGGCCACGCTGCACGTCGGCGTGCGCGAGCACCCGTTCGCCCTGCACGCCTGGACGACCGCGGCAGGGCTGAGCATCCCCGACGCCGACCCCCGGGGGCACGCGTTCGCACCCGTCCTCTCCATCGACCGCGGAGGACAGTGAGGTGGAGGCGGTCCGCCTCGACTGGGCCGGCGGTGTGCCGAGACTGTGGGCGGCCGAGGACATGGCGAGCCGGGGACTCGTGACGGCGGTCTCCTCCGCGGCCGGTACGGCGGTGGTCGTCGGCTGGGTCGGCGCGGCCCGTGACCGCGTGGCGGGGGCGCACGGGCTCCTCGACGCCTTCGGCCGACCGGGAAGCGATCCGGCTGTGCCGGCCGGCGACTACGCGGCCGTCCTGGTGTGCCGCGACCGCATCCTGCTCATCCGGGACGAGCACGCCCGCATCCCCCTGTTCTACGAGGAGGCCGGCGGCCGGGTGAGCGCGGTGAGCTCCTCGGCACGCCTCCTCGGCCGCGGCACAGAACTGGAGCGCCGGTACTTCTGCAGGTACCTGACCGGGAACCTGGCACAACCGCACACGGAACTCACCCCGTTCGCCGGCGTGCACCGGGTCCTCGGCGGCGAGGTGGTGGAGCTCTCCCTCACCGGGCGGCTGCACGGCCGCACGGCGCGACACGGCCGCGGAGTCCCCGAACCGTTGCCACCGGAAGCGGTCGGAGCCCAACCCGGCGCGGCGGCGAAGGACCTGCGCCGCGCACTGGAGAACGCCGTCGGGCGCCGTATGGGCACGGTGACGGCATGTCACGTCTCCGGCGGCCTCGACTCCACCAGCGTGGCACTGCTCGCGGCGCGGACGCGGGCCACGGGCCGGGACCGCCCCGACGACGGGGGTCTCGTCCTGCTCTCCGGATGCTTCGGCAGCGGAGAACTGGCCGGGGAACGGCCGTACCTCGACGCGGCGGTGGAGGCGGTCCGCCGTCATGCACCCGCGGCCCGCCCGGTGGCCGTCGATGTCGGCGACACAGCCGACTTCGACGACTTCCGCCGCCACGCGGGAGAGGCGGACGAACCGCATGCGCACGCCTTCCGCGCCCCGTTCTGGAGCAGGCTCCATGCCGCTGCGGCGGAACTGGGCTGCGACACCCTCCTCACCGGTTGCGGAGCCGACCCGGTTGCGGACGCCAACCCGCTCCACCTGCACCGGCTGGCCCGCACGGGACGGCTCCGGCAGATGACGGCCCAGGCACGTGCCTGGGCAAACGGCGGCGAGCGGGGCGTGCGGGACATCGTCCGCGACTACGTGATGAAGCCGGCGCTTCCCCTGGCGGCCGAGCGGGTCACGGCGCTCACCCGGCCCGGAACGGTGCTCGGCGGCCTCGGCACCTTCGGCCGTCCCCGCTGGCTGCGCCCCGGGTTCGCACGGGCGCACGGCTACCGTGGGGCCAGCGTCGCGGAGAGCCGTTTCGTGTTCGGGCGTACGCCGGAACAGTCCCTCTACGACGCGGCCAACTACCTGGCCGCTCCCGACCTGCTGTCCTGGCACCGCGCGCGGGAGGACGGGTTCTTCCTCTCCCACCCCTTCCTCGACCCGGAGGTCGTCGCCACGATGCGGCGCCTGCCTGCCGAAGCGACGTTCTGTCCGGGTCGTCCGAAGGCGGTGCTGCGCGAGGCCATGGCGGATCTGCTCCCGTCCCCGATCCACGGCCGGGCGGTCAAGGTCCCCTTCGACCAGCTGTACGCCCGCGGCCTGCGCACCCACGGCGACGGTCTCATCGACCTGTGCCGCTCAGCGAGTCATCCCCTGGTCGAGGAGATGTTCGACGTCGAGACGCTGTGCCGGGCGGTGAACGAGGCCCGGCTCGGCATGGGGGACTCCCACTCCTGGGACCGCGTGAACAGCTCGCTGGCCCTGGTGATGTGGCTGGAGGGGTTGGCCGTCAGCGGTTCTTGACTTCCCACAGCGTCTGTTCGACCGGACCCGCTCCGGCGTCGACGAGACCGTACCGGCTTCTCATATCGCGACTTTCCGCGTCGGATTGTTGCCGATCCTCCTCGCCGTTTCGCGTGATCGTGTCGATCACTCCCACGCCATGCGCGCTGAACTGCCAGTAGACGGTGACGTACCGGGGATCCCTCGTATGCTCGTCGATGGCATTGCTTTCGTGCACCCTGGCGTGGTAGATGGCGCAGTCGACGTTCACTCCTGTCGCCCAGTGGGGCGCCTTGCCGTCGCGCCAGGAGTACGTGGTCTTGTCGAAATGCTCCACGCCCACCCGGTCCTTGCGTCCGAACTCCGCGGTGGCGTAGAACGCCAGGTTGTCGTACGGCGTGCCGATGGGAAGTTGCACGACAGTCCTGGTGACAAAGCTGTCGTTCGCCTCGATCCAGTCTCCGGGGTCCATCCACGGCTGTGCGAGCACCAGTTGTCCGGGCTGGTGGACCTCCCGACGGGAGAGCGGGCTTCTCTCGCGGAATTCACGTGGCTGCCCGACATCGGTGCGCCACTGCGCGCGGAGCCGGTCCTTCGAGGTCAGCGGCACCCGCTCCCCCATGGCGTGGAACTCGGCACCGAATACGTAGAACCCCACGTCGCTGTGGTTCTCCAGCCTGATGTCGACCGGAAAGGCGAATCTCTTCCGGTCCTTGCTCAGCATGGGCTTGCCCACGTCGATGGTGATGAGAGGCCTGGCTCCGTGCTGGAACGGCTGGTAGAGATGCTGGTAGCCGAAATTGGCCAGTGCGAGCCCCGAGGACACGAGCACCGCCGCGGCCACCCGTTTCGGAGCCGGGATCGTGACGGACCTCCGCCACAGCGCGAAGACGGCCCACAGGGAACCGGCCGTGAGCAGCCCCCAGCGCACCGGGTAGGACACGGAATCGCCGTCCCGCCATGTCTCGGCCAGGAGCATGCCGTTGGTCACCAGTGCTGCGACCGCGCCGATCAACGCAACCAGTCCGGAGTAGGCGAAGCAGTTACGGAACCAGTGGTCCAGGGTCGCGGCGGCACCCAACAACGTGGTGAACGAGGCCAGGATCAGGACCGCGCCGGTGATCCGACCGGTGAAGGTCAGGGCCCCGGTGAAGTCAAAGACGCCCAGCCAGACCGCCTGCGCCGCCGTCAGGAGGAGGGTCAGCACGACCAGTGCCAGGCTCGCCCGTGTCCGTAAGATCTTCTGCGGGCTCTGGACCACCCGCAGGTGCGAGCCGGGGTCGGGCCCGGAGCCGCCCTCGGAAGAACTCGTCACACCACCACCTCCTGATGCCGCGTCGTGATCCGTCACCATCGTCCGAGTCGGTCCGCGCGCCCACCAGCCACATGCCTCCGGACGGACCAAAAGCCTGTGCGAAAGCCGTACACGCGCACCCCATCTGACGTTACCGTTCAGTAGACATCGTGCCCCGAGCCCCCGGAGGTGCCCCGCCATGACGCCCGACCGTGCCGTAGGCCTTGTGGAGTCCGTCCGCGCGCTCGCCGACGGGGAGGTGACCTCGCGCGCGCTGGTGGAGCAGGCGCTGGCCCGCATCGAGGCCACCCAGCCGACCCTGAACGCCTTCCGGCTCCTGCGCGCCGAGGCCGCGCTCGCCGAGGCGGACGCCGCCGACCGGGAGTTGGCCGCCGGATCCCGGCGTCCGCTGCTGGGGGTGCCCCTCGCAGTGAAGGACGACATGGACGTGGCGGGCGAGCCGACCGCGTTCGGCTGTCCCGGCGACTTCCCGCCGGCCGCGGCGGACGGGGAGGCGGTCCGGCGGCTGCGCGCGGCCGGGGCCGTGATCGTGGGCAAGACGAACACCTGCGAGCTGGGGCAGTGGCCGTTCACGGAGGGTCCGGCCTTCGGAGAGACGCGCAATCCGTGGCACACGGGCCACACCCCCGGCGGCTCCTCGGGAGGCTCCGCCGCGGCGGTGGCCGCCGGTCTGGTCCCCGCCGCGCTCGGCTCGGACGGCGCCGGCTCGGTGCGGATCCCGGCCTCCTGGACCCATCTGATCGGCATCAAACCGCAGCGCGGACGCATCTCGACCTGGCCGCAGGGCGAGTCCTTCCACGGCATCACGGTCAACGGCACGCTGGCCCGTACGGTCGCCGACGCCGCGCTGCTGATGGACGCGGCGAGCGGCAACCACGACCGGGACCCGCACCGGCCCCCGGCCCTCACGGTGTCGGACGCGGTCGGACGCGACCCCGGCCGGCTGCGCATCGCGCTCTCGCTGAAGCCGCCGTTCACCGCCGTGGCCGCCCGCCTGCGCCCGGAGGTCCGGGCCAGGGTCCTCGAACTCGCCGAGAAACTGGCCGCGTCGGGCCACAGCGTGGAGGAGGCCGACCCGCCCTACGGGCAGATCGGTCTGACCTTCGTCCCGCGTGCCACCGCCGGTATCGCCGACCGGGTCCGCATGACTCCCGACCCGGCGCTGCTCGACCCTCGCACCCGGGACGCGGCCCGGCTCGGCCGGCTCCTGGGCGGGGCACCACTGCGCGCGGCCCGGCGCGCCGAGGCCGTCCTGCACCGTCGGATCGGCGCGTTCTTCGGTTCCTACGACGTGATCCTCGCCCCGACGACGGCCGCTCCCCCACTGGCGATCGGCGCCCTGAACCGGCTCGGCGGTCTTGCCACCGACCGCGCCATGATCTCCGCCTGTCCGTACGCCTGGCCGTGGAACGTCCTCGGCTGGCCGGGCGTGAACGTGCCCGCGGGCTTCGTCGGCGAAGGCCTCCCGGTGGGCGCCCAGTTGCTGGGCCCGGCGAACAGCGAGCCTCTGCTCGTCTCCCTCGCCGCCCAGTTGGAGGCCGAGCTGCGCTGGCACGAACTGTGGCCGCCCCAGGAGCCGGACGCGGATTCCAGGGCTGCGTGAACGCGTTCCGCCCGTACCCTGTGACCATGGGTGATGCGTCGATGGTCGGGCTCATGGGGCGCGTGACGGGGACGATCGGGCCGGGCCTGGTCGGCGAGGTGATCGTCCGGGTGCGCGGTGGTGCGGAGCACTTTCTCGCCTACGCGGCCGACGGCACGGACCGCATCGAGCCCGGCACGGTCGTGATGGTGGTGGAGTACCTGCCGCCGAGGACCGTCTACGTCACCGCCGCCTACGACAGGTGAGCACCCTCCGCCCCAGGTGAAGGGGGTGTGCGTCAAGACTGCAACAAGGCTTCGCCGGCGTCTTCTCGGGGCGTCGTCCCAGGCGCACACTCCCCTCGTTCGGTGCCGGACGGGCACCATGCAAAGGGGGCGAATGCCGATGATCGTCGGCGTCGTTGCGGGGGTGGCCATCGTTGCCGCCCTTGTTCTGATCGGTCTGTTCAAGTTGATGTGGCGGGTCGCCGAACCGAACGAGGCGCTCATCATCTCCGGGTCCAAGCACCGCACCGAGGGCCTTGAGGAGGGCATGGGATTCCGCATCGTCACCGGTCGCGGCACGCTGGTGCTGCCCGGAGTGCAGGCGGTGCGCAAGCTCTCCCTGGACCTGAACGAGACCGAGTTGCACGTGGACTGCGTGACCCAGCAGGGCATTCCGCTGAAGGTGCGGGGCGTGGTCATCTTCAAGGTGGGCGACGACTTCGTGTCGATCGCCAACGCGGCCCGCCGTTTCCTCGACCAGCAGAAGCTGATGTCCGAGCGGGTGCACAACGTCTTCGCCGGTCATCTCCGGTCCATCGTGGGCGGGCTGACGGTCGAGGACATGATCCGCGACCGGGAGAAGCTGACCGGGCAGACCCGGGCGGCCTGCGGCGCGGAGATGGAGAAGCTGGGCCTGATCGTCGACTCGCTGCAGATCCACGAGATCGAGGACCCGACCGGGTACATCCAGAACCTGGCGATGCCGCACGCGGCGGCCGTGCAGCGGGACGCGCGCATCGCGCAGGCGGAGGCGAACCGTCTCGCCACCGAGGCCGAGCAGCAGTCGTACGCCCGGATGGCGGAGGCCACCCGGGACAGCGAGATCCTGCAGGCCGGCTACCAGGCCGAGCGGGACAAGGCGGGGGCGAAGTCCCGGCAGGCCGGTCCGCTCGCCGACGCGGCCGCCCGGCAGGAGGTCGTCGTCCAAGAGACGCGGGTCGCGGAACTGGAGGCGCACCGCAGGGAGCAGCAGCTCCAGGCGGACGTGCGCAAGCCTGCCGACGCCAAGGCCTACGAGAAGCGGACGCTGGCCGAGGCCGAGCGCGACGCGCGGATCTCGGCGGCCGAGGCCAAGGCCAAGGAGACCGAGCTGGCGGCCGGGGCCGAGGCGACCCGGGTCAAGGCAGCCGCGGGCGCCGAGGCGGAGGCCACCAAGACCCGGGGTGCGGCCATGGCTGCGGCAACCCGGGCCACCGGTGAGGCCGAGGCCGCCGCCGCGCAGGCCAGGGGGCTTGCGGAGGCCGAGGCGACCCGGGCCAGGGGTCTCGCGGAGGCGGAGGCCATCAAGGCCCGCGCCGCCGCCCTCGCCGAGAACCAGGAGGCGGTCGTCGCCCAGCAACTCGCCGAGAACTGGCCGGAGATCGTCCGGGCCGGCGCGTCCGCCTTCGGGAACGTGGACAACATGGTGCTGCTCAACGGCGCCGACGGCATGGCCGAGTTGTTCGCCAAGGCGCTCACCATGGGCGGCACCGGCCTCGGCCTCGCCCGTCGGCTGCTCGCGTCCATGAACCAGAACGGACAGACGGACAGCGGCACTTCGCCGTCCCTCAACGGGGCGCCGCCCACCTCGCAGAAGGTTCCGGTGGAGCCGGAGGACCAGTGAGCCGAGCCGGAGATCTTCCCGTGGTTCCCCGATCGGGCGCGGGACGCTCCCGCGAGGGCCTTCACGGGCCGCAGGCTGCGCCCCTACGGGCCCTGACGTCAGCCGGGACCCGGAAGAACCACCGAAGAACCTCCGACTCGGGACACCAGGGCCTCTCGTTCGGATCCTGCCGGGGGCGCGGGGCGTCGTGACCCGAGGCCGGCCTGATCCGGAAGAGAGACCCTAGGCGGCCGGGCCGGGGTCCGGGTCCGGGTTCCGGCCGTCCGTCGCCAGCAGCCGGTCGATCGTGGCCGGGTCCAGTGCCGGGTTCGCGGCGGCGACGTGGGCCAGTTCCTCGTCGTGCAGGAGTTCCGCGAGCCGGGGCCGCGGCAGGTTCGGATGGCGGGCCAGCGCGGCCCGTACGTCCGGGTCCGGGTCCCGGGTGAGCCGGTCCACGGTGGCCGGCGCGGTGTCCGGGTCACGGGCGACCAGGGCGCGGACCTGCGGGTCCTCGTGGTCGGCGAGGGCGGCAAGTCCGGCGTGCGGGAAGTTCGGCCGGGTGATCAGGTTCTCGCGTTCGGGGCCGGTGTACTCCAGGAAACTGCGCAGCAGGAGTGCCGCCGGGGCGTGGGGATGGTTCTGGGCCAGCAGGACCCGCACGCCCAGATCGTCGTCCTCGGCCAGCCGCGCCACGAGGTCCGCCGGCAACTCGCGGTCCTCGGCGGCCTCCCGGCGCAGCATCGGGTGACCGGAGAGCGCCTTGCGGCGGACGGCTTCGGGGTCCGGGGGCCCGGTCGGCACGGGCACGATGCGGAACCCGAAGCAGCGGTCCATGGGGACCTCGTAGTCGATCCGCGCCCGCTGCTCCTCGGTCAGCGCGGGGTGGACGGACACCGCCAGCCGCACCGTCGGGTGGGGGTCCACCGCGAGCGCGTCGCGCTCGGCGGGCCCGAGGTCGGCGCGGTAGGCGACCGCTCTGCGCACCTCGGGGTGCGGATCGCAGACGAGGACGTGGCGCTCGGCGGGGCCGAGGTCCGGGCGGCGCGCGATCCGCTCGCGTACCTCCGGGTCCGGATCGGCGGCGAGCAGGACCACCACGTCCGCCGGGAGGCCGGGGTTGACGGCGATCATCGCCTTGTCGTCCTCGCCGGCCGGCGCCGCGAGGACGCCGTCGACGACGGCTCTGCTGAGCGCCCGGTGGAGCAGGAAGTCGGTACGGGCGTGGCACGGCCGGGCGGGCAGCACACTCTCCACCCAGGCGGGGTCCTCGAACCGCGCCTGCCGCTCCGCGTGCTCCCGAACGTCCGGGTCGGGATCCGCGAGCAGCGCCGCCCGGCGTTCCTCGGTCAGAGCCTGCCACCGGTTGACGCCCCAGTGACGCACCTTGCCGACCGGGTGGGTGGGCATGGACCGGACGAGCCGGGCCGACACCTGCCGGCAGGAGGCGAGCGACTCCAGGATGTCGTTGTCGTAGGTGCTGATCATGTGGACGACGGTCTCGTCGGGGAGGGGCCTGGGCCATGCCGGGAACCGGGTGCGGGGGCCCTCGGCGAGATGGGCGCGGACGAACCAGTCCGGGTCGTCCACCAGCCGGGCCCGCTGGGCGGGATCGGCGTGCGGATTGCGGGCGAAGAACCCGCGCGTGCGCCGGTCGGGATGTGCGATCACGGCGTCCACGACCGCCTCGGGCAGGTCGCGGTCCCGGCACAGCACCATCCGTGCCGCCAGGGGCGCGTCGGCGAGCAGCCGGAGCAGGGTCACCTCGGACGAGGACGGATTGAGTGCCAGCCCGGCGAGCCGGCGTGCGGGCAGGCCGGCATCGTCCCAGATCTGCTCAGGCGTGGGCATGCCCCGGATTCCCCCCGTATGTGATGTCCGCTCCCCGGCCCCCGAACCGGGAGTCTACGGGCGCCCGTTGCTCCGCGCGGCCCGACCATTAGGGTGCCTGCGTGAGCACGTACACCGACGAGAACGTCCCGGGCCGCCAGGGCCCGCACGCCACCACCGAGGCCGACCCGCGCGAGGTCGGCCGGGTGCGCACCGAGTACTCCCCCGCCCACGACGGCGACCCCGATCCCGGCGAGATCGTCTGGACCTGGGTGCCGTTCGAGGAGAACGACGGCCGGGGCAAGGACCGACCGGTGCTGGTCGTCGCCCGGGAGGCCGCCGGTACCTTCCTCGCGGTGCAACTGTCGAGCAAACGGCACGACGCCGACCGGGAGTGGGTGGCGATCGGCAGCGGCCCCTGGGACCGGTCGGGCCGCGACTCGTGGGTGGACGTGGACCGGGTGCTGCGGCTGCACGAGGAGGGGATGCGCCGGGAGGCGTGTGCGCTCGACCGGATGCGTTTCAACCTCGTCAGGCAGCGGCTCCACGAGCGCTACGGCTGGACCTGACCCGCGCCACGGCGGGCGCGCAGGTCATGCGCCGGCGGGCACGTCCTGCGCGAAGGCGCGCACGAAGGCCTCCCGGACCGTCGCTCCCGGCGTACGGTCCAGGACGCCGAACACCACGTGTGAGAACGTCCGCGCGAATCGCCCGCCGGGTCCCAGCAGCGCCCGGAAGGCGCCCGCGACCTGAGCGGGGTCGTTCTGGAAGACGCCGCAGCCCCAGGCGCCGAGCACCAGCTGCCGGTAGCCGTGGGCGGCGGCGGTCTCCAGGACCCGCTCGGCCCGTACGGCCAGCGCCTGCGGCAGGCCGGCGGTGCGCTCGGGCGCCTGACGCCGTACGACGCCCGCGTTGGGCGCAGCCGCTGTCAGGAACCCCGCCAGGTACGGGTCGGGCAGCAGACGGCCCCGGTCGTCACGGAAGACCGGCACGGCAGGGCTGTGGATCACCCGGTCCGTGTAGAACGGGTCACGGTGGGCCCGGTGGTGGTCGTAGAAGGCGCGGGCCTCCAGCAGACAGGTGTACAGCGCGGAGGCGCGGCACAGGGCCTCTTCCTGGGCCTGGGCGCCGTTCAGGTAGCCGCCGCCGGGATTGCGGGCCGAGGAGAAGTTCAGGACGGCGACCGGGGCGCCTGCCAGCCGGCGGGCGGCCTCCAGGCTGCTCTCGCCCGTGACCTCGAAGAACGGCTCCTCGTCCACGCCCGCGGGCACGGTCACCGGCTCGGGGCCGTACATCCGGGTGCCGGCTCTGGCGGCCTCGATCTCGGCCGCCAGGGACACCTCGCGGCCGTCCGGCGCGCGGTACCCGCCGGCCGCCACGATCTGCTCCGTCTGCGACGCGATGCCGCGCAGGCGCGCGCTCACGGCGCCACCCCCGTGGACGCCCTGATCACGGCCTGCGCGGCCGCCCCCGTCGTGCTCATGCACCGATCCTGGGTGATGCTGGGGATGCGGTGCAACGGAGTTTCCGGGTCCCGGAACGGCCTGGGAACGCGCAAGGAAACGGAGATTACCGATCCGGAACGTCCCGATGGGCACCCTTGTGCGAATCGGTTCGAGGGTCTTGGGTGGAACGAGCGTCGGCGCGAGCTCACCCTGAGCTGCGCCGATGGCATGGTGGAATCTTCAGGAGGATCCCGACATGTCCGACTCCATAAGCGACTGTGGTGACTGTACGGAGCACCGCACCGCTGTCACCGAAGCCGAGGTGGACGCCCTGGTCCAGGGCATCTGCTTCAAGACCGGACCGCCCCGCACGCTCGGCGTCGAAGTGGAATGGCTCGTCCACGAGCTGCGCAGTCCGCAGCTCCCGGTGACACCCGAACGACTCGAAGCGGCCTACGCAGCCTTGCGGACCGTGCCGCTGAAATCCCCCCTCACGGTCGAACCCGGCGGCCAGCTGGAACTCAGCTCGCCGCCCGCCGCCTCCCTGATGGAGTGCGTGGAGACCGTGTCCGCCGACCTGGACACCGTCCGCGCCGTCCTCGCCGAGGACGGTCTGGGACTGGTCGGCTTCGGCCACGACCCCTGGCACCCGCCGCGCCGGTTCCTGCGCGAACCGCGCTACGACGCCATGGAGCTCTGCCTCGACCGCACCGGTGCGGCCGGCCGGCACATGATGTGCACCTCGGCCTCCGTCCAGGTGTGCGTGGACGCCGGGTACGAGGAACCCGGCCCCCTCGGGCACGAGCAGCGCTGGTGGCTGGCGCACCATCTGGGCCCGGTGCTGGTGGCGGCCTTCGCGAACTCCCCGCTGGTCGGCCGGCAGCCCACGGGCTGGCTCTCCACCCGGCAGCTGCTGTGGACGAAGATCGGCGCCGGCCGCGCGGGGGCTCCTGCGGCGGACGGACAGCCGCGGTCCGCCTGGGCGCGGCATGTGCTGGACGCCCCGGTGATGTGCGTGCGCAGGGACGACAGCCCCTGGGAGGTCCCCGAGGGCCTGACCTTCCGTGCGTGGGCCCGCTCCGGCGCGCCCCGGCCGCCCACCCGCGCGGATCTCGACTACCACCTGACCACCCTCTTCCCGCCGGTGCGGCCGCGCGGCCACCTGGAGCTGCGGATGATCGACGCGCAGCCCGGTGACGACGGCTGGATCGTGCCGCTCGCGGTGACCGCGGCGCTGTTCGACGACCCGGAGGCCGCGGAGGCGGCGCATCGGGCGGTCAAACCCCTGGCGGAGCGGGCCGAGAACCTTCCCGCACCGCACAATCCGCTGTGGATCGACGCGGCCCGGCAGGGGCTCGCCGACCCCGAGCTGCGGGAGGCCGCCGTCGCCTGTTTCACGGCGGCGCTGCAGGCCCTGCCCCGGCTCGGAGCCACCCCCGCGGTCGTCGACGCCGTGACGGCGTATCTGAACCGCTACACAGTCCAGGGCCGCTGCCCGGCCGACGATCTGCTGGACCACCCGCGCAGCGCCCCCCGCCGCGCGCGCGGGAGGAAGGACATCCGCACATGAGCGCGCCCGAGACCGAGGCCACGGCACCCGAAGCGGACACCGAGGCGCTGCGTGAGCGAGCGCTCGCCTCGCTCACCGCCGCCCGCACCCGCACCACGCTGCTGACCGGCTGCGTCGAGGACCCGGACCTCACCGCCCAGCACTCCCCGCTGATGTCGCCGCTGGTGTGGGACCTCGCCCACATCGGCAATCAGGAGGAGCTGTGGCTGCTGCGGGCGGTCGGCGGCCGGGACGCCATGCGGCCCGAGATCGACGGCCTGTACGACGCCTTCGAGCACCCGCGCGCCGAGCGGCCCTCGCTGCCGTTGCTGCCGCCCGCCGAGGCCCGGTCGTACGCGGCCGAGGTGCGCGGCCGGGCCCTGGACCTGCTGGCGTCCGCGGACTTCCACGGCACCCGGCTGACCGAGGCCGGGTTCGCCTTCGGGATGATCGCCCAGCACGAACAGCAGCACGACGAGACGATGCTGATCACCCATCAGCTCCGCAAAGGGCCGCAGGCCCTGACCGCGCCCGACCCGGAGCCGGCCGAGCTGTTCGCGGGCCCGGTGGAGGTCCTCGTCCCCGGCGGACCGTTCGTCATGGGCACCTCGACCGAGCCGTGGGCCCTGGACAACGAACGCCCGGCGCACCCGGTGGACGTGGCGCCGTTCTGGATCGACACGACCCCGGTGACCAACGCCGCGTACACGGCGTTCATCGAGGACGGCGGCTACGACACCGAACGCTGGTGGACGCCCGAGGGCTGGGCGCACATCCGGCAGCACTCCCTGACCGCACCGCTGTGCTGGCGCCGGGACGGCGGTCAGTGGCTCAGGCGCCGCTTCGGCATCACCGAGGCCGTCCCGCCCGACGAGCCGGTGCTGCACGTGTGCTGGTACGAGGCGGACGCCTACGCCCGCTGGGCCGGGCGCCGGCTGCCCACCGAGGCGGAGTGGGAGAAGGCCGCCCGCCACGATCCGGCCACCGGCCGCTCCACCCGCTACCCGTGGGGCGACGCCGATCCGGCGCCCGAGCACGCCAACCTGGGCCAGCGGCATCTCAGGCCCGCCCCCGCCGGCAGCTACCCGAAGGGTGAATCGCCGCTCGGTGTACGGCAGTTGATCGGCGACGTGTGGGAGTGGACCGCGAGCGACTTCCTGCCGTACCCGGGGTTCACGGCGTTCCCGTACAAGGAGTACTCGCAGGTGTTCTTCGGCTCCGACCACAAGGTGCTGCGCGGCGGTTCGTTCGCCGTGGACCCGGTGGCCTGCCGGGGCACGTTCCGCAACTGGGACTACCCGATCCGGCGGCAGATCTTCTCCGGGTTCCGCACCGCACGTTCGGAGGCCGTCTGATGTGCCGGCACCTGGCCTACCTGGGGCCCGAGGAGCCGCTCGGGCGGCTCCTCGTCGAGCCCGCCCACAGTCTGTTCCGGCAGTCGTGGGCGCCCGAGAGGCAGCGGTACGGGACGGTCAACGCCGACGGGTTCGGCGTGGGCTGGTACGCCCAGGACGATCCGGTCCCGGCCCGCTACCGGCGGGCCGGGCCGATCTGGGGGGACCTGTCCTTCGCGGACCTGGCCCGGGTGGTGCGCAGCGGTGCCGTGCTGGCCGCCGTGCGCGACGCGACCCTCCCGGGCGCGGACGGCGAGGCCGCGGCGGCGCCCTTCGCCGCCGGACCGTGGCTGTTCAGCCACAACGGCGCGATCGCGGGCTGGCCGGACTCGGCGGCCCCCCTGGCGCCCTCGCTGCCCCCGGTCGACCTGCTCTCCCTGCAGGCGCGCACCGACTCGGCGTTCGTGTGGGCCCTGGTCCAGCAGCGGCTGCGCTGCGGTGACGAACCCGCCGAGGCCCTCGGGGAGACCGTTCTGCGGGTGGCCGGGGCGGCCCCCGCCTCCCGGCTGAACCTGCTGCTCACCGACGGCGCCACCATCGCCGCCACCGCCTGGGGCGACACCCTCTGGTACCGCACCGAGCCCGTCGCCGGCACGGTCGTCGCCTCCGAGCCGTACGACGACGACCCGCTCTGGCAGGAGGTCCCCGACCGCACCGTGCTCACGGCGAGCCGCGCCGGCGTGCTGCTCGCCCCGCTCGAAGAGGACCCGGCGCCCTCCCCCACTCTCGACTCCGCTCGAACGGGGGCACCCCCATCATCAAAGGAGCCCTGTACGTGAGTCCCCTGCGTGTCACCCGCACCCTCCCCGAGGACGCGACGGACGCCGCGCTGCGCGCGGACGTCCTCGCCGGCCTCACCGTCAACCCCAAGACGCTGCCGCCCAAGTGGTTCTACGACGCCCGGGGCAGCGAGCTGTTCGAACAGATCACGGAACTGCCCGAGTACTACCCCACGCGCGCCGAGCGCGAGATCCTCGCGACCCGTTCCGGCGAGATCGCCGCCGCGAGCCGTGCCCGCACCCTGGTCGAACTGGGCTCCGGTTCCTCGGAGAAGACCCGCTACCTGATCGACGCGCTCACCTCGCTGCAGGCGTACGTCCCGGTCGACGTCAGCGAGAGCGCCCTCGTCCAGGCCGGACAGGCGCTCATCGAGGAGCGGCCCGGACTCCAGGTGCACGCGCTGATCGCCGACTTCACCGCCGCCCTGGCCCTGCCCGAGACACCCGGACCCCGGCTGGTGGCCTTCCTCGGCGGCACGATCGGCAACCTGCTGCCCGCCGAACGGGCGAAGTTCCTGGCCTCGGTACGCGATCTGCTCGCGCCGGGCGACGGGCTGCTGCTCGGCACGGACCTGGTCAAGGACGAGCGGGTGCTGGTCCGGGCGTACGACGACGCGGCCGGGGTGACGGCCGCGTTCAACAAGAACGTCCTGGCCGTCGTCGACCGGGAGCTGGGCGCCGACTTCGACCCCGCCGCCTTCGACCACGTGGCGCTGTGGGACGCCGAACAGGAGTGGATCGAGATGCGGCTGCGCTCGCGCGTCGCGCAGACGGTCAAGGTGCCCGCGCTGGACCTCGCCGTGCACTTCGCGGCGGGCGAGGAGCTGCGCACCGAGGTGTCGGCGAAGTTCCGCAGGGCGACGGTGAGCAGTGAACTCGCCGCCGCCGGAATGGAGTTGACCCACTGGTGGACGGACGCCGAGGGCCGCTTCGCGCTGTCGCTCAGCAAGGTCGGGTGAGTCAGCCGAGGTCGGTGGCGAGGGCCTCGGTGATCCTGCGGGAGGCCCGGCGTGCCTCGGTCGCCGGGTCCGCCCCGGCCAGCACCTCGGTCATGTACTCCTTGATCGGGTTGTCGGCCTCGACCGCGGCCCACTGAGGGGTGCTGGGGGTCGCCCGGCCATGTGCGGCACCCGCCGCCATCGCGGCGACCCCCTCCTCCCCGGCCACCGCCTTCGCGAGGGTGGTCTTGTTGGGGACGTAGTTCATGGTGCGGGCGAGTTCGGTGTCCCACTTGGCGCCCGTGAGCGCCCCGATGACCGCTGTCGCGGCGAACTGGTCGCCGGTGTTGCGCGGGACGACGAGGTCGGAGCCGCCGGTGAAGACCGTGCCGGGCCTGGCGGCGGTCCTGCCCGGCACCGGGAAGAAGCCGATGTCGCCCTTGAGGGCGGGGTTCTGCTGCACGATCGACCGGGCGAGCCCCGGTACGGCGACGATCTGCGCCACCTTGCCGCCGGCGAACACCCCGGCCTGGGGCGGGTGTTCCTCGTCGGCGTCCACGGGCCCCTCGCCGAGGGCCTGCAGCCGCCGGTAGAAGTCCATGCCGCGCAGCGCGGCCGGCCTGTCCAGGGTGCCCCGCCACGTGTAGTCCTTCTCCTCGGCCAGTTCGCCGCCCTCGTCCCAGATGAAGCCGGAGAGGGTGTACCAGTCCTGTCCGGCGAGGTAGACGCCCTGGTTCGCGCCGGAGTCGAGCTTCCGGGTGTCGGCGAGCCACTGGTCGCGCGTCTTCGGCGGGGCGGTGATCCCGGCCCGCTCGAAGAGGTCCTTGCGGTAGATGACCACCCGGTTGGCCGCGTACCAGGGCACGCCGTACTGCTTGTTGCCGTCCTTGCCGGGTTCGGCGAGGCCGGGCAGCCAGTCGTCCTTGCCCCAGTCGCGCATCGACTCCAGTGTCAGGTCGGCGAGCCCGCCGCCGTCGACGTACTGCGAGACCTGGGTGTTGCCCACCTCGACGACGTCGGGCCCGTCCCCGGCGCCGGTCTTGAGCGCCCGCTGGACCTTCGCCACGATGCCGGTCCAGTCCTGGATGCGGATGTCCAGGCGCAGGTCCTGGTGGGTGCGTTCGAAGTCCTCGGTGAAGCGCCGCAGGAAGTCCTCGGACGCGCTGTCCTTCATCAGCCACACGGTGACGGTGTGCCGCTGGTGCCCGCCCGGAAGCACCCCGCAGGCGCTGACGAGCGAGCCGGTGACGCAGAGGAGGGCGAGCAGACGACGTCTCACGAGGGGTCCTGTTCTGTCGTGCGGGGCGGTGCGGACAGGGGAAGGGGCCCGACGTGGGGGACGAACACTGGGGCTCGTACGGGTGTACGGGATTTTGGTATGGACCAATGCATTGGTCAAGCGCTACCCGGGGTACGGGGGGCGACGCCTCGCGCGCCGGGCGCGGATACGGCACGGTGGAGTACGGCGTGACACACCGGTCACGACGGCCGTGAGGCACACCGCTGCGGCCCCACGGCGGAGAGGAGCACCCGCATGTCGAATCACACCTACCGGGTCACCGAGATCGTCGGCACCTCGCACGAGGGCATCGACCAGGCCATCCGCAACGGCATCGCACGCGCCGACCAGACCCTGCGCAACCTGGACTGGTTCGAGGTGACCCAAGTCCGCGGCCAGATCGAGAGCGGGCGGATCGAGCACTACCAGGTGGGTCTGAAGGTGGGATTCCGCATCGAGGACGGGGAGTAGGACCCCTGGAGCAGGACCTCAGGTCCGGCCCTCCCGCTCCTGGGCGTCCTCCAGCGCGGCGGACTTCGCGGCCCAGCGGGCCCGTACGACGGTGAACCCGGCCCGCTCGGCGTCGTCGCACACCAACTCGTCGTCGTCGACGAGGAACCGGATCCCGCGGTCCCGGGCGAGCCGGCGCAGGACCTCCAGCTTGGTGAAACGGGCCGGCCTGCGGTCGGCGTTGCCACGCATGTGGACGCGCCCCTCGGGCAGCCCGTGGGCGACGAGCCAGGCGAGCGTGTCGCGCCGGCACCGCTCGGGCCGCCCGGTGAGGTACACGATCTCGCACTCCCGGGCCGTCTCCAGGGCGAGCGCGACCCCCTCGGTCAGCGGCGGGTCCCCGGGTGCGGCAGAGAAGAACGCCGCCCAGTTCCGCGGGCGCTCCTCCAGGAAGTGCTGCCGGTGCGCGGTGTCGGCCAGGGTGTTGTCGAGGTCGAACACGGCAATCCGCCGCTCGCTGCTGTCGGTCACGGGCTCACTCTAAAGGCCTCTCCTCCGGACGTGCCGGGGTCGCGAGCCCTGGCACGCGCTGCCCCACTGCCTCAAGGGCGTGGGGCACCCCGAGCGGCGTTGTCCGTTCCCGGCGCGAGCCCACGCCCTGATCCGCCGAGGGCGGGACGTGGCCGGTCCCGCCCTGGTTCAGATCGTCTGCCGCGCGATCCCCTGCTCGACGGTGGCTCCCCCACCGGCTCTGACGGCCGTCACCACCGCCTGGTGCAGATTCCGGCTCTGCTGCTCCGACTGGCAGGGCACCGGGCTTCCCGCCAGGGTGAACCAGTCGGACGTGCCGGTGTACTGGACGGTCACGTCGGCCTCGTTGCCGTCCCAGGTGGTGTGGACGGTGAGGTCGCCGGTGACGATCCCGGCCTCGTTGGTGCGTGCGCCGCCCCGGCCGGCGAAGATCCCGGGGGTTGTCCACGATGCCCAGACCATGACGTCCGCTCCTTCCTGAGTGCACGGCCCGGACCCCGGCCGTACCGCTGCGTGCCCACGGCCGCGCGGAATCCGCCACGGGAACCCGGCCGTGGCAGGAGAGCGCCCGCCGCAGGGACCGCGCTTCCTCCTGGCGTGCTCCTCCTCCATGGTGCGCCGCTCCTCCATGGTGCGCCGCCGCGGCCGCGCGGGCATCGGCCGCTCGGCCCGCGCCGGGCCCGGTCAGCCCCTGTGCGGCCGGGCCCCGCCGAGCGGACGCTGAACACGCAATCGTCCGGAGGGAGAGTTCGCGATGACCGGCGTCCAGGAAGCCCCTGTGCATGCCCTGCTGGCCGACGGAACCACCGCTCGCATACGGCAGGCAGGCCCGGCGGACCGTGAGGCGGTGCAGCGGCTGTACCAGGAGATGTCGCCGCAGAACCTGCGCCTGCGGTTCTTCACCGCCAACCCGGCCTCCGCCCGGCTGGCCGCCGACCGGGTGACCGCAGGCGACCGGCCCGGCTACCGCGCGCTGGCCGCCGAGTACGACGGGCGGCTTCTGGGGCTGGCCGAGTACGAGATCCTGCCGGACGGCAGCACGGCGGACATCTCGGTGGCCGTCGCCGACGGCTGGCACCGTCGTGGTGTGGCCACACTCCTCCTGGAGCACCTCGCGCACGCCGCGCGTGCGGCGCACGTCATCGCGTTCAGCGCCGACGCCCTGGCCGAGAACCGCGACGTGCTCAGGGTCTTCCACGACCTCGGCCTGCGCGTGACCCGCCACTTCGACGGGCCCGAGGTGCACTGCACGGTCGAACTCACCCAGGACGAGACCCACTTGAGCGCGGTGGAGTCCCGGGGACGGCTGGCCGGCATCGCCAGCCTGCAGCCTCTGCTGCGCCCCGGCACCGTCGCGGTGATCGGTGCGGGCCGCACACCGGGGTCGGTCGGGCGGGCGATCCTGCGGAACATCCGCAACGGCTCCCGCACCGGGCGGTTGTACGCGGTGCACCCCGAGGCCCGCTCGATCGCCGGGGTGCACGCCTGCCGGTCCGTCGCCGACCTGCCGCACGTGCCGGACCTGGCCGTGATCGCCGTACCGGCAGCAGCCGTTCCCGCGGCGGCCGAGGAGTGCGGCAGGGCCGGTGTGCGGGCCCTGGTCGTGGTGTCCGCCGGCCTGGACACCCGGCACAGCGGCGCTCTGATGGACGTGTGCCGGCGTCACGGCATGCGGCTCGTCGGGCCGAACTGCCTGGGACTGGCCGACACCGAGGACGACGTCCGCCTGGACGCCACCTTCGCCGCGCGGCACCCCGGGCCCGGCAGCGCCGGAGTCGCCGTGCAGTCCGCAGGCGTCGGCATCGCGCTGCTCGACGGCCTGGCCCGGCTCGGCATCGGGGTGTCGGCCTTCGTCTCGCTCGGCGACAAGTACGACTCAGCGGCAACGACATGCTTCAGTGGTGGGAGGCGGACGGGCACACCGACCTGGCGCTGCTGCACCTGGAGTCCTTCGGCAACCCCCGTAGCGTTCTCCGGCACCGCCACCGCAGCCGAAGGAAGGCCACGCCCGGGTCCGGGCAACGCCGGCGCCGTCGTGACCGCCACGAGCGCCGCGGGGAACCTGCCGTGCGCGAAGTGGCGGGCGACGGGCCGTGCCGGCCGCGGGGGACCGCCCTGCCCACACGGCCCCGGGCTTCCCCGCCTCAGAGGTGACTGAGAGCTTGCTGTGCCACGCTGACGGCCCCCATTCACCTCAGGAGCGCATCGATGAATCTGGTCAACGGGCTGCCCGCCCATGTCCTGCTGGTCCATGTGGTCGTCGTGCTGATACCCCTGACCGCGCTGGCCCTGGTCGCGGGCGCACTGTGGCCGCGCGCCGCCCGGAGGCTGGGGGTGCTGCTGCCGGTCCTGGCGCTCGTCGCACTGATCAGCGTGCCGCTGACCACCCATGCCGGCGAGTGGCTCGAACGGCACGTGGACGACGACGCCCTGGTGCGCCGGCACACCGAGCTGGGCGACGGACTGCTGCCCTGGGCGTTGGCCCTGTTCGTGCTCGCGGCGCTCGTGTGGTGGGCGGGAGGGCGCGCTCCGGCCGAGCCCGGACAGAGCGGCGGCAGGCGCTGGAACGCGCTCCCGGTGCGCATCGTCGTCGGCGTGCTCTCGCTCGCCGTCGCCGTGGGAGCGGTGGTGGACGTCTACCGGATCGGCGACTCCGGCGCGAAGGCCGCCTGGCACGACGCCTACTCGAAGACGACGCCAGGGGCGAAGAGCGGCTCCTGACCGGGCGCGCCCAGCCGCGGCGGCCGGTCGGCGGGTCCGCGGCCAGTCGGCGGGTCCGCGCCCGGTCGGCGGGTCCGCGCCTCGCGACCGTCCCTCGTCCGGGAGGGGCATCGGGCACCTCCCCTCCGGTCGTGCCGAGGCCGGGCCGACCACTGCGGGTCGGCAGATGGCGGGGCCCATGGGCCGAAGGGCCCCGGCCGGACCCGGGCGGCCCGTGGTGGCGGGGCACGCACCTGCCCATGCTGGAGGCAGACAGCGTGAAGGGAGCCGGTGCGATGACCTCCGCCACCACCATGAAGGCGGCACTCCCCGCCGAGCACCGCGAGCGGCTGATGTGCCTGGCCCGCGAGGTCTCCTTCGCGGCCGGGACCCGTCTGTTCGAGGAGGGCAGGCGCGCCGACCGCTTCTGGATCGTCCGGACCGGGACCGTCGCCCTCGACCTGCATGTGCCCGGCCGCCGACCCGCCGTCATCGAGACGCTCGGGCGCGGCGAACTGATCGGCTGGTCCTGGCACTTCCCGCCCTGCATCTGGCACCTGGGCGCCGAGACGACGAGCCCGGTACGCGCCTGGGAGTTCGACGCCGAGGCCGTCCGGACGATGTGCGCCGACGACCCCGCCTTCGGCCGGGACATCGCCGTGTGGGTCGGCCGCACGGTCGCCCAGCGGCTGCACGCCTCCCGCGTCCGGCTGCTCGACCTCTACGCCCCCTACGGCAGCGGCGGCCTCGCCTGACCACCCGGCTCTGCGAGGAGGACAGCATGCGCAGCAGCCCGCATCGAGTCAGTGACGTGATGACCCGTGCCGTCGTCGCGGTCGGCCGCAAGGCCCTGTTCAAGGACATCGTCGAGCGCATGGAGCAGTGGAACGTCAGCGCCCTGCCCGTGCTGGAGGGTGACGGCCGGGTGGTCGGTGTCGTCTCCGAGGCCGATCTGCTGCCCAAGGAGGAGTTCCGGGACAGCGATCCGGACCGCTTCACCCAGCTGCGCCGACTGTCCGACCTGGCCAAGGCCGGGGCGGTGAGCGCGCAGGAGCTGATGAGCGCCCCGGCCGTGACCGTCCACGCCGACGCCGCACTCGCCGAAGCAGCCCGCATCATGGCCCGGCGCAAGGTCAAGCGGCTCCCCGTGGTCAACGCCGAGGGCCTGCTCGAAGGCGTGGTCAGCCGCGGCGACCTGCTCAAGGTGTTCCTGCGCCCGGACAACGACCTCGCCGACGAGATCCGGCGCGACGTGGTCGACCCCCTCTTCCCCGCTCCGGTGGAGCCTGTGCACATCACGGTGACCGAGGGCATCGCCACCCTGACCGGACGGGTGCCGGACGCCACCCGGATTCCTCTCGCCGTCCAACTCGTCCGGGGCGTCGAGGGAGTGGTGGCCGTGGACTGCCGACTCACCGCGGCCGACGGGCAGCGTCCCGCACGATGAGAACGACCCGGCCCGGCCTCCCTGCTCCGCTCCTGGCCCCTGGCCCCTGGCCCCTACGGGTTTCCCCGGGACGGGGACGGGAGTGCAGCGGGCGTTGGTGTGGTGCCGCCCCGCCCGATCGCCGTCCTGGCAGGATGGCGGCATGGAACGTGTGATTGGAATCGGTGGTTACTTCATGCGGGCCACCGACCCGGCGGCCCTGAACGCGTGGTACCGCGACTGCCTGGGCCTGGACGCCGACGAGCACGGCCTGTGGCGTCAGGAACCGGGCGGGACGGTGTTCGCGACCTTCGAGTCCGGGACGGACTACTTCGGGTCCCGCGCCCAGCAGACCATGCTCAACTTCCGGGTCCGCGACCTGGACGCGATGCTCGCGCAGTTGCGCGCCAAGGGAGCGGACGTGGCCGAGGAGACCCAGGACATGGACGGTATCGGCCGATTCGGCTGGGTCACCGACCCCGAGGGCAATCGGGTCGAGCTGTGGCAGCCCGCCTGACCGTGTCCTGCCGCGTGCACAGGCCCTCGGGAGGCCGCCGCGGGCACAGGCCCCCCGGAGGCCACCAGGTCGGGTCCTGAACGACCCTCTCGCGGGCCTCCGGCCGTCGTCAGGCGGGAGTCGCCCGCTGCGGGTCCGGCAGATCAGGATCGAGGTCCGGTCGGCGCGGCAGACCGCTCAGCTCGCAGTGCACGTCCACCACGCCCTCCACGGCCCGCGCCAGCAGCATGGCGAGCGGGATCAGCGAGGTGTCGCGCACCCGGCCCCGGAGCGTCACCACACCGTCGCGCACCTCGGTCCGCACCGCCTGGGCACAGGTGCCGAAGAGCCGCAGGACGACGTCCCGCCGTACGTCCCCGGCGATGTCCTCGTCGGCTCGCAGGAACACCTTGAGCAGGTCGGAGCGGCTGACGATGCCCTTGAGGGCGCCGTCGTGATCGACGACCGGGAGCCGCTTGACGTTGTTGCGGGCCATGAGTCGTGCCGCGTTGGCGAGCGTGGCGTTCGGCGTCACGGTGACGGCCGGGGCGGTCATCAGACCGCCCGCGGTCACCGCGCCCGCCTTCCGCAGACCCGCGGCCGGCTCCGCCTGCCCGTGCCCGCCGAGATCGCCCCGGCGGTACTCCTCCTTGGCCAGCATGTCGGCCTCGGACACGACACCGACCACATATCCGGCGTCGTCCAGCACAGGGAGAGCGATGACCTGCCACTGCCGCATGGTCCTCACGATGTCCTTGAAAGCCGCACCCGTGCGCAGGGCGACGACCCTGTGCGTCATCACGTCGTTCACGATGGTCGCCGTGCCGTCCATGGCGTCCTCCAGATGCCTGGATGCCGTCCTACGACACCTTCAGCCTGCAACACGCACGCCTTCGGTGCATGGGCCGAGTGGCCCGTACCCCGGTCCGGTGCGAGACCTGACGGGCAGGTGCGTGACCTGCCGGCACCTTCTTCGCAGGAACGGACGCAGACGGCCCGACCGGCACTGGAGAGGGAGCGGGACATGGGTGACAGTGGGAACAGGAGCGGCACCGGTCCCCCGCGGTGTCGCTCCGCCGCTGTGTCACTTCGACGCGGTGTCACTCCGCCGCTGTGTCCACGGGGCGGACGTCACCCCCGGCACGCGTCCGGGCCGCAGCGTGGGGCCCCGCCTCACACGGTGATCCGGCGTCCGGTGACGGTGAAGGGATCGATGCGCATCCACAGGCTGCGGGAGCCTCCGGCCCACGGGGTGCTGTAGGCGCGTTCCGTGTAGCGCCGCTGCTCCTGCGGGTCCGTGACCGCGCGTGCGGGTCCACGGACCAGGACGCTCCAGCCCTCGCTGAACGCGTCGTCGATGCGGTCGACCTCGAAGGCCACCTGGCAGCCGTCCGCCAGGGAAGGCGTCGCGCCGCGCGCGGTCCGGAAGACGATCGCCCCGTCCACGACACTGTAGTTGACGGGCACGATCACCGGCCCGGTGGCCGTGGGCACCGCGAGCCTGCCCACCCCGTGCATCGCCAGCAGGGTGCGGCACTCGCCGGGACGCATCCAGGTGAACTGCGGTGCGCGCCCGGCCCGTCCGGTGCCCGGTGGCAGGTCCACCGCGCCGCCGGTGAGTTCGGAGACGGTCGTCTCCAGCGCCTCGGCCAGCTTCATCAGCGCGCTGCTGCCCGGCGCGGAGCCAGGATGTTCCTCCAGGTACCTGAGGTAGGTCACTGCCATTCCGGCCCGTGCCGCCAGCTGTCCCCGGGTCAGGCCGAGTTCCACCCGCCGCGCGGCGAGCCGTCGCCCCAGATCGCCCAGTGGTGCCTCGGTGGCAACCTTCGCGGTGGCCTCCGCCGCCACGCGCCCCTTGGTCTGTTCGGCCATGATCACTCACCTTCTTCACGTCGGGCCGCGGGGACGGCGACGTCTGCGCACGGCTCCTCGCCGAGGACCGCCTTGCGGCACGTACGACGAAGGACGCGTGCCGGGCCCCGGCGCCATCCCGGGCTGCCGCACACCGTCAAGCCTGGACAACGCCCGGGGAGGCGCGCTTGGGCCGAACGACCCTCGCCGTCGGCCGAACGGCGCCCGCACCGGCCCCGCTCACCCCGTCGCGTCTGCCGGGAGGTCTGCCGCAAGCGCCGGCACCGTCGGCCGAAGCTGTGCGTCGAACCGGACGGCCGGGCCGAACGCTGGTGCTGCGCCGACGGCAGTCACGCGCGCCACGTCCTCCTCGACCGCCGGGAGGAGGAGAGTCACCGTGACGTCCGGGGCGTCCGGGGTTCCGTCGGCGTGCCAGGTGAGCAGACCCGCTTCGGCCAGACACTGCAGGGCCGAGCTGAGACGCGTCGGCCCCACACCGAGCGCGCGAGCCGCGGCTTCGAGGGGGAAGCAGACGGTGCTGGCCTGCCGTACCCGCATGGTGTCGGCCACGAGGTCCACGAGGAATCCGGCGAGCAGGCGCCCCTCGGGCGCACGCCGGGCGCTCGTCGCCCAGCGCACTGCCCAGTTCTCGAAAGGAAGCGTCGTCCTCTGCATACCGGTCTCGCTTTCTCGCGGGCTTGCGGCTTGCGGACTTGCGGGCTTGCGGGCTTGCGGGCTTGCGGGCTTGCGGGCTTGCGGAGATGCAGAAATTCAGAAATGCAGGCATGCGCGTGGCGGGCGTCCGCGCTTACGGGTCAGCAAGGCGTGCCTCGGCCTCCACAGGGATCCGAAGGGCACCGACCTGGGCCATTGCCATTTTCCGTCCCCGCGTGAACTCCCGCGACCCGTCGCCGCCCCACCTGCGCCACGGCAGGACTACGGCCGCCGCGATGCCGGAGGCGGTCGGTCGCCCGGCCCGCCCTCGGGCCGCCGGACCGGCCGCCGGGGCCCCACCGCAATCTCACCCGCACCGTGTGAGGCCGCCGCCCCCTCGCCTCGCGCACTGTGAAGTCGAAGCGCCATCCGGGTGACGGCTCGGGAGGGCGACGAAGGGACGACGCAGATGTACCTCGCGTACGACTATCCCCTGCTGGCCGCCTTCTGGACCATGCTGTGGTTCTTCCTGTGGATCCTGTGGTTCTTCCTGCTCTTCAAGATCGTCTTCGATGTCTTCCGCGACGACTCGCTCGGCGGCTGGGGCAAGACCGGCTGGCTGGCCTTCGTGATCCTGGTGCCGTTCCTCGGCGTCCTGGTCTACCTGATCGCCCGCGGCAAGGACATGGGCCGCCGTGATGCGGAGCAGGCCCGGGCGCAGAAGCAGATGTTCGACTCCTACGTCCGTGAGACATCGGCCGGAGACCGCACCAGCAGCGCCGACGAACTCGTCAGGCTCTCCGAACTGCGGTCCCGCGGCGACATCACGCAGGAGGAGTTCCGCAGGGCGAAAGAACTGGTCCTGACGGACAGCGGCCCCACGGGCCGCGCCTCCCCCTCGGCCACCACCGACCCTCGCTGATCACCGGACGCATCCGATCGGGGCACAGAGATGAGCACGACACGCACCACGCAGGTCCGCAAGCAGCACTGGGCGAGCGGGCTGATGCTCTTCGGCGCCGTCATGCTGATGGTCGCCGGAGTGATCGACATCTTCCGCGGCATCATGGGAATCGCCAAGGACGACGTGTTCCTCGTGACGCAGGGCTACGTTTTCCGGTTCGACCTGACCGGCTGGGGCTGGGTCACCCTCATCCTGGGCGCCGTCGCCGTGGTGGTGAGCCTGGGACTGTTCCAGACGGCCAAGTGGGCACGGGTCTCCGGCATCGTCATCGCCGGGCTGATCATCATCGCCAACTTCCTGTCCCTGCCGTACTCCCCCGTGTGGTCCACCCTGATGATCGCGTTCTCGGGACTCGTCATCTGGGCCCTGTGCGTGGTGCAGCCCAGGGACACCGGCGCGCAGGGCCCACAGCACACCGTCTGAGCGGTCTCGCGGTCGGCTAGCTCGCGGGCGTGGCGCTGATCATGACTGTGGACCAGTTGCCCAAGCTCACCGGTGTGCCGACGGCCGGCAAGGAGTTCTTCCCGCCCGCTGCTGACCCCCACGCCCGCGGCTGTGCTCGGCGCGCTCGTGGTCTACGCCGCCGTCCGGATGGTCGACATTCCGGGCTTCCGCCGCCTCGCGTCGTTCCGGCGCCGTGAGCTTTTCCTGGCGCTGGGCTGTCTCGCGGGCGTGCTCGCCCTGGACATCCTGCACGGGGTGCTCGTGGCCGTCGGACTGTCGGTGGCCGAGCTGCTGACCCGGGTGGCACGTCCGCACGACGCGATCGAGGGTCTGGTGCCCGGGGTGGCGGGCATGCACGACGTCGACGACTACCCCGAGGCCCGCACGGTCCCGGGTCTGCTCGTGTACCGCTACGACTCGCCCCTGTTCTTCGCCAACGCGGAGGACTTCCGCCGCCGGGCACTGGCCGCGGTCGACGAGCAGGCCGAGCCGGTTCACTGGTTCGGCCTGAACACCGAGGCCAACGTGGAGGTCGACATCACGGGCCTGGACGCCGTGGACGACCTGCGCCAGGAGCTCACGGGGCGCGGCATCGTGTTCGCCCTCGCGCGGGTCAAGCAGGACCTGCTGGACGACCTGCAGGCCTACGGCCTCGCCGACTCCGTGGGCGCCGATCACATCTTCCCGACACTGCCCACCGCGGGGGACGCGTACCGGTCCTGCCGTGGCCGGTGACCTCTCGTGCCGCACCTGCGGGAAAGCGGACCGACGGCAGAGGGGAAACCGGACCTACGGCAGGGCCGACGGGAAACGGAGGCCGGACCGAGGGTGACGCAGTCCGACGGTCCGACGGGGAGCCGGAAACGGCAGTCAGCCGGGGCGGCGGACAACCGGAACAGTAGGAAGGCAGAGCAGCACTGCGGAGCCGGGGCGGCGGGAGGCCGAACGGCCCCTCCGGGGGCCGAGGGACCCCTTTCGCGGCCCTGCGAACCGGCTCACGCTGGAGGCAGCAGAACCGCCCACCGAAGACCACAGGGGGTCCCCATGTACGGCACCCCGTGCATCGTCAGTGATGTCATGACCCACACCGTCGCCTCGGTCGGCCGGCGGGCCTCGTTCAAGGCGGTCGTGGAGTTGATGCAGGACTGGCAGGTCAGCGCCCTGCCGGTACTCGAGGGCGAGGGCCGGGTCGTCGGCGTGGTCTCGGAGGCCGACCTGCTGCCGGCGGAGGAACTCCGGGACAGCCCCGAGGACGGCTACGCACCCCTCGGCCGCCCCGCCGACGTCGCGAAGGCCGGTGCGGTCACCGCGGGGGACCTGATGTCCTCGCCCGCCTTCACCGTCCGGGCGAACGCCACCCTTGCCGAGGCCGCACGGATCATGGCCCGCGAGAAGGTCAAGCGGCTGCCCGTGGTCGGCGAGACCGGCCTGCTGGAGGGCGTCGTCAGCCGCGCCGACCTGCTCAAGGTCTTCCTGCGCGACGACCGGGACATCGCCGAGGAGATCCGGCGTGAGGTCGTGTCGTACCTGTTCCCGATCACGTCCTCGGTCATCCAGGTGGACGTGGAGGACGGAGTCGTCACGCTGACGGGCCAGGTCCACGACACCTCACTGGTCCCCGTCGCCGCGCGGCTGGTGCGTGCCGTCGAGGGAGTGGTGGACGTGGAGTTCGACCTCACCCGGAGCGTGGGTGTGCGGTAGGCGCGGCCCGCCTGCCCTGACGGCCCCGGCGGCGGGCCGACGCCGGCCGGGACGACCGCGAGTCCACCGCCGAGGAAACCAAGGGCCCCGGGGTTCCCGACCGCGTCGGGAACCCCGGGGGATCGGTGGCGCCGCCCCGCGCCACCGCTGGGAGGAGGCTGGAGAGATGTCCGCTCCCGCGGCAACGAGGAAGAACGACCGGACCGTGCCGTGCAAGGGGCCCGGCGTCCGCACGAGGCGTCCGGCACCTGCGCCGCACCCGGCAGCCGCATCCGGGCACGCGCCGTCCGATCCCGGCGGGCCAGTGGCTGGAGGCCGTCGTGTCGCGGCCCGGTGAGCGTCGGCCGGTCGTGGTGGGTCTGGATCCGGATCCCGGCCGGCAGATGGCACTGGCCTGGGCTGCCGACGAGGCCGCACGCCGCCGGGTGCCGTTGCGTCCGGTCCACGCCGAGGGCGTACCGACCAGGGGCTACCGGGGACGAGAGGTCCCGCCGTCCTGGGAGGGCTGGAACGAGGCACTGCACACGGCGGGAAAGCAGGTGCTCGAAGAGGCCGCGGCCTTCGTCACGGCGCGGTACCCGCAGGTCGAGGTGGACGCCGTGCTCGCGGAGGGCGAACCCGAGTGGGTGCTGCGTGAGCAGAGCCGGGACGCCACGGCCCTCGTGCTCGGCTCGCGGCATCTGAGCCGGGCCCAGGAGGTGTTCGGTTCCGCGTCGATCGCCGTTCCGGTCATGGCCCACGCGCACTGCCCCGTGGTCGTCGTGCCCGAGCCGCAGCACATCACCCGGGAGCCCGCGTACTACGTCGTCGGCGTCGACGGCAGTGATCACTCGGCCGCCGCGGTCGACGTGGCGTTCGAGGAGGCCGCCCTGCACGGCGCCGAGCTGCGGGCCCTGTACGCCTGGGAGGCAGGTCCGTTCAGGATCTTCGACGAGTACGCCCCGCAGCAGGAGGGCCGCCGGCTGCTCTCCGAGAGCGTGGCCGGCCGCCAGGCCCGCTACCCGGAGGTGACCCTGCACCAGGAACTGGTCGTCGGGCATCCCGTGCAGGTGCTCACCGAGGCCTCCGCCGAAGCGCTGGGCCTGGTGGTGGGGACCCGGGGCCGCGGAGGCTTCGCCGGCATGCTGCTGGGCTCCGTCAGCCAGGGAGTGCTGCACCACGCCCGCTGCCCGGTGATCGCCGTTCCGTCGAAGCCGGCCCCAGCCCAGGACGGGCCCTGAGGGGACGGCCCCGAACCCGAAGGAGACGGCTCCGAAGGTGTCGGCGGTGACGAGGCCTTCGCAGGAGGGCGCCGAGGCCTTCGCAGGAGTCAGCCCTTGACGACACGGTCGCGGAGGAGACGGGCGGCGACGAAGGCCTCGTCACCGCCGGCCCGTACCACCGCGCCGACGCTGCCGCAGTTCCTTCGGCGCCTCGCCTCGCCGTCCGTGCCCCGCGGCCGAGCCGCTCAGCCCTCCACTGCGGCCGGCTTGTCCGCGCGGATCACCACGGAGCCGTCCGCCGCGTCCACCACCGCCCGGTCGCCCGGGCCCAGTTCGCCCGAGAGCAGCAGGTCGGCGAGGCGGTCGTCCACCTCGCGCTGAATGGTGCGGCGCAGCGGCCGGGCGCCGAAGTCGGGCTGGTAGCCGAGGTTCGAGAGCAGTTCGGCGGCCGCGTCGGTCACCTTCATGGTGACGTCCTGCGCGTGCAGGCGGCGCCGCGTGTGCTCCAGCAGCAGATCGACGATCTGGCGCAGCTGGGTGCGGTCCAGGCCGCGGAAGACGATGATCTCGTCGATACGGTTGAGGAACTCCGGCCGGAAGTGCTGCTGGAGCGCGGGCATGACGGCGTCGCGGACCTTGGTGTAGTCCTCGGTGCCGGCGGCCAGGATGCGGTCGGCGCCGATGTTCGACGTCATGATGACGACGGTGTTCTTGAAGTCGACCGTGCGGCCCTGGGAGTCGGTGAGCCGGCCGTCGTCCAGGAGCTGGAGCAGGGTGTTGAAGACGTCGGGGTGCGCCTTCTCCACCTCGTCCAGCAGCAGCACGGTGAACGGCTGCCTGCGCACCGCCTCGGTGAGCTGGCCGGCTTCCTCGTGACCGACGTATCCGGGCGGGGCTCCGACCAGACGGGAGACGGTGTGCCGCTCCTGGAACTCGCTCATGTCCAGCCGGATCATGCGGCCCTCGTCGCCGAAGAGGGCGGCTGCCAGGGACCGGGCCAGCTCTGTCTTGCCGACGCCGGTCGGGCCGAGGAACAGGAAGCTGCCGATGGGCCGGTGGGGGTCGCTCATGCCGGCGCGGGCGCGGCGCACCGCGCGGGCGACGGCGGTGATCGCCTCGTCCTGGCCGACGACCCGCTCGTGCAGGTGCTCCTCCAGCTTCATCAGCCGCTCGCGCTCCTCCTCGGTGAGCTGCGACACCGGGATGCCGGTGGTGCGGGAGACGACCTGGGCGATGTCCTCGGCGGTGACCTTCGCCGCGTGTTCGTCCGCCTTGCCCGCCGCGGCCAGCTCGGCCTCGGCGTCCTTGATCCGGTCGCGCAGGTCCTTGGCGCGCTCGTACTCCTCGTCGGCGACCGCCTGGTCCTTCTCCCGGCTCAGGGCGGCGATGCGGTCCTCGATCTCGCGGGTGTCGGGCTCGGGGGTCTTGGCGCGCAGCCGGACCCGGGCGGCGGCCTGGTCCATCAGGTCGATGGCCTTGTCGGGCAGGAAGCGGGAGGTGATGTAGCGGTCGGACAGCTCGGCCGCGGCGACGACCGCCTCGTCGGTGATGCGGACCTGGTGGTGGGCCTCGTACCGGTCGCGCAGGCCGCGCAGGATCTCGATGGTGTCGTCCACCGTGGGCTCGCCGACCAGGATGGGGGCGAAGCGGCGCTCCAGGGCGGCGTCCTTCTCGATGTGCCTGCGGTACTCGTCCACGGTCGTCGCGCCGATCAGGTGCAGCTCGCCACGGGCCAGCGCGGGCTTGAGCATGTTGCCCGCGTCCAGGGCGCCCTCGCCGCCGCCTCCGGCGCCGACGACGGTGTGCAGCTCGTCCAGGAACAGCACCAGCTCGTCGCTGTGCTCGCTCACCTCGTCCAGCAGCTTCTTCAGCCGCTCCTCGAACTCGCCCCGGTACTTGGTGCCCGCCACCATGCCGGCCAGGTCCAGCGAGACCAGCCGCTTGCCCTCCAGGGTCCTGGGCACGTCACCGGCGACGATGCGCTGGGCGATGCCCTCGACCACAGCCGTCTTGCCGACACCGGGGTCGCCGATCAGCACGGGGTTGTTCTTGCTGCGCCGGGAGAGGACCTCGATGGTCTGCTCGACCTCCTCGTCGCGGCCGATCACCGGGTCCAGGCGGCCGGCCCGGGCGTCCTCGGTGAGGTCGCGGCCGTACTCGTCCACGGTCGGAGTGGTGCTGGGCTTCTTCCGCTCGCCCGCTCCCTCGGCGGGCAGCCTGGCCGGCTCCCAGCCGCCCTCGCCGAGCGCCTGCCCGGCCGCCGACTCCGGGTTGGCGGCGAGTGCCCGCAGCAGATGGCCGGGCCCGATGTAGGAGTCGCCCTCGGCGCGGGAGAGCTGGTAGGCGTCGAGGAGGGCGCGCTTGGCGGACGGGGTGAGCGTGGTGGGCTCGGTCTTCTCCCCGCCGTCCGCGCCGGTGCCGAGCTGTGCGCGGATGCGGTCGGGGTCGGCGCCCGCCTCGGTGAGCAGCCGCCGGGTGGAGTCGTTGTAGGTGGCGGCGGCCAGCAGGTGCCGGGCGTCGAGTTCCTCGCTGCCCTCGGCGGCCGCGATGTCCCGGGCCTCGGCCACCAGGTCACGGGCGCGTTCGGAGAGCAGGCTGCCGATGTCGACGCGCTGGGGTCGGCGGGCGGACGCGGCCGGTCCGCTGCCGCCGAAGAACCGGGACATCAGCTCGTCGAACTCCTCGAACGGACTGCGTCCGAAGCCGAAACCTGGAGTGCTCATGGGGGCAGGCCTTTCTGGAGGCGGGCAGGCGTCCGTGTCGGGCAGGGCCGGCGCCCGTGTACCCAAACTGACACAAACGGCACTTCCCCGCATCGGCGTGGATGCCGGGGGCGCCAGGCGCGATCCCGGCTCCTGCCGGCACGGATCCCGGGGCACGAGATGCGGACCGCGCCCGTAGCGCAGACGCTGGAAGTGCAAGCCTCAAGTGACGAGGAGGGCTGTCATGTCCTTCATGGACAAGATCAAGGGCATGCTCAAGGGCCACGAAGACGTGGCCGACAAGGGCATCGACAAGGGCGGCGACTACGTCGACCAGCGCACCGGCAACAAGTACCGGTCACAGGTCGACACCGCGCAGGACAAGCTGAGGGACGAGCTGGGCACCAGGCCGCAGGACCCGAACAGGCCTCCGCAGCAGTAGCAGCGGGGGCGGCCACTGCCGCCGTGCGGCCCCTGGCTAGAATCGCGGGGTTTGTCCCCGCCCGGCAGGCCCCGTACGGAGTTCCCCCGATGCACAGCGCCCATGATCCGTACGTCCGCGTCCGCGGCGCCCGCGAGCACAACCTCAAGGGTGTGGACGTGGACATCCCGCGGGACGTCCTGGCCGTGTTCACCGGTGTGTCCGGCTCGGGGAAGTCGTCCCTGGCGTTCGGCACCGTGTACGCCGAGGCGCAGCGGCGCTACTTCGAGTCGGTCGCGCCGTACGCGCGCAGGCTGATCCACCAGGTCGGGGCGCCGAAGGTCGGTGAGATCACCGGGCTGCCGCCCGCGGTCTCCCTGCAGCAGCGCCGATCGTCCCCGACCTCGCGCTCCTCGGTGGGCACGGTCACCAATCTCTCCAACTCCCTGCGCATGCTGTTCTCGCGCGCCGGTGACTACCCGCCCGGCGCCGAGCGGCTCGACTCGGACGCGTTCTCCCCCAACACGGCGGCCGGTGCCTGCCCGGAGTGCCACGGCCTCGGCGAGGTGCACCGCACCACCGAGGAACTCCTGGTCCCGGACCCCTCGCTGTCGGTCCGCGAGGGCGCGATCGCCGCCTGGCCGGGCGCCTGGCAGGGCAAGAACCTCCGCGACATCCTCGACACGCTCGGGTACGACGTGGACCGGCCCTGGCGCGAACTGCCCGCCGAGCAGCGGCAATGGATCCTGTTCACGGACGAGCAGCCGGTGGTCACCGTGCATCCGGTCCGGGACGCCGACCGGATCCAACGGCCCTACCAGGGCACGTACATGAGCGCGCACCGGTATGTGATGAAGACGTTCTCCGAGACCAGGTCCGCCACGCTGCGGGCGAAGGCGGAGCGCTTCCTGACCGGCGCGCCCTGCCCGGTGTGCGACGGCAGCAGGCTGCGGCCCGAGGCGCTGGCGGTGACCTTCGGCGGCCGGACCATCGCCGAGCTGGCCGCCCTGCCACTGACCGACCTGGCCTCGGTGCTGCACGGTGGCTCGGAGGCCGCCCGCGTCCTCACCGAGGACCTCAAGTCCCGGATCGCGCCGGTGGTGGAGCTGGGCCTCGGCTATCTCAGCCTGGAGCGGGCCGCTCCCACCCTGTCGGCGGGTGAGCTGCAACGGCTGCGGCTGGCCACGCAGTTGCGCTCGGGACTGTTCGGGGTGGTGTACGTGCTGGACGAGCCGTCGGCCGGACTGCACCCCGCGGACACCGAGGCCCTGCTCACGGTGCTGGACCGGCTGAAGGCGGCCGGCAACTCGGTGTTCGTGGTGGAGCACCATCTGGAGGTGGTGCGCGGCGCCGACTGGCTGGTGGACGTGGGTCCGGGCGCGGGCGAGCACGGCGGGCGGGTGCTGTACAGCGGCCCGGTCGCCGAACTCGCCTCGGTCGCGGAGTCGGCCACGGCCCGCCATCTCTTCGACGAGGCGCCCGGCCCCGCGCGCGAGGTGCGTGAGCCGCGGGGCTGGCTGACGGTCGGCCCGGTGACGCGGCACAACCTGCGCGGGGTGACGACCCGGGTCCCGCTCGGCGCGTTCACCGCCGTCACCGGGGTCTCCGGTTCCGGGAAGTCCACGCTCATCGGCGAGCTGACCGAGGACCTGGACGGGGTGGGTCGTCTGGTCCGGGTGGACCAGAGGCCGATCGGGCGCACTCCGCGCTCCAACCTGGCCACGTACACGGGCCTGTTCGACGTCGTACGGAAGGTGTTCGCGGCCACCGGCACGGCACGGGAGCGCGGGTACGGGGTCGGGCGGTTCTCCTTCAACGTGGCTGGGGGTGCCTCCTCCGGGGGAGGGCGCTGCGAGACCTGCCAGGGCGAGGGGTTCGTCAGCGTCGAGCTGCTGTTCCTGCCGAGCACCTACGCGCCGTGCCCGGAGTGCGGCGGCGCCCGCTACAACCCCGACACGCTCCGGGTGGTGTACCGGGGACGGAACATCGCCGAGGTCCTGGACCTCACCGTCGAGGAGGCGGCCGCCTTCTTCGCGGACACTCCGGCGGCGGCCCGCAGCCTGGGCTCGCTCCTCGACGTGGGGCTCGGCTATCTGCGCCTGGGCCAGCCCGCCACCGAGCTGTCCGGCGGTGAGGCCCAGCGCATCAAGCTGGCGAGCGAGCTGCAGCGCGGCCGCCGTGCCCACACCCTCTACCTGCTGGACGAGCCGACGACCGGCCTGCACCCGGCCGACGTCGAGGTGCTGATGGACCGGCTGCACGGGCTCGTCGACGCCGGGCACACGGTCGTGGTGGTCGAGCACGACATGACCGTGGTCGCCGAGGCCGACTGGGTGATCGACCTGGGGCCGGGCGGCGGCGACCGAGGTGGTCGGGTCGTGGCGGCCGGGCCGCCGCGGCAGGTGGCGCGGGCGCAGGACAGCGCGACGGCGCCCTACCTGGCGCGGGTCATGCCGTGATCCGGTCCGGCTGCGGCTCCAGCAGGGCCGCATGCGTCCAGCCGGGCTCGGAGGAAACCGGCTGGGCGGCAGCGGCGAGGGCCCGGCGGTCGGGGTGGGCCCCGGGCGGTATCACCGGTCGCAGGTCCACCTCGGCCACCAGATGGCGGGCACGGGCGACCCGCCACAGGGAGGCGAGCAGGGTGTCCTCGCCGACGAAGGCGGCGGCGGTGCTCGCGGCCTCTCCCCCGTCCTGCCGGTAGCGCAGCCGGACCGGCTGCACCGGTACGCCCGCGTCCAGCGCGGCCTGGAAGACGGCCCGGTGGAAGCGGCCGTGCGCCCGCCCGCACCAGGTGCTGCCCTCGGGGAAGGCGACCACGGCCGCGCCCTCGGCCATGGCGCCGGCGATCCGGGCGACCGTGTCGGGCAGGGCGCGCAGCCGGTCGCGCTCGATGAACAGTGCCCCGCCGCGGGCCACCAGCGCCCCCGCCACGGGCCACTGCCGGATCTCGGTCTTGGCGAGCATGCGGGCGGGGCGTACGGCCGCCAGCAGCGGGATGTCCAGCCACGAGACGTGGTTGGCGACCAGCAGCAGCCCGCCGGCCGGTGCGGCGGTACCGGTGAAGCGGATCCGGACGCCCATGGCCCGCACGATCGTCCGGCTCCACCGCCTGACCCACTCGGCGGGGATCCTCCCGCCGAGCGGTGCCAGTGCGATCCCGGCCAGCATCAGGCCCACGACCGCGCTGATCCGCAGCACGGCACGGGGTACGGCCGCGGCGGGCGCGGCCGGCTCCACACAGGCGCCCGGGGTGCAGGGCGCGCTGGGCAGCCAGACGCTCATCAGACCGGCACGAGGGAGAGGAAGTGCTTCAGATAGCGCGGGTTGACCCGGCGCATCGAGAGCAGCACGTACAGGTCGGCGACCCCGAAGTCCGGGTCGTGCGCGGGCTCGCCGCACACCCAGGCGCCGAGCCGCAGGTAGCCGCGGAGCAGGGCGGGAAGCTCGGTGCGGGTGGGCTGGACAGGAGGGGTGTGCCCGGCCGGCACCTCGGCGTTCGGGACCCACGGCAGCAGGGGCCGTACCCGGTACTCCTCGGGCGCCAGGTGCTTGGCGCGCACCCGCTCCCAGGTGCCGGTGGCCAGCGTGCCGCCGTCGGCCAGCGGCACGGAGCAGCAGCCCGCCAGCCACTCGTGGCCCCGGTCGACCATGTAGCGGGCTATCCCGGCCCAGATCAGGCCGATGACCGCACCGTCGCGGTGGTCGGGGTGCACGCAGGAGCGGCCGACCTCGACCAGCCCGGGCCGGATCCCGTCGAGCCGGGCCAGGTCGAACTCGCTCTCCGAGTAGAGCCGGCCGGCCACGGCGGCCCGCTCCGGCGGCAGCAGCCGGTAGGTGCCGACGACCTGTCCGGTCACGGTGTCGTTGACCAGGAGGTGGTCGCAGTACGCGTCGAAGGGGTCGACGTCGAGGCCCGGCTGCGGGGTGGCGAGCAGGGCGCCCATCTCCCCCGCGAAGACATCGTGCCGCAGCCGCTGCGCGGCACGGACGTCGGCCTCGTCGCGGGCGAGGGTGACGGTGTAGCGGGTGGGTGCCTCGGGCTGCGGAGGACGGTCGAGCGTGGTGACGCCGGTCATGGCTCTCTCCATGGTCACGGGCCGGGGTCGGCGGGGACGGCAGGCCGTCGGTCCGGGCTGCCTGTCCTGTTCTTCCGACGCCGGTTGGCCTGCGCGTGACCGAGGACCGGAGAGTGGGTGTGGGCTTGTTGAACGGCACGGGTGGGGGCGCCGCGGGAAAAGCCAGACGGGGCCGGGACGAGCACCTGTCCCGGCCCCGCCCGTCCGCCTGCTGGTCGGCGAACGTTCACTGAGGCGCCTTCGAAGGGGCGCGGGGCGTATCGGTCCTGCGGCTCCGTCGCGGGGGCGCGGCCGGCCACCGGGCAGCCCCGCCCCCGCGACGGAGCTACCTCTTGCCCGCCTTCCGGCCGGCCCGCAGCCACTCCCTGTTCATACTCGTGATGGACACCAGCGGAATGCCCTTCGGGCAGGCGGTGGCGCACTCACCGGTCAGCGTGCACCCGCCGAACCCCTCCGCGTCCATCTGCGCCACCATGTCCAGCACCCGTGTCTCCCGCTCGGGCGCGCCCTGGGGCAGCACGTTGAGGTGGTTGACCTTGGCGGAGGTGAACAGCATCGCCGCGCCGTTCGGGCAGGCGGCGACGCAGGCCCCGCAGCCGATGCACTCGGCGTGCTCGAAGGCGAAGTCGGCGTCCGGCTTCGGCACGGGCGTGGCGTGGGCCTCCGGCGCGGATCCGGTCGGCGCGGTGATGTATCCGCCGGCCTGGATGATCCGGTCGAAGGCGGTCCGGTCGACCACCAGGTCCTTGATCACCGGGAACGCGGCCGCCCGCCACGGCTCGATGTCGATCGTGTCGCCGTCCTCGAAGGACCGCATGTGCAGCTGGCAGGTGGTGGTCCGTTCGGGCCCGTGCGCGTCGCCGTTGATGACGAGCGAACACGCCCCGCAGATCCCCTCGCGGCAGTCGTGGTCGAACGCGACGGGCTCCTGGCCGGAGAGGATGAGCTGCTCGTTGAGAAGGTCCAGCATCTCCAGGAAGGACATGTCGGACGAGATGCCGTCCACCTCGTACGTGGACATCGCGCCGTCGGCGTCGGCGTTCTTCTGTCGCCAGACGCGCAGGGTGAGCTTCATGCGTAGCTCCGCTGGGTGGGGTGGACGTACTCGAAGACCAGGTCTTCCTTGTGCAGGGTGGGCGCCTCGCCGGTGCCCGTGAACTCCCAGGCCGCGGCGTAGGAGAACGCGTCGTCGTTGCGGGCCGCCTCGCCGTCCGGCGTCTGGGACTCCTCGCGGAAGTGGCCGCCGCAGGACTCGGTGCGGTGCAGCGCGTCGAGGCACATCAGCTCGGCGAGCTCCAGGTAGTCGACGATGCGGTTGGCCTTCTCCAGCGACTGGTTGAACTCCTCGCCGGTGCCGGGCACCTTGATGCGCCGCCAGAACTCCTCGCGGATCTGCGGGATGCGCTCCAGGGCCTTGCGCAGGCCGGAGTCGGTGCGCGCCATGCCGCAGAACTCCCACATGAGTTCGCCGAGTTCACGGTGGAAGGAGTCGGGGGTGCGGTCGCCGTCGACCGCGAGGAGCAGGTTGAGGCGGTCCTCGGTCTCGGCCAGCACCTCCTGGACGACGGGGTGTTCGTCGGTCACCGGGTCCTGGTGCGGGTGGCGTGCCAGGTAGTCGTTGATGGTGGCCGGCAGCACGAAGTAGCCGTCGGCCAGCCCCTGCATCAGCGCGGACGCGCCGAGCCGGTTGGCGCCGTGGTCGGAGAAGTTGGCCTCGCCGATCGCGAACAGGCCGGGGACGGTGGTCTGCAGGTCGTAGTCGACCCACAGGCCGCCCATCGTGTAGTGCACGGCCGGATAGATCCGCATGGGTACCTCGTAGGGATCCTCGTCGGTGATCCGCTGGTACATGTCGAAGAGGTTGCCGTACTTCGCCTCGACGGCCGCCCGGCCCATGCGCCGGATCGCGTCGGCGAAGTCCAGGTAGACGCCCTGGCCGCCGGGGCCGACCCCCCGTCCCTCGTCGCAGACGTTCTTCGCGGCGCGGGAGGCGATGTCGCGCGGGACCAGGTTGCCGAAGGAGGGGTAGATGCGTTCCAGGTAGTAGTCGCGCTCGTCCTCGGGGATCCGGTGCGGCGGCCGGGTGTCTCCCTTGGCCTTCGGCACCCAGATCCGGCCGTCGTTGCGCAGCGACTCGCTCATCAGCGTCAGCTTGGACTGGTGCTCGCCGGTGCGCGGGATGCAGGTCGGATGGATCTGCGTGAAGCAGGGGTTGGCGAAATGGGCGCCGCGCCGGTGCGCCCGCCAGACGGCGGTCGCGTTGGAGTTCATGGCGTTCGTGGACAGGTAGAAGACGTTGCCGTAGCCGCCGGAGGCCAGCACCACCGCGTCCGCGAAGTACGTGGAGATCTTTCCGGTGATGAGATCGCGCGCGACGATGCCGCGGGCCCGCCCGTCGACGACGATCAGGTCGACCATCTCGGTGCGCGGATGCATCTCCACGTTCCCCGCGGCGATCTGCCGGGACAGCGCCTGGTAGGCGCCGAGGAGGAGCTGCTGGCCCGTCTGGCCGCGGGCGTAGAAGGTGCGGGAGACCTGGACGCCGCCGAAGGAGCGGGTGTCGAGCAGGCCGCCGTACTCACGGGCGAAGGGCACGCCCTGGGCCACGCACTGGTCGATGATCTCGACCGAGATCTGGGCGAGGCGGTGCACGTTGGACTCGCGGGCGCGGAAGTCGCCGCCCTTGACCGTGTCGTAGAAGAGGCGGTGGACGGAGTCGCCGTCGTTGCGGTAGTTCTTCGCGGCGTTGATACCGCCCTGCGCGGCGATGGAGTGCGCCCGGCGCGGGGAGTCCTGGTAGCAGAACTGGACGACGTGGTAGCCCTGTTCGGCGAGGGTGGCGCCCGCCGCGCCGCCGGCCAGACCGGTGCCCACCACGATGACGGTGTGCTTGCGCCGGTTGGCGGGGTTGACCAGCTTGGCCTCGAAGCGGCGCGTGTCCCAGCGCTCGTGGACGGGGCCGGAGGGGGCCTTGGTGTCGGTGACCGGCTCACCGGTCGTGTAGTCGGTGTAGGTCATGGTCAGCTCACCACTCCGGTCATGACGCCCACGGGTACGGCGATGAAGCCGGCCGTGAGCAGCAGTGCGAGGACGTTCGCGACGGTCTTGAGGGCGCGGTCGCGGGTGCGGCTGCCGACGCCGAGGGTCTGGGCGGCGCTCCAGAAGCCGTGCCGGATGTGCAGCCCGAGCGCGAGCATCGCGACGATGTAGATGACGTCGCCGTACCAGGTGGAGAAGGTGTCGACGACGTTCTGGTACGGGTGGCCCTCCTGGAAGCCGCCGGAGTGCACGGTGCCGGTGGTCAGGTCCAGGACGTGCCAGACGATGAACAGGCCGAGGATGATCCCGCCCCAGCGCATGGTCCGCGTGGCGTAGCTCGCCCGCGGCTTCCTGTGCACGTACGCGGTGGGGCGCGCCCTGATGTCGCGGCGGCTGAGCTGGTAGGCCGAGGTGGCGTGGGCGATCACGGCGAAGACCAGGACGACCCGGATCAGCCAGAGGGTCCACTCGTAGTGCATGAAGGGTTCGCCGACGGTGCGCAGCCAGTGGGCGTAGTGGTTGAACTCGCCCGCCCCGAAGTAGATCTTCAGATTCCCGATCATGTGCGCGACCAGGTAGAGCAGCATGATCAGACCGCTCACGGCCATGACCGTCTTCTTGCCGACGGTGCTGTCCCACATCGTGCGCGCCATGGACGGCCGTCGGTCCGTCCGCGTTGCCAGAGCCATGGAACAGCACGCTAGGGCCGAACGGCCCGATCGGTCCAAGAGATGGTCCAGCTCGTTTCCATAGGCTGAGGCTATGCTGACCTGATGCAGTTCCAGCAGCTCCAGTACTTCGTGGCCGTCGCCGAGACCAGGCACTTCACCCGGGCCGCAGAGCTGGTCCATGTCGCCCAGCCCTCTCTGTCCCAGCAGATCAAGGCGCTGGAGCGGGAGCTGGGCGCCGATCTGTTCCTGCGCGCCCGGGGCAACATCACGCTCACCGACGCGGGCGAGGCCCTGCTGCCGCTGGCCCGGCGGATCATGGCCGACGCGGACACGGCCCGCCACGAGGTGCAGGAACTGGTCCAGCTGCGGCGGGGGCGGGTGCGGCTGGGGGCGACACCGAGCCTGTGCACGGGCCTGCTGCCCGACGTCCTGCGCGCCTTCCACGACCGCTACCCGGGCATCCGGCTGATGATCGAGGAGGGCGGCTCGCACGACCTCGTGCGGGGGCTCGCGCGCGGCGCCCTGGACCTCGCGCTGGTCGTGCTGCCGCTGCCGAGCCCCGCGCCCGCGCTGACGACGGTGGAGCTGCTGCGGGAGGATCTCGTGGTGGTGTCCTCACCGGAGGTGCCGGCGCCCGGCCGGGGCAGCCGGACCGTGGGCGTCGCGGACCTGGAGGGCGAGCGTCTGGTGATGTTCCGGCACGGCTACGACCTCAGGGAGCTGACCGTCGCGGCATGCCGCTCCGCGGGGTTCGAGCCGGAGTTCGCCGTGGAGGGGGGCGAGATGGACGCGGTGCTGGGTTTTGCGCGGGCGGGACTCGGTGTCGCCGTGGTGCCGCGCATGGTGGCCACCCGGGCCGGCCGGGGGCTGCGGGTCACTCCGCTGGCACGGCCGGGGTTGCACCGGACCATTGCGCTCGCCCACCGCAGCGATGTGGCTCCGCCCCGGGCCGCCCGGGAGCTGCAGCGGATGCTGCTGGAGCGCTGAGGGGGGTTTGTTCCCGGTTGCGTCTGCCGGGAGCGCGCCATGGGGGGTGCGGGTCGCTCGTGGTTGCTCGCGCCCGCGCGGCGGAGCCGCATATCGGCACAGCCCCGCCCCCCTTGGGGGGCTGCGCCCCCACACCCCCGCCGGTCACCCCGCCGCGTCCACCAGGGCCAGGTCGTGCAGCCTCTCCGGTGGGCCCGGCCTCGCGTAGTACCAGCCCTGGGCCGTGTCGCAGCCCAGTATCCGCAGCTGCTCGGCCTGGACGCCCGTCTCCACGCCCTCGACGGTCACCGCGAGGTCGAGGCTGTGGGCCAGGGAGACGATGCCCTCGACGATCTTCAGGTCGACGGGATCGGCCGGGAACTGCTGCATGCCCTGGGTGAAGGAGCGGTCCAGTTTCAGGATGCTCACCGGGAGGCGGCGCAGGTTGGCGAGGTTGGAGTAGCCGGTGCCGAAGTCGTCCAGGGCGATGTCGACGCCCATCTCGGCGAGTCGGCGCAGCGGCTTGAGGAGATCGTCGTCGGCGCCGATCAGGGCCGACTCGGTGACCTCCAGGCAGAGGGCGTCCGGAGTGACGCCCGAGCGTTCGAGGATGTCCACCGTGTCCTGGACGAGGCCGGGATGGCTGAGCTGGCAGGGCGACAGGTTGACGTTGATGCGCAGCGGACCGGCGGTCGTCTGCGCTCCGTAGCGTTCTCGCCATTCGCGGGCCTGGCGGATGGACTCCTCCAGGACCCAGCGGCCCAGCGGGACGATCAGGCCCGTGTGCTCGGCGAGCGGGATGAACCGGTCGGGGCCGAGGACGCCGTGCTGCGGGTGCAGCCAGCGCACGAGCGCCTCGGCGCCGCGGACGCTGCCGTCGCCGAGATGGACCAGGGGCTGGTACTCGATGAAGAACTCGCCGCGCTCCAGAGCCGTCGGCAGGGCGGTGGTGAGGCCGTGCCGGGTGATCGCGCGGGCGTCGGCCTCGGGGTCGGCGAGTTCCGAGCGGTTGCCGCCCGCCGACTTCGCCCGGTACATGGTGATGTCGGCGCTGCGGAGGATCTCCGCGGCGGTGCGTTCACCCGCCGGGCCCTCCACGATGCCGAGGCTGCCGCGCACCAGCAGATCCCGGCCGTCGATGCTGACCGGGGTGATCAGCGCGTTCATGATGCGTTCGGCGAGTTCGTCGACCTTGCGCTCGGTGCCGGGCCCCGTGGTCAGGGCCACGAACTCGTCGCCGCCGAGCCGGGCGACCATCTCGCCGGGCGCGGTCGCGCAGGACTGGAGCCGGTCGGCGACCTCCACCAGCAGCCGGTCACCGGCCGCGTGGCCGAGGCTGTCGTTGACGGTCTTGAAGCCGTCCAGGTCGAGGTAGCACAGGCCGAAGCGCTGCCCGTCGCCCGCGTTGAGCACCTTCTCCAGGCGCTCGAAGAACAGCGTGCGGTTGGGCAGTCCGGTGAGCGCGTCGTGCGTGGCCTCGTAGCGCAGCCGGAGGTGGAGCAGACGCCGTTCGGTGGTGTCCTCCATCAGCGCGAGCTGGTACTGCGGGTTGCCGTCGGGGTCACGGAGCAGGGAGACCGTCAGGTTGGTCCACAGGACCGTGCCGTCGGGCCGGTTGAAGGCCTTCTCCAGGTGGTAGTGCTCGCGCTCGCCGCGCACCAGTTCGTCGTAGAGCTTCCAGGTCTGGGGGGCGTCCTCGGGGTGGGTCCAGTCGAACACGCGCCGGCCGAGCACGGACTGCTCGGAGAGCCCGAACATGCGCAGCAGCGCGCCGTTGACCTGGAGGACGTTGCCGTCCAGGTCGGCGATGCCGACACCTATGGCCGCGCCCTCGAAGACGGCGCGGAACCGGGCCTCGCTGGCGTGCAGGGCCTGCGCCACGACGCCCTGGGCCCGCAACGCGGCCTGGGCGATGGCCTCCTGCTCGGCGAGCGTGCGCTCGCGCAGCGCCTGCGCGTACCCGGCAGCCATCGCGTGCTGCAACCGCGAGGAACGCATGCGCAGTTCGTCCTGGGGGCCATCCTCGCCGCAGTAGAGCACCAGATAGGCGTCGACGCAGTCCAGGGTGCGGGCGAGCGCCTCCGGGTCGGTGCAGTGCGCCCAGACCAGGGCGGCGCCGACCGCCTTCGCCTCCTCGGCGTCGAAGCTGCGGGCCCGCAACAGGCCGCTCAACCGGCGTGCGAGCGGCAGGAGTTCCACCTCGAACTCGGCGCGGGTGAGCGATGTGGAGGTGATCGGGAACAACGACCGGCTCCAGATCGTCGTCAGGCGGCGCAGTCTGCCCTCCGGCCCGTCCGGCTCCCCGCTCACGCCGTACGCCCCACGCCGGCGATTCCGGAGAAGGCATAAGGGTCCTCGTCCTCCGGCGCCGATTCCGGGCGCCAGTGGGGCATCTGCACCAGTCCGGGTTCCACCATGTCGTACCCCTCGAAGAACCGCGCGATCTCGTCACGCGAGCGCATGATCAGCGGGTTGCGAATGTCCCTGTATACGTCCACCGCGCCCTCGGCCCGCTCCGGTGTCAACGGGATTCCCTCGTACGAGGCATGGGTGAGGATCAGCAGGCTGCCGGGCGCGAGCGCCTCGCGCAGTTCCGCCACCGCACCGAAGGGGTCGTCCGCGTCTTCCACGAAGTGCAGTATGGCAACGAGCAGGAGGGCAACTGGCCGATTCAGGTCGATCAGGCGCTCCCGCACGGGGCTGGAGAGTATCTCCTGGGGCTTGCGCAGGTCGGCGGCGATCACGTCGGCGGCCTCGTTGCCCTGGAGGACCGCCTGGCTGTGCGCCACCGCCACCGGGTCGTGGTCGACGTAGAGGACCCGGGCGCCGGGTGCGGCGGCCTGTGCCACCTCGTGGACGTTTCCGAACGTCGGGATGCCTGAGCCGACGTCCAGGAACTGGGTGATGCCCTCCTGGGCTGCGAAGCGCACGGCCCGGCGCATGAACGCCCGGTTGGCCTGCATGATCTTCGGCAGGCCCGGCATGAACTCCATCGCCTTGCGGGCCGCCTCCCGGTCGACCTCGAAGTTGTGCGATCCGCCCAGGTAGTAGTCGTAGATCCGCGAGACGCTCGGCACCGAGATGTCGATGCTCCGTGGGGCCCAGGCGGGACGCTCCATGTATCTCTCCAAGGCGTAGGCGACAGGGACAGGCGATCCGGTGTTCGAGCTGAGGCTACTGATCGCCTGCCAAAGGAGCGACCCGAACCGGAAATTGACCATCCGTTCCCGGTCACTGCCTGCGGCAAGTGCCCGTTCGACCCCGCTGCGTGACGGCCCGCCCGCGGGAGCCGCATGCCCCGACACAGCGGTCCGCCCCCTCCGTGCGGTGCGGAGGGGGCGGACCTTCGGCCGCGCGCCGGTGGGCGGGGCGATCGACCCTGGGGAGGTGATCTCTACTTGCCCGGCGCGCCGACCGGCTTGCCGTCGGGCGAGACGGCGTACCACGTGCCGCCGACGCCCTGACCGTTGGTGTCCCCGGGAGCCTTGTCGCCGGAGAAGGTGTAGATGGGCCAGCAGTTGACCGTCATCTGCTTCTCGCCGTCGGGCCTGGTGAAGCCCATGAGCCCCTTCTTCTTGACGCCCTCGGTGTTGTCGGCCTTGACCGGTGCGACGGCGGGCCACTTCTCCAGGCAGGCCCCGGCGCAGTTCGAGATGACCTTCGGCCAGGCCTTGTCCTTGAGGAAGCGGTAGACGGTCATACCGTTCTTGTCGACGATGATGTCGCCGAGCTTGGGGTCCTTCTTGACGGACAGACCGGGCAGGGAGGACAGCGAGGCCTTCTTGCCGTTGGGGGCGAGGGCGAACCACTTGCCGCCCACGCCCTGGCCGTTGACGTCACCGGCGTTGACGTCCTTGGCGTAGCGGTAGGCCGGCCAGCCGCCCACGGTCAGCTGCTTGCTGCCGTCGGCCCGGGTGACCTCGCCGAGCAGCGCCTTGTCGATACCGGCACCGGCCGAGGCGTCGTCGGCGGGAACCGGCGGCCAGGTGGTGGCGCAGTCGCCGTCGCAGTTCGACTTGGGCGGATTGGCGGTGTCCTTGTCGAACCGGTAGAGAGTGAGGCCGGAGCCGTCCGTCAGCACATTGCCCAGGTCGGGGTTGCTGGCCACGGTCAGCTTGCCCGCGGGCGCGGCCTCGGTCGGGGAGCTGGAACTCTGGTTGCCATCGGCGCCGTAGCCGTTGCCCGCAGCGGTCCCCGTGCCGGTCGTGGCACCCGGGTTGCCGTAGCCGCCCGCCGGGGCCGTGGCCCCGACGTTCTGGGCCGCCGAGGCCGGAGGGGTGCTGTTGTCCTGACCGCACGCCGTCGTCAGCGCCAGGACCGATGCGGCTGTGGCCACCAGTGAGGCGGTCCGCCAGGAGGTCTTCATCCTCAACTCCCAAAATTCGCCTGGATATTGCAGCGCCTGCTGCGTCGCCGCACGGTCATGGGTACGCAGGGGACCGGCCGGAGTGTTCAAAGCCCGGGGGAATTTCTTTCCGGATCCTGTGACGGGCCCTGCCTTCCGGGGGTGGCTGGGGGTCGCACGGGCGTACATATCGACCAGGCATGTCGGTTCCTCTCGTCAAACCATTGATCGCCTTATATCCCTCCTTCGGATCAATTCCGGCCCACTACCGGGTGCGACCGCGCTCAGCGCCTCATGATCTCCGTCGTGCATGGACCCGAAGTGACCCGATGTGCGCCCGCCACACGGGTGTTGGCCCTTCTGACCCTGACCTGGACCCTGGTGGGCTGCCCGGCCGGCACCGCGTCGGCCGACGCCTGCGCATCCGCCTCGACGGGCCCGGGCGGCACGGTGGCGGTCGCCGTGGCGGGAAGCGGCGACCGCTGGCCCACGCTCCCGCCGTGCCCGAGGCCGACACCGCCGCCGTGCCCGCCGACACCGACTCCCACCCCCACTCCCCCGCCGTCGCCGAAACCGACGCCCACCCCGTCGCCGAAGCCGACACCCAGGCCACGGCCCACACCCACGCCCACGCCGAAACCTCCACCGAGACCGAAGCCGAAACCGAGGCCGAAGCCGCCCGCCCCGCCGGCGCCCGCGCCGGCACCCGCGCCCCGGCCGATCCCGAGGCCCGTCCCGGCTCCCCCACCACCTGCGGCGCCGAAACCGAAGCCGACCCCCTCGCCCAAGCCCCGTCCGCGGCCCCTCGCGAGCCGGGTGAGCTACCCGGCGTACCACCCCCGGGCGACCACGCACACCGCGCCCGCCCACACCACGCCGGTCGTCTACGTCCTGCTCATCACCATTCCCGCGATCGTCGCCGTCGTGGCCCTGCGCCCGCGCTGACGGGCCGCCGCTCACTTTCTGGAGGTACCTGTTGTCGGATTGGCTTGTTCTCGTCCTCGCGATGCTGGCGGCCTGTGCCGTGGTGGTCGTGATCACCCTCGTCCGGCACAAGCGGGCACCCGACGACGAGGACCCCAACGAGACCCCGGACGTCATCGAGTACATGACCATGTGGATCGGTGTCGTGTACGCCATCGTCCTGGGCCTGGCCATCGCGGGTGTGTGGGAGGCGCGCAGCGCCGCCCAGGACCATGTGCAGGCCGAGGCCCAGGCGCTGCACGAGATCTCCGAGCGGGTGCGGGTCTACCCGCCGGACGTCCGTGACCGGATTCGGGACGACGTCAACGCCTATGTCGGACACGTCGTGCACACCGAGTGGAAGTCGATGACCCAGCACGAGCGGGTCACCGACCGCGGCACCGAACTGCTGGCGCAGGTCCGCCACGACGTCACGGACTACCGGCCGAGGAACGACTTCGAGGCGCAGGCCTACCAGCCGTTGCTGGACCAGATGGCCGCCGCCGACCAGGCGCGCAACGCGCGGGCCGACTCGACCGGGGCGACGATGCCGCACGTGGTGTGGTTCGGGCTGCTCACCGGGGCGGTCATCACCATCTGCATGGTCTTCGCACTGCAGATCCGGCGCACCCCGCGCGAGTTGATCCTGGCGGGGCTGTTCTCGGCGACCATCGCCTTCATGCTCTTCCTCATCTGGGACTTCGACGCGCCCTACAGCCGGGGCATCGCGGCGACCGCCCAGCCGTTCCTGAGCCTGTTCCCCGGCATCAAGGGGTAGCGCCGCCACGCACGGGCCTTCGCCCCGTCCCCTTGCGGGAGCCGGGGCGAAGGCCCGTCCGCGTGCGCCGCACTGCGGCGAAGGGGTTGCGGGGCTCCGGTCAGATCCGCTTCTCGTTGCGGCGCCGCACCCAGAACGCACCGCCCCCGACGACGGCCGAGGCCACCAGTCCGCCGCCGATGGCCATGTCGGTCCGCGTGGCACCGCTCGTGATGCTGCCGCCGACACCGCCCTGGACGCCGCCGAGCACCGAAAAGGCCGCCGGGCGGGTGAGGGTCCGGCCGTTGCAGTCGACCGTGATCTCGTAGTGGCCGGGAGCGGCGTCCCGGTCGATCATGGCCTCGCCCCGCGAGACGTCGTCGCGGATCGGGACCAGGTAGATGGAGCGAAAGGCACGCGAGGACGCCGTGCCGCCGTGGCAGCCGTCCACGGTGACGGTGAGCCGGCCGCCGGCGGCGACCACTCCGGGCGTGGCGATGATGTTGCGCGGATTGCCGTCCCGGTCGCCGAAGATGTCGCCCCGGCCCTCGCCCCGGTCGTGGTCGTCGCACCGGCCGAAGTTGTCGCCCCTTCCGTTGTCGCCCCTTCCGTTGTCGCCCCTTCCGTTGTCCCCCCGGCCGTTGTCCCCCCGGCCGTTGTCGCACCGGCCGAAGTTGTTGCCGTTCCCGAAGCCCGGTCCGAAGCCCGGTCCGATGCCGGGCCCGACTCCGGGCGCGACTCCGATACCGACTCCGGGCCCGACTCCGTTGCCCGGGACGGTGATGGCGCCGTTTCCGCCCGTAACACCCCCGTTGCCCATCCCGTCCGCGACGGCCACGGGGGTGGCGAGCCCGAGCGAGGCGACCACGGTGCACGCGGCCGCCAGGGCACGTTGGTTTCGCATCTGAACCTCCGCGGGAGGCACACCGGGTCCGGTTCCCGGTCGATCGGCGAGAAAGCACCTCCCGACATGACCCTCAGACGCGCGGAACACGCCCGCATGTCGAGAATGGTCCGTCCTGGTGAGCGGACACGCCGTATGAAAACCACATAATCGTATATTGCCGCAGGTCACGGACCGTCAGAAAATTCCTCTCCGCGGCAACTCGGATGGCGCACCGGGACGGTGGCCGGCCACCCGTTCGCCCGTTGCCCCGTCGCCCGCCGCTCGCGCGGGACTTAGCGTTTTCCCATGTTCGAAGTACCTGGCGACGGCCGTTTGGAGAGGGGTTGGCGAATGTATCCGTCCGAGCTGTCCGAACTGGCCGAGGAGGAGGAGCGGCGCAGAAAGCGCGCTCCGTGGGGCGTGATAGCGCTTCTTCTGCTGACCGGCCTGGCACTCATCCGGAACGGTTCGGGGGAATTCGATGTCGGACCGCCGCAGCCCGCGGCGGCGGCGGCCGCGGACGCGGACGCGAGTGCCCCCACGCCCGCTTCCGGGACGTTCACGGCCGCCCCCTCCCCCGCCCCTGCCGGCCTGCCGTTCTCCGCGGCCGACCGGATCCGGATCCCGGCCATCCAGGTCGACGCGCCCATCGTGCCCGTCGGCCTGGACGATCAGGGCTGGATCGGCGCTCCGCCGCCGGACGACCCCAATCTGGCCGGCTGGTTCACCGGTGCGGTCTCACCCGGCGAGAAGGGCACCTCGGTCATCGTCGGGCATGTCGACAACCAACAGGGACCCGCCGTCTTCTACGGACTGGGGGGGCTGCAGAAAGGCGGCCGGGTCGAGGTCCTGCGCAAGGACGGCAGGACCGCGGTGTTCGACATCTACGGAGTGGAGCTTTTCGCGAAGAGCAGTTTCCCCGGCGACCGGGTGTACGGCTCGAAAGGCACGCCGGAACTCCGGGTCATCACCTGCGGCGGCGGCTTCACCAAACAGCACGGCTACGAGGGAAATGTCGTCGTATTCGCCCGCTTGGCCGCGGTCCGCTGAGATGCCGTCACCGAGCGGGCGAATTCCGGGTCAGGACGTGCGACGGCCGGGCACGGTGAGGTGATAACCGGATTCCAGCAGATAGGGCAGATAGCGGCGGATGGCCTGCACGCTCTGCGAACGGTCGCCCCCGGCATCGTGGGACAGCACCACGACTCCGGGGGCGGCGCCGTTCTCCACGCGGTCCACGATGGTGTCGGTGCCGGGGGTCATCCAGTCGGTCGTGTCGACCGTCCAGGCCATCGGCTCCATGCCCATCTCCGCACCGAGTTGGAAGGCCGCGCGGTTCCAGGCGCCGTAGGGGGCACGGAACCACTGGGGGCGCTCCCCGTAGGCGTTCTCGATGGCACCGCTGGTGCGCTCCATCTCCTGGCGGATCTCCTTGCGACCGAGAGTGGTCAGCAGCGGATGCGTCCAGGTGTGGTTCCCGACGACGTGCCCCTCGTCGGCCATCCGGGCCAGCAGTTTCTTGTTCTCGACCACCATCTCGCCGCACACGAAGAACATCGCCCGTACGCCGTACTCGGCGAGGGTGTCGAGGATGTGCGGGGTGTACTCCGGGTTGGGCCCGTCGTCGAAGGTCAGCATCATGTGCCGGCCGCGTGCGGAGATCCGCAGGATGGGTTCGTGACGCACCTTCAGCTTGTGCGGCGCGGCGCGCGGGGGGCCGTATCCCGTGAGCGGCTGGAGCCGGAAGGCGGAGGACTTCAGCACCTGGCGGGCCTGCGGGCCGGCGACGGGGGCGGCGGTGCGGGCCGCGTCCTCGCCGCCGGCCGCCACGATGACTCCGGCGGTGCCCGCGGACCCGAGGGCGGCGGCGCCCGCGAGCAGCATCCGGCGCCGCGTGAACAACTGATCTTTCTGCATGACTCATCAGTCGCCCGCCAGGCCTCCGGCTCACCGCAGCGGCACCGGTGCGGCGGCGGGAAAGCACCCGGTCGGACCAACGGGGGGCCGTTGTGGTCCGCCGCTCGGGCGTCTGGTAATCAGTCGGTCCACAGGAAACAGCCATCAGGGATTCGGGGGCGGACGAGTTGGTCACGCACGGGGGAACGAACGGGGCGCCGAGTGGGGTGGCGCGCAAGGGGCTTGCGGTGGTGCTGCTCGCGGTCGCCCAGTTCCTGGTCGTCTTCGACACGATGGTCTTCGCGCTGGGCCTGCCGATGATCGCGGCCCACCGGCAGCTCTCGTTCTCCGGGCTGACGTGGCTGCTGTCCGTGTACGGCGTCTGTTTCGCCGCGCTGCCCGTGCTCGCGGCGGCGATCGGCAGGGCGTTCGGGCAGCGGCGGGTGCTGATGGGCGGGCTGGCGCTGTCGAGCATCGCCGCGGCGGCGCCCGCGCTGTCGTCCGATGCCGGGGTGCTGCTGGGCTCACGGGCGGTGCAGGGCGTCGCGGCCGCGGCGATCACGGCCTGTGCCCTGGCGCTGATCGATTCCACGCACCCGCGGGGTCCGGGCCGGGACCGGGCGCTGAACGTGCACTTCGCGGTCGTCGCCTCGGCCTCGCCGGCCGTGGTGCTGCCGTGTTCCCTGCTGCTGAGCACCGTGCAGTCGGAGGACACGGTCTTCTGGGTGCAGACGGTGGCCGGGCTGGTGCTCCTGCTGCTGGCCCCCGTGGCGCTGACCGAGTCCACGCCCGTTCCCGGCGCCGGGGCCGGGGCGGCCCGGGCCGCGCTGGCCGTCGTTCCGCTGGGCTTCCTGGCGTGGTTCACCGACTGGCTCGGCGGCCGGAGCCTGTCCGTGACCACGGTCATCACCGTGGCCGTGGCCGGAGCGCTGGTGCCGTCCGTGCTGGGCTGGTTCGGCCGGCGCGAGGGGGTGCCGGAGCTGTTCGCCCGGCTGGACCGGGACCGGGGGGCGTTCGGCGCGTACACGGTGGTGGCGCTGCTGGCGGCGGGCCTGGCCGGTGTCGTGTTCGCCCTCACCATGGCCACGCAGGTGCTCGGCGACCTGTCCGCGATGCAGGTCGGCTGGGCCCTGCTGCCCGCCGTCGCCGGCGTGGTGCTGGGGTGTCTGGCCCTGCCCGCCCTCGCCGCCCGCGTCGGACTCGCCGCCACGGTGGCCGGCGCCTGCGGTGTGTCGGCCGCCGGCTTCGTCCTGCTGAGCCTTCCGGGGGCGGGCTACGGCTTCGGCGACGTGCAGCTGCCGCTGCTGCTGATCGCCTTCGGCTGCGGTGTGCTCGCCCTGCCCGCGGGCTTCGCCCGTTCGGGAAGCGGTGCGCTCCCCCAGGGGCTGAACTCCTCCCGGCAGCTCGGCGCGGGCCTCGGCGTGACCCTGGTGACCGGAATCATCCAGGTCGCCGAGGAGCGGACGACGGCCTCGACGCTCAGCGGCCCCAACCCGTTCAAGGCCGGCCTGGAGGGCGCGGTCCGGGACTGCTTCGAACTCGGGACGGCGCTGTGCCTGACCGCCGCGGTCGTCGCGCTGCTGACCCTGCCCCGGCAGGTCGTGCCGGCGGCCGGACCGGAGCCGGACGTCAGCGGCGGCGCACCAGCGGGAACGGCAGGGTCTCCCGGATCGTCAGCCCGGTGAGGAACATGACCAGCCGGTCGACGCCGATGCCGAGCCCGCCGGTCGGGGGCATGGCGAATTCGAGGGCCTCCAGGAAGTCCTCGTCCAGCTCCATGGCCTCGGGGTCGCCGCCGGCTGCAAGCAGGGACTGCTCGGTGAGCCGTCGGCGCTGTTCGACGGGGTCGGTCAGTTCGGAGTAGGCGGTGCCGAGTTCGGTGCCGAAGGCGACGAGGTCCCAGCGTTCGGCGAGCCGCGCATCGGTGCGGTGCTGGCGGGTCAGCGGGGAGACGTCGGTCGGGAAGTCCTTGTAGAAGGTGGGCAGCTCGGTGCGCTCCTCGACCAGCCGCTCGTACATCTCCAGGACCACGTCGCCCGGGCCGTCGTCGGCGGTGTACGGCACCCCCGTGCGATCGCACAGCCGGTGCAGCCTGAGCAGCTCGGTGCCGGGGCCGATCTCCTCGTCCAGCACCTCGGACAGCGCCCCGTACACGGTCTTGACCGGCCACGGTCCCGAGATGTCGTACTCCCGGCCGTCCCTGCGGGCGACGGGGGAGCCGAGGGCGGCGGTGGCGGCGCCCTGGATCAGCTCGCGGGTGAGGTCGAGCATCACGTCGTAGTCGGCGTGCGCCTGGTAGGCCTCCAGCATCGTGAACTCGGGATTGTGCTTGTGGGAGATGCCCTCGTTGCGGAAGGTGCGCCCCAGCTCGAACACCTTCTCCAGGCCGCCCACGCACAGCCGTTTCAGGTACAGCTCGGGCGCGATGCGCAGGTAGAGGTCGAGGTCGTAGGCGTTGATGTGGGTGGTGAAGGGGCGGGCGTGGGCGCCGCCGTGGATCTGCTGGAGCATCGGCGTCTCGACCTCCAGGAAGCCGCGGTCCAGCAGTCCCTGGCGCAGGGCCTGCACGGCGGCCGAGCGGGCCCGGACGACGCCCCGGGCGTCCGGGCTGGTCACCAGGTCGAGGTAGCGGCGGCGGACCTTGGCCTCGGGGTCGGCGAGTCCGCGGCGCTTGTCGGGCAGGGGATGCAGGCACTTGCCGGTCAGCTGCCAGGAGGTGACGAAGACGGTGGGCTCGCCCTTGTCGCTCAGCCCCGCGCGTCCGGTGGCGGTGATGTGGTCGCCGATGTCGGTGTCGGCCCGGAAGCGGTCGAGGGCGGGTCCGCAGTCGCCGCGGGTGAGGGCCAGTTGGCGGTCACCCGACCAGTCGCGCAGGACGGCGAAGACGATGCCGCCGAAGTCGCGGACCAGCATGATGCGGCCGGCCACGGTGACCTCCTGGCCCTGGGGCACGTCGGCGAGGGCGTGGGTGGGGGCGGACACGCCGACCGGGTACGGGTCGGTGCCGGTGGCGCGCAGCCGGTCGAGTTTGCCGAGCCGGACGCGGACCTGGTCGGGCAGGGCCGCCTCGTGACCGGCGGGCCCGGTCTCGCCCCCTCCGTCGAGACCGAGCGCCGTCAGGGACGGCAGGCCCTCGGTGGTGGCGGGCCGCTGCCCGGCCTTCGGGTGCCCCTTTCCCCAGAGTTTGCGCAGGGACGGTACGGAGACGAACCCCTCGGCGATGCCGGAGGCCAGCCCGATGCGCGCGAGGGAGGCGGTCTCGCCGTAGCAGATGAAGCGGGGGTACCACTCGGGGTGGTACTTGGCGTTGGAGCGGTAGAGGGCCTCCAGCTGCCACCACCGGGAGAAGAACAGCAGCAGCCGTCGCCACAGGCGCAGGACGGGTCCGGCACCGATGCGGGCGCCCTCCTCGAACACGGAGCGGAAGACGGCGAAGTTCAGGGAGATCCTGTGCACCCCCAGTTTCGGGGCGGCCGCGCACAGTTCGGCGGCCATGAACTCCATGACCCCGTTCGGGGCACTGCGGTCACGGCGCATCAGGTCCAGGGAGACGCCGTCCCGTCCCCAGGGCACGAAGGAGAGCAGCGCCAGGAGGCTGCCGTCCTCGCCGAGAGCCTCCACGAGCAGGCAGTCGCCGTCGGCGGGGTCGCCGAGCCGGTCCAGGGCCATGGAGAAGCCGCGTTCGGTCTCGGTGTCCCGCCAGGCGTCGGCCTTGTCGACGATCTCCTCCATCTCCCGGTCGGTGAGCGTGGCGTGGCGGCGGATGCGGCAGGTGGCGCCGGTGCGGCGGACCCGGTGGACGGCCTGGCGGGTGACGCGCATGTCGCGGCCGTCGAGGTCGAAGCCGGGCACGTGCAGGATGGCCTCGTCGCCGAGCTGGAGGGCGCCGAGACCGGCGCGGGCGTAGGCGCGGGCGCCGTCCTCGGAGGCGCCCATGACCGCGGGTGCCCAGGCGTAGCGGCGGGCCAGGTCCAGCCACTCGGCAATGGCGTGCGGCCAGGCCTCCAGGTCGCCGACGGGATCGCCGCTGGCGAGGCAGACCCCGGCCTCGACGCGGTAGGTGACGGCGGCCTTGCCGCTGTCGGAGAAGACGACGGCCTTGTCCCGGCGGGTGGCGAAGTAGCCGAGCGAGTCCCGGTCGCCGTAGGCCCGCAGCAGGGCGCGGATGCGGGCCTCCTCGTCGCCGTGCAGGGCCGCCTCCAGGCGCTGCGAACGGAACAGCGCGGCGGCGGCGTTCAGCAGGGCGAGTGCGCCGAACAGGCCGAGCAGGAAGCTGACCTTGCGCGGGGGGCGCCCGCCGAAGGAGCCCTCGGAGACCAGACCGCCGCACACCCGTGCGGCCGCCCAGGCCAGGTGCTGGCCCTCCGGAAGGGATCCGGGGAACAGCGAGACCAGGCCCCAGCCGACCACGATCGCCACGGCGAGTCCGGCCAGCAGCACGCCCAGTGCCCGCCACACGGCGCCGCGGCGGGAGGCGGCGTAGAACTCCTTGCGGGCCACCAGCAGCAGGACCAGCAGCAGGGTGCACAGCACGAGGGAGGGCAGCGACGCGGCGAACTGGCCGAGGGCCACGCCGAGGATGTCGCCGAGGACCAGCAGCCCCAGGTAGACGACGACCAGCCACCAGGCCGCCTTCTTGCGGGCGGCGGTGGCGGCGGCCAGCAGGAACAGGAAGACCGCGTAGGCGAGGTTGGCGCTGATCGGGATCAGGAGCAGGTCGAGGGCGTGCGCGACCGGGCGCAGGAGGTGGCGCAGCGGGGCGAAGAACGCGAGCAGCGCGCAGAGCAGGCCGAGGGCGGCGAAGAGGGTGCCGAAGGCCTCGGGCACCCAGCCGAGGCGGCCGCCGGCGCGCGGACGCATCGGGCCCGGGGCATCCCTTCGTGCGGCCGGCCCCGCGGTGGCAGTCATGGTTCCGACTCTAGGAAGGGCCCGGGCGGCTCGCCCGTCGAGCAGCCCCGCGCGGACCGTCCGTCGAGCAGGCCATGGCCTCGGCGGGAAGCACCGATTCCGATAACCTCGGGATGTGACGGAGCAGCACGGACAGCACGCGTACCGGTTCGAGCGGGGCACGGACGGGCCCAAGGTCATCGTGGTCGGGATGGACGGCTCCGACTCCTCGATGCGGGCCGCCGCCTACGCGGCCGGTCTGGCCCGGCGGCAGAACGCCCTGCTGGCCGCCGTGTACGTGCAGCCGGTGCTCGCGGCCGGGGCGGCCCTCGGGGCGCCGGTGGCCGAGACGACCGACGAGATCGCCGAGGACCTGATCGCACAGATCCGTGAGGCCACCGAGCGGGTCAAGGGGATATTCGACGTGCGCTGGGAGTTCCACACCTTCCGCGGCGACCCCTACACCGGTCTGGTGAAGGCGGCCGACGAGCTGACGGCGGACGCGGTGGTGGTGGGCGCCTCCGAGCAGGCCGGCCACCGGATCATCGGCTCGGTCGCGGTGCGTCTGGTGAAGGCGGGACGCTGGCCGGTGACGGTCGTGCCGTAGTCCGGGGTGCGCGCGGGAGCAGCACCGGGGTCGCCAGCAGCAGGACACCGGCAAGGGCGATCGCGGCGCGCGGTCCGGTGAGGCTTGCGAGCAGGCCCCACAGAGCGGTCAGGGCGGCCGTGGTGGCCTTGCCGGTGACCGACCAGGCGGACAGGGTGCGGGCGACCCGGTCGTCCGGGATGCACTCCATGCGGCGGGTGACGGAGACCGGGTTGAAGACGGCCGAGCAGGTGATCACCCCCAGCTCCAGGGCCATCACCAGGAGCAGCCCGGGCGGGCCGGGCCGCACGAAGGCCAGCCCGACGGGCCATACCGCGCGCAGGGTGCCCGCGGTGCGCAGTACCCGCAGCTGCCCGTACCGGGCGACGAGCGGGCGGGCCAGCCGGGAACCGAGGAGGCCGCCCAGGGAGGGCAGGGCGAAGGCGAGGCCGTACTGCCAGGGGGCGAAGCCGAGCGGGCCGAGCATGAGGACGGCCAGCGGCGGTGCGGCGACCATGATCATGGCGTTGGACGCCAGTGTGTTGAGGAACAGGGGCCGCAGCTGCGCGCTGGTGAGGATGGTCCGCCAGCCTTCGAACAGGTCGCCGGGCCGCAGTCGGCCGGCGCCGGTGCGCTCCGGGCGCGGCTCGCCGCTGCCGACGGCCCGGATGCCCAGGGCCGACAGCAGAAAGCTGACCGCGTTCGCCACCACCGTCGTGACCGGACCGAACAGGCCGACGGCGGCACCGCCGAGGGGCGGTCCGAGGACCAGGGCGGTCCAGTTCGCCGACTCGAACCGGGCGTTCGCGGTGAGCAGCCGGTCGGCCGGCACGAGGCCCTTCAGAAAGGCTCCGGAGGCCGCGTTGAAGGTGATGTCGGCGGCCGCGACGACGACCGAGACCACCAGCAGCTGGCCGAGGCCGAGCCCGCCGAGCGCGTAGGCGGCGGGGATGCTGAGCAGCGCGGCGCACCGGACGAGGTCCGTCCCGGCCATCACGGGGCGTTTGCGCCGGAACTCCATCCAGGGGCCGAGCGGCATCGCCAGCAGGGCGCCCACGGCGGGCCCGGTCGCGGCGAGCAGCGCCACCTGCGCCGGTCCCGCGTGCAGGACGAGGACCGCCATCATCGCGAAGGCGTCGAAGGCGAGCCAGGTCCCGAACGCGCTGACCGAGTAGGCGGCCCACAGCCACCCGAACCGCCGCCCCATGCACAACCTCCCGTTGACCCGGCCATGAAAACGAGCAGGTGGCCGCGGAGGCAAACAACCGGAAGCGCCCCGGCCACAACCGACGGTTGTACGCTGAGGGGCTGCCGGGTGGACCTCGACGCCGTGCGCCCCATCGTCGTGGTGGTCGACGCGTGCCGGTCCCGGGAGAAGCGGGCCGGTTCCAGGAGGCCGCCGCCGTGCCGGGCGTCGCCCGGCGGGCCGTCCCCCGGCGGATCGCCGGGCCGGAGAAGGAGCCTGGCGCATTCCGCTCGCCGGCCCGACGCCGGGCCGTCCGCACGCCTCCGTCCGGGACGCGGCCGACCCCCGACCCGGCCCCGCCCCGCCGTGCCGTGCGCCGGTCCGACCGACCGTCCGACCGCTTGACCGACCGACCGTCCGATCGCTTGACCGACCGACCGTCCGATCGCTTGACCGACCGTTCGACCGACCGCCTGACCAGCCGTCCGACCGGCCGACTGCCGGCCCGGTCCGCGGCGCGGATCCGGGCAGCCGCCAGGACCGAGCCCCTCGCGCCCGTGCGTGGCGTCTTCCGTCCGTGACTCCCCTGGGCCATCATGATCGGCCGTCAGCCGTTTGCCGTCGGCGAAGAGGTGAGGCGTATGGCCAAGCTCCGGGCAGGCGAAGGGATTCTCCGCCGCAAACCCATCGAGCACATCGAGGACACCGAGGTGGCCGAGGGCCCCCGGCTGGACAGGTCGCTCGGGCTGTGGCAGCTCACCGCGATCGGCGTGGGCGGCATCATCGGCGCGGGCATCTTCACGCTCGCCGGCACGGTGGCCAACGGCACGGCCGGACCCGCGGTCCTGGTGTCGTTCCTGATCGCCGGCCTGGCGAGCGCCTGCGCGGCGCTGTCGTACGCCGAGTTCGCCGGGCTGATCCCGAAGGCGGGGTCGGCGTACACGTACGGCTATGCGGTGCTCGGCGAGTTCGCCGGCTGGTTCATCGGCTGGGACCTGCTGCTGGAGTACACGGCGATCGTCGCCGTGGTCGCCATCGGCATCTCCGGGTACTTCGGGTTCCTGGTCGAGGAGATGGGGGCGAACCTGCCCGCCTGGATGCTGGGCGCGCCGGGCACCGGGCACGGGCACCGGGTCGATCTGTTCGCGGCCGTCCTGTGCCTGCTGATCGCCTGGCTGCTCACCCAGGGCATCCGCAGCGCGGCCCGCTTCGAGACGTTCGTGGTGGCACTGAAGGTGCTGGTGGTGCTGGTGGTGATCGCGGTGGGCGTGTTCCACATCAACACCGCGAACTACCACCCGTTCTTCCCGTTCGGCATCAGCGGCGCGTTCACGGGCGCGGCGACGGTGTTCTTCGCGGTGTTCGGCTACGACGCCATGTCGACCGCGGCCGAGGAGTCCAAGGACGCGCAGCGGCACATGCCGAAAGCCATCATCTACTCGCTGGCGATCTCGATGGTGCTGTACGTGGCGGCGTGTCTGGTGCTGACCGGCATGCAGAACTACAAGGACATCGACCCGGAGAGCGGCTTCTCCTCGGCGTTCAAGGCCGTGGGACTGAGCGGGCTCGCCGATGTGATCGCGGTGGGCGCGATCATCGGCATCCTCACGGTCATGTTCACCTTCATGCTGGGGGTGACCCGGGTCTGGTTCAGCATGAGCCGGGACGGGCTGCTGCCGCACTGGTTCGCCAAGACGCACCCCACCCGGCACGTGCCGACCCGGGTGACGTGGATCGTCGGGGCGGCATCGGCCGCGATCGCCGGGTTCCTGCCGATCGGTGAGGCGGCCGAGCTGACCAACATCGGCATTCTGCTGGCGTTCGTGGTGGTGTGCACGGCGGTGATCGTGCTGCGCTACCGGCAGCCCGACCTGCCGCGCACCTTCCGCACCCCGTGGATGCCGTTCGTGCCCGCGCTGGGGGTGGTCTTCTCGATCTGGCTGATCACGTTCCTGCAGTGGCAGACCTGGGTGCGGTTCGCCGTCTGGTTCGTGATCGGCTGCATCGTCTACTTCGGCTACTCCTACCGCCGCTCGGCGCTGGCCGGGCGACCGCCCGCCCGCTGATCAGTCGCCCATGGCAAGTCCGTCCGCGGCCGCCCCTCGACTGAGGACGACGTCCCTGATGCGGTCGCGCACGCCCTGCAGTTCGGCGCCCTGGGCGATCGCCGCGTTGAGGTCGACCACCCGGCCGGCGTCGACGTCGAACGCCTGCGGGATGAACTCGGCCTTGGCGACCGTCCAGCGGCCGCCGGGGCTCTTGGGCGGGGAGAAGGTGAAGCGGCCGATCGTGGACTCATTGCCGCGCGAGTCCCGCACGCCCTTGTCGTTGTACATCTCGCCGGCGATCTGGTCGCCCATGCCGTAGACCACCCAGGTGCCGTTGACCTTCTCGTACGCCTGCGGGACGTGCGCGTCGGTGCCGAGGATCAGGTCGACGTCCGGACGGCCGTTGGTCTTCGAGGCGGTGAGGCGCTGCGCGAGGTCGAGCTGGAGCCGGTCGGGGGCGTCCTGCCAGTCGGTGCCCCAGTGCACGGAGACCACGACGACATCGGCGCCCGACAGCCGCGCGGCGCGGGCGTCGTCGATGATCCGGTCCGCGTCGAGCAGGTTGACGGCCCAGGGCGCTTCGGCCGGGAGCGAGTGGCCCGCGGTGTTGTAGGTGTACGAGAGGTGCGCGACCCTGGCCGGGCCGGCCTGGAGCATCGTGACCGCGTGGGCCTCCTGCTCGGTGCGGGCGGTTCCGGGGTGTCCGAGGCCGGCCCGGTCCATGGCGTCCAGGGTGCGCATGATGCCCGGGCCGCCGTCGTCCAGGGCGTGGTCGGAGGCCGTGGAGCAGCCGTCGTACCCGGTCGCGGCGAGGCTCTGGGCGACCTGCGGCGGGGAGGTGACGTCCGTGGCGCCGGCGGGGGAGCCGTCGTCGCCGTAGACGGTCTCCAGGTGACACAGCGCCAGATCGGCCTGGCGCACGATGGGTTCGACGCCGGAGAGCATCGGGCGGTAGTCGTATCCGTTGCCGCCCGCGTCGTAGTGCGCCCGTTCGTTGACGGAGCCGTGCGGCAGGACGTCACCGGAGGCGACCAGGGTGAAGCCGCGGGCGGCGGTCGGCGCCGGAAGTCCCGGAACGACCACCTTGTGCCGGGCGACCTCCTGTCGTTGGTGGTTCTGGCAGGCGGCGGCTGCGGCGAGAATCGCGGTCATGGCCATCGCCACCTGGTGCCGTCGTCCGATCATCAGCTCACCCCGGGATCGTCGTATTTACCGACCACGTCTCGATAAACACATGGGTATGAATACCGCCTTCCACGCAAACAGCCCGGACGCCTTCTTTAACCCATCCGGTGCACACGCGGTCGCGGAAGGCCCGCCCTACCGTTCACCGACGCGATCGACCGTCCGCCGCAGATCCGTGCGCGTCCCCTGCCCCCCGGCGGTGCCGCGCGCTGCCATAAGGCCATGACGGCCGGAACCTCACTTCAGCACGGGACCACGACCGCCGAGCACGAGCTCGCCGCGCTCCAGCGCGAGCACGGCGGTTCCCTCTTCGCACTGCTGCTCAGGCTGAGCGACGGGGACCGCCAGCGCGCCGAGGACCTCGTCCAGGAGACCCTGGTGCGCGCCTGGCAGCACCCCGAGGCGGTGCACGCGGACGGCTTCGACTCGGTACGGCCCTGGCTGCTGACCGTCGCCCGCAGGCTCGCGATCGACGCCCGGCGGGCCCGCCAGGCGCGTCCGCCCGAGGTCGGCGACGAGGTGCCCGAGAACGCGCGGGTGACCGCCGACCACGCCGAGCGGGCCGCGGCGATGCTCGATGTGCGGGAGGCTGTGAAGACACTCACTCCGGAACACCGTGACGTATTGATACTCGTGTATTTCCGCGGGGCCAGTGTGGCGGAGGCCGCGCAGACCCTCGGAATTCCACCGGGTACCGTGAAGTCCCGCGCGTACTACGCGCTGCGCGCCCTGCGCCGGGTCCTTCCGGGTTATGCGGCCGACCTGCGGTGAAACCGAGGTCCTGGTCAAACCTCGGTAAAGCGCCTTGCTACGACCCCCGTTCGGGCAATCAGCTGTCCTCATCCGCGTTCCGGACGGGGGCTGCCCCTATTGAGTCCAGGGGTTCGGGCGACACGCACGTACCGGAGGAAGGCAGGAAGGGATGCTGCACAGAGGGCACGAGAGCACGGACGGCACCGGCGGCGGGGAACTGGCCGTCCCCATGGCCTGGTTGTACGCCGAGTACATCGCCGACGAGCTGCTGCGCACCGGCGATCTGATGCCGCCGACGTCCTTCGAGTTCCGGGCCGGCCGGGACGCGCTGGCGCTGACCGTCTTCCTGTCCGACACCGACGGCGAGCTCTCCGGTATCCGGGTGATCTCGCAGCTGGAGAACTGGCTGTCGCTGACGGCGTACGACCAGCCGTGGCAGGACTGGGTGTGCGCGCGGATGGCCGAGCTGACCGCCGAGCAGGCCGCGTCCGGCACGCCGTCGCCGGACCTGGCCCTGGCGGCCGGGGCCTGGCGCTGGCTGGAGGAGACCGAGCTGCTCGCACCCGACCTGGACGCGGTGCCGCAGGGCGGCGCGGTGCTCGGCGAGGACGACGGGCCGAAGGTGTGGACGCCCGCCTGGCGGCTCGGGCTGCCGCTCGGACATCTGGCGATCCATCTTTTTTGAGTCGTCCGGAATTCAGACCAATCCGCGAGCCGGGCGGCTCCGAATCTCTTGGTCACGATTCGGTGTGTGTCTTGAGTGATTCGTTGGTGCGCTGCGTACGGATGGGAGCAAGGAGTAACCCCACCCACACCCATAGGCACGAGGATTCGGCATGAGGTCCCTGGAAAGGCATCGCGACGTCGGCGCGTACGCGCTCGGCGTGCTGGACGAGGCGGAGGCCTTCCGCTTCGAGGACCACCTCCTGGAGTGCCCTCAGTGCGCGGCACAGGTGACCGAGTTCGGACCTGCGGCACGGCAGTTGATGCTGTACCGCCGGGCCACGCCGCGCTTCGTGCACCCCATGGCCCAGCCCGGCCCCCGGCTGCTGGACCGGCTCCTCGGGGAGCTCACCCACCGGCACCGGGCCCGGCGCCGCCGCGTCCTGTACGGCCTGGCCGCCTCGGTGGTGCTGGCCGTTGCGGGGCCGGGGATCGTGGCCTACGCCGGGCACGACGAACCGGGCCCCCGGGTCACCGCGGCGACCGACCCGGCGACGGGGGTGTGGGCGCAGGTCACGACCGAGGACGGGGACTTCGGCAGCCGCATGCGGCTGGAGGTGAAGGACGCCACCGGGCCGCACTCCTGCCGGCTCGTGGTCATCGGCCACGACGGCTCCGAGCAGGTCGTCTCCGGCTGGAAGGCGGGCGACCACGACCCCCGCACGGTCACCACCATGGCGGGCTCCACGATGAGCCCGGAGCAGATCGACCGCTACGAGGTGCGCACCACGGACGGACAGCACCTGGTCACCCTGGACGCAGGCTAGCCGCGGGGCTCACTTCAGCAGCCGGGAGAGTCTGCGGTCGGCCAGGGGCTTGCCGCCCGTCTGGCAGGTGGGGCAGTACTGGAGCGAGGAGTCGCTGAACGAGACCTCGCGGATGGTGTCGCCGCAGACCGGGCAGGGCTCGCCGGTGCGGCCGTGGACCCGCAGACCGCTCTTCTTCTCGGCCTTCAGCCGGCCCGCGGCCAGTCCGCGCGAGCGTTCCACCGCCTCGGTGAGGGTGGTGCGCAGGGCTTCGTAGAGCCGGTGCGTCTCCTCGGGGGTCAGGGACGCGGCCAGTTTGAACGGGGACATCCTGGCCGCGTGCAGGATCTCGTCGCTGTAGGCGTTGCCCACCCCGGCGATCAGGCTCTGGTCGCGCAGGGCGCCCTTGACCTGGCGCCGCTCGTCCTTCAGCAGGGCGGCGAAGCGGTCCTCGTCGAAGCCCGCGGCGAGCGGGTCCGGGCCGAGGCGGGCCACCCCGGGCACGTCCTGCGGGTCGTGGACGATGTACACGGCGAGCTTCTTCTGGGTGCCGGCCTCGGTGAGGTCGAAGCCCGCGCCGGTCTCCAGCGCCACGCGCAGGGCGAGGGGGCCCTTTCCGGGGCGCGGCAGGCCGTCCGGCAGGCGGTCCTTCCACTGCAGCCAGCCCGCGCGGGCCAGATGGGTGACGAAGTGCAGGCCGCTGCCCGCCTCCAGGTCGAGGAACTTCCCGTGCCGGTGCACGGCGGTGACCTCGTTCCCCTCGAACGCGCCGGGGGGCGGGTCGTAGGTCTTCAGGACGCTGACGGCGACGGGCAGCACCCGTACGACCTCGTGGCCGACCAGGTTCTCGGCCAGGAAGTCCCGGAGGGCTTCCACCTCGGGCAGTTCCGGCATACGTCAAGAGTGCCATCCGGGGCACGTGCGGTCAGGCGCGCGCGGGCACCAGGAACTCGCACCACACCGCCTTGCCGCTGCCGCGGGCCTCCACGCCCCACACGTCGGCGAGCAGGTCGACCAGGAGCAGTCCGCGTCCGGAGACCCCGTCCTCCCCCGCGTCGCGCCGGCGCGGCAGGGCGCTGGAACAGTCCTCGACCTCGACGCGCAGCCGCCGGTCGCTGCCTTCCAGGCCCCGCAGGGTGACGATCGCCGAGCCCTCGGTGTGCATCAGGGCGTTGGTGATCAGTTCGTCGGCGACCAGTTCGATCTCGTCGGCCCGCTCCCGGGCGCCCCAGGTGCGGACCGCGGCGCGGATCATGTGGCGCGCGTGGGTGAGCGCGTCCGGGTCGCCAGGGGCCACATGCTGCTGGAGCCGGCCGCCGGCCTGCGGGGCCCGGGGGGCCCGGCGGCGCAGCAGGAGCAGCGCCACGTCGTCGTCCCCGCCGCGCTCCGCGGCCACCTCGATCAGCCGGGCGGCGAGGTCGCGCACCTCGTCCGGGCCCTTGGCGATCAGGGTCGTCAGGTCCCGCATCCCGTCGTCGAGGTCGGCACCGGGCTGCTCGACGAGCCCGTCGGTGCACAGCAGCAGGGTGTCGCCGGGGTCGAGCTCCAGCGTCGCCACGGGGTACTCCAGGCGGCCGAACTCGGCGGAGAGGCCGAGCGGGAGCCCGCCCTCGACCGGGACCCGGCGGCAGCTGCCGTCGGCGTCCTTGAGCAGCGGGTCGATGTGCCCGGCCCGGACGACCTGGACGACCCCCGTGGCCAGGTCGGCCTCCGCGTACAGGCAGGTGGCGAAGCGGTCGGTGTCGAGCTCGTGCAGGAACACGGAGGCGCGGGCCATCACGGTGGCCGGGGTGTGGCCCTCGGCGGCGTAGGCGCGCAGCACGATCCGCAGCTGGCCCATCACGGCCGCCGCGTGTGTGTCATGGCCCTGTACGTCGCCGATGACCGCGCCGACCCGGCCGCCGGGCAGCGGGATCAGGTCGTACCAGTCGCCGCCGATGTCCCGGCCGAGGGCACCCCCGACGGTGGCGGCCCGGTAGCGGACGGCGACGTCGGCGCCGCGGACGCTCGGGATGGTGCGGGGCAGCATCGCCTGCTGGAGGCCCTGGGCGAGGTCCTTCTCCTGCTCGTAGAGCATGGCTCGCTGCAGGCTCTGCGCGATGGTGCTGCCGAGCGCCACCAGGACGGCGCGCTCCTCGCCGGAGAAGCCCTGCCGGTCGTTGTAGAGCAGGCCCATCGCGCCGAACGGCTGGGCCTGGGCGATCAGGGGCAGATAGACGGCCGAGGTGATGCGCAGCCCGGTGATGTGCGGCCACAGGATCGGGTAGCCCTCGGCGAACTCCTCCGGGGACTCGATGAAGCGCGGGGCGAGCGTGCGGACGACCTCGCCCATCGGGTACGGCTCGTCTATCCGGGTGATCCGGGTGCCGGGGACGAAGCTGCCCGCGGGGCCCTCCGCGATGAGCCGGATCCGGCCGGCCTCCACCAGGCCCATGACGAGGCTCGCCGCGCCGAGGTGGCGGACGCCGTGGGTGTCCTTGAGGACGTCGATCACGTCCTGGACGGTGCGGGCGTGGGAGAGGGCGGCGGAGATGACCTGGACGACGTTGGTCTGCTGGCGGAAGGCCTGGTCCTGGGCGGCGCGCACACTGCGCGCCTCGCTGTCGGCGAGTTCCTCGGTGGCGTCGCGGACGATGCCCACCACCCGGCGCGGCCGGCCGGTCTCGTCGCGCCGTATGTAGCCCTGGGTGTGGGTCCAGCGCGGGGTGCCGTCGCGGCAGCGGATGCGGAAGTAGGCGCCGTAGTTCTCGCTGCCGTCCTTGATGGCCTGGGCCACCACGGCGTCCAGCCGTGCGGCCTCCGCGGGCGGCACGCGGACGGTCAGGGACTCCGGGCGGCCGTCGTACTCCTCGGGAAGGACGTCGAACACCTCGTGGGCCTGGGCGTCCATGTGGAAGAGGCCAGCGTCCAGGTCCCAGTCGAAGCTGCCCATGCGGTTGAGCGCCAGAATCGGGCCCGGGTGAGCGGGCCAGTCCTCGGTGAGTGACGGGGCGCTCGCTCCCCGATCAGCCATGGGGCCACCTTGCCAGGGTTTTGCCGATTCTTCGACCGGGACGGCGGCCGTCCGTTTCCCCCGCCGGGGTTACGCAGGTGCACCGGCGCGGTACCGGGGAGTGACGAGGCCCTCCGGCGCAGCACCGGCCCGGCGGACACAATGGAGGCAGGAGCGCACAGGCGTGGACTGGTTCACCGCACCCGACTACTGGCTGAGCCGGCTGGTCTTCCAGCGGGCTCTGGCCGGTCTGTATCTCGTCGCCTTCCTGGCGGCCGCCCTCCAGTTCCGGGCCCTGCTCGGCGAGCGCGGCATGCTGCCGATCCCCCGCTTCACGGCGCGGGCCCCCTTCCGGCGGGCCCCGAGCCTGTTCCACCTGCACTACTCGGACCGGTTCTTCGCGGCCTGTGCCTGGTCCGGGTGTGCGGTGTCGGCGGCGCTGCTGGCCGGGGCGGACTCCCTGCTGCCGCTGTGGGCGGGCATCGTGCTGTGGCTGGTGCCCTGGGGGCTGTATCTCTCGATCGTCAACGTGGGTCAGACGTGGTACGCGTTCGGCTGGGAGTCGCTGCTGCTGGAGGCCGGTTTCCTGGCCGCGTTCCTCGGCAACGACGAGGTCGCGCCGCCGGTCGTCGTGCTGTTCCTGCTGCGCTGGATCCTGTTCCGGGTCGAGTTCGGGGCCGGGCTGATCAAGCTCCGGGGGGACGCGTGCTGGCGGAAGCTGACCTGCCTGGACTACCACCACGAGACACAGCCGATGCCGGGCCCGCTGAGCTGGTTCTTCCACCATCTGCCCAGGCCCCTGCACCGGGTGGAGGTGGCCGCCAACCACCTGACCCAGCTGGTCGTGCCGGTGCTGCTGTTCACCCCGCAGCCCGTCGCCTCGGCCGCCGCCGCGCTGATGATCGTCACCCAGCTGTGGCTGGTGCTGTCCGGCAACTTCTCCTGGCTGAACTGGATCACCATCGTGCTGGCCCTGTCCGCGCTGCGGCTGCCCGCCACGGCACCGGCCGTGCCCTCGGCGCCGCTGTGGTACGAGGTGCTGGTGCTCTCCGTCGCCGCGCTGCTGGTCGCTCTGAGCTACCACCCGGTGCGCAACATGATCTCCCGCCGCCAGGTCATGAACCGCTCCTTCGACCCGCTGCACCTGGTGAACACCTACGGCGCCTTCGGCAGCGTCAGCCGGGTCCGCTACGAGGTGGTGGTCGAGGGCACGCGGGACGACGTACCGCGGGAGGACTCGGACTGGCGGGAGTACGTGTTCAAGGGCAAGCCGGGCGATCCCCGGCGCTGGCCCCGCCAGTTCGCGCCCTACCACCTGCGCCTGGACTGGCTGATGTGGTTCGCCGCGCTGTCCCCGGCCTATGCCGGTGACTGGTTCGGCGGGATGGTGGAACGGCTGCTGGAGGAGGACCGCGACACCCTGAAGCTGCTGCGCCGCTCGCCGTTCCCGCCGGGCGCCCCGCCGCGCTACATCCGTGCCCGTCTCTTCCGCTACCGCTACACCACCTGGCGGGAGCTGCGGGAGACCGGGGCGTGCTGGCAGCGGACGTACGTGCGGGAGTACCTGCCGCCCACGCGGCTGGCCCGGGTGGCTCAGAGGTCGTAGACGCGCCTCGCGGTGCCGTCGAACAGGGCGGTGCGCTCCGCCGCGCCGAGGCCCGACGTCAGCTCCCTCGCCGTGGCGTGCACCTGCGCGTAGCCGGCCGCCAGGGTGCACACCGGCCAGTCGGAGCCGAACATCAGGCGGTGCGGGCCGAAGGCGTCGAGGGCGGTGTCGGTGTACGGGCGCAGGTCGGCGCGGGTCCAGGAGGCGGGGTCGGCCTCGGTGACCAGGCCGGAGAGTTTGGCTACGGTGTTGGGGAGTGCGGCCAGGGCCCGCAGCCGGGCCGTCCAGGGTTCGCGTTCCCCGGAGGCGATGGGCGGCTTGCCCAGGTGGTCGAGCACGAAGGTGAGCTGCGGCAGAGCCGCGGCCGCCCTGGCGCAGGCCGGGAGCTGGTGGGGCAGGACCACGAGGTCGTGGACCAGGCCCGCCTCGGCGACGGCGGTGAGACCCCGGCGTACGTCGGCCCGCAGCAGCCAGTCGGGGTCGGGCTCGCTCTGGACCTGGTGGCGCACGCCCTTGAGGAAGCGGCCGCCGGGCAGTTCGCGCAGGCGGGCCAGCTCGTCGGCGATGCCGGGGGAGGTGAGGTCCGTCCAGCCGACGACGCCTGCGACCAGGTCGTGTGAGGCTGCCAGGGCCAGGAGTTCCGGGGTCTCCTCGGGCACGGTGACCGTCTGGACGAGGACGGTCCGGTCGACGCCGGCCGCCCGGGCCTCGGGTTCCAGGTCGGCGAGGCCGAAGCTGCGTCTGAGCGGCCGGAGTGCGGGGCCGGTGATCCAGTCCTGGTCGCGGACGGACAGGTCCCAGACGTGGTGGTGGGCGTCGACGGTCACGGCAGCTCCCAGATGACGGGCAGCCCGGCGTCCGCGCCGCCCTCGGAGTAGTCGTGCACGACGTCGAGCAGCTCGGCCATGCGGGCCTGCCAGGCGACGTTGACCGGCAGCCGTTCGAGGGCGGCGAGCAGACGGGCGTAGTCCTCGCACTCCAGCAGGTGGAAGAGGTCATGGCCGCTGCGCCAGATGGTCCAGGAGGTGGCTCCGCAGGCGCGGATGGCGTCGGTGAGTTCTCCGGGGACCTCGCGGTGCGCCGCCTCGTAGTCGGCGACGCGGTCGGCGCGGACCTTGGTGTGCAGGGCGACTTTCATGACGGCTCCTCGGGGGGCAGCAGACCGGTGTCCCGCAGTTCCTGCCAGAAGGCGTCCGGGACGGGGGTGGCGAACTGCTCGGCGCTGTCGTGGACTTCGGCGGCGGAGCGGGCGCCGGCCAGCACGCAGGCGACGGCGCGATGGGCGGAGCAGAAGGCCAGGGCGGCGGCGCGCAGGCCGATGCCGTGCCGGCCGGCGACGGTCCTCAGCCGCAGGGCGCGGTCCAGCAGCTGCCCGGGGGCACGGGTGTAGTCGTAGGTCGCGTCCGGCGCCGGGTCGGCCAGCAGGCCCGAGTTGAAGGCTCCGCCGATGACGACCGACACGCCCCGCGCGAGGGCCTCGGGCAGCAGCTCGGCTGCGGCGCTCTGGTCGAGCAGGGTGTAGCGGCCCGCGCACAGGACGACGTCGACGTCGGTTTCCCGGACGAACCGGGTGAGCATCCCGGCCTGGTTCATGCCCGCGCCGATCGCGCCGACGACGCCCTCGGAGCGGAGTTTCTCCAGTGCCGGGTAGCCCTCGCGGAAGGCCTGCTCGGCGTGGTCGTCGGGGTCGTGGAGGTAGACGACGTCGACGCGGTCGAGGCCGAGGCGGTCGAGGCTCGCCTCCAGGGACCGGCGGACGCCGTCGGCGCTGAAGTCCCAGACGCGGCGCAGGGCGGCGGGGACGGCGAAGCCGTTCGCGAGGTCGTCCGAGGTGCCGTCGGCGGGTTCCAGGCGGCGGCCGACCTTCGTGGAGAGCGTGTACGCGGCGCGGTCGTGGTCCCGCAGGGCCGCTCCCAGGCGGCGCTCGGACAGGCCGAGGCCGTAGTGGGGCGCGGTGTCGAAGTAGCGGATGCCCCGCTGCCAGGCGGCGGCCACCGCCTGGTGCGCCTGCTCGTCGCTCACCGGGGTGAAGAGGTTGCCGATCCCGGCGGCGCCGAAGCCCAGCGGGCCGACCTCCACGCCGCTGCGGCCCAGGCGGTTCACCGGGCCCCCGGGCGCAGCCTGAGGCCCTGCATGCCGCCGTCGACGGCGAGGGCGGTGCCGGTGGTGGCGCCGGACAGCGGACCGGCCAGGTAGGCGATGGCGCCCGCGACCTCGGCCGCGGAGACGAGGCGGCCGGTGGGCTGGCGGGCCTGAAGGGCGGCGCGCTCGGCGGCCGGGTCGGGGGCCGCGTCCAGCAGCCGGCCGACCCATGGCGTGTCGACCGTACCGGGGTTGACGCAGTTGACGCGGATGCCCTCGCGCACGTGGTCGGCGGCCATGGCCAGGGTCAGGGAGTACACTGCGCCCTTGGTGGCGCTGTACAGGGCGCGTTGCGGAAGGCCTGCGGTGGCGGCGATGGAGCAGGTGTTGACGACGGCCGCGTGCCGGGAGCGGCGCAGGTGCGGGAGGGCGGCGCGGGCGGTGCGGACCATGCCGAGGACGTTGATGTCGAAGACGTGCCGCCACTCCTCGTCGTCGTTGTCCTCGACGGTGCCCTGGGCGCCGATGCCGGCGTTGTTGACCAGGACGTCGAGGCCGCCGAGGTCCTCGGCGGCCCGTGCCACGGCCGTCCGCACGCAGGTGTCGTCGCCCACGTCGGCCCGGTAGGCGAGCAGCGGCTCGGCCACCCGGGACGGGTCCAGGTCGAGCACGGCCACCCGGGCGCCGCGTTCGGCGAGGAGGTCGGCGGTGGCCCGGCCGATGCCGGAGGCGCCGCCGGTGACCAGGGCCCTGAGGCCCTCGAAGTCGCTCATGCCGCCTGTCCCTTCCGGGTGTCGGGGTCGGCGGCCCAGAAGGTGCCGCCGGGGAAGGTGTACCGCGCGAGGGACTCCGGGCGCATGGCGGCCGAGAAGCCGGGCGCGGTGGGGGCCGTGTAGTGGCCGTCGCAGATGTCCACGGGGGTGAGGAAGTGCTCGTGGAGGTGGTCGACGTACTCGATGACCCGGTCCTCGGTGGTGCCGGAGACGGCCAGGTAGTCGAACATCGACAGGTGCTGGACGAGCTCGCACAGGCCGACGCCCCCGGCGTGCGGGCAGACGGGGACGCCGAACTTGGCGGCGAGCAGCAGGATGGCGAGGTTCTCGTTGACACCGGCGACGCGGGCCGCGTCGATCTGCACGATGTCGAGGGCCCCGGCCTGGAGCATCTGCTTGAACACGATCCGGTTGTGCACGTGTTCACCGCTGGCGACCTTGACCGGGCTCACCGCGCGGCGGATCGCGGCGTGCCCGAGGACGTCGTCGGGGCTGGTGGGCTCCTCGATCCAGTAGGGGTCGAACTCGGCCAGGGCTCTGGTCCAGGTGATCGCCTCGTCCACGTTCCAGCGCTGGTTGGCGTCGACGGCGAGGCGGACGTCCGGGCCGACGACCGCGCGGGCGACCCGGCAGCGCCGTACGTCGTCCGCCAGGTCGGCGCCCACCTTGAGCTTGATCTGCCGGAAGCCGTCGGCCACCGCCTGGGCGGCGAGCCGGCTGAGCTTGTCGTCGTCGTAGCCGAGCCAGCCCGGCGAGGTCGTGTAGGCGGGGAAGCCGCGCTCCAGCAGCCGGGCCCTGCGCTCCGCGGCCCCCTGCCTGCCGCGTCGTAGCAGGTCGAGGGCCTCCTCGGGGGAGAGCGCGTCGGTGATGTAGCGGAAGTCGATCTGGCCGACCAGCCACTCCGGTTCGGCGTCGGCGAGCAGGTGCCACAGCGGCTTTCCGGCCCGCCGGGCGGCGAGGTCCCACACGGCGTTGACGACGGCCCCGATCGCCATGTGCATCACGCCCTTCTCGGGGCCGAGCCAGCGCAGCTGGCTGTCGGCGATCAGGTCCCGGAAGAGCGAGCCGGGGTCGGCGCACAGCTCCTCGACGGGGCGGCCGAGGACATGGCCCCGCAGCGCGTCGATCGCGGCCACCTGGACGTCGTTGCCCCTCCCGATGGTGAAGGTGAACCCGTGCCCCTCGGTCCCGTCGGCGGCGTCCGTGCGCAGGACGACGTAGGCCGCCGAGTAGTCGGGGTCCGGGTTCATCGCGTCGGAGCCGTCCAGCTCCCGCGAGGTGGGGAAGCGGATGTCGTGGGTGTCGACCGCGGTGATGCGGGCGGGGGCCTGGGACACTGAAGTCCTTTCGGTCGGTGGGCGGTCGGGCACCGGGGTTCAGTCCTGGGCCCGGCCCGTCGTCACGCGGGCGATCATGAGGGCGACGAGGATGATTCCGCCGTAGATGGCCTGGATCCAGAACGACGGCACCTGCGCGAGGGTCAGCAGGTTCTGTACGACGCCCAGCAGGAGGACGCCGGTGAGGGCGCCGGCCATGGTGCCCCTGCCGCCGTCCAGGCTGATGCCGCCGATCACCGCCGCCGCGAACACGGTGAAGATCATGTTGTTGCCCTGGTTGGCGCTGATCGCGCCGACGTACCCGGTCTGCAGGAGTCCTCCGACGGAGGCGAGGACTCCTGCCACCACGAACACGCCGAGCATCACGCGCTCGACCCGGACACCGGCCGCGCGGGCCGCCTCCGCGTTGCCCCCGATGGCGTACAGGGCGCGGCCCACCCGGTGGTAGCGCAGGACCACACCGCTCACCGCGAAGGCGAGCGCCGCCAGCCACACGGACATCGGAACGCGCAGGAAGGTCGTGGTGGCCAGGGTGAAGAACGCGTCGGGCATCCCGAACAGCGTCTTGCCCTTGGTGGCGCCGACCAGCAGCCCGCGCAGGATGATCAGCATCGCCAGGGTCACGATGAAGGCGTTGAGCTTGAACTTCACCACGAGGACGCCGTTGAGGGCGCCGATGGCCGCGCCGACGGCGAGGATCGCGATCAGGGCGAGCGCGGTGGGCCACCGGGTGCCCCAGCCGGACTGGGCGGCGGGCAGGACGAGCAGGGCGCCGACGGCGGGGGCTATGCCGACCACCGATTCCAGCGACAGGTCGAACTTGCCGGTGATGAGCACGAGCGACTCCGCGAGCACCACCATGGCCAGGGCCGCGGAGGCACCCAGGATGGAGATGATGTTGCGCTCGGTGAGGAAGGAGTCGTTGACGAACGCGCCCAGCACCATCAGCAGCAACAAGGCGGGGACCAGGGCGAGTTCACGGGCGCGGCGGAGCAGGGCGGCCTTGGCCGAGCGGGCGCCCTGGACCTTGACGGGCGTGAGCGGCGGGGCCTTGGTGTCAGCCATGGTCCACTCCTTCGATGGAGGCGATCAGCTCGTGGTCGTGCCAGCCCGCCGGGTGCTCGGCGACGATCCGGCCGTGGAAGAGGACGAGGACGCGGTCGCAGCGCCGCAGGTCGTCGAGTTCGTCGGAGACGACGAGTACGGCGGTGCCGTCCTCGCGGGCGTTGTCCACGCGGGCCAGCAGGGACTCCTTGGACTTCACGTCGACGCCCGCGGTGGGGTTGATCAGGACGAGCAGCCGGGGGTCGCAGGCGAGGGCGCGGGCCATGACGACCTTCTGGGCGTTGCCGCCGGAGAGGTCGCCGACGGGCTGGTCGGGGCCCTCGGCATGGATGTCGAGGCGTTCGATCAGGTCGGCGGCAACGGCACGCTTGCGCCGGGTGCCGACGAAGCCGTACCGGCCCAGGCGGCCGAGGACGCCGAGGGTGGCGTTGTCGCCGATGCTCATCCCGGTGACCAGGCCCTGTTCGTGCCGGTCGCGGGGTACGCAGCCGACACCGGCCCCGAGGGCCGCCTGGACGTCCCCGAACGGGAGCGGCCTGCCGTCGACCCGGGCCGTGCCGCTCGTCGGGGTGTGCAGTCCGGCGAGGGACTCGGCCAGCTCGATCTTCCCGCTGCCGCTGGAGCCGGCGAGTCCGACGACCTCGCCGTGCCGGACGGTGAGGTCGATGTCCCGGTACGAGGGTGCCGCGAGCCCCTGCACCGCGAGGGCGACCGGTGCGTCGTCGGCCACCGTCTCCCGCGCGCCCCGGGCCCGCTCGGCGACACTCTCCCCGGCCATCGCCTCCACCAGAGCGGCCCGGGGCAGTTCGGCGACCGGGGCGGTGGTGATCCAGCGGGCGTCGCGCAGCACGGTGACCGTCTGGCAGACCTCGTACACCTCCTGAAGGTGGTGAGAGATGAACAGGAAGGTGACCCCGGAGTCCTGCAGGGCACGCATCCGGCCGAACAGCCGCTCGATCTCCCGGTTGTCGAGCTGGGCGGTCGGCTCGTCCAGGACGATGAACCGGGCTCCGAAGCTCAGCGCGCGGGCGATCTCGACCATCTGGCGGTCCTCGACCCTGAGGTCGGCGGTGCGGGCCTCGGGGTCGACGCGCACGTCCCAGGTGGCGAGCAGTTCGGCGGCCTCGGTGCGCAGCCGGCGCCAGCTGATGAACCCGCGACGCAGTGGCTGCCGGTTGATGAACAGGTTCTCGGCGACCGTCAGTTCCGGGACGACCGTGGGCTTCTGGTAGACGCAGGCGACCTTGCGGCGCCAGGCGTCCCGGTCGGCGAGTGCGGGCGCGGGTTCGCCGTCGAAGCGTACGGTGCCCTCGTCCGGGGCCTGGAGTCCGGTGAGGACGCCGACGAGGGTGGACTTGCCGGCGCCGTTGCGGCCGACCAGTGCGTGGGACTCGCCGGGCTGCACGGTGAGGCGGCCGTCGGCGAGGGCGATGGTGGGGCCGTACCGCTTGACGATGCCCTCGGCTTCAACAAGAGGTGCGCTCATTTGACCGTGTTGCCCCAGAGCTTGGGGTCGTCGACGTTCTCCTTGGTGACCAGCGGCGCGGGCAGCTGGTCCTCCAGGATGCCGCTGGGCAGCTTCACGATGGTCGAGCCGTGGTCGGTGGGTCCGGGCCGGAACGTCTTCCCGGCCATCGCCGCCTTGATGTAGTAGATGCCGTACTTCGCGTAGGCGTCGGCGGGCTGGGAGACGGTGGCGTCGATCTCGCCCTTGCGGATGGCGTCGAACTCCTGCGGGATGCCGTCGTTGGAGACGATCACGATGTGGCCCCTGCTCCCCGCCGTCTTCAGCATGTTCTTGGACTTCAGGGTCTGCAGGGTCGGCGCCAGGTACACGCCGCCGGCCTGCAGGTAGATGCCCTTGATGTCGGGGTCGGCGCCCAGCAGCGTGTCGAGTCGGGCGGCCGCGGTGTCGGACTCCCACTTGGCGGGGATCTCCAGCACCTTGAGCTTCGGGTACTTCTTCTTCACACAGGCCCGGAAGGCCTCGGAGCGGTCCCGGCCGTTGACCGAGGCGAGGTCGCCCATGATCTGCACGACCTTGCCGCTGGTGACGTGCTGCCCGAGGTAGTCGCAGGCCTTCTCGCCGTAGGCGACGTTGTCGGCGCGCACCACCATGGCGACCTTGCCCTTGTCGGGCGCGACGTCCACGGCGACGACGGGGACGCCCTTGCGTTCGGCCTGGTCGAGCCCGGCCTGGATGGCGGCGCTGTCCAGGGGCGCGACGACCAGCCCCTTCACGCCCTGGTTGAGTTCGTTGTTGATGTCGGTGATCTGCTGCGAGGGGTCGCTGTTGGAGTTGACCGTCTTCAGCGCGTCGACGCCCTCGGACTTCGCCATCCCGGGCACGTAGTCGTTGTACGACTGCCAGAACGGCGAGGTGAGCAGGGGCAGGACCACCCCGACCTTGCCGGTGCCGCCCGCGCCTGCCGCGCCGTCGGCACCGGTGTCCTTCGTGCTGCCGCACGCGGGGAGCAGCAGCGAGGCGCAGGCGGCCAGAGCCGCCGCGCACGTGATCCGTGACCTGCTGTGCTTCCTCGCTGTTCTGGCGGGCATCTCGCGGCTCCTCGTCGAGGGTGTTCGAGCAGATGCCTGGATACTTATCAGACCACTCGGGCGCCGGAACACCCTTCTGCGCCAGGTTTTCCACTCTCCGATGCATAGTGGTCGGACCACTCCGCTGGTTAGACTGCGACGCACCCAGCGACGGGAGGAATGGCGTGGACGAGGAAGCACCACAGAAGGGCACGGTGACCCAGCGCGCCATCGAGCGGATCAAGGCGATGATCGCCGAGGGGGCTCTGGAGCCGGGACAGCGCCTGCCGACCGAACGGGATCTCGCCGTCCAGCTGGGCATCTCGCGCAGCTCGATGCGCGAGGCGATCCGGGCGCTGACGGTCCTGGGCGTCCTGGAGGCCCGGCACGGCTCGGGGATCTACGTCACCGCGCTGGAGGCCGGCGACCTGCTGGAGACCTTCGGCGTGGTCGCCGACCTGTCCCGGGGGCCACGGCTGGTGGAGTTGCTGGAGGTGCGCCGGATCCTGGAGTCGACCGCGACCGCGCTCGCCGCGGCCCGGATCACCGACGACCGACTCGCCGAGGTCGAGAAGCACTTGACGGCGATGAACGCCACCGACGATCCCGAGGAGATCCTCGCCCACGACCTGGCCTTCCACCGCGAGATCGCGGCGGCCGCGGGCAACGACACGATGGCCGCCATCCTGGAGGGCCTGTCCTCGCGCACCTTCCGGGCCCGGGTCTGGCGTGGCTACCAGGAGGAGGGCGCCTTCGCCCGCACCCGCCGCGAACACGCCGCCATCCACCGCGCCCTGGCCGCCCGCGACCCGGAAGCCGCCCGGGCGGCAGCGGCCGCGCACGTGGGCGAGGTGGAGGAGTGGCTGCGGGCCCAGCTCGGGAGTCAGGGCGGACACGTCGTGGACGACAGCTCGGCGAGCGGTCGTCCACAACGGCGGAACGGCACGGTCGGAACATGACGGCGAAGCGGCACGGCCGGAACGTGACGGCGGAACAGGACAGTCAGAACGTGACGATCACGAGGTTAAGGGCGGGCTTCCCTTTGCGGCAGGCAGGGGTCGGCTTTACCGCTGGAGGAGGCCCGCCGTAGCCGCCCGGGCGGCCTCAGGCCCGCCGCAGCCGGGCCGGACCGGGCAGGGCGCGCGCCGAGCCTCAGGCCCTCCGCAGCCGCAGCGTCATCAGCTGGAAGGGCCGCAGGCGTACGGTGATCCGCTCGCCGTCCACGGCCGGCGGCTCCGCGTCGCCGGCCGGACGCTCCAGCAGGTCCGTCACGGTGACGTCCGCGACCGCGAAGTGGGCCGTGAGCGTCGCCCGGGCCCGGCCCCCGTGCGCCTCGTGGAAGCGCACCACCACGTCACCGCTGCCGTCGTCGGCCAGCTTCACGGCGGTGACGACGACCGCCTCGTGGTCGGCCGTCACCAGCGGGGCGACCTCGGCGGCACCGGTCGTACGCCGCTCGGGCAGGTTGATCCGCCACCCCTCGCGGACCGCGTCGGCGATCTGGGCGCCGGGGACCAGCGCGTGCCGGAAGCGGTGCACGCCCTGGTCGGTCTCCGGGTCGGGGAAGCGCGGGGCGCGCAGCAGGGAGACCCGCACCGTGGTGGTCGTACCGCGGTCGCCGCCGGTGCGCACCGTGCGGGTCACGTCGTGGCCGTACGTCGAGTCGTTGACGACGGCGACGCCCCAGCCGGGTTCGGCCAGGTGCACGAAGCGGTGGTTGCAGGCCTCGAACTTGGCGGCCTCCCAGGAGGTGTTGGTGTGGGTGGGCCGGTGGAAGTGCCCGAACTGGGTCTCCGACGCGTACCGCTCGGCGTGCAGGTCGAGCGGGAAGGCCAGCTTCAGGAACTTCTCCGTCTCGTGCCAGTCGACCTCGGTGTCCAGCTCCAGGCGCCGCTCCCCCGGCGGCAGCGTCAGCACCTGGATGACCCGGGAGGAGCCGAAGGACCGCACGATCCGCACCGAGGCACCGTCCTGGCCCGCCGTCACCGCGTCGGCGTCCGTGAGGTCCTGGACGGTGTTGCGGTAGAACTCGTCCACGTCCCAGGCGTCCCACATGTTGGGGAAGTCGGGGTGGAGCTGGAGGAGGTTCGCGGCGGTGCCGGGGGCGATCGTCTCGCGGTCGGCCCCGATGTCACGGGCGGAGACCACCAGGCCCCGGGCGTCGATCTCGATCCGCAGCAGGCCGTTGTCCAGGACGTGTCCGCCGTCCGGGCGGGGTACGAGCGTCGTCGCGCCCTGCGCCTGGGGGGTCGCCGCCCCGGCGGCCGGGACACCGGCACGCGGGTGCGGGGCCGCGTTGAACACGAGGGGCATCTCGCCCCGGCCCGCGAGCGCCCGCTGTGCCGCCCCGACGATGCCGTCCAGCTCGGCGGCGATCCGCTCGTACGTCGCCCGCGCCTCCCGGTGCACCCAGGCGATGGAGGAGCCGGGCAGGATGTCATGGAACTGGTGCAGCAGGACCGTCTTCCAGATCCGGTCCAGCTCCTCGTACGGGTAGGGGAATCCGGCGCGAACGGCCGCGGTGGCCGCCCACAGCTCGGCCTCGCGCAGCAGGTGTTCGCTGCGGCGGTTGCCCTGCTTCGTCCGCGCCTGGCTGGTGAGCGTCGCGCGATGGAGTTCCAGGTACAACTCGCCCACCCAGACCGGCGGTTCGGGGTATTCGGCCTCGGCCTTCTCGAAGAACGCCCGGGGTGTCTGCCAGACCACGGCCGCCGAGCCCTCAAGGTTGCGAAGCCGGGCCGCCTTGGCGACCATCTCCCGGGTCGTGCCGCCGCCTCCGTCGCCCCATCCGGTCGGTGCGAGGGAGTGCCGGGCCCGGCCCTTGTCCTTGAAGTTGCGCGCCGCGTGGGCGATCTCGCTGCCCTTCATCGAGCAGTTGTAGGTGTCGACAGGCGGGAAGTGCGTGAAGATCCGGGTGCCGTCGATGCCCTCCCACTGGAAGGTGTGGTGCGGGAACGTGTTCGTCCGCGACCACGAGATCTTCTGTGTCAGCAGCCACTTGGACCCGGCCGCCTTGATGATCTGCGGCAGCCCGGCGGCGAAGCCGAAGGTGTCGGGCAGCCAGGCCTCCTCGTTCTCGATGCCGAACTCGTCGAGGAAGAACCGCTTGCCGTGCACGAACTGACGGGCCATCGCCTCCGAGCCGGGCATGTTGGTGTCCGACTCGACCCACATCCCGCCCGCCGGCACGAACCGCCCCTCGGCGACCGCCTTCTTCACCCGCGCCCAGACCTCGGGCCGGTGCTCCTTGACCCACGCCCACTGCTGGGCCTGCGACATGGCGAAGACGAACTCCGGTTCGTCCTCGATCAGGGCGGTCATGTTGGACGTCGTACGGGCCACCTTGCGCACGGTCTCGCGCAGCGGCCACAGCCAGGCGGAGTCGATGTGTGCGTGCCCCACGGCGCTGATCCGGTGCGCGGACGGCACGGCCGGGGCGGACAGGACCCCGGTGAGCCGTTCCCGGGCCGCGGCCGCCGTGCCGCCCACGTCCTGCAGGTCGACGGCGTCCAGGGCCCGGTCGACGGCGCGCAGGACGTCCCAGCGGCGCGCGGAGTCCGCCGGCAGCTCGGCCATCAGCTCGCCGAGCACCTCCAGATCCAGCACCAGCTGCCACACGGTCTCGTCGAGGACGGCGAGATCCATCCGGGTGAGCGTGTACTGCGGCTCGTGCCCGGCGGTGTCCTTGTCCCCGAGATGCGTGGGCCTGAAGGGGTGGTAGTCGAGGATGACCGGGTTGGAGGCGGCCTCGATGTGCAGGCGCACCTCCTCGCCGCCCGCGACGGGCGCGCCGATGCGCACCCACTGGTTGCGCGGGTTGAGGCCCTTCACCGGGGTGCCGTCGGGCCGGTAGACCAGGCCCTCGCACTGGAAGCCGGGCATGTTCTCGTCGAAGCCCAGGTCGAGCAGGGCCTCCACGGTCCGGCCGGCCCAGGCCTCGGGCACGGTCCCGGTCACCCGGAACCAGCTGGTCCCCCAGGGAGCACCCCACCGGGAGCCCACCTCGATCGGCGCGGGCTCGGCCGCCAGTCCCTCGGCGACCGGCACCGGCTCGCCCGGCGCGTGCCACACCGCTACCTGCAGCGGCACGGACTCGGGATACACGGCGGGGCGGATGCGTTCGTCGAGGACGCGCCGGAGGCGGGCTTCGACCAGATTGCGGTCGTCATGCATGTGGGGTGCTCCCTGCTGGGTTCCGGATGATTACCAGGGGTGGGTGACGGTCACGGGAGTCGAGGCGTTGTACAGCTCCCCCACCGAGCGCAGTTCGAATCGTGCGGCCGTCTCCCCCGGCGCGGGCTGCAGGCCGGAGACGAAGTAGGCGCACTGGCAGGTGCCGCCGAGGAAGCGGCGGGTGCCGTCGGGCAGGAGGCGGTGCAGCTCGTAGTGGCGCACGGGGCCGTGAGCCGTACCCCAGGCGAAGCGGAGGTCGCCGCCCGAGGCGGCGGTGATCCGCAGATCCGCGGGGGCCGCCGGGGCCGCGACGGTGTCGCGGACGGCGAGGCCGCCCAGCCGCCAGCGCACGAGGCCGCCGTCCGGTGCGGTGAGGCGGACGCCGAGGGCGTGGACCGTGCCCGACAGCCCGGTGAGCCGTACGGTCGAGGTCCGCCAGGTGGAGTCCGGCTCCACCGGCAGATAGGTGTACGGCGGTGTCGCGCCGGCGCTGCCCGGCTCGGCGGTGGCCACGGCAAGCTCGACGTTCACGCGCCCGGCGTCGGTGCGGTGGGTCAGCTCGACCACCGTCCCGGCGCCGATCGGCAGCCGGGTCGCGTACAGGTCCAGCACCGTGGGCCGATCCGGTTCACCGGCGACCAGCACGCTGCTGCCGCCCCGCCACGCGTCCGCGAAGTCGAAGGAGACGGCCGGCCGCTGCCCCGTGGTCCGCACGATCCACTGCCGCGAGGGCAGCCGGTCCTGGAGTCCGAGATGGTTCCAGGCCGTGTCCGAGGTGACGGCCCCGTCCTCGTACCAGCGCAGTCCGTGACCGGTGTTGAACACGCTCGCGAAGGGCATCGAGGACACCGTCGACCGGTCCGCCACCGACACCGCCGGGGCCCGCCACGGATCGCTCGGGTCGGGCCGTGCGGGATCGAGCGAGCGGCCGGTCCAGAACCGGTCGTCGGCCGCGTGGAAGTCCCCCGGCACACGCTGTCCGTCCGGCAGGTGGTTGCGGGTCCACTCGGGCCGGTAGAAGCCGATCGAGGTGATGTGGGCTTTGTTCGCCGGCACGATCGCGTCCCAGTTCACCGACGTGCCGGAGCCGCCCGACTCGACGTCGACGCCCGCCCACAACTCGTAGCGGGTGCGGCCCAGTTGCCCGGCCCTGGTGCCGGAGGAGGCCAGGGTCGACGCGCTCCAGCGGAAATCGACGAACATGTCGTCGGAGGCCTGGAAGAAGGCCTGGTTCTGGCTGTTCAGCGCGCCCTGCCAGCTGACGGTCCCGTTCACGGTCATCGCGTCGTACCAGGTCACCCGCTGTCCCTCGGACGCCGCGAGCGCCTTCAGCTCCGTCACGAAGGCGAGCATGGCGGCGCCGAGCGCGGTGTTCCCGCCGCCCGTCTCGGCGTTGACGAACCAGCCGTCGAAGCCGTAGGCCGCCGCGACCGCGACGAGTTGCGCGGCGAGGGGGTAGCGCCCGGAGGAGTCCTTCTGGACGAGGTCGCGGGTCCACCGGAGCTGCCCGCCGTAGGCGGTGGGCGGCAGGAAGATGTTGCCGAGGACGGGCACCCCGTGCCGGTGCGCCGCGTCCACGACGGGGGCGTTCGGCGCCAGGATCAGTCCCTCGCCGGACGAGCCGCCCCAGAACACCAGCTCGTCCAGGTAGGACCAGTGGGTGGGGGCGTAGTAGTCGGCGGTGGCCGACCCCTGGGAGGGGTTGCCGGAGGTCGGCCCGAAGGAGACCAGGGACTGGATGCGGGCCTGGCCCGTGCGGGCGGTGGTGTTGGCCGGGCTCGGGGTGAAGCGGGCGGCGAGCGGCACGGACGCGGCGTTGAAGGCCAGGTCGGGGTCGCCGTCCGCACTCCAGCTCTTCAGACTGCGCCAGGTGATGCCGGCGCCGGGGCTGCCGGACGGGAGGGAGTCCGGGTACCAGTACGAGGCGTACGGCGCGGTGGCGGCCGCCTTCGGACGGGCGGCGGATTTCGGACGGGCGGCGGCCAGGGCCGGGGCGGCCGGGAGCAGGGCCGCGGCGGCGCCGGCGATGAGGACGGTGCGTCGGGTGGGCTTCACGAGCAAGTGCCTCCTTGGGGGGTGGGGAGTACCTGGTCGGGAGTGACGGCTTCGGTGATGCCGCGCGCGGCGAGGTGGTCCTTGTCGTCCGCGCGGGAGTCCAGGACGGTCGTGGGGCGGGCGCCGTCGGCGACGAGCCGGAAGAAGGCGTCGAAGACGGGCCCGCCGGGGGCGCAGCGGGAGCGCTGGGCCGGGTCGGCGGGCACGACGAGGGCCGTGGCGCGCACGGCGGGCGGATCGTGGTCCCGACGGGCCGCGTCGGCCAGTACCTGCGCGAGGTCCTTGGGCCGCCGGTCGCTGGTCAGCAGGCCGAGCCCGTATTCGAGTGGGGGGAAGTCGGCGAGGTCGCGGGAGACGTCGTAGGAGCACCACCAGGTGACGCCCCACAGGTCGGGGCAGTCCAGGACGTTCGCCACGGTCGCCTCGGCGAAGGCGGCCGCGTGCTCGGCCTCTACGAGGGGGGCGGGTGCGCCGACCTCCTGGAGCCACACGGGCCGGTGCGCGTCCTCGGCCCAGGCCTTGCTCAGCTCGACGAGGTAGGAGGCGTGGTGCTCGGTGGGCACGGAGGTGCGGCCGTGGCGCTGGGCGGTGCCGTTGAACACCCAGGAGTGCACGGCGGTCATGGCGCCGAGGCGGGCCGAGTGGCCGGGGGTGAAGGGCTGGTCGTCCTGGTACCAGGCGGCGTCGTACGAGGCGTGCAGGTGCAGCCGGTCCGGGGCGCCCTCGGCGCAGGCCGCGAGCAGCCGGGTGAGCCAGCGTTCGGCGTCGTCGGCCGTGATCCGGTCGGGGTCGGGATGGGGACCGGCGGCGAACTGGTTGACCTCGTTACCGATGGTCATGCCGATGAAGTTGGGCCGGTCGGCGAGGGCGGCGGCGAGCGCGCGCAGGTAGGCGGCCTGGCCGTCGACCACGTCCGGGTCGGTGAAGAGGTTGCGCCGGTGCCAGGTGCGCGTCCAGGCGGGCAGGAAGTCGAAGCTGCTCAGGTGGCCCTGCAGGCCGTCGACGTTGACGTCCAGGCCGCGTTCGGCGGCCGCGTCGGCGAGGGCCACGAGCTGCTCGACGGCGCGCGGGCGGATCAGGGTGCGGTTGGGCTGGAAGTAGGGCCACAGCGGGAAGACCCGGATGTGGTCCAGGCCGAGGGCGGCGATCGCGTCGAGGTCGGCGCGTACGGAGTCGAGGTCGAAGTCGAGCCAGTGATGGAACCACCCTTCGCTGGGTGTGTAGTTGACGCCGAAGCGCACGGCAGGAGGCATGCGGTTGTGTCCTTGCGGGGGTCGGGGACTCGGCCGGGGTACGGGGCTCAGCCCTTGACGGCGCCCTCGCCGACCCCGCGGAAGAAGTACCGCTGCAGGCAGGCGAAGAGGGCGATGAGCGGTGCCACGGCGATGACGGTGCCGGCGGCCACCAGGCGTTCGTCGTTGGCGAAGGTGCCGTGCAGATAGTTGAGGCCGATGGTGAGCGTGAACCGGGACGGGTCGCTGAGCACGATGAGCGGCCACAGGAAGTCGTCCCAGGCGCCCATGAAGGCGAAGATCGCGACGACGGCGAGGGTGCCCTTGACCGCCGGCAGCGAGATGAGCCGGAACCGCTGCCAGACGTTGGCGCCGTCGATGTAGGCGGCCTCCTCGATCTCGTAGGGCAGGTTGCGGAAGGCGTTGCGCATCAGCAGCACGTTCATCGCGCCCACCGAGCCGGGCAGCAGGACCCCGATGAGCGTGTTGTTCAGGCCCAGTTCCCGCATGGTCGTGAACTGGGCGATGACGATGCCCTCCACGGGCACGAGCATCGCCAGCACGAAGAGCAGCGTGGTCACGCCCCGGCCGCGGTAGCGCAGCCGGGCCAGGGCGTACCCGGCCAGCGCCGACCCGACGCAGTTGGTCACCACACTGGCGCCGGCGACCTTCAGCGAGTTCAGTGCGTAGTCCCACACGGGGATGGTGTCCGTGACCCGCTCGTAGTTGTGCAGGGTGGGATGGCTCGGCAGGAACGTCGGCGGCGAGCTGAAGATGTCCTCGGTGGGCCCCTTGAGGGAGGTGGACAGCTGCCAGAGGAAGGGGCCGACGGTGAGGGCGAGGACCACGAGCAGCAGCAGGTAGCGCAGGACCAGCTCCCACGCCCGGATCCGGCGGCCGTACTCGTCGGTGACGCGCGGCTCACGGACGGTGGATTCCTGCCGCGGCCGCACCTCGGTCTCGTTCTTCTTCTCGTGCTCGTTCTTCTTCTCGTTCTCCCTCTCCTTCTGCCTCTGCTTCTCCTGGACGCTCATGACTCCTCCCTGCGGTCGGCGCGCAGGACGAGCAGCATCAGGGCGACGGTGACGGCGAAGACGACGACGGAGAGGGCGGAGGCGTAGCCGACGCGGCCGGTCAGGCCGGTGCCGGTGCGCTGGACGAGCATGACGAGGGTGGTGTCCTCGCCGGCCGGGCCGCCGCTCGGGCCCGCCATCAGGTACACCTCGGAGAACACCTTGAACGCGGCGACCGAGGAGAGCGCGGCGACCAGCACCATGGTGGAGCGCACGGCGGGCACGGTGACCGTGAGGAAGCGGCGCACCGGGCCCGCACCGTCCACGGCGGCGGCCTCGTGCAGCTCGCGCGGTACGTTCGCCAGCGCGGCCAGGTAAATGATCATGTAGTAGCCGAGGCCCTTCCACACCGTCACGGCCATGGCGCTCAGCAGGAGCAGCCACTGGTCGCTGAGGAATCCGACGCGCCCGATCCCCACGGTCTCCAGCAGCGAGTTGACCAGGCCGCGTTCGTCCAGCAGCCACACCCAGATCAGCCCGACGACCACTACGGAGGCGACGACGGGGGTGTAGAAGGCGGACCGGAAGAAGGCGATGCCGGGGATGTTCTTCTGCACCAGCAGGGCGAGCAGCAGCGGCAGGACCACAAGGGCCGGCACGACCCCGACGATGTACAGGGTGCTGTTGCGCAGGCCGGTCCAGAACATGTCGTCGTGGAGCAGCTCGCGGAAGTTGGCGAGTCCGACGAAGCGGCCCGGGATCAGGGTGCGGCGGTCGGTGAAGGAGTTCACCACCGTCGTGACGAACGGGTAGAGCACGAAGACGCCGGTGATCAGCAGCCCGGGGGCGGCGAACAGCCAGGGGCTGAGGGGAAGTTGCCGCCGTATTATCCGGGGCGGGCCGGGCCGCCGTGTCCGGTGCGGGGCGTGCCGCCGTGTCGGGGGCGGGGCGGTGGGGGTGGCCATGGCGCCGGTCAGCCCTGCTGCTTCAGGAGCTGGTCACAGGCCTTGACAGCGTTGTCGAGCGCCGCTTTGGGGCTCTCCTTGCCCTGCAGGGCCTTGGCGACCTCGTTGCGCAGCGCTGTCTTCATCTGCTCGCTGAACAGTACCGGGGTGTAATTGACGGCGTTTTTGAGGGACTTGGCGGCGGCGATGCGCACGCGCGTCTCGTCGGTGCCGTCCTCCTTGGTGAAGTACGGGTCGTCGAGGGAACCCGCGGTGCTCGGGAAGATGGCGACCTTCTTGGCGAAGGACATCTGGTTCTGCGCGTCGGTGACGAAGTGGGCGAAGGCGACGGCGGCCGGGGTGTGCTTGGTGCGGGAGTTGACCATCACGCCCATCACGTACATGTTGACGTGCCCGGTGCTGGTGATCTGGTCGGTGATCCCGATGTTCCTGTACAGGCCCGGCGCCTGCTTCTTGAAGTTGCCGAGGTCGAGGGCGCTGCCCGGGTTCATGGCGACGGCCCCGGTGAGGAACTTCTTCCCGGTGGACTCGGGGGTGGCGGTGAGCGCCTGCGGGTCGAGCGCCTTGGCGTCGTACAGCTCCTTGTAATGGGTGAGGAGAGAGATCCCCTTGGTGTCGTCGAAGGCGAATCCGGTCCCTTCCTTGTTCATCAACCGGGCGCCGTACCGGCCGAAGTCCTCGATGGTGGGCACGTTGGCGAGGGTGGCGACCTTGCCGTCGCTCTTGTCCGCCATCTGCAGGGCGTCGGCGAAGAGTTCGTCGTACGTCTTCGGGGGTGCGCTCGGGTCGAGTCCGGCCTTTTCGAACAGGGACTTGTTGTAGAAGAGCGGCCCGGTGTTCAGGTACCAGGGGAAGGCGTAGGTGCCGCTCATTCCCGGCACCTGGTGGCTGGCCCAGGCGCCGTCGAGGTACTCGGACCTGTACTTGTCCGCCGCCTTGTCGAGGTCGAGGGCGAGGCCCGCATCGGCGAGCGGGGCGACCAGGTCCGGGGAGACGTTGACGACGTCGGGCAGCGTGCCGCCGGCGGCGTCGGCGCTGATCTTGTCGGCGTAGCCCTCGGCGGGCTGGTCGATCCACTTCACCCGGGTACCGGGGTACTTCTTCTCGAAGTCCGTGATCAGGCCCTCGAAGTACGGCTTGAAGTTGGCGCGCAGGTTCCAGGTCTGGAAGGTGATGTCGCCCTCGACCTTGCCCGAGGCGTCGGTCGAGCCGCCGTCGCCACCGCCCGAGCCACAGGCGCTCAGTGGCAGGACCAGGGCGAGTGCAGCGGCGGCGAAGTTTCTGCGGGAGATACGCACGGCGGCTGGGCTCCTTTGCAGTGGGATGTGGCCGAAGGTGCCGGGCCAGACTGTGCACACCCTTTCCGGGACGCGTCAATGGATTCGACCCAGCTAAAGTCATTAGTGGCTCAAAATCCCAGTTCACAGCGGTGGGTCGGGTCTATTGCCGCCGATCGCTAATGCGCTTTAGGGTAAGTCCGCTCAAGCGCATTAGCAGTTGGCCGGTACCGGGCCGTACGGAGGGGAGCGTCACGTTGCCGGAGAAGCGATCACCCGCCCGGCGGCCGACGATGAAGGACATCGCGCGCCGCGCGGGGGTCTCCGAGAGCGCGGTCTCCTTTGCGCTCAACGGACGACCCGGCGTCTCGGAGACCACCCGTGCCCGGGTCCGCGGGGTCGCCGAGCAGCTCGGCTGGCATCCCAGCACGGCGGCTCGCGCGCTGTCCGGTGAGGGCGTGGCCACGGTCGGCTTCGTCCTCGCCCGTCCCGCCGACACGCTGGGGGTCGACTCCTTCTTCCTGCAACTCGTCTCCGGCATCCAGGAGGTGCTCGCCGAGCGCCATCTGGGGCTGCTCTTCCAGGTGGCCCAGGACGTGGCCGACGAGTGCGCTGTCTACCGGCGCTGGTGGGCGGAGCACCGGGTGGACGGCGTCCTGGTGGTGGATCCGCGCGCCGAGGACCCGCGCCCCGACCTGCTGGACGGACTCGGCCTGCCCGCCGTCGTCATCGGCGGCGCACCCGACGTACGGCACCCCGGCCTGTCCACGGTCTGGGCGGACGACGCCGGCGCGATGGCCTCCGTGGTCGACGAGTTGACGGCGCTCGGCCACCGGCGGATCGTGCACATCGCCGGCCTTCCCGGCCTCGCGCACACCCAGCGCCGTGTCGCCACCCTGCGTGCGGAGGCCGAGCGCCGCGGCCTGGCCGAGGTCCGGTCGGTGACGACCGACTACTCCGACACGGAGGGCGCCGCCGTGACCCGCCGGATGCTCGGCGGCTCGCCTCCCCCGACCGCGCTGATCTACGACAACGACGTGATGGCCGTCGCCGGTCTCGCCGCCGCGGCCGAACTCGGTTTCCGTGTCCCGCAGGACGTCTCGCTGGTCTCCTGGGAGGACTCGGCGCTGTGCCGCATGGTCACCCCACGGCTGTCGGCGCTCTCCCGCGACAGTGCCGAGTTCGGCCGGACGGCGGCACGGGAGCTGCTGGCGCTGCTGGACGGCCACGCGGCACGGGCGGTGGGGGTACCGGTGCCCCGGCTGACGGGGCGGGGCAGTACGGGGACGGCGCGGCGGGCATGAGAAAGGCGGTCCCTCACCACGGGAAGGACGGTGCTTCACCGTTCAACCGCGCTGTTTCGCACCGTATTTCACGATTCAGCACTTGCGAAATGCCCCGCCCGGAAAGATGCTGGATTCATCGGGTCGGGCATCTCACCGAGAGCCGTAACACCGTGGTGGCGATCAGCTGCGTGCCGCCGACCTCCTTCTCCGCCCGACCGCCGGCCGACGTCTGGGTACGTGCGCGCCCTCGCGGTGGGAGACACACACCCGAAGGAGGGCTGCCATGAACGCGTTGGCCGAGAACGGGGCCATGCCCCGCTACTGCACCCAACCACCGCAGACCCAGCCCGTGTTGCGCCCGGACCTCAACCCGAGCCGGTCGAGGGCCATACTGCTGGTCCGCGCCAAGTGGATCAACGGCACGGTCCTTCACTTCGCCTTCCTGGACCAGGGCGGTGACATCGGCGGCTCCGAGCAGCTGGACGAGGTCCGGCACGCCTTCCAGGCCTGGAAGGCCCTCGGGATCGGGCTGCAGTTCCAGGAGGTGGCCGACCCCGGCGACTCGGAGATCCGCATCGTCTTCGAGGCGAACGAGGGCTCCGCTTCGTACGTCGGCCGGGACAACCTGGGCATCAGCACCACCCAGCCGACCATGACGTTCGGCTGGGACCTGACCACCCCGTACGGCAAAGCCACCGCGCTGCACGAGACCGGGCACGCGATCGGCTTCGCCCACGAGCACCAGAACCCGTTCGCCGGCATCGTCTGGAACGAGGAGAGGGTCTACGCGGACCTCGGCGCACCGCCCAACAACTGGCCCCACGAGGTCACGTTCAACAACATCCTGCGCAAGCTGTCGCAGAACGAGGTGACGGGGTCCACCTGGGACCCCGACTCGATCATGGAGTACAGCTTCGGGCCCGGGCTCATCGTGCGTCCGGAGCAGTACCGCAGCGGCATCCCCGCGTCGCTGAGCCTGTCCGCCACGGACAAGGAGCGCGTCCTGCAGTGGTACCCGCCGCTGCACGCCCAGCCGCCCAGACTCCAGGCGTTCCAGTCGACACCGCTGCAGCTCGCGACCGGGCAACAGGCCGACTTCGAGATCGTTCCGACGGAGACGCGCAGCTACCAGATCGGCACGTTCGGCAACAGCGATGTCGTGCTGGCCCTGTTCGAGGACACCGACGGCGGCCTGCAGTACGTCGCCGCCGACGACGACAGCGGACAGGACCGCAACGGACGCCTGGAGGCCAAACTCGTCAAGGACCACCGTTACGTGGCCCGGGCCCGCCTGTACTCCGCCTGGGGCAGCGGCTCGATCGCGGTCATGTACTGGTGAAGCATCGCGATCATGCAGGCATCGCGGTCATGTACGGGTGAAGGGGTGGCCGCCCCGGCATCCGGGGCCGCCACCGGGTGAGTGGCAGGACCGCCGCTCAGCGGTGCCACTCCACCTTGAAGACCCACACGTACCGGCCGGCCTTCCGGGCCGCCTCGGGTACGTCGATCACGAGCGCGCCCTTGCTCACCGTCCAGGTCAGGGGCCGGTCGTGGCCGAGCAGGGTGACCCGGTCGCCGGCACGCACGGGGACCGGGGCCTCGACGGTGAGCCTCGGGCCGGGTTCGGCCAGGGAGTGGATGTAGAACGCCTCGCCGGGGCGCACCGTGAAGCGCAGGTCGGCCCCGAGCTGGGCCATGCGCGACCAGTACGCGGTGTCGTACACCGCCTCCCCGTTGACCTTCAGCCAGGCGCCCGTCTCACGCAGCCGGGTCTGCATGATGTCGGGGATCGTGCCGTCGGCGCGCGGTCCGATGTCCAGGAGGAGGTTGCCGTTCTTCGAGACGATGTCGACCAGGCTGTGGACCACCTCCTCGGCGGTCATGTACGCGGCATCCGGGGTCGCCCGGTTGTAGCCGTAGCTGAACGGGTCCAGGCCCCGGCTCGATTCCCACTTGGCGACGACCGTGTTCTCGTACGTCGTGTACTCGGGGGTCGTGAAGTCGTGGACGTCGATGCCCGAGCGGTTGTTGACGGTGACGTCGATCGGGCGGGCGCGGTTCTTGGCGTGGTTGAAGTACTCGGCGAGCACGTGGAGGCTGTCGTTCGCGCCGCCGATGTCGCACCAGATGATCTCGGGGTCGTAGCCGTGGATCAGTTCGAGCATCTGCGGTGCCTGGTAGTCGCGGACGTAGTCCTTGCCGGAGGTGTAACCGGTGTACGGGACCGGCTGTCGGGTGTAGGGGTTGCGCGGTGCGTGGCCCATCCACGGGTTGTCCGGGTTGAACCACTCCGGCATGGAGAAGTAGAGGCCGCGACGGAGTTCGGGGGTGTAGCGGCGGGACGCCTCGAAGAGCTCCTTGACGAGGTCCCGCCCGGGCCCCGCCTTCACGGCGTTGCGGTCCGAGACCTTGGTGTCCCACAGGGCGAAGCCCTCGTGGTGCTTGGAGGTCAGGACGTGGTACTGGGCGCCCGCGTCGCGGAACAGCTCCACCCAGGCCCGCGGGTCGAACTTGTCCGCGGTGAAACGGGGGATGAAGTCGTCGTAGGCGAAGTCCGCGCCGTAGGTGTCCCGGTGGTAGGCGTACACGGCGTTGGCCGGGTCCTGCATGTGGTTCCAGTACCACTCCGCGTACTGCTTGCCGACCGGTGACCAGGCGGGCACCGAGTAGACGCCCCAGTGGATGAAGATGCCGAACTTGGCCCCCTGGAACCAGTACGGCGCCTGGTGTGCCGCGAGAGAGGCCCCGGTGGGTGCGTAGTCGGCGGTGCCGAGGGTCAGCGGGGCCCTGCCCGCCGCCGCCCGGGCGCCGCGCCCGGTGACGATGACCGTGCCGTCGCGGCGGGTGCCCGGCGGCGTCCCCGGGCGGTTGCGGATGCCGATGCGGACGCGGGCCTGTTCGCCGGGGTCGAGACGGCGGATGGGGGCGGGCTGGACCGTACGGGCGCCCGGGACGTCGACCGTCACCGACACACCGTCCGCGGCCAGGACGGCGACCGTGCCCGCGTTGACGACGGTAACCTCCACGCTCTGCGCGCCGGAGGGGTCGAGCAGGGAGGGGGTGGAGTGCGGGCCGCGCAGGGTCAACGCCCTTCCGTCGGCGGCCGGTTGCAGGGTGAGGGCGAACAGGTGCAGGGACGCCTTGTCCGGCTGGGCGGGGCTGGTCACGGGCAGGGTGAGGGCGACGGCCTCGCGGGCGGGGTCGAGCCAGACCTCCGAGACTCCGATGCCCACGGCGTGGTCGTCCCTGCCGCCGTCCGGCCGGTAGCGGTACGGGGCCGACAGGGGGCCGCCGGTCGCGTACCAGTCGGCGCCGCCGAGGCTCGCGGTGCTGGTCGTGCCGTCGGCGTAGTGGACGGTGGCCGTGCCGGAGGCGTTGCCGTAGCTGGCGGCGGTGAGGAAGAAGGCCGACAGATAGCGGCCCTTCGGCAGGCCGAGGCGCTGGCCGAGGGCGACGGCGTTGTTGTGGGCCCCGGCGGCAGCGGCGGGGAAGAGGAAGGGCACGCCGTCGACCTCGATGCGGCCGGCGGGCAGCTCCTCGCCGGGGAAGGTGTAGCCGGAGCCGTCGAAGTCGCCGCCGCGTGCGGAGGCGGTGTCGATGCCGTCGTTGTCGAAGAGGTCGTCCAGCGCGATGGGCACGGGGTCGGGGACGGCGGCCCACGGTCCCCGGCGTTCGCCGGCCCGTGCGGGTGCGGCCGTGGTGAGGGGGAGGGCGGCCGCGGCGGTCACGCCGACTGCCGTGCCCAGGATTCGACGTCTGGGATACGTGCTCATGAGCGGCTCCCATGCATCTGATTCATCGGAGGTCTGATGATGGTGTCGGGATCACGGGACTGTCAACGGGGCTACCTGAGCGGGGAGTTGAGCCATAGATCGGATGACAGATCCCATGTCTGTCATCGGCCTCTCGACGTGCCGCGACCGGCCGTGCACAGTTCTCCCTACGCGCCTCGATTCATACCGACGAGTAGCCAAGGAGAGCCCGTGAGCAGCTGGGCCGGCCGGACCGCAGCCGAGATCGCCGCCGCCGTACGCGAGAAGGAGGTCACGCCACGGGAGGTGGTGGCGGAGCACCTCGACCGGATCGAGCGGCTCGACGGCCGGGTCGGGGCGTTCCGTACGGTCCGGGCCAAGGCGGCGCTCACGGAGGCGGACGAGGTGGGCGCCCGTGCCGATCTGGGCGGGCTCCCGCTGGCCGGGGTGCCGGTGGCGGTGAAGGACAATCTGGCGGTGCGCGGTGAGTCGGCCCGCAACGGCTCCGCCGCGACCCCCGACACTCCGGCCGCCGAGGACCATGTGACGGTGGCCCGGCTGCGGGCCGCCGGTGCCGTCGTCGTGGGTCTGACCAACGTGCCCGAGCTGTGCGTCTTCGGTACCACGGAGGGTGTGCACGGCACCGCCCGCAATCCGTGGGACATCACCCGGACGGCGGGCGGCTCCTCCGGTGGCAGCGCGGCCGCGGTGGCCGCCGGCCTGGTCCCGCTCGCGCTCGGCAACGACGGCATGGGCTCGCTGCGCATCCCCGCGGCCAACTGCGGACTGGTCACCCTCAAGCCGGGGCACGGCGTGGTACCGGCCGGGATCGGCAACGGCGACTGGTTCGGCATGGCGGAGAACGGTCCGCTGGCCACCACGGTCGAGGACCTGCGCCTGATGCTCGACGTCCTGGCGGACACCGGTGTCAGCCGGCCGGAGGAGGAGCCCGCACCCCGCAGGATCGCCGTCGCGCTGCGCAGCCCGCTGGCCGGGGTGAGCGTGAGCGAGCCGTATACGACCGCGGTCCGGCAGGCGGCCGGGATCCTGGCCCAGGCCGGTCACCGGGTCCGGCGGGCCGAGCCGCCCTACCCTCTCTCCCTGGGCGTGACCTCGCTCCAGCACTGGACGGCGGGCACGGCGGTGGACGCGGCGGGTCTCGATCCTGCGCGGCTGACCCGGCGCACCCGGGTGCACGCGGCCGTGGGCCGCCGCTTCCTGCACGCCGTGCGCACCGGGGACGGGCGCGAGCGGCTGCGCGAGCGGCTGATGCCGTTCTTCACCGAGTACGACGTCCTGCTCACCCCGGCCCTGGCCCGCCGCTCCCCCGCGGCCGCGCCGTGGCACGAGCGGGGCTGGCTGCGCAACCTCCTGGCCAACACCGCCTATTCGCCCTTCACCCCGCCGTGGAACCTGACGGGCTGGCCCGCGATGTCGGTTCCCTTCGGCACACTCCCCTCCGGTGCGCCCTGCGCCGTACAGCTGGTGGGCCGCCCGGGCACCGAGCCCGGCCTGCTGGCCCTGGCGGAGGAACTGGAGCGACGGCACCCGTGGCACCGGACGGCCCCGCAGGCGGACCGGGACCGTGGGCCCGGCCGTTCGGACCGGTGACTTGTCCATGAGGTGCGGGCCGTCCCGGCCGCGGCGGGGACGGTGACCGCGGCCTCGGCGGGGTCCCCGGCCGCACAGACGCGCTCCGGGGGGGACTCGTCCACAGGGCACGGGCCGCCCGCTCCGAGATGTCGGGGTCCCAGGCGCAGGTCTCGGCGGCGACGATCCGGTGCCGGAAAGGCCGGATCCGCGGCCGGTCGTCGGCCACGGCTTTTCTGATCAGCATGGGCGTGAGTCCGCCACGCCCATGCGTGCGGCGATCGCGACAGTCCGGCCGGCGCTTCAGTCCACGCTCGGCAGGATGTGGGGCTCGGCGAGATCCTCCTCGTAACCCGCGAGGCGGATCGGGGCGGACCGGGCCCACACGTCGAGGCTGCCGAGCTCTCCGGGGCGGCGGCCCCTGCGCTCCGTGTGTTCCTTGGGGCGCTCGTCGCGATTCGTCTTCTCCGGTGTCACCGCGCACTCCTTATGTGTCGGGTCACCCTCGGGGCGTACCGGACGGTCTGCGCTCCGGCTCTCGTTGCCCGCTCGGGTCTGCATGGAAGGCCTGTTCGGACGCGGTGGCGCCGGTTTCTCGTGTCAGAGCAGGCCGTTGTCGGCCGACTCACCCCGGGACGGACGGTGGGTGAGGGTAGGACCCCGTACTGCTGTCCGTCCGTTCCAGATTAACCAAATGAGCGCACGTCCGCTCGATAGGGAGTGCAAACAAGATGTAACTAATCTGCTTCATTTAGCGCCCCAATGCCCTTCAATATGCCGCTATTTGCCACAAACCGCATCACCTGCTTCTTCCGATGATTCACCCACTCGGCCTACCTCTACGAACAGGTCTTCGAGTTCGAGCGACGGGCCTCCGAGCCGACGCGGCGCAGTTCAGGTGCCGTTGGCCGGACCGCAAGGTCGCCATGGTCTGGTGACTGGCGGCAACGGCTGTCTCGCGGAAGGACTGACGCATGGAGCTGCGCAGCGTCGAGGAGCTGATGGATCTGCTGTACGCCGGACGGCATCAGCACGCGCTGCGGACCGCCGCGCTGCTGCGCCGCAGCCGCCCCGCCGACAAGGAGCTGCAGGTGGCGGGGCTGATCCACGGGATCGGGCCGGTGTTGTGCCCGGCCGACGAGGCGGGGCGGGCCCGCAGCGCGGCCGAGGCGGTGCGCCCGCTGCTCGGGGAGCGGGTGTTCCGGCTGGTCCGCGGGGACTCGCGCGCCGGCTCCGCCCACGACGATCTCCTGCAACTGCGCCAGGCCGCCGAGGAGAGCCGGTCGGCGCGCTTCGACGCCGGCGTGCTGGAGGACTGGCGCACCGTACTGGAGCTGCTGGCGGACCGGCACGCGCGACTCGGCGCCGTCGACTGAGGGCGGCGCCGGACCCCTGTTGCCTGACGGTCCGTCATGAGACGGTACGGCGATGACCTCGTCGCACGGGCTCGAAGGCAGGGCGGCCGTCGTCACCGGCGGGACGCGCGGGATCGGACGTGCCGTCGCCGGGACGCTCGCGGCGGCCGGTGCGCTGGTGTGCGTGACCGCGCGGGACCCGGACGAGGTGCGGCGCACGGCCGCCGAGCTGGACGGGATCGGACTGGCCGGGGACGTGGCCGGCCCCGGGCACCCCGAGGAGCTGACCGATCTGGTGCTGCGCGAGTTCGGACGGCTGGACGTCCTGGTCAACAACGCCGCGACCAACCAACCGTACGGACCGCTGATGGAGGCGGGCGCGGATGCGTGGCGGGAGGCGTTCGCGGTCAACGTCGAGGCACCGCTGCGGCTGGTGCAGTGCGCCTGGCGGGGGTGGATGCGGGAGCACGGCGGGTCCGTCGTCAACGTGTGCACGGAGGGCGCCGGGCATGTCGGGCCCCATGTCGGCGCCTACGGCACCACCAAGGCGGCCCTGCTGCATCTCACCCGGCAGCTCGCGGGCGAACTCGCGCCCCGGGTGCGGGTCAACTCCGTCTCCCCCGGACTCGTGCGCACCGAGATGGCCCGATTCGTCTGGGAGCCGGGCGAGGCGGAGGTGGCGGCGGGGCTGCCGCTCGGGCGGATCGGGGAGCCGCAGGACGTGGCACGGGCCGTGGTGTGGCTCGCCTCGGACGCGGCCGGCTGGATCACCGGTGCCGATCTGCTGGTGGACGGCGGGACGCGGGTGCGGGCCGCACGCGCCACAGCCGGGAACCCCGTGCACGACCGCCTGCGGGAGCACGGGCCCGCGCCCCGATAGGCGCGCGGGCCGCACGGTCGTGCCGTCGTGCGGTCGTGCGGTCGTGCGGTCGTGCGCTTCCGCGGCGGGGCGGGACCGGCCGCGCCCCACGGCCCGGCCCGGCCGACCGGCACCGCCGCCCCCACCGCAGACGCTCCGCGTCCAGGTGCTCGCTCCCGTGGCCCCGCGGGCGCTCCATGTCCCGGCGTTCGCCCCGCGGCGTCCGCAGACGCTCCGTGTCCCGGCAGTTACTCCGTGTTCGCCGGTCACCCTGTGCCCCGTCGGTCGCCCCGCGCCCCGGCGTTCGCCCCTATCCCCGCGGTCGCTCCGGGGCCGGGCGCGGTCAGGAGGGCCGACGCCCGGCGCGGGCCGCTACCACTTGCCGGGCTCGTAGTCCTTCAGGAAGACGCCGTACACGTCCTCGCCCGCCTCGCCGCGCACCACCGGGTCGTAGACGCGGGCCGCGCCGTCCACCAGGTCGAGCGGCGCGTGGAAGCCGGCCTCGGCCAGCCGCAGCTTGTCGTAGTGGGGACGCTCGTCGGTGATCCAGCCGGTGTCGACCGAGGTCATGAGGATGCCGTCGGTCTGGAACATCTCCTGCGCGCTGGTCCGCGTCACCATGTTCATGGCCGCCTTCGCGGCGTTGGTGTTCGGGTGCCCGGCCCCCTTGTAACCGCGGCCGAAGACGCCTTCCATCGCCGAGACGTTGACGACGTACGCACGGCCGCTGGAGGCCTTCTTCGCGGCGTCCGCCATGGCCGGGCGCAGGGCACTGATCAGGATGAACGGCGAGGTGTAGTTGCACAGCTGGGTCTCCAGCAGTTCGACCGGCGAGATCTGGTCGATGGTCTGCACCCAGGTGTTGGTGTCCACGACGTCGGGGACGAGGCCGCCGGCGTCGATGGCGGTGCCGTCGAGGTGCCGGGCGACGCTCGCGTTGCCCGCGACGAGCGCGAGGTCGGCGACCTTCTGCGCATCCAGGCCGCTGGTGCCGAGGGGCAGCGCGGCGATGCCGTCGACGGCACCGGAGCCGAAGGCGCCGATGACGTGGTGGGCGGGCAGCTCGCCGGCGGGCAGCGGGGCGCTCTCGCCGTCGACCAGGGCCGCGTAGGCGGAGGGCAGGCGGCGCACGGTCTGTGTCGCGTTGTTGATCAGGATGTCGAGCGGTCCCACCTCGGCGACCCGCTCGGCCAGGGCGACGGACTGCGCCGGGTCGCGCAGGTCGATGCCGACGACCTCCAGCCGGTGCATCCAGTCCGCGGAGTCGTCCATCGCCTTGAAGCGGCGGATGGCGTCCTTGGGGAAGCGCGTGGTGATCGTCGTGTGCGCGCCGTCGCGCAGCAGCCGCAGGGCGATGTACATGCCGATCTTGGCGCGGCCGCCGGTGAGCAGCGCGCGCTTGCCGGTCAGGTCGGCGCGGGCGTCGCGCTTGGCGCGGTTCAGCCGGGCGCAGTCCGGACAGAGCTGGTGGTAGAAGTAGTCGACCTCGACGTAGCGGCTCTTGCAGGTGTAGCAGGAGCGGGGGCGCTGGAGTATGCCCGCGACCTGGCCCGCCTCGGTGACCGACGACGGCAGGATGCCCTCGGTCTCGTCGTCGATGCGCTGGGCGGAACCGGTCGCGGTGGCCTCCGTGACCGCCTTGTCGTGGGCGGTCTTGGCGGCCCGGCGCTCCTGGCGGCGGCGCTGCTTGACCGTGCGGTAGATGCCCGCCGTGGCCCGGCGCACCGCGATGGCGTCGGGGTGGTCGACCTCCAGTCTGTCGAGTTCCTCGAGCACGCCGAGGCAGACGGCCAGGCGCTCGGGGTCGATGCCGGGGCCGTACTCGACCTCGTCCATGGCCCTCGGGCCGTCCTTAGTCACCGTCATCGCGCTGCCGCTTCCCTGATCACCCGCGCAGCGCTCCGACTCGCGCCCGCTTTCGAAGGGGGAATTTTACGGAGCGCCGTGCCCAGGGCCAAACCCGATCAGCTCACACCCGGCAGGCCGTGATCAGCGTCTGCACCTCGGCCGTCACCGCACGCGCGAACACATCGAGATCGGGAACGGCCTGAGCGTCGGCGACGAGCCCGTAGTGGACCCGGCCGCGGTACGTCGAGATCGCGACCGCGAGGGCCTGGCCGGGCGCCAGCGGGGCGAGCGGGTAGACCTCGGCCAGCTGGTGGCCGCCGAGCTTCAGCCCGAATCCGGGCAGCGGCACGCTGGTGACCAGGATGTCGAACCAGAGCCGGGCGGCCTGGCCGACCAGCGGGCCGCCGAGCCGGTGGCCGAGTGCGGGCACGTGGTCGGCGAGCAGCGCGACCGCACCGGCTCCCCGGTCGGGTCCCGCGTCCTTGTTGCGGATCATCGCGGTGCGGACCGTGTCCAGGCGGCGCAGCGGGTCGGGGTCGTCCACCGGGAGCCGTATCAGGTACCCGGAGAGCCGGTTGCCCTGTGGCTGGGCGGAGCGCGGGCGGCGCCGCGAGACGGGGACGAGAGCGCGGGGCGCGACGCCCTCGCTGCCGTCGCCGCGCTCGTCGAGCCAGCGGCGCAGCGCACCGGCGACGACGGCGATGAGGACGTCGTTGACGGTGCCGCCGGCGCTCTTGCGGACGCGGTGCACGTCGTCGATGTCCACGACGACCCCCGCCGTGCGGCGGGTGCCGCTGGGCGCGGAGGTCAGCGCGGACGAGGGGCGCATGCCGAAGGTCGACCGGGCCAGCGAGGCGCCGATGTCCAGGGCCCGGCCGACGTCGGACAGCGCGCCCTTGACCAGCTGGGGGATCAGGCCGGGCAGTCTGCGCACGTCGGAGAGCAGACCGCGCGGCGGCTCGATGGCGCGCGGGCCGCGCTCGGGCAGGTCGAGGGGGTCGAGGACGCCGGCGGCGAGCTTGAGCGCGCGCAACCCGTCGGCGAGGGCGTGGTGGAACTTGAACAGCACGGCGAAGGAGACGCCGTCCTCGCCGGGCAGGACGTGCGCCTCCCACGGCGGCCGGTCGCGCTCCAGCGGACGCTCCATCAGCTTTCCCGCGAGCGCGTGGAAGTCGGTGGTCGGGGCGTGCAGCCGGACGTGGTGGAGCGGGTCGAAGTCCGGGTCGTTCTCGCGGGCGGCGCTGCCGAAGGCGAGCGGCTGCCAGACGTCCCGGATGCGCATGCGCAGCCCGGGTACGGCGGCGGCCCGGGCGGCGAGCAGATCGGCGGCGTGGGCGCCCGCGGTGGGCGAGTGCGCGGTGAAGACGCCGAGCGCGCCGAGGTGCATCGGGTGCCGGTCGGACTCCATGTTCCAGAAGGCCAGGTCGAGGGGGGCGAGCAGGTCGGAAGTCAAGGGCTTGCCTCGCGTGACGACGGGGGGGGGTGCAGTGCAACAGTCAAAGCGTGTCACCCGATTACGGTCAAGTACGATCACGCTACGCACAGTTAACAGCAGATTAAGTCCCGCCCCTCCGAAAGGGGCGGGACTCATGAGACTCCTGAGGTCACTTCAGCACCGGGGGTGCCGCCTGGGGTGACGTACCCCACTCGGACGGGCGCGGGCCGACCGTGAAGGCGAGGGTGCCCAGGGAGCGCAGGGCACCCGTCGTCAGATAGGTCCGCGTGTGCGCCGTCCCGTCGGTGTGCACGGCCTGGACGTAGCGGTTGCCCGCCGAGGTGCCGGGGGCGGTGACCGTCAGCCGGCCGCCCGGCCAGAAGCGGCGGTCCAGGGTGAGGTCGACGCGGTCGAAGACCGGCGTGGACAGGCCCCAGGTGTCGTAGCCGGGCTGGATCGGGAAGAGCCCGATCGACGACAGCACGTTCCAGGCGGACATGGTGCCGAGGTCGTCGTTCCCGGTCATGCCGGTGGGCCCGTCGGTGAACAGGGTCAGCGCCGCGTGCACGACGTCGGTGGTCTTCCAGGGCTGGCCGGTGGCCAGATAGGTGTACGGCGCGATGAGGTCCGGCTCGTTCATCGGGTTGTACTTGTCGGCGTTGTAGTAGTTGTACGCGTCACCGTGCACCCACACCTCGCGGGCGGTCTTCGCCGGGTCCGCCAGCAGCCGGTCGTAGGCGAAGAAGGTGTCCAGGCGGTCGTTGGCCGCGCGCTCGCCGCCGATCAGGCCGACCATGCCCGGCAGGTCCTGCGGGACGAGCCACTGGTACTGCCAGGCGGTGCCCTCGTGGAAGCCGATGCCACGGGCCGGGTCGGCCGAGCCGGTGAAGGCGCCGGCGGCGTCCCGGGCACGGAAGAAGCCGGTGGAGGGGTCGAAGATGTTCCGGTAGTTCTGCGCCCGGGCGGCGTACCGGGCGGCGTCGGCGTCATGGCCGAGGCCGCGGGCCATCTGGGCGAGCATCGCGTCGGCGAGGGCGTACTCCAGGGTGACGGAGGCGCCGTGCCGGTAGTCGGAGTCGCCCATCTTGGCGTAGGGGCGGTCCTTGTCGTAGGGCGCGAAGCCGTGCGCGATGTACTCGGCGTTGGCCTCCCGGCCGATGCCCGGGTAGGCGGCGGGCGGCACCCCGTCGGCGTTCTCGCGCAGCACCCGGTAGGCCCGTTCCTCGAAGCCCTTGAGCAGACCCATCTGGTAGGCGGTGGTCAGGAACGGGGTGACCGGGTCGCCGCTCATGATGTTCGTCTCGACGGGCCCGTAGCCCCACTTGGGCAGCCAGCCGCCGTCCTCGGCGACCTTCACCACCGACTGGGCCATGTCCCGCGACTCGCGGGGTGCGAGCAGGGCGAGGAGCTGGGCCTGGGTGCGGTAGGTGTCCCACAGCGACCAGTTCTGGTAGTACGTGAACCGCTCCGCGCGGTGGATCCGGCGGTCCCAGCCGGCGTAGCGGCCGTCGGCGTCACTGCCGATGTTGGGCGCGAGGAACGAGCGGTACAGCGAGGAGTAGAAGGTGCGGCGCAGGGCCGGGTCGCCGCCCTCGACGCGGGCGGTCGCCAGCCGCCGCTCCCACTGCGCGCGTGCCTGCTCCCGAGCGGTGTCGAAGGAGCGCCCGCCCTCGGCGCGCAGGTTGACGGCCGCGCCGCGGGCGTCCGTGTACGACAGGGCGGTGGTGGCCTCGACGGTACGGTCCTTCGTCGTGTCGAAGCGGACGTAGGCGCCGCCGGTCCCGGTGCGGGCCCCGGCGGTGACCTTGGAGCCGGCCCAGGTGCCGTAGGCGGTGAAGGGCCGGCTGAAACGGGTGACGGTGTGGACGGTGTAGGGGCCGGTGTCGCGGCAGAAGCCGTGGCCGGTGATCTCGGTGCGCACGGTGTGGTCGTCGAGGATCTCCACCGTGCTGCCGGTCGCCTGGTGCAGCGACTGGGACGCGTTCAGCAGGACGTTGGCCTTGTCCGTGGCCGGGAAGGTGAAGCGCTGCACACCGGTGCGCTCGGTCGCGGTCAGCTCGGCCCGGATGCCGGAGTCGAGGCCGACACGGTAGTAGCCGGGGCTCGCCTCCTCGTTCTGGTGCGAGAACCCGGCGGCGTACTTGGCGTAGTCCGTCTGAGTGACGTCGCCGGTGGTGGGCAGCACGGGCAGGTCGCCGCCGATCCGGCAGCCGACGCCCGAGAGATGGACCAGCGAGAAGCCACGGATGCGGTTCTGGGTGTAGTCGTAGCCGGTGCTGTGTCCGGTGTCCGGGGACAGCTGCACCATCCCGAAGGGCACGGCCGCACCGGGAAAGGTGTTGCCCTCGTTCTGGCTCCCGATGAACGGGTTGACCAGGTCGGTGAGGTGGCCGTCGGTCCGCTCGGCGGCCCGTGCGGTGGGGGTGGCGATCAGCGCGGACGCTGCCATCACCCCGGCCAGGCACAGGCGCGTGCGCCGGGTCCCTCTCATGGCGGATGACCTCCGAAGGTTCGACATCGTTGCCTGCATCGTGCGGGGCGAACGAGGCGAACTCGGGTATCCCGGGCGGAATGTGTCGGCGCGTCGCGTCGGGCACCGCCCGGGCGAGGACGCCGGCACGGCTGGCTACGACACCCGGCGGCCCTTCCCCAGGGCGATGATTCCGCCGCGGGAGACGGTGTACAGCGCGGCGTCCCGCTCCGGGTTGACGCCGATGGTCGCGCCGGGCGGGACCTCGACGTTCTTGTCAAGGACGGCACCGCGGACGACCGCACCCCGGCCGATGCGCACGTTGTCGTGCAGCACCGAGCCCTGTACCACCGCTCCCGGGTCGACCCGGACGCCCGGGGACAGCACGGACCGGCTGACCTGGCCCCGGATCAGGCAGCCCGCGCTGATGATGGACTCGCTCGCGATGCCGCCGGCGTTGAAGCGGGCCGGCGAGAGCTGGTTGGAGTGGGTGTAGACGGGCCACTGACGGTTGTAGAGGTTGAACGCGGGGCGCTCGGCGATGAGGTCCATATGGGCCTCGTGGTAGGCGTCCAGGGTTCCGACGTCCCGCCAGTAGCCCTGGTCGCGGGTGGTCTCGCCGGGCACGTGGTTCTCGCTGAAGTCGTACAGCTGTGCCTCGCCGCGGCCGGTCAGCTGGGGCAGGATCGAGCCGCCCATGTCGTGGACCGACCGGGTGTCCTCGGCGTCCCGGTGCAGCGCCTCGATGAGCACCTTGGTGGTGAAGACGTAGTTGCCCATCGAGGCGAACACGCACTCGGGGTCGTCCGCGAGACCGGGAGGGTCGGCCGGCTTCTCCAGGAACCGTTCGACGCTGCGGCCGTCCGAGCCGGGTGTGATCACCCCGAAGGAGGACGACTCGGCGCGCGGGACACGGATGCCGGCCACCGTCACGCCCGCGCCGCCCTCGATGTGCTGCTGGAGCATCTGCCGCGGGTCCATGCGGTAGACGTGGTCGGCACCGAACACGGCCACGTACTCGGGCTGTTCGTCGTGGACCAGGTTCAGGGACTGCAGGATCGCGTCGGCGCTGCCCAGGTACCAGCGCGGGCCGAGGCGCTGCTGGGCCGGGACCGGGGTGACGTAGTTGCCGAGCAGGCTGGACATCCGCCAGGTGGTGGTGATGTGCCGGTCCAGCGAGTGGGACTTGTACTGGGTCAGCACGCAGATGCGCAGGACGTCGGCGTTGACGAGGTTGGACAGGACGAAGTCGACGAGCCGGTAGGTGCCGCCGAACGTGACGGCCGGTTTGGCGCGGTCCGCGGTGAGCGGCATCAGGCGCTTGCCCTCCCCGCCCGCCAGGACGATCCCGAGCACCGAAGGTCCCCCACGACGCATGGCCGCTCCCCTCACCCTCGTCGAATCATGGCTGCCCCGAGCGGACCGGCCTAAGCCCGCTTGAGGATGTCCTCGTACAGTCCGGCGGTGCGCCGGGCCACCGCGTCCCAGCCGAACTCGGCGACGGCACGCTCCCGTCCGGCCTCCCCCATCCGCCGGGCCGTCTCCCGGTCGCCGAGGACGGTGTCCAGCGCCCGTGCGAGGCTCTCCTCGAAACCGTCGTCCACGTCGACGAGCAGGCCCGTCGTGCCGTCCTCCACCACCTCGGGGATGCCGCCGACCCGGGAGGCGACCACGGGCGTGCCGCACGCCATGGCCTCCAGGTTGACGATGCCGAGGGGCTCGTACACCGACGGGCAGACGAACACGGCCGCATGCGTGAGCAGTTGGACCACGTCCGCACGCGGCAGCATCTGCGGGATCCAGAACACGCCCGCGCGGACGCGGCTCAGCTCCTCGTACAGCTCGCGGAACTCGCGGCCGATCTCCGGGGTGTCGGGGGCTCCCGCGCACAGCACCACCTGCGCGCCGGGGTCGATGCCCCGCACCGCGCGCAGCAGTTGGGGCACACCCTTCTGACGGGTGATCCGGCCGACGAACAGGACGTACGGGCGGGCCGCATCGAGTCCGGTCCGGGTGAGGGCGTCGGTGCCGTGGTGCGGCCGGTACAGCGTCGTGTCGATGCCGTTGTGCACGACATGCACCCTGGCCGGGTCCAGCGCCGGGTAGCAGGCGAGGACGTCCTCGCGCATGGCCCCCGACACGGCGATCACGGCGTCCGCGGCCTCGACCGCGGTGCGCTCGGTCCAGCTCGACAAGGCGTAGCCGCCGCCCAGCTGTTCGGCCTTCCAGGGGCGCAGCGGCTCCAGCGAGTGGGCGGTGACCACGTGCGGGATCCCGTACAGGAGCTTGGCGAGGTGGCCGGCAAGATTGGCGTACCAGGTGTGGGAGTGGACGAGGTCACGGCTCTGGAGGGCGGCGGCGATGGAGAGGTCCACGGAGAAGGTCCGCAGCGCGTCGTTGGAGCCGTCGAGGGCGGTCCAGGGGCGGTGGCGTCTGACACCGACGCCGCGGCCCTCGCCCCAGCAGTGGACCTCCAGGTCCACCAGGGAGGTCAGCTCGCGGGCGAGGAACTCCACATGGACGCCGGCGCCGCCGTACACGTCCGGGGGGTACTCCCGGGTCAGCAGTCCCACTCGCACCCGACAACCCCCTTGCACCGGCAACAGGTTCCCTTCATGGTCACCCAGATGCGGCGCCCGGGGAAGGGCGCGGCGGCCGGGTGAAGCAGCAGTCGCCGCAGACTCCGCCACCGGGGACGCGGTAGTACAGGCAGCAGCTGCGGCGGCGGAAGGCCGTGCCGGTGCGGGTGCCCGTGGTGCGCAGGAGCGGATGGGCGAAGAGCGCGTCCGTGAGGGCGCGGGCCCGGTCCGCGACCTCGGTACGGCCGTTCGCACGTGCCCAGCGGTCCAGTTCGCGGGCCGCGCCGGCCAGCGCCGAGCCGGCGTTGCCCCACAGCAGACCGGAGGCGACACCGTAACGGGCCCTCAGGGCTTCCCCTAGGGGTTCGAGATGACCGTGCAGCACGGTGCCCGCGAGGGTCGCGGCGTCCCCGGCGAGCGGACGCACCTCGGTCAGCCACAGGTCCTCGGGGGCCGAGGCGGTAACGTCCCAGCGCAGCAGCCGGGCATCCAGGTCGGGCAGCCGGCCGTACACGGCGGCACACGCCAGGGCCACGGACCACAGGCGGGCGGCCAGGCCCTGTTGGCCGATGGAGGCGCAGACCCGCGGCTCGGGGGCGCGAAGACGCTCCCCGACCGTCGCCACCCGGACGGTGAGCGCGGTGCGGTGGAGGCCCGACGGCGCCGCCGCGTACGTCCCGGCATACGTCTCCGCGAGCGTCGGCAGGGCCGCGCGGGCGGGCGCCGCGGTGGCTCCGGTCGTCGTCCGCAGGACGAAGAAGCCGCCGAGCGGGCGGAGTGCGGCGAGATCGGGGTCGAGGTCCACGACAAGCACTACTACCAGGCTCCCTCATGTCCGTGGAGTCGGGGTCTCCACCCGTTGACGCCCCCCTTGGGGATGATCGTGCGCAGGGTGTACTCCATCGGTAGTAGGACCCATTGCGTGCTCAGGTACGACGACGGGAAGAAGCCGAGCGGGCAGAGTGTTCGCTGTGAAAGCCGACCGTACGCCGCACCGGGTCCACCGGGCCCGCCGCACGCAGAGGAATGGCCGATGAGCGCCCTCGCGTTGTCCGTGCTGCTCTCGTTCGTCTCCGCCGTCGCGTACGCGGGCGGTGCGATCGTGCAGGAGCAGGTCGCGGTGTCCTGCCCCGACGAGTCGTACCTGCCGCTGCGCCGGGCCGGCTGGTGGGCGGGGCTGGCCCTGAACGGCCTCGGCGGCGTGCTGCACGTCGTCGCGCTGGCCTACGGCCCGCTCAGCCTGGTGCAGCCGCTGGGCGCACTGACCATCGTCTTCGCCCTGCCCATGGCGGCGCTGTTCGTCGGCCGCAGGGCCGGAGCCACCGCCTGGCGGGGCGCGATCATGGCCACGGTGGGACTCGCCGGGCTGCTGTCCCTGGTCGGCTCGTCCGACACGCACTCCCTCGACGGGGCTCAGCGGGTGGCCGTCGCGCTGGTCACCGGCGGGGCTGTGGTGACCCTGATGGTCGCGGGCCGGGCCGCGCACCGGCACCCCGCCGTGCGCAGCGTGCTGCTGGCGACCGGCTCGGGCATAGCGTTCGGCATGTCGTCGGTGTTCACCAAGACCGTCACGGTCGACTGGGACAACGGCATCAGCCTCGCGGAGCTGCCTTCCCTCGCCGTCATCGGCGTGTTCGCGGCCGCGGGCGTCCTGCTCTCCCAGGCCTCCTACCGCGGCGGCGGCCTCGCCGCACCACTGGCCACGCTGACAGTGGTCAACCCGGTGCTGGCCGCCGCGGTCGGCATCCTGATGTTCGGCGAGACGTTCAGCTACGGCACCACGGGCACCGTGCTCGCGCTGGGCTGCGGCGTGGTCGCCGGGGGCGGTCTGATCCTGCTGACGACGGAGCGGCTGGAGCACGCTCCGGCCGTGGAGCAGGCGCCGCAGACCGCGCCCGCCGCCGTCGGCGAGGCGGCCGTGGCCGTACCTCGGCAGCGCGCGGCGGCGGAGCCGGAGGAGGGGGCCGGGGAGACTGCCGGGGCCCCGGCCGCAAGGGTCCCGGAGGACGGGGTCGTGCCGGACGCAGTTGTGCGGGACGTGATCGAGCGGGACACGGTCGTGGCGGGCGGGCTCGGCCCGGACGACACGCTCGTACGGGACGTGCAGGGTCCGGACGTTGCGCTCGTACGGGACGGGCACGGTCCGGACGGACCTCTCGCACAGGACGGGCACGGTCTGGAGGGCACGCGCGCCGCGGACGGCACCGTACTGGAGGAGGCTCTGGAGGACGCCCTGGAAGAGGTGTTCGCTCCGGCCCCCGGCGACAGCCGCGCGGCGGAGGACGAGAGTGCCTCACCGGCCGCCCTCTGCGCCCTCCCGATGCCCTACCTGCCGCTGTCCGCGAGCTTCCACGTGGTGCTGCCGGTCCCGGACCGGCAGCGCGCGCACGTCAGATCCTGACGCCACCGGCCCGCAGATAGGCGAGCGGGTCGATGTCCGTACCGAAGCCGGGCCCCGTCCGCACCTCGAAGTGCAGATGCGGGCCCGTGACGTTTCCGGTGGACCCGGACCGGCCGATGCGCTGCCCGCCGGCCACGCTCTGCCCGGCCCGCACGGAGATGGCCGACAGGTGCCCGTACTGGGTGTAGCGCCCGTCGGCGTGCCGGATCACCACCTGATAGCCGTAGGCGCCGCCCCAGCCCGCGGCGACCACGTGCCCGGCCGCCGCCGCCTTGACGGAGGTGCCCGTCGGCACGAGGAAGTCGATCCCGGTGTGGTAGCCCTTCGACCAGTGCGACCCCGCCACGTGGTAGCCGGTGCCGATGGACGCGGTCACCGGGGCGACGAGCCCGTGGCTGCCGGTGGACGTGTGGTGCGTGGAGGTCCTCTTCTCCGAAGGGGCCTTCCGCTTCGGTGTCTTGGCGCTGGTGTCGGAGTGCCCGGGGTGCGTGCCGGACTGCGGGGAGGCGGTCCCGTGCAGGCTGAGGCGCTGGCCCGGCAGTATCAGGTCGGGGTCGGACCCGATCTCCTTGCGGTTGCCCGCGTACAGCCGCCGCCAGCCGCCCTGGACGTGCTGTTCACCGGCGATGCCGGAGAGGGTGTCGCCGTGCACGACCGTGTACATCTCGGCCCGGCCGGCCCGGGACTGCGGGGTGGTCTGCGGCTGCACGTCCCGCACGGAGGAGGTCCTGGCCGGGTGGGTCGTGGCGCTGTCGGTGTGGATCTCGGGCGCGCCGCCGCCCCGGGTCAGCCCGGCGCGTACGGAGCACACCGGCCAGGCGCCCGGCCCCTGCCCGCCGAGGACCTTCTCGGCGACGGTCATCTGCTGGCTCTTGGAGGCGAGGTCGGCGCGCGGCGCGTACCGGGTGCCGCCGTAGGCCTCCCAGGTGGACCGGGTGAACTGCAGGCCGCCGTAGAAGCCGTTGCCGGTGTTGATGCTCCAGTTGCCGCTGGACTCGCAGGCGGCGACCTTGTTCCAGGTGGAGGCGTCGGCCGCGTCGGCGCTGCCTGCGACGACCAGCGGGATCGCGAGGCCGGCACCGCCCGCCGTGACGGTGAGTGAGGCGCGGTTGATCCTGCTCGGCTGGTACCGGCGATGCCGGCCGCGTACGGCCATGTCCGAAATCCCCTCGACATGCGTCAGGAGCCGCAAAAGTATGCGCCGCGAACAGGCCATGACAAGACAGCAAATCGGCCTCGTGTGCCACCCAAGTGGCTGAGAACGGGCCTTCCTTGGCGGGATCGGCGGTGTGCGCCGGGGCGCACTGAGGCACCGGCGCTTTCCGTGCGTAATCAAACGTGGCGGGTCGGATGTGCGCTCGCCGTAGCGGCACGTCAGGATGGGCGAGGACCCGTACTGACGGAGCCGTAGTCACGAGGCAGCTAGGGAGCAGGCGGTATGAGCACTTCAGCGCAGATCGGCGTCACGGGACTCGCGGTCATGGGCCGCAACCTCGCCCGGAACTTCGCGCGCAACGGCTACACGGTCGCCGTGCACAACCGCACGGTGTCCCGTACGAAGGCTCTGGTGGAGGAGTTCGGCAGTGAGGGGGACTTCATCGCGGCCGAGACCGCGGAGGAGTTCGTGGCGGCGCTGGAGCGGCCGCGCCGCCTGGTCATCATGGTCAAGGCCGGCACTCCGACGGACGCGGTGATCGAGGAGTTCGCCCCGCTCCTGGAGCCCGGCGACATGATCATCGACGGGGGCAACGCGCACTTCGCGGACACCCGTCGCCGGGAGAAGGCGCTGCGCGAGCAGGGCATCCACTTCGTCGGTATGGGCGTCTCCGGCGGTGAGGAGGGCGCGCTGCACGGGCCGAGCATCATGCCGGGCGGCCCGAAGGAGTCCTACACCTCCCTCGGCCCGATGCTGGAGAAGATCTCGGCGAAGGCGGCCGACGGCGCGCCGTGTGTGACGCACGTGGGCCCCGACGGCGCCGGTCACTTCGTGAAGATGGTGCACAACGGCATCGAGTACGCCGACATGCAGCTGATCGGCGAGGCGTACCAGCTGCTGCGGGACGTCGCCGGGTACTCCCCCGCGCAGATCGCGGAGATCTTCCGCACCTGGAACACCGGGCGCCTGGACTCCTACCTGATCGAGATCACCGCCGAGGTGCTGTCCCACGTGGACGCGGCGACCGGCAAGCCGTTCGTGGACGTGGTGGTCGACCAGGCGGAGCAGAAGGGCACCGGCCGCTGGACGGTGCAGATCGCGCTTGATCTGGGTGTGCCGGTGTCGGGCATCGCCGAGGCCGTCTTCGCCCGGTCGCTGTCCGGGCACGCCGCTCTGCGGGCCGCTTCGCGGGACCTCGCCGGGCCGAAGCCGACCGCGCTGAGCGAGTCGGAGGCGGGTGCCTTCGCCGACCGGGTGGAGCAGGCGCTGTACGCGTCGAAGATCGTCTCGTACACGCAGGGCTTCCACGAGATCGCCGCGGGCAGCGAGGAGTACGACTGGGACATCGACCTCGGTGCCGTCTCCTCGATCTGGCGCGGCGGCTGCATCATCCGGGCCGCCTTCCTGGACCGGATCCGCGCCGCGTACGACGCCCGCGCCGACCTGCCGAGCCTGCTGTCGGACGAGACGTTCGCGCAGGAGATCGCCGCGGCCCAGGACGACTGGCGCGAGGTGTTGGTGGCGGCGACCCGCCAGGGGGTGCCGACGCCGGGCTTCGCGGCGGCGCTCGCGTACTACGACGCGCTGCGGGCGGAGCGGCTGCCCGCGGCGCTCACGCAGGGGCAGCGGGACTTCTTCGGGGCGCACACGTACCGGAGGGTGGACCGGGAGGGCGCGTTCCACACCCTGTGGGGTGGGGACCGGACGGAGGTTTCGGCCTGAGGGACGGCCCTGTGCGCCTGAGCGGGCAGGGGGGAACGGTCGTGTCGCACGTTCCGGTCCGTTTGGTCCGTTGTGGCTGGTCACGCGGTTTCCCGCGCCCCTCGGGGGCGCTGGTCCGGCCCGGTGCCCTCAGGTGAGGGGCGGGCCCGGTTCCGGGTTCGGGACGGGTTCGGGGCCCGGAGGAACGGGGGACGGTGAGGGCTCCGGCGGGACCGGCTGCGGTTCGGGCGGCGGAGGGGGTGGCAGGGGCTCAGGGGCCGGACCCGGCCCCGGACCCGGGCTCGGTTCCGGAGGCGGGACCGGGCTGGGGTAGGGGTCCGGCGGGGTGGGGCCCGGGGCCGGTGGTGGGCCCGGGGAGGCGGGGTCGGGGTACGGGGTCGTCATGGCTGGCCTCCGGGCGCTCGCTGGAAACGTCGCCTCTGGACTACTCCCCCGCGTACCCGGGCCTCGCCCGGCCACTCACCGGTTCACGCCTCCAGGAGCCGCATCTCCTGCCCGGGTCCAGGGCCTGCTCCTTCTCGGGCCCAGGGCCTGCTCCTTCTCGGGCCCAGGGCCTGCCCTCATCTGCTCGGGCGACCAGGACCCGCACACCGATTCGGGCAGGGCAGGCAAGGCCCGCATCACGGCTTCACGCCGGCCCGGGACCGCGGCCGGTCCCGGGAGGGGACAGCCGGTCCCGGGAGGTGGATCAGAACCGTCCCGGGTGGGCGCGCAGCCAGTCCTTCGCGGCCGCGAGCAGCTCCGGGTCGGCCGCCGGGGCCTCGTCGGGGTGGCGCTCGGCCCACTTGATGACGTACGGGCACAGCGGTGCGACCGGGATGCCCTCACGCTCGGAGACGGAGTACAGCTCGCGGGCCAGGGATCCGGCGATGCCCTTGCCCTCGTGGGCGGGCTCCACGATCGTGTGGACCGGGACCAGGGCGCGCGCGGGCGACTCGAGGACGAAGTACTCGATGTGGCCGACGACTTCACCCTCGCCGACGGCCTCCAGGCGGCCCGCCGCCCGGTCGTCACGGATCTCGATCTCGCTCATGGCACGCACGCTCCTGGTCGTCGTCCGCCGGTCAGGCCGATGCGGCCTGCGGGCTGCGTTCCTGGTCCGAGCCGGGGACCGGCTCGGACGGATCGGCACCGAGGGCGACGATCCGGTTGGCGGTGTCGACGTGCACGACCCGCGGCCTGAGCGTCCGCGCCTCGGCGTCCGTGACCTGAGCGTAGCTGATGATGATCACCAGGTCGCCGGGATGCACGAGGTGGGCTGCCGCCCCGTTGATCCCGATCACGCCGGAGCCGCGTTCGCCCTCGATGACGTACGTCTCCAGGCGGGCGCCGTTGGTGATGTCGACGATGTGGACCAACTCACCGGGGAGCAGATCGGCGGCGTCGAGAAGATCGGCGTCGATCGTCACCGATCCCACGTAGTGCAGGTCGGCCTGGGTGACGGTGGCACGGTGGATCTTGGACTTCATCAAAGTTCGCAGCACTTTGGACTCCTAGAAGACGGCTCCCCGCCAGCTTTCTGCAGGTCAGGGGCGTCCTTTACTGTACATCGGCCTGCCTTCGACTCGAAGACCTTCCGGAACATCGTGCGCCGCGGCAAATAGGCTTCTCACCTGCGCGATCTGCGCGATCTGCGCGATCTGCGCGAATCAAGCTGCCGCCAACCCGCCGACCAGGAACATGTACGGAAGACTGTCCCGGTCCCATGCTGATTGGATGCCGACTTACCTGATGAGTCATCAGGTAAGTCGGGGGGTCCAGAGCAAGTTGCCAACTGGGTCAGCGGCGGTCAGGTAGAGGACCAGGGCCGACCAGCACGCTCCTCCACCACACGACCGAGCGCTCCCACGTCATTTCCCCTCTTGGCCATACCCAAGGCGCGTTGAGAAAGTCTCGGATGACAACGGTTGCGGACGCCCGTTCAGCCAGGGCTTCCAGCAGATCGGGGCGGATCACGACAGCACAACCAGACACCCGCGGCCAGGCGAGGTGGTAGGAGATCCTCTCGCACTCGGTGCGCCAACAGATAAGCGGGAGTCCCTCCGCGAGCTGGCGCAGGAGAAGGGGCCGTCACGGCTCGCTGCCGAGCCTGCGGCGCGCTGCGCTGGCCGGCCGACGTCAAGTGAACCGAGCGCCGGTCGAGGGAGACCATCGTCTGTTCCAGAATCGGCGGGCCGCCGGCTTCGACAAGGCGATCTACGGCCGCAGAAACGAGGTCATACGGACGATCAACGCCCTCAAGAACTACCGGGCTGTGGACTCGATCCGGCTCTGGCTCGGCCCATGACATGCCGCAACCGCATAGAGGTCGGCTACCTCGACGACGTCCTGATCGGCTGCACCACTGTGCGCCCACCCACCAAAGACAACGGCGCCACCGCGACGGTCATGAGGGCGGGACGTCCGGGCCCGCGGCGCCGACCGGCATGCCCGCTACCGCTGGCGCCGGCGTTTGACCACGCGGATGACGGCGATGACGGCTGCGACGAAGCCGCTTTGGGCCACCCAGGCACTGGCGCTGGTTTCGGGCGTGACGAGCGGGTTTCGGGATACGGCCACGGAGGTCGGCCCGAGGTAGGGCCGGAGTTGACTGATGGCGAATTCCAGAAGGCCGGTGATGACGAACGTGCCGAGCATGGCGGTCACGGTGCGGCGCAGGAGCAGGCCGAGCGCGGCCCCCACTGTCAGCGCCAGGAGGGAGAGCCCGACGGGTGCCGCGCTGGTGAGCATGTACCTGCTGGTGGCGGATCCGGGCCGGTCGAGCGCTTCCGTCACATGCTCAGGGTCGCCTGGCCGAACTCGCCGATGTCCGTGGGCACGTGGATCCTCGTCGCCCAGGGTCCAGGCGGCGCGCTGGCCGCATCGGCGGAGATGCTGGCCGGCCGCCTTGCGGGCCTCCCCGCCCGGGCGGTCGCTGCACCTGGCCGCACGCCCGGCCGGGCAATCCGCGGCCCTGCTCGCACCCGGGGTTGCCTCCTGCACGGCGGCTCTGGCCTCGCAGACTGCGGTGCCCGCGTGGAACGACGCCCACCGCGAGCTGCCGTTCGTCTTCACCGGATCCGCCGCGGCGAGCGGCGCCGGTCTCGGCATGCTGCTGGCCCCCGTGGCGGAAGCGGGACCGGCCCGGCGACTCGCCGCGGTCGGCGCGGCAGCCGAGACGGTGCTCCGGGGTCGTGACCGCTTCGGCTGGATGGCGCTCGAACCGTTGGCCCTATCGGTGCAAAAGCGCGAGGGCGTCAGTCGTTGAAGCGGACCGGGTCCGGCCCGCTGATTAGCGTTCCGACGTGAACGCATGGCGAGTCGGATCGTCATGGCCGCAGAGAGGCCACACCTCGCCGTGCGCGTCACGCTCGACACCCCGACCACGACGACTCGCGAGCCGGCCTTTTCCGTCCGGGCTGAAAAGAGAACCCATGCTGATGTCCTCTCTGCTCGGGGTCGTCGACCCGCCGCAGCTCCTCCCGGCGCGTGAGCAGATGGCCTTCACCCTGGGCTTCCACATCATCATCGTGCCCTTCGGAGTCGCGTTCACCTTCATGATGCTGATCTGCCACTTCCGCGCATTGCGGTACGGCGATCAGCAGGCATTGCTCCTGGCGCAACGCTGGTCGCGGGTGGCTGCCGTACTGTTCGCGGTCGGGGCCGTCTCGGGCACTGTTCTGACGTTCGAGCTGGGTCTGCTCTGGCCCGGGCTGATGGGTGCGTACGGCGCGGCGTTCGGGTTTCCCTTCGCCATCGAGGGACTGTTCTTCTTCCTCGAGGCCATCTTCATGGCCATCTACATCTACGGCTGGAGAAGGCTGCCGCCGTGGCCGCATTTCTTCACCGGCGTGGTGGTCACGCTGTCCGGCGTCGGCGGGACGGCGGCCGTCATCGCGGCGAACAGCTGGATGAACCAGCCGGGGGGCTTCGCTGTCAGCAATGGACGCGTGAGCGAGGTGGTGCCGTCCAAGGTCTTCTTCAACGGCGCCTTCTGGTGGGAGATGGTGCACATGCTGCTCGCGGCGTACATCGTCGCGGGCTTCATGGTCGCCGGGGTATACGCCTGGGGTCTGCTCAAGGGGCGTCAGGACCGTTACCACCGACTGGGCTTTCTGGTGCCCTTCACCGTGGCGTCGATCGCCATGCCGCTCCAGTTCCTGGTGGGTGACACGATCGCCCGCCAGGTGTTCGACCGGGAACCGGCCAAGTTCGCCGCCGTCGAACTCGTTCCGTCCACCGCCGACCACGTCCCGGAGACACTCGGCGGTGTCATCGTCAACGGAGCGGTACGCTTCGGCCTTCCCCTTCCCGATGCGGCATCACTGCTGGCCGGTTTCAGGCCGTCCACCACGATCCGTGGCCTCGACGCCATCCCCGCGGCGGTGCGTCCCGACGACGCGGTGGTCAATGTCGTGCATCTGGCCTTCGACGTCATGGTGGGAACCGCCTCGCTGCTGCTCCTGCTGTCCCTGTGGTTCGCGTGGTTCTGGTGGCGGCGGCGCGAGGTGCCCGCGAACCGCTGGTTCCTGCGCGGTGCCGGCGTGGCCGGGCTGGTCGCCCTGGCCTCCTTGGAGAGCGGATGGGTGGTGACCGAGGTCGGCCGCCAGCCCTGGACCGTCGTGGGCGTTCTGCTGACCCGGGACGCGGTGGCCACCCAGGGCAACCTGTGGCCGTTGTTCGCAAGCGTCCTGGCCATCTACCTGTGCGTCGGCATCGGCGCACTCCTCGTCCTGCGCACCATGCGCAGAAAGTGGTCCGAACACGACCCCGAGACCGTCGCGGTGCCGTACGGACCTTATCCGGCGTCGACGGAACACGCGGACGGAGCCGACCGCCGGTGAGCACCCTGATCGCCGCCATCCTGTTCATCGGCGTCATCGCCTACGCCCTCTTCGGCGGGGCGGACTACGGTGCCGGCTTCTGGGACCTGACGGCCGGCGGCCCCGAACGGGGGCGCCACACACGCGAGCTGATCAATCTCTCCCTGAGCCCGGTGTGGGAGGCCAACCACACGTGGCTCATCTTCTGTCTCGTCACGCTCTGGACGGGCTTCCCGCAAGCCTTCGCCGCGATCACCACGACGCTCTACATTCCGTTGGGCCTGGCGGCATTGGGCATCGTCACCAGAGGAGCGGGGTTCGCCTTCCGCCACGCACTGCCCGAGGGCCGGGCGGAACAACTGACCGGTACTGTTTTTGCCTGTTCCTCGGTGCTCACGCCGTTCTTCTTCGGCACCGTGGCCGGCGGCATCGCCTCCGGCCGCGTGCCCACGGACGGCCACGGTGACCCCCTGTCGAGCTGGGTCAACCCGACATCCGTCCTCGGCGGTGTCCTCGCCGTCGTGGTCTGCGCGTATCTCGCGGCCGTCTTCCTCACGGGACAGGCACAGCGCCGTGGGGACGAGCCGTTGGAGAAGGCGTTCCGCGAGCGGGCCTTCGCAGCGGCCGTCGCAGCCGGACTGGTGGCCGTGGCGGGAGTCTTCGTGCTGCACTCGGACTCGCCGCGCCTGTTCCACCAGCTGGCCACGGTGGGCGCACCGCTCCTGGCCGTCTCCGCCGTCTGCGGTCTCACCGCACTCCTGCTGCTGCGCAGGGCCCGCACCGTCCTCGTACGCGGCATGGCCGTGATCGCGATCGCCACTGTCGTCGCAGGGTGGGGCGTGGCGCAGTACCCCTACCTCCTGGGCACCCATCTGGTCATCCAACAGGCGGGGGCTCCGTCGGCCACCTTGTGGGTGCTGGTGGTGATCTCCTGCGTCGCGGCCGCACTGATCGCCCCCTCGCTGCTGGTGCTATACGTCCTGCAACTGCGCCGGAAGCTCGGCTGAGCGGGCCCCTGCTTCGGACCAGTAAGTTCTCGCCGGGGCTGATGTCATGATCGACGTCGCGTACTTCCCGCACAGAGCGCGGCAGAGGCACCTCGCGGAACTCCCCCGCCTTGCGGTGCTTCAGCTTCGCCGGCTTGTGCGTGTTGGAGTGGATCTGCTCGTGCACCCGGCGCACCGCGACCGCCCGGTGCGCATCCGGCCGTCTGGCGTCGCCCGTCGGACCGTCGCGCTGACGGTGCTCACCGTCCGCGTGCGTGGGCGCCGATTCCCTGGCGCGCTCCAGGAGGACCGCCACGACCTGTCTGCGGCTGGAGTGGTCCTCTTCGAAGCCCTGGTCGGCGGCCACTGCGGCCACCGTGGCCGCGGTCGCGCCACCCAGCACGCCCGCGACCCACGCGACGAGCAGCAGCCACGCCTCGATCAGATCACTGGTCCGCCGCAGCGGGCTGCGCCGCCACCGTCACAGGCTCCTGCGGAGCGTCCCGCGCCGTCCCCACCTCATCGCCATGGACGGACCCCCCTACGAGCACCAGCACTCTTCCGTGGTGTTGGCCCGAACCGTAAGGAAGCCGGCCGCTGCTCGAAAGACCTGGGCAGCGGTTATCGCTGCGGCCTGCCCATCTCCGCGGTGAAGAGCACCGCGGCTCTTTGACGCCTCCTTGGCGGTCTCCGTCCGACGTGAACCCAGGTCCGACCTGCCTGCCGTGGATGCCGTGAACCGTACGCAAGGCCCTCGCCTTCGACCGGCGGCTCGTATGCGCCGGTTACCGGCAGTCCACCCTCATCGGCGCCAAGACCCTCGCCATCACAGGGGTCGCCACCGCGATCGCCCTCCACACCGCACTCGCCATCCTGTTCTTCTGGCGGCCTACGGGGCCCGGTTGGTTCGCCGTACTCGCAGGATTCGCGATCATCGCCTTCACCTACGGCGCCTTCGCCTCCTCCTCGGCGTCCTGGCCGAACGAGACCTGGGAGGCTTCTTCCTCATTCGCCACCTACCACATCGATATGGTCGTGGACGAGCATGACAGGATCGCCCCCGTCTACCACCTTGACGGCAGGCAGTCGCCCCGCTGCCCCGCCTGCCGGAGCCATCAGATCCACGTTGCGCGGCGAGGTTGAGTGCGCCCGCCGGGCTAGCCGATCGCGTCAGCCGCAATGACCTGCTCCGTCCAAATGATCTTGCCGGTCTTCGTATGACGAGTGCCCCACCGGTGGGCCATCTGGGCAACGATCAGCAGGCCCCGTCCCCCCTCGTCGGTGGTCCGCGCGTGACGCAGGCGGGGCGAGGTGCTGCTGGCGTCGGAGACCTCACAAATCAGGCCGCGATCCCGGATGAGCCGCAGGCAGACCGGTCCGGTCGCATGGCGGATCGCGTTGGTCACCAGTTCACTGACGATGAGCTCCGTGGTGAACGTCAGCTCGGGAATGCCCCACTCCGTCAGCTTTTGAGACGCGAGGTCGCGCGCGTGCGCGACGGCAGCCGGATCGCTGGGCAGGTTCCAGGAGGCGACGCGGTCTGGGGCCAGGACACGGGTCCGGGCGAGGAGCAGGGCCGCGTCGTCGGCAGGCGGACCCGTCAACAGGCTGTCGATGACTCGCTGGCCGGTCTCCGCCAGGGTCGGCAGGGGCGCCGCGAGGGCATCGCCCAGCCGGGAGAGCCCGACGTCGATGTCCCGGTCGACGGACTCGATGAGGCCGTCGGTGTAGAGGGCGATGAGGCTGCCGTCTTCCAGCTCGGTCTCGATGGACTCGAACGGGAGGTAGCCGAGGCCGAGTGGCGGTCCGGCGGGCAGGTCCAGAATGTCGGCGGAGCCGTCGGGAGCGACGATCATCGGGGGGAGGTGACCGGCCCGAGCCATGGTGCACCGCCTGCTGACCGGGTCGTAGACGGCGTACAGGCAGGTGGCACCCAGGAATGCGGTGCCCGTCGCCTCGCCCTCGGCCGCCGATTGAGTATCAAGGTCGTGCGCCCCCATGAGGCCGATGACCAGGTCGTCAAGATGGGCCAGCAGTTCGTCCGGAGACAGGTCGAGGTCGGCGAGCGTGCGCACCGCGACGCGCAGGCGCCCCATGGTCGCCGCCGCGTTGATGCCGTGCCCGGCCACGTCCCCGACGACCAGGGCGACACGTGCTCCGGAGAGCGGGATCACGTCGAACCAGTCGCCGCCCACACCGCCGGGGGCATCCGCCGGGAGGTACCACGAGGCCACCGCGAGAGCGGACCCTCCCGTCAGGTCCTGCGGCAACAGGTAGCGCTGCATGGAACGGGCCGCCGTGCGCTCACGGGTGAAACGGCGTGCGTTGTCGATGCACACCGCCGCGCGGGAGACGAGTTCCTCGGCCAGGCGGACGTCGTCGTCCTCGAAGGGGCCCAGCCGCCGGGACCGGGCGAACGTCGCCACCCCCAGGGTGACGCCGCGCGCCCGCACGGGGACCACCATGACCGAGCGGAAGTCGTACTCCAGGAACGAGGCGCCCAGCGCCTCGTCCACGGTCACCCACGGACTGCTGGTGCGGTCCAGGACCCGTTCGACCAGGGTCCTGCTCTCGAGCAGACAGCGGGTCACCGGCGTCGCGGGCGCACGTCGGACTGTCTCCCCCACGGCCAGTGACGCCTCGGGGCAGCCCTCGCGGACCGACTGCTGGGCCGCACGGCGGATGACGGGCGCCATGCCGACCGGCCCGGGCGTCGGCTCCTCGCCTCTCATGACCGAGTCCAGCAGGTCGACGGCGACGAAGTCGGCGACGGCCGGCACCGCGTCGTCGGCCAGTTCCTGCGCGGTCCGCGGCACGTCCAGGGTGCTGCCGATACGGGTGGCGGCGTCGTTGAGCAGGGCCAGCCGCTCCTGAGCCCGCCATCGCTCGGTGACGTCGATGATCATGTACCAGATGCCGACGTTCCGGTCGTGGCGGTCCTTCATCGCGAAGAAGGAGGCGGAGATCGCGCGGCTGCGGTCGTACACCGTGTAGCCGGCGCCGCGGTACTCGAAGTCCATCACCGGCGCGCCGGTCCGGAGAACCTCGCGCATCTTCTCCTCGAAGGCGTCGGCCTCGGCTTGCGGCAGGATCTCCGCCATCCGCCGCCCCAGCCGTCGTTTGAGGGGGATCTGGCGGTCCAGTGGCTCATTCACCCAGACGTACCGCAGATCCGTGTCGAGGACGGCGATGCCGACCGGTGCGTGGCTGAGGAAGGGGGTGAGCATCAGCTGGCTCACCCCGCCGCCGGGCATCCGCCAGAAGGCCCGTTTCGGAGGCCGCCCGACGAACCTGCCGAAGATCAGTGCCGCGACCGTGGCGACCAGGACGCCCGGAATCATCTCGTAGATGCCCGACCAGAAGGGGCCGTGCAGCGGCTTGACCACACGCCACAGGAGCACCGTGACTGCGCCGGACACGATCCCGGCCATGGCCCCCGCCCAGGTCATGCGCGGCCAGTACAGCGAGAGCAGGACCACCGGGCCGAAAGCGGCCCCGAAGCCCGCCCAGGCGTAGCCCACGATCCCTAGCAGCCCGCCGCCCCTCAGCGCAATCACGGAGGCCACTAGGGTCACGGCGACGACGGCGGCACGACCTACCCATACCAGTGCCTCGTCCGAGGCGCGCCGCTTGAGGAACGCGTGGTAGAAGTCCTCCGTGAGTGCGACGGACGACACGAGGAGCTGGCTGTCCGCGGTCGAGATGATCGCGGCGAGCACCGCGATCAGCATCACACCGGCGCCCCACGGACTGAACAGGGTCCGGCTCAGAGCGATGTATACCGTCTGCGGGTCATGGAGTGGTGTGCCGAACTGCGCGATGCCCAGCAGGCCGACCACTGTGGCACCGGCCAGCACCACGACCACCCACCCGGTCTCGATACGACGGGCCGCGGGTACGGCACTGGTGTTGCGGATGCCCATGAAGCGGGCCAGGATGTGCGGCTGCCCGAAATAGCCGAGGCCCCACGAGAGCAACGAGATGATCGAGACGGCGCCGAGCGACCCGCCGCCTCCCAACCACCGTCCGTTCACGAAGTCGACCTTGGCACCCATGTCCAGCAGGCTGGGCGTCGTGCTGTTGAGGGAGTCACGAAGCGCACCGAAGCCGCCGCGCGTCGCAATACCTACGACGGGGAGGACGAGCAGGGCGAGGAACATCAGCGTGGCCTGCATGACGTGGGTCAGGCTCACGGCCAGGAAGCCGCCCAGACATGAGTAGACGACGATCACCAGGGCGGTCAGGGCCACCCCGAGCCGGAAACCGGCGCCGAAGATGTGCCCGAAAAGCAGCCCGCCGGCCACCAGTCCACTGGCGACGTACACGGTGAAGAACACAAGGGTCACCGCCGCCGAGACCATCCGGAGCATCCGTGTGCGGTCCTCGAACCGCTCCTCCAGGTAGGCCGACAGGCTCACCGCGTTCCCGGCGCGCTCCGTGTAGGTGCGCAGCCTCGGCGCCACGAACAACCAGTTGAGGTACGTACCGAGCACAAGGCCGACCGCGATCCAGCTGGCGCCGACCCCGGCCGCGTACACCGCTCCGGGGAAGGCGAGGAACAGCCAGCCGGACATGTCGCTGGCCCCTGCGGACAGGGCGGCGACGAACCCGGGGAGCCTGCGGCCGCCCAGGGCGAAGTCGGCGAAAGTGTGCGTACGGCGGTAGGCCCAGACACCTGTTCCGATCATGACGGCCACGTACACAAGGAACGTGGCCACGATCGGCGCACTCAAGTCGGACATACTGCCTCGCCTGCGAGGTTCATGAGCACGGGCCTACAACCGCACGACTGACAGTCGTGATCCCTATTGCACAAATGTACAGATTCCGGTCGCCGTCGGCGGCCGGTGCCGCCCGCGCCGGTGCCGGCACGAGCACGCACGGGATCGTCGCCGGCGACCGCTACACCCGACCAGATGCAGTTTCTCAACGGGTGAGTACTGGGCCTGCCGGCAGGCGGCCCCCCCATCTCGGCCTCCCGGGAGGCCGAGATGCAGCATCCAGCCCGTCTTGGACGCTTGCGTAGGTGGCGTCCTCGGTCTCCAGAAGGAGACGAGCACAATGATCGATCATGTTTTCCTGACGGTGAGCGACAGAGAACGCTCAGTGAAGTTCTACAGCCAGGCGCTGAAGCCGCTGGGCATGCGCCACGTGTTCGACTTCGACGGCTCAACCGCCCCGGAGTGGGTCGGCGACCTCGCAGGGTTCGGCACCGACACGGCCTTCACGTTCTGGCTGCGCGAAGGCGACAGCCAGGGACGCGCCGCGCACGTCGGCTTCACCGCGCCCTTGAGAGAGGTCGTCGACGCGGAATACACGGCGGCCATGGCAGCGGGGGCGACCGACAACGGTGCACCCGGGGAGCGCCCCTACTTCGCTTCCGGGTACTACGCGGCCAACGTCCTCGACCCCGATGGGTACAGCCTCCAGTTCACCTACCACGGGCAGCCCTGACCTGGAGGTTTTCCGCGGGCCCGCGTGGACGGCGATGGTCCGGCCCGCCCCCGCTTCACGGCGACGGCACCAGCACTGGCGGGAGAAGGCCGATGACTCGCCCTTGGCGGCGTTCGGGCGCCCATAGGCAGTGCCCTCATCCCGGAATTCCAGTGGGGGGCGGCGCCACCGACCCGAGCCAACCGCAGCTGGGCCGTTCCCCCCGGCGAGTCCGCCGGCTACGCCCCGCCCGCGACGCGCGCACGGGCATGCACACGTCGCGGGCCACTGCATGGGGCGCGCGAGTGGATAGCGCGGGTGCCGGTGCAGCGGTCAGATCGCGGGACTCATCGACTCAGCCGCCGCTCTTACGCCTGAACGACCGCTGGCTCGCGGCCGGGCCATGCGACGCACGCACCTTCGACGCATCCGGGTTGGCGGCAACATCGGCGGCGTCCGTCTGCGCACCACGCTTGCGCGCCAGGGCTTCGCGGAACTTGCGCTTGAGGTCGTAGTTGCCGTCGCTGTCCGGCGCCAGAGGGGACGTCTCGGGGGCAGGCGGCTCCGAACCTTCCGTAGATACGGGCTCTGCGGTCATGGTGACCTCCTGGGTTCGGGGGTGGGCAAGCACAGCTTGTCATGCCGGGCGCAGTGCTAGGCGCCGGCAACGTCATCCTGCTCCGTTACGGCGGGTGTACCTCTCGTGGCCAAGGCGTTCACTTCGTAGGTGAGGCGCACAGGACGGCTTCGGGCCGAGCCGAGGGTTGTCGAAACCGTGGCCAGGCTGCCAGGGCAATGGCTCTCAGCCGTTGCGACGCACGGGGGCGGCCTTGCGGGGCCTCGCCGCACCTGGCATAACCGCGCGCCGCTGGTGCCGATCGCCCCTGTGTACGGGTGCTGGCAGCGGGTCGGCCTGGAACAACCGTTCTCCTTGAAGAACGGCCCCACCCCACGGGCGGGCTGTCGAGCCACGCATCAAGCCGTACGAGCGGGGAGCCGGGCGAGTTGGCCCTTGCCACGGGTGCAGGTGAGCAAGCCGGACGTCATCTGGCCCAATGCTGGCCATTTGCTGACCCGGACGCGACGATCAGGGCTCTGACCTGCGGAAACACCCAAACGCTAGATCTTGGAAGGGCTGCTCGGGGTCGGCGTCACTCCCCGGGCCACCCCTTCGTACGACCGAGCACAGCGCACGCAACGGCTCCCAAGGGTCCCCGTGATGATCACCACAGTGATGCCTCGCTTCCCGACCCTCGGTTCGACCAAGATCCCTCTCGGACCGTCGGCGGCGAAACTTGGACGCCGATCGCCGGTCAGCGGAGCCGGCGATTGTTCTGACGACCTGCCGAACATGGTTGATGAGGCGGGTGGCGATGTCGATGTCGATGTCGATGATTCGCCGCCGCAGGCGCTCGTCGCTATCACCCGCAGCTGCCAAGCCCCGGGATACACTGCTCCGCTCCACTCTGGCTGGAGGTCATCCGAGTGTCGACTGGCGCCTTGAGCCCCACCCGCAGGTGCCCTCCGACGGTGGCGGGCCGCATCCTCCGGAACCAGCCGGCGAGGGGGACCAACTGTAAGCCGTCATTCAGTTGGTGAGCCGGCGGAGGCATATGCGGGTCGCGGCGACGGCGGTGAAGGCGAGGAAGTGTTCTTCACCCTGTTCCACCAGTTCAAACGCCTCGCGGTCCGCCGGGGACGACGTATCGAACTCCGCGACTCCTGCCCCTCGTTGGCTTGCAGCGGCATCCGCTGGAGACGCTTCAACAAGACCGGATCATGATTGCGTTACGCGCTCGTAGAAAAGCATTTGAGCGAGGCGGTGCCCCGCTGCTACTTTCGCGGTGGACCGTGAAGTCGTCGTATGGAGGTGAGCCCCGTGAACACAGTTACCCGTGGGTGCTCCCTCAACCCGTCACGGTCCGGCGGCTGACGTTCGGTGTCGCCAGGAGCGCCTGAGATCGAGGCACTCCTGGAGGGAGACTCCGATGAACACGAAGCCTTTCCCATCTGGCCTGAGCGAGAACGCTGTGATGATCACGCGCGTCGCGGACAGGCAATGGCATGCACTGGATGACGACCTGGTGGTCGGCCGCGGGCATGCGGAGCACCGGCCCGACGGACGCTTGTTCGTCAGCATCGACGCCTGGCACGACGCCACCTTCGACCGGCTCGCCGAGGCGATGCTGGCGGAACTGCCGGCGCCGCTGTACACGGTGGTCGACGAAGCCGACGTCGAGCTGACGGCGGGCTGGCGGCGGGCCGGTTTTACGATCCGGCGCCGCGAGTGGGAGTACACCGTGCCGACCGACCCGCAGATCACAGGGCTCGAAGCAGTCCTGCCGCCTTCGGGCGTGACGATCGTGCCCGCCGGTCAGGCGGACGAGAGTCTGCTGCGGGCGGTGGACCGCGCGATCCGTGACGAAGTCGAGGCGACCGTCGGGTGGCAGTCGATGCCTGCGGAGGTGATTCCCCGCCCCGGAGGCGACACCATCGTCGACCCGTCGAAGTACACGGTGGCCGCGGGGCCGGACCACTACCTGGGTCTGATCCGGGTGGTGACGGTGAACCGGCCGCGCATCGGACTGCTCGCGGTCCGGGCCGGCGAGCAGCGCCGCGGCATCGCGCGGGCGCTGCTGGCTCACGCGCTCGGGACGCTGCACCGCTCGGGGTTCGACGCGGCCTGGACCGAAGTCCACGAGTCCAACCAAGCAGCCTCGGCGCTGTTCAAGGACATCGGCGCCCGGCCGATGAGCAGCAACCTGGAGTTGGTGCGATGACGAAGAACAAGAACGTCATCGAAGTCGAGGGCAAGGTCGTCGAGTGCCTGCGCAGCGCCATGTTCACCGTGGAGCTCGAGAACGGCCACCAGGTGCTCGCGCACATCAGCGGGAAGATCCGCAAGAACTACATCAAGATCATGCTGGAGGACCGGGTGCTGGTGGAGCTCCCGCCGTACGACCTGACGCGCGGCCGGATCGTGTTCCGGTACCGGAACTAGCGGCGTCCGGCACCTTCCGCATCAGCTGATCCCGGGGCCCCGGTCACGGCGTTTCCGTGACGGGGGCCCCGATGGCGGCTCGCACGGCCCCGGCGGCCGCCACTTCAGCCGCCGCCGGCAGGTCTGGTCCACCGTCACCACCGCAGGCACGCCCCCAGGTCCCCGCCACGGCGGTCACCAGGTCGGCAAGCTGGGGCACCTCCGCGCCCCATGCCGACCATGCGCCGACCCGAGCGGCCCAATCATGCCTCCGATCTGCACAAATACCCAGATTCCAGGTCTTGGACCTGAACATGGTACGAAGCACGAAGAAGCTCGCGATTCGTCCGCCCTCTGCCCGCTTTTTCAGGTCAAGGGCGGCCTTCGAAGCACCCAACGAGTCGCATGTCCGGTCAGCCGTCGCCAGGTGTTCCAGCACTCACACGGGTGCATCGCCGGCTTCGGTGACGCATCATCAGGCGGCTGCGTGGCAGTGCCCGCTCGCAGTGGCCGTGTTGGTAGCGCCACCCTCATGACCAGCAGAGCTGTCGCCGAACCGGGCGCCGCACAAGGCCCGCTGCAGCTTGCCGATCGCTACCGCGCGGAAGCCGCGGCCGGAGTCCGGGCGAGCTCTGCCGGCGCGCGCGACAACCTCAAGGCACCTGAAGACAGTGGCCGATTGATGGATCCAGCCTCACAGCTTGAGCACAAATTACATACATCCCCCTCTTCATACTGGCCCCCATGGTCTAGATTGACCGTGCTTCAGCTGTTCGGGCATGAGGCGACCATTAATGATCTATAAGTCCGGCGCCATGTAGAGCCAGCAGTCGCGTCCCCGGCGCCAGACGTGGGGTGATCGATTCCGGGAGCCCGGGAGGGGGCCTTGGGTGTGGGAAGCACCCGAGGTTTCGACGGGTTGCCGCGCACCTCGGGAGTCTGGCAGGACATGCGCGTCCGCTGCCGCCACGGCGGGTTGTTCAGGCAGCTTTGGCATGGCCGGGATGTCATGCACGGGACAGCACTGCGCGGGAGGCGGGGGCCTCCCGAGGGGAGGAACGGAGCCGGGGGCGGGGGCCTCCCGAGGGGAGGAACAGAGCGGGGGGCGGGGGCCTCCCGGGGGGAGAAACAGTGTGGGGCGAACACGCGAGCCACTGGGGACCTGGGGGGTTCTGTGCGGCAAGGGGGACTAGTCAGCCCGTTTTCGTCGGAGCGCGGGAGTCTGGCGAACGGGGCGATCTGCCAGCCCGCGATCGAATGGGAGCAGCGGTACCGCCGTACCGTGATCATCAGCGATACCGTGGCCACCGCCTTCGTGGTGGCGGCGATCGGCAACTTCTTCGGGGCCCGGGACGCGGCCAACTGGCACGAGAAATGGGGAATTCTCGCATTCGGCACCGAGCTGCTGGTGCTGGGGGCGCTTGCGGTGAGCCGGTCATGGGCTCCTGCCGTGCTCGGTCAGGGCGCCGAGGAATTCCGCCGGCTCGGACGCTCACTGTTCACGGCGACCGTCGTACTGGCACTCGGCGGGATCGCCCTCACCTCGCGCAACATCAAACTCTGGATCTTCGTCGCGATCCCCGCGATCGCGCTCGTCACGATGACCGCGCGGTATCTGCTGCGCCTGTGGCTGCACAAACAGCGCAAGGAAGGCCGGTGCCTGAGACCGGTGCTCGCCGCCGGGAGCCTGGTCACCATGCGCGACCTGATCACCCGGACCCGCAAGTTCCCGCACCTCGGCTGGCGGGTGGACGCGGTGTGCACGACGGACGGTCTCGGGCCCGACGGTGACCAACTGGACGGCGTGCCGGTCGTCGGCCGCCTGATGGACGTCGCGGGCCACGTCCACCGTGACGGCTACCGGGTCGTCGCGGTCACACCGGACCCGCACTGGTCACCGGACCGGCTGCAGCGGCTGGCCTGGAACCTCGAGGGCAGCGACGCCGAGATGGTCGTGGCCCCCGTCCTGATGGAGGTGGCCGGCCCCCGGCTGCACGTCGACGCGGTGCTCGGGATCCCGCTGCTGCGGGTCAGCATGCCGACCTTCACCGGAGGCCGTCGGGCGGTCAAAGGGGTCGTCGACCGGATGGGCGCAGCGATCCTGCTGATGCTGTTCGCGCCGCTGATGGTGTGCGTCGGGCTGCTCGTGCTGGTGGACAGCCGGGGAGGGGCGTTCTACCGGCAGCGCAGGGTCGGCAAGGACGGCCGCGAGTTCACCATTCTCAAGTTCCGCACCATGGTCGCCGGGGCCGACAGGGTGCGTGCCGAGCTGGCCGGCCTCAACGAGGGCGCGGGCCCGCTGTTCAAGCTCCGCAGGGATCCGCGGGTGACCCGGGTGGGAGCAGTGCTGCGCCGGTACTCGATCGACGAGCTACCGCAGCTTTTCAACGTGCTCACCGGATCGATGTCGCTCGTCGGTCCGCGGCCTCCGTTACCGGAGGAGTCCGCCGCGTACGGCCCGGACATCCGGCGGCGGCTGCTGGTCAAGCCCGGACTCACCGGTCTGTGGCAGATCAGCGGACGCAGCGACCTGTCGTGGGAGGAGGCGGTCCGGCTGGACCTGCGGTACGTGGAGGACTGGTCGCTCGCCCTGGACACAGTGATCTTGTGGAAGACGCTGCGTGCGGTGGTCTACGGGCAGGGGGCCTATTGATGCGCGGCGGTGGTCGTCCGGCCGACGCGCGGACCGCAGGCCGCAAGGGCCTGCCCGGGGGGAGGAACGGGTCATGAGAGTCAGCGTTTTCGGGCTCGGCTACGTGGGCTGTGTGTCGGCCGCGTGCCTGGCCAGCATGGGTCACGAGGTCATCGGGGTGGACGTGAACCAGGTGAAGGTCGACCTGGTCAACGACGGCAGGACCCCGGTGGTCGAGGAACGGATCGGCGAGCTCATCGCCGAGGTCGTGCGGACCGGAGCGTTGCGCGCCACCGGCGACGTCCGGGAGGCGATCACGGGCAGCGAGGTGTCCCTGGTCTGCGTGGGCACGCCGTCGGAGCCCAACGGCAGTCTGTGCACCACGTACTTGGAACGGGTCACCGAGGAGATCGGCGCCGCACTCGCCGAGCGGGGCGGGCGGCACACCGTCGTGTTCCGCAGCACCATGCTCCCGGGTACCTGCCTGAACCTGCTGGTGCCGATCCTGGAGAAGTACGTCGGCGGCACAGCCGGGGTGGACGTCGGGGTCGCGGTCAACCCGGAGTTCCTGCGCGAGGGCACGAGCGTGCGGGACTTCTTCGACCCGCCCAAGACCGTCATCGGCGAGCTCGACCCGGCCAGCGGCGATGCGGTGATGGCGCTGTACGACGGCTTGCCCGGCGACGTGTTCCGGGTACCGGTCCCGACGGCCGAGGCGATCAAGTACGCGGACAACGCGTTCCACGGCCTCAAGATCGGCTTCGCGAACGAGCTGGGCGCGGTGTGCCACGCGCTCGGGGTCGACTCGCACCAGGTGATGGACGTGTTCCTGGCCGACCGCAAGCTGAACATCAGCCCCGCCTACCTGCGGCCCGGCTTCGCCTTCGGTGGCTCCTGCCTGCCCAAGGACCTGCGCAGCCTGGTCCACGCGGCGCAGCGGGCCGACGTCTCGGTGCCCATCCTCTCCCACGTGCTGCCTTCCAACTCCGACCATCTGCAGCGCGCGGTGGAGCTGGTCGAGCGCACCGGCAAGCGCCGGGTGGGCCTGTTCGGGCTGTCCTTCAAACCCGGCACCGACGACCTCCGCGAAAGCCCCCTCGTCGAGCTGGCGGAGAGGCTCTTCGGCAAGGGCTACGACCTGCGGATCCACGATGCCAACGTCAGTCTGTCCCGGCTGCTCGGCGCGAACCGCGAGTACATCGAGACCCGGCTGCCGCACCTCGCCCAGCTGCTCGCTGATTCCGTCGACGAGGTGCTCGAACACGCCGAGGTGTGCCTGGTCGGGACCAGGGATCCGGCCGTTCTGTCGGCGCTGCCCCATGGCGACGGCCCGGTCATCGTCGACCTCATCCGCCTTCCCGACGCCGAGGCGCGCCGGGCCGAACCGGGGTACATGGGCCTTGCTTGGTGACACGACCAGCGGCGACCGGCAGGGCCGGCGCGCGCTGATCCTGGTGGAGAACCTGTCGGTGCCGTTCGACCGGCGGGTGTGGCAGGAGTGCACGACGCTGCGCGACGCGGGCTGGACGGTGCACGTCATCTGTCCCCGAGGCAGCAAGCGGGACACAGAACCGGAGGCGGTGATCGACGGGGTGCGGATCCACCGCTACCCGTTGCGCGCGGCCACCGGAGGGCCGGCCGGCTACCTGCGGGAGTACGGGTCGGCGTTGTGGCACACCGTCCGGCTGGCCCGGAAGGTCGGCCCGGTCGACGTGGTCCACGCCTGCAACCCGCCCGACCTGCTGTTCCTGCCGGCACTGTGGCTGAAGCGGCGCGGAGCGCGGTTCGTCTTCGACCAGCACGACCTGGTACCCGAGCTGTACCTCTCCCGGTTCGGCCGCGGCGAGGATCTGCTGTACCGCGGCGTGTGCGCACTGGAACGGCTGACCTACCGGGCCGCGGACGTCGTGCTCGCCACGAACGAGAGCTACCGGGACGTCGCGGTGCGCCGTGGCGGCCGGCGACCGGAGGACGTCTTCGTGGTGCGCAGCGCGCCGGACATCGACCGGTTCCATCCCGTACCGCCCGAGCCGGAGCTGAAGCGCGGCAAGCCTCATCTGCTGTGCTACCTCGGCGTCATGGGCCCGCAGGACGGTGTCGACTACGCGCTGCGGGCCCTGGCGAAGCTGCGCGACGAGCTCGGGCGGACCGACTGGCACGCGGTGTTCGTCGGCGCCGGGGACACCTTCGACGCGATGGTGGAGCTGTCCCGGCGGCTCGGGCTCTCGGAGCAGGTGCAGTTCACCGGGCGCATTCCGGACGCCGATCTGGTGCGCTACCTGTCCACCGCGGACGTGTGCCTCTCCCCCGACCCGCACAATCCGCTCAACGACGTGTCGACCATGAACAAGGTCCTGGAGTACATGGTCATGGGCCGGCCGGTCGTCTCGTTCGACCTCCGGGAGGCGCGAGTCTCCGCCGGCGACGCCGCCGTCTACGCGCCCGCCAACGACGAGGCCGAGTTCGCGGGGCTCATCGCGCTGCTGCTGGACGATCCGGAGAAGCGGGCCCTGATGGGCAAGATCGGCCAGGAGCGGATCAGCGGGCCGCTCTCCTGGCGGAACTCCCAGCGCTCGCTGCTCGCCGCCTACACCGCTGCCTGCCACGGCTTTGCTCCGGTGCCGACGGGCGACCCGGACCGGGCAGGGCGGAGGCCGCGCCCTTGAGCGATGACACGATACGCCTGGTCACGATCGGGCGGATTATCCGTCGGCGCCGGCGGCTTCTCATCGTCCTCGCCCTGATGGGTGCGCTCGTCGGCTACGGCATCTCCTTGCTGTTCCCCCCGCAGTACACGACGTCGGCATCGGTACTGCTGTCAGGAGCGTGGGAGGAGCGCGAGCTGCTGACCCAGGCGCAGATCGCGACCAGTTCGGTGGTGGTCGACCGCGCGGCCGCCACACTCGACTGGACCGGGGTCAGCGGCGCCGAGCTGCGGGATCGGGTGAGCGCCACGGCCGCCGACGGGAACATCATCAAGATCTCGGGCACGGCCGACACCCCGCAGCGCGCACAACAACTCTCCGACCAGGTCGCCCAGCAGTTCGTCACCTTCGCCGCGCGGATCGTGGACGGCAACTCCGACCCCGAAGCGGCGGCGCAGCGCGAGGCACTGCAGCAGACGGTGATGCAGACCAGCCGCCGCATCACCAAGCTGGCCGATGCGGCCGATCCGGGGCAGACGGTGGAGAGCGTGCAGGCCCGGACCGAGCTCGAAAAGCTGCGCACCTCGCTGCAGGAGGCCATCAACAAGCTGGACCAGGCCGACCCGACTGCCAACAAGGCCAACATGGTCGTCATGGGGCCGGCGGCCCGGCCGGCCGGCGAGGCACCGCCGACGAAGACGCAGCTCATCGTCGCCGGAGCGCTGGTGTTCTTCCTGCTCGGGGTCATCGGCCATCTCACCGCGGCACGGATGAGTCGTCGGCTGCGCACGCAACCGGAGATCGCCGCGGCGCTGGGCTCGGCCCTGCTGGGTACCGTCGACGTACCTGGTGAACGGCCCGTGCACCGGCCACAGGGCCGTGGCCCGCGGGCCCGGATCCGCCGGCTGCTGGGCGTCGACATCCGGTGGGACGTGCCGGCCCCGCAGGCGTCCGGCGACGAGGCCGACCGGCGGATCCGCTACCGGCGGGTGTGCGCCCGCCTCCGGGACCAGCTGCCGGCCCCCCGGCGGCTGCTGGTCGTCGTCCCGGACGGCGACGAGATCGCCCGCCGGGCCGCCGGGCAGCTCGCCGCCGAGGCCGAGGGCGATCCGCTGTTGCGGGTGGTGGAGGTCTCGGTGTCCCGGCCGATGGTGCCGGACCGCGACCACGAGTCCGGTGCCCTGGTGGTGCTGAGCGCGGGCAGCTGGACCGCAGGGGAGCTCGCCGGCATCGCCGAGGCGTGTACGGACGCCGGGCAGGAGGTCGTCGGCATCGTCCTCGCCAGCCCGGTCCGGGCCAGTCCGGCGCGGTCTGCCGGTCGTCCTCGCGATGCCGCCACGCCGGTGCTCGCGGTGAGCGACGACGCGAAGGGAAGTTCAGGGTGACGACCAGTACGACTTCGGAGTCGTCGGCCTCCGCTCCGCTGCTGGACCTGCAGTCGCTGGTGGTGGCGGTGCGCAGGCGGCGCCGTCTCTGGTTCTCCATGGCGCTGCTGGGGCTGCTCGCCGGCGCGGCGATGGCGGTCCTGCTGCCGCCACCACCGACCGCGGTGACCAAGGTGCTGGTCGCGCACCAGGAGGACCAGCCGAACGACCCCGGAACTTTGATCCGTACCGACGCCGCACTGCTGCAGACCACGCAGATCGCCGACCAGGCCCTGCGGTCCCTCAAGTCCCCGGAAAAACCGGAGGACTTCATGGGGGAATACGCGGGTGTCGGCCTGACCAACAACCTGTTGCAGATCACGGTGACAGGTGACAGCGACACGCATGCGGTGGCCCGCGCCAAGGCGCTGGCCGATGCCTTCGTCGCGGACCATGTGAGGCGGATACGGGAAGCCGCGAACGCCGAGGCCAAGGCCCTGCTCGACCAGCGTGACCGGCTGCAGGGCGAACTCGCCCAGGTCAACAAGGCGATCGGAGACGGAGCGCCGCAGAGCGGGCCGAAGGCGTCGGCGGACCTGGAGTCGCTCTTCGCCCGCCGGGCCGAACTCACCTCGCGGATCTCCGACTTCGGCCAGCGCGCCGCGGAGGCGCGCATCGGCACACCCCAGCTCATCGCCGGCACACAGATCGTGGACGCCCCGCGCGCGGTGCCGCACTCCCTGCCCAGGACCGCCGCCACCGACGCCGCGATCGGGCTCGTCCTCGGGCTCGTCCTCGGGCTCGCGGTGGCCGCGGTCGGCGCGGTGGTGGCGGACCGCCCCGTGCTGCGCCGGGAGATCGCGGCGAACCTCGGCGCCTCGGTCGTCGCGGAGCTGCCCCGCCGGTCGGGCAGGCTGGGGCGGCGCCGACGGATCCGGGCGGCCCGCGAACGGCTCACCACGTCCCTGGCCCGCACCGTGCGCAGCTCCGCGGAACCGGTGTCGCTGCTGGAACTGGGCTGTGCGCGCAGCACGAGCGTGATCGCCCTGGACCTCGCCAGAGCACTGGCTGCGGAGGGGCCGGTGGTCGTCGTCGACGGTCTGCCCGGCCCGCAGCTCGCCCGGCACCGCCCGAAGCCAGGAGACCCGTCCGTGGTCGGTGGCGACCGTGCCGCGGCCGTGCCGCACGAAGAACGCCGGCTCGGCGTCGGCTCGGTGGCGCCCGGCACCGCGTGGACCGACCTGCAGTATCTCGGCACCCGGACCGTGCTCGTCGTGCGTGCCGGGCACGGCAGCGTCGCATGGCTGCACACCGTGGCGCGTCAACTCGCCGACCAGCGCATTGCGGTGATCGGTGTGGTGCTCATCGACCCCGATCCGCGGGACCGGACCGACGGCACGCTGTGGGATGGGCTGCACACCGCACTGCGCGGCCACAGCGAGCGGCCGGCCCGGCAGAACGGGACGGGCCGGCACCGGACGGAGCGGCTGCCGATGCGGGCGGCACGGGTCCCGGACAGCGACCAGGAGGCGCGGTAGGACATGTGTGGCATCGCAGGCACGTACCGATGGCCGGACGGGAAGGCCGTGACCGACCGGCTCACCGACACCCTCGCCCACCGCGGTCCGGACGGGGCGGGCCGGTACAGCCACCGCGCCGGTGACGGCGAAGTGCACCTCGGGCACCGCAGGCTGGCCATCATCGACCTGTCCGAGACCGGCGCCCAGCCGATGGTCTCGGACGGCCTCGTCCTGACGTACAACGGCGAGCTGTACAACGCGCCGCAACTGCGTGCCGAGTTGGCGGCCGCCGGGGTGCGCTTCCGGGGTACTTCCGACACCGAGGTGCTGCTGGAGGCCTGGCGGCGCTGGGGAACGGACTGCCTGCCCCGGCTGCGCGGCATGTTCGCGTTCGGGATCTTCGACGAGCGAACCGGTGAACTGGTGCTCGCCCGCGACCAGTTGGGCATCAAGCCGCTGTTCCTGCTCCGGCGCGGTACGGGTCTGGTGTTCGCCTCCGAGCTCAAGGCGCTCGCCGCCGCCACCGGCGGGTCGCTGGAGGTGGACCGTGCGGCGCTGGTGGCCTCGCTGCTGTACTACTGGGTGCCGGACTCACGGTGCGCGTTCCGCGAAGCGGAGAAGCTGCCTCCGGGGAGCTGGCTGCGGTGCCGGCCCGACGGCCGGATGGAGCGCGGCCGGTACTGGCACCTGAAGGACGTCGCCGCCGAGGGCCGGGAGCGGGCCCGGGCCGGAGAGCGCCCGGACATCGCTGAAGTAGTCGAGGAGTCGACCCGGCGGCACCTGCTCTCCGACGTACCCGTGGCGACCTTCCTCTCCGGCGGTCTCGACTCCAGCTATCTGACCGCGCTGGCGGCCCGCGACCGACCCGGGATCTCCGCGTACACGATCGGATTCCGCGCCGAGGACGCCAGGTTCGAGGCGATGCCGGACGACCTGCGCTACGCCCGGCAGGTCGCCGAGCGGTTCGGCGTCGACCTGCACGAGATCGAGATCGCTCCGAACGTGCTCGACCTGCTGCCGCAGATGACGTACCACCTGGACGAGCCGATCGGCGATCCCGCCGCGATCAACACGTTCCTGATCTGTTCGGCCGCGCGGGAGGCCGGCGTCAAGGTGATGCTCTCGGGGATGGGAGCCGACGAGTTGTTCGCCGGTTACCGCAAGCACCTGGCCAACCTGATCGCGCTGCGCTACCAGCGCGTCCCGCGGCTCCTGCGGCGCGGGGTGTCCCGGGCCGTGGACCGGCTGCCGGTCGCCACGGCCCGCCGGGGGTACCGGTCGGTGCGCTTCGCGAAGCGGTTCCTCTCCTTCGCCGATCTGCCCGAGGAGACCGCGTTCCGGCGCAGCTACACGATGTACGACCAGGACGAACTGCTCGCCCTGATCGATCCGGACCTGGCCCCTGCGGTCGAGGACGTGCTGACCGAGCATGCGGACATCTACCAGGACAACGACCTTGACGACTTCGTCAACCGCATGTGCCTGGGCGACGCCCGGATGTTCCTGCCGGGCCTGAACCTCGCGTACACGGACCGGTCGAGCATGGCCGCGTCGACCGAGGTGCGCGTGCCGTACGTGGATGTCGAGGTGGTCAGGGCGGCGTTCGCCGTGCCCGGCGACCGCAAGATCGTCGGACGGCAGGGCAAGGCCGTCCTCAAGGAGGCGGCGACCTCGATCCTGCCCCGGGAGATCGTCTACCGGCCCAAGGGCCTGTTCAGCGCCCCGCTGCGCGCCTGGATGAGCCGGGACCTGGCGCCGCTGGTGCGCGAGGTGGTGCACGACGGCGTGCTCGTCGGCTCCGGGCTCCTGCGCCGCGACGCGCTGGCGCGCATGGTCGCCGAGGACGCCGCCGGGCAGCGGGACTTCTCCAAGCATCTGTGGCATGTGCTGACCCTTGAGTACTGGTATCGCGGCGCGACCTCCGGAGCCGGCCAGAACTCTCCCGTGACGGCGTAGAGACAAGAGGACTTCGGGTGAAACAGGTTGTACAGAACTACAAGAGTGGCGAGCTGGCACTGCTCGACGTGCCGGTGCCGGGGTGCAAGCCGGGCGGTGTGCTGGTCCGCAGCGCCTACTCGCTGATCTCCACCGGGACCGAGCTCATGAAGGTGTCCGAGGCCGGCATGTCGATGCTGGGCAAGGCCCGCTCCCGGCCGGACCAGGTGGCCAAGGTCATGCAGAGCGTGGCCACCAACGGGGTGCCCGCCACTTACCGCAAGGTGATGGGCAAGCTGGACTCCTACACGCCGCTGGGCTACTCGTTGTGCGGGGTGGTCGAGCAGGTCGGCAGCGGGATCGACGACGTGAAGGTCGGCGACCTCGTGGCCTGCGCCGGCAACGAGCACGCGTTGCACGCCGAGCTGAACTGGGTGCCGAAGAACCTCTACGCTCCGGTGCCCGACGGCCTCGCGTCACGGCACGCGGCCTTCGGCACCGTCGGGTCGATCGCGATGCAGGGCGTCCGGCGCGGCGAGCCGCAGCTCGGCGACGTGGCACTGGTCATCGGCCTCGGCCTGATCGGGCAGTTGGTGGTGCAACTCCTGGCCGCCTCGGGAGTCCGCGTCGTCGGGGTCGACCCCGACCCGGCGCGCTGCGCGCTCGCCGAGCGCGTGGGCGCCGCGGCCTGCGGCGATCCCGAGTCGGCGGCCGTGGAGGCCGCTGTGGCCGAACTCACCGACGGCCACGGCGTGGACCAGGTGTACCTGGCCGCCGGCGGCGGCAGCAACCAGCCCGTCGAGCTGGCCGCGCGGCTGAGCCGGGACCGCGGCCGGGTCGTCGACATCGGCAAGTGCCGCCTGGACCTGCCGTGGAACGCGTACTACGAGAAGGAGCTGGACGTCCGGTTCTCCCGCAGTTACGGCCCCGGGCGCTACGACCCGGAGTACGAGCTGGAGGGGCGGGACTACCCGATCGGCCACGTGCGCTGGACCGAGCGCCGCAACCTGGCGTGCTTCCTCGACCTCGTCGCCCGCGGCAGCGTCGACGTGGAGCCCCTGGTCTCCCACATCGCCGACTTCGACGACGCCGTCGAGACGTACCGGAGTCTGAAGGACGGCGGCCTGAAGGCCGTGGCCGTGCTGTTCCGGTACCCCGACCACCCCGACCGAGCTGCCGAGGCCCAGGCCCCGGAGGTGGCCGTGCCCGCGGTGCGACGCAGCGGCGAAGTGTCCGCCCCGGGCCGGGCCGCCAAGACGCCGGTCCGCCTCGCGTTCGTCGGCGCGGGAAACTACGCGACGTCGATGCTGCTGCCGCACCTGGCACAGCGCGACGGCGTCGAGCTCTCGACCGTCGTCACCACGACGGCGCTGTCCGCGGCCAACGCGCAGCGGAAGTTCGGCTTCGCCCAGGCGACCACCGATCTCGACGCCGTGCTCGGCGACAAGTCCATCGACGCGGTGTTCGTGGTCACCCGGCACAGCTCGCACGCCGAACTGACCCGCAGGGCGCTGCTGGCCGGCAAGACGGTGTTCGTGGAGAAGCCGTTGGCGCTCACCGAGGACGAACTCGCCGGCGTGGTGGCGGCGGTGGAGGAGTCCGGCAACGACCGGCTGCAGGTGGGCTTCAACCGCCGGTTCGCGCCGCTGCTGCAGGAGGCCAGGAAGCGGTTCGGCGCCCGGACCGGTCCGGCGAGCCTGCGCTACCTGGTCAACGCGGGCCGGCTGGCGCACGGCAGCTGGTACCTCCGACAGGGCACCGAGGGCTCGCGGTTCGCCGGCGAGGGCGGACACTTCATCGACACGGCGAGCTGGCTGCTCGACGCCGATCCGGTCTCGGTGTACGCGGTCGCCACGTCCGGCGACGAGGATCTGCAGGTCGTGCTGCGCTACCCGGACGGGTCCACCGCGACCATCAGCTACGTCACCACCGGCGCGCCCGGCTTCCCCAAGGAGACGCTGGACGTGGTCGCGGACGGCAAGGTGCTGCGGTTCGACGACTTCGTCCGTGCCTCGGTGTACGCCCGCAAGCGGTGGGTCAGTTCTCGGCTGCCCAAGGCCCGGGACAAGGGCCAGTCCGCCGAACTGGCCGCGTTCGTCAAGGCCGTGCGGACCGGCGGTCCGATGCCGGTGCCGCTTCAGTCGCTGGTCGCCACCACGGCGGCCACCCTCGCCGTACAGGCCGGCCTGGCCGGCGGCGCGCCGGTGACACTGGCGGGGGCGCGATGACGGTGACCGCGGGGAGTGCGGCCTGGTACCTGCGACGCCTTTCCCGGATGGGACCGCGGGAGGTCGGCGGCCGGGTGGGCGACGCGGTGCGCAGGCGGCGGTGGCGGTCGGCGAGGCCGGACTGCCCGCGCGTGACCGGCGCCCGGTTCACCGCGGTACTTCCCGCAGGGACAATCGCCGCGGTGCCACCGGACGCCGCGAAACGTCTCATCGCCGAGGCGGACCGTCTGATGGCCGGGCACGCCGAGTACTTCGGGGTGGACCGCGACGACCTGGCCGACCCGGACTGGTGGTACGACCCGAAGACCGGGCGCCGGGCTCCGTGGGGCTACGCCTTCGACGTGCCGTACCGGAACGAGGACGCGGTCGGGGACATCAAGCAGATCTGGGAGCTGTCCCGGCATCAGTACCTCACCCAGCTCGCCGCCGCCTACGCGATCACCGGGGACGAGCGGTACGCCGAACGGGTGGCCGAGCACCTGCGGTCGTGGTGGGCGGGCAACGCGCCGCTGCGCGGAGTGCACTGGACCAGCGGCATCGAGCTGGGGATCCGGCTGCTGTCCTGGGTGTGGATCCGCCGACTGCTCGACGCCTGGCCGGGCGTGGCCGCCCTGTTCGAGGGCAACCCGGTGGCGCTCCACCAGATCTGGCACCACCAGCGCTGGCTGGCCGCCTTCCCCAGCCGGGGATCTTCGGCGAACAACCACGTCATCGCCGAGGCCGCCGGGCAGCTCGCCGCGGCCTGCGCGTTCGGGTGGTTCCCCTCCTCGGCGCGCTGGCGGGACGACGCGCTGCGGTCGCTGGAGCGGCATCTGCGGGGCAACACCTTCGACTCCGGCCTCAACCGCGAGCTGGCCACCGAGTACCACGGGCTGGTGCTGGAGCTCGGCCTGGCCGCGGTGGCCGAGGCGGATACCGCGGGCGTGCCGGTCCCCGCGTCGATCCGGCTGGTGCTGCTGCGGATGACCGACGCGCTCGCGGCCGTCGTGGACGGCCGGTTACGGCCGCCGCGCCAGGGGGACGCGGACGACGGGCACGGTCTGGTCGTGGACGGCGCGGGCACCGACCGCTGGGGCTCGCTGCTGGCCACCGGGGACGCCGTGTTCGGTCGGCTCGCCTGGTGGCCGACGGTGACCGGCACCGATGTGCGCACCTCGCTGCTGGCCGCGCTCATCCGGCCGTACCCGGAAAGCGGCGACGCCCCGGCCGCGTCCCGCCCGGCAGGCCGGCCGGCCCATTTCGCCGACGCGGGCATGACCATCCTGCGCGGTCCGGCGGAGATCTGGTGCCGCTGCGACGGTGGTCCGCACGGATTCCTGTCCATCGCCGCGCATGCTCACGCGGACGCGCTGTCTGTGGAGGTCCGGCACGACGGGGTCGACGTGCTCGCCGACCCGGGGACGTTCTGCTACCACGGGCAGCCGGAGTGGCGGCAGTACTTCCGCTCGACCCTCGGCCACAACACCCTGCGCCTGGACGACGGTGACCAGTCCGTCTCCGGCGGCCCGTTCCTGTGGACCCGGCATGCCCGCAGCCGCGTCCTGGTCGCGGACACCTCCGGCGCCTCCGACGGGGTCACGGCCCGCTGGTGCGCCGAGCACGACGGTTACCCGCGCTCCGTGCACCGCCGCCGGGTGGAACTGATGGCCGCGAGCCGGGAGCTGACGGTGGTCGACGAGGTGCGCGGTCCGCGCCGGGCCGTGCAGCTGGCGTTCCACCTCGGCCCGGCGATCGCCGCAGACCTGGTGGGGAACCGGGCACAGCTCACCTGGACCCGGGACGGCGAGGACCGCTCCGCGGAGCTCGAGCTGCCCGGGCAACTGAGCTGGCGGGCGCATCGCGGCGAGAGCACCCCGCCGCTGGGCTGGTACTCCGCCGGCTTCGGGCGCAAGGAGCCCGCCACCACGCTGGTCGGCACCGGCTTCACCGACGGCCCTTCGCTGTTCGGAAAGTTCACCACCGTACTCAGGTTCCACGGCTAGGGAGGAAGGACGCGTGGGGATCAAGTGGCGGCACTGGGCGTGGCCGGCGGCACCGATGGCGCTGACCCTGCTGGCGGCGACCGGCTGTGAGAGCACGCCGGGCGCGCGGCCGAAGCCGGCCGCTGCGCACGCCACGACCGTGGCCCGGGTGTGCGCCGAACCCGCGGCCGGGCCGGCGAAGGCGCCGGCGGGCGCCGTGACGGTCGATCCCGAGGTGGCCGGTGACCTGGCTGCCAAGACGAAGAGCAGCCCCCCGCACACCACGTTCTGGCTTCGGCCGGGCAGGCACAGGCTCGAACCGGACCGCTACGCCCAGGTCATCCCCAAGGAGGGGGACAGCTACCTCGGCGCGCCGGGCGCGGTGCTCGACGGCCGGAAGACCAACCAGTACGCGTTCGGCGGCACCGCCCGCGACGTCACCATCCGCTCTCTGACCGTGCAGGGTTTCGCCGCCCCGCAGAACGAGGGCGTGGTCAACCATGACTCGGCCGACGGGTGGGTGATCGAGCACGCGACGATCCAGAACAACTCCGGCGCCGGGCTGATGGCCGGTGCCCGCCAGCAGGTCCGCGCCAGCTGCCTGCGCGACAACGGTCAGTACGGCATGAACGCGTACAAGGCCACCGGCCGTATCAGCGGCCTGGTGGTCGAGGGAAACGAGATCGTGGGCAACAACAGGGACGACTGGGAGCGGCGGCGGCCGGGCTGCGGCTGCACCGGAGGCGTCAAGTTCTGGGCCGTCAACGGCGCCGACGTGCGCGGCAACTGGGTGCACGACAACCGCGGAGCCGGGTTGTGGGCGGACACCAACAACAACGACTTCCTCATCGAGGACAACGTGCTCGACGCCAACGACGGTGCCGCGCTGATCTACGAGACCAGCTACAACGCGGTCATCCGGAAGAACACGATCCGGCGGAACAACTGGGTCGAGGGCCGCAGGTACGCCGACCGCGGAGACAACTTCCCCTTCGCGACCGTCTACCTGTCCGAGTCCGGCGGTGAACCACGGATCCGAGCCCGCACGGACAAGATCGAGATCTACCGGAACGTGCTGGAGAACAACTGGTCCGGGATCACCCTGTGGGAGAACGCCGACCGGTTCTGCCACAGCCCGGCCAACACCTCGTCCGGTGACTGCACGTTGCTGGTGAAGAAGACCGGCCGCTGCGCACAGCCGGCGATCGCCACCGCACCGCTCTACGCCGACTGCCGGTGGAGGACCCAGCGGGTGGACATCCACCACAACCGCTTCGTACTGGACAAGTCCGTCGTCGACTGCACGGTCCGGTGCGACCGCATGGCGGTACTGGCCAACTACGGCACCTATCCGGACTGGTCGCCGTACCAGGGTGAGCGGGTGGCCGAGGCGATCACCCTCCAGCAGCACAACCGCTGGCACGACAACATCTACGTCGGACCATGGGAGTTCGTCGCCCACGACCCGAGCCGGATCCTCGACTCCGGGCAGTGGCAGGGCATGCCGTACCAGCAGGACGCGGGCAGCACCTTCCGCGCCCAGGACAGTGGTTGAGATGGGCGCGGACCACACACCGAAGATCGTCGGGACGGTCTGGGGGCTGCTGGTCCTCAACACGCTCGGCTCCGCCGGGGCGAAGACCATCGTCCCGCTGCCCCGCTCCCTCATCCAGATGGTCACCATGGGCGCGCTGGTCGCCGCGTTCGCGCTGGCGCTCACCGTCAATCTCCGGCTGCGCATCCGGGCCAGCGCCTTCGTGTTCCTGCTGACCCTGCTGCTGGTGGAGAGCGTGATCTCCAGCGCGAACCTGGAGTCCGGCTTCGGTGCGCTGTTCCGCTGTTTCCGGCTGGCTCTCTTCGTCGGCACGCTGTGGCTGCTCAGCCGCTGGTGGGACGGCAGCGTGACGTTCGTCCGGCACCACATCCGGATGTACCTGGCGGTGCTCGGGTCGGTGGCCGCCGGCCTGGTCGCCTCACCGGGCGCGGCCATGCCCGACCTCTACGGCGGGCGGCTGGTCGGCGCGTTGTGGCCGCTCACCCCGCCGCAGATCGGACAGTACGCCGCGGTGATCACCGGGCTGACCGTGCTGCTCGTCCTGGGCCGACGGACCGACAGGACCAGCGCGGCGGTGGTCATCGTGCCGTCACTCGTCCTGCTCGCCCTGACCCATACCCGCACGGCCACGCTCGGCCTGCTCATCGGGCTGGCGTTGGCGATCGGCTCGCTCATCCTGACCAGCGCCGCCGCCCGCCGGTTCTTCACCTGGGCGGTGCTGTGCGCCGCGGTGGCCGCGGTGGGGTTCGCCTCCGCGCTGCAGGCATGGTTCCTGCGCGGACAGAGCCAGGAGAACTTCTCCAGCCTCACCGGCCGGGCCAAGGTCTGGCACGCTCTGCTGACGGCACCCCGGACGACCTCGGAGTACCTGTTCGGCGTGGGCCTGGGCGACAAGTCGTTCGGCGGGCTGCCGATCGACAACAGCTGGCTGGCCGTCTACAACGAGCAGGGCATGATCGGCATCGCCCTGGTGGCGGCGATCATCGTCGTGCTGGGCGGCGTCGCGTTGCTGCGTCCACCGTCGCTGTCGAGGGCCTGCGCGATCTTCCTGATCAGCTACTGCGCGATCGCGTCGTACACCGAGGCCGGTCTTGGCGACGCGTCACCGTATCTGCTCCATCTGGCCGTGGCCGCCTCGCTGCTGGCGCCCCCTGCCGCTGCCCCTCCCCTCCCGGCGCCCGAAGTCCCTCGACGACGCGTTCCGCGATGGGCCCAGAGATCGGAGGTGACCTGAGCATGCACGGCGTTCACGTCCTGGTGGTGCACAACCGCTACGCGTCGGCGCAGCCGAGCGGGGAGAACAAGGTCGTCGACCAGGAGGTGGCACTGCTGCGCGGGGCCGGCCACCGGGTCGAGGTGTTCGAGCGGCGCAGCGACGACATCGCCGCCCGGTCCCTGCCGGGCAAGGTCGCGGTGCCGCTGCTGGTGCCGTGGAACCCGGCGGTCCGCGCGGAGCTCGCCGCCCGGCTCCGCACCGAGCGGCCGGACGTGGTGCACGTCCACAACGTCTTCCCGCTCCTGTCGCCGGCGGTGCTGGCCGCCTGCGCCGACGCCGGCGTGCCCGCCGTCGCCACGCTGCACAACTACACCCAGGTCTGCCCGCCCGGCACGCTGCAGCGGGACGGCCGGCCGTGCACCGAGTGCGTCGGATCCACGCCGCTGCCCGCCGTCCGGCACGGCTGCTACCGCAACTCCCGGCTGGCGACGGTGCCGCTCGCGGTCAGCATGTCGGTCAACCGGCGGCGGTGGTGGTCCGGCGTGGAGCGGTTCCTGTGCATCTCCGCGGCACAGCGCGACGTCCTGGTGCGGGCCGGCATGCCGGCCGAACGGCTGGCGGTGAAGCACAACTTCGTGCCCGACCCGGACGCCCGGCGATCGGGCGCCGGCGAGCATCTGCTCTACCTCGGCCGGCTCGCGGAGGCCAAGGGCGTGCGGCTGCTCATGGCCGCGTGGGACGAGATCGCCGCGAGCGGCGGCGTGGGCGTACCGCTGGTGATCGCCGGCGCGGGGCCACTGGAGCCGGAGGTGACCGCCTGGGCGGCGGGCCGCGACGACGTGCGCTACGTCGGCCTGTACGACCAGGCGCAGTGCCGGCAGGCCATCGCGCGGTCGGTCGCCGTGGTGGCTCCCTCGACGTGGCTGGAGGCGTTCGGCCTGGTGGTCGTGGAGGCGATGGCGGCGGGGGTCCCGGCCGTCGCCGCCGGTCACGGCGCCTTCGTCGAACTCGTCGAGGACGGGGTGACCGGGCTGCTGCACCGGCCGGGCGAGCCCGTCTCGCTCGCGTCCTGCATGCGCCGGATCGCGGGCGAGCCGGCCCGCAACCGGGAGATGGGGCAGGCGGCCCGGCGCCGTTACGAGCAGGGTTTCAGCCCGGCCGTCGGGCTGGAGCGCCTGGTGGATGAATACCGCTCCGCGATCGCGGGTCGGTCCGGCGGCGGGGACAGCCCGCCGCCGGCAGGGGACAGAACCGGCTCGCGGCGGGGCGCCCGCGCGAGCAGGGGGGATGGGGACAGCAGATGACACGATGCCGACTCTGCGGCTCGGAAGCGATGGCGAGCGTCGTCGACCTTGGGGCGACACCGCCGTGTGAGAGCTTTCTCGCCGCGGACCAACTGGACCGGCCGGAGCCGGCGTACCCGCTGCACCTGCGGGTCTGCACCGAGTGCTGGCTCGCGCAGATCCCGCCGCTGATCACGCCGGAGGAGACGTTCAAGGAGTACGCGTACTTCTCCTCCTACTCGACCTCCTGGGTGGAACACGCGCGCACCTTCGTCGCCGACGCCGTGGAGCGGCTCGCGCTCGGCCCCGACGCCTTCGTGGTCGAGGTGGCGAGCAACGACGGGTACCTGCTCAGGCACGTGGTGGACCGCGGGATCCGGTGCCTCGGCATCGAGCCCTCGGTGAACGTCGGCGCCGCCGCGCAGGAGGCGGGAGTGCCCACGCTCACGGAGTTCCTCTCCCCGGACACCGGCGCCGCCGTCCGCGAAGAGCACGGCCCGGCGGACCTGGTCGTGGCCAACAACGTGTACGCGCACATCCCCGACGTGGTCGGGTTCACCCGGGGGCTGCGCGCCCTGGTCGCCGACGACGGCTGGGTCTCCATCGAGGTGCAGCACCTGCTGACCCTGATCGAGGAGAACCAGTACGACACGATCTACCACGAGCACTTCCAGTACTACACGGTCGCGTCCGCGATCCGGGCGCTGGCCAGCGGCGGACTCGCGCTCGTGGACGTCGAGCTGCTGCCCACGCACGGCGGCTCGATCCGGCTGTGGGCCCGGCCGGTCGAGGCGGCCGGCGAGCCGGCGCAGCGGGTGGCCGACGTGCTGGACCGGGAGAAGGCCGCCGGGCTGCAGGAGCTGTCCGGGTACACCGAGTTCTCCGCCCGGGTGGCCAAGGTGCGCCGGGACCTGCTGCGGTTCCTCGTCGAGGCGGCCGAGCGCGGCGAGACGGTCGTCGGCTACGGCGCCCCGGGCAAGGGCAACACCCTGCTCAACCACTGCGGCATCCGGCCCGACCTGCTCCCGTACACCGTCGACCGCAACCCCTACAAGCACGGCCGGTTCACCCCGGGCACCCGCATCCCGATCCTGCCGCCCGAGCAGATAGCCGCCGACAGACCGGACTACGTCCTCGTGCTCCCGTGGAACCTGCGGGCCGAGCTGGTCGAGCAGTTGTCCTTCGTGCACGACTGGGGCGGCCGACTGGTCTTTCCCGTCCCGGAACTGAGCATCGTCGAGGTGGGGTCATGAAGGTCGTTCTGTTCTGCGGCGGTTACGGGATGCGGATGCGCAGCGGTGCCGCGGACGACGTCCCCAAGCCCATGGCGATGGTCGGCCCGCGTCCGCTGATCTGGCACGTCATGCGCTACTACGCGCACTTCGGGCACACGGAGTTCATCCTGTGTCTCGGATACGGCGCACACCACATCAAGGACTTCTTCCTCAGCTACGAGGAGACGACGTCCAACGACTTCGTGCTGCGCGGCGGGCGGACCGAGCTGCTTTCCACCGACATCTCGGACTGGACGATCACGTTCGCGCAGACCGGCATCGAGTCGCCGATCGGCGAGCGGCTGCGCCGGGTGCGACACCATCTGGACGGCGACGAGATGTTCCTCGCCAACTACGCCGACGTGCTCACCGATGCCCCACTGCCGGAGATGATCGACCGGTTCGCCGGGCGCGACGCCGGTGCCTCGATGATGGTGGTGCCGCCGCAGTCCTCGTTCCACTGCGTGGACCTGGGCGAGGACGGCCTGGTGGGGGGCATCACCCCGGTGAGCGAACTGCCATTGTGGGAGAACGGCGGCTACTTCGTTCTCCGCCAGGAGGTCTTCGACCACATCCCGGAGAACGGGGACCTGGTCGCCGACGGTTGCGCCCAACTGGCCAAGCGCGGACGGCTGGTGGCGCACCAGCACCGTGGCTTCTGGAAGCCGACCGACACCGTGAAGGAGCGGGCCGCGCTCGACGCCGCCTACGCCCGGGGCGACCACCCGTGGGCCGTGTGGGAACGGGACGGCGCGGGGGCGGGCGCGACCGGCAGCGGCTTCGGAGCGAGGGCGTGATCCGGCTCGGCGCCGAGCGCCTGGACCGGATCGTCGCGGTGGGCGCGCACTGCGACGACATCGCCATCGGCGCCGGCGGCACGCTGCTGACGCTGTGCCTCGCGCGGCCGGGTGTCCGCATCGACGCCCTGGTGCTCTCCGGTGGTGGCAGCGAGCGGGAGCAGGAGGAGTGGGCCGCGCTCACGGCCTTCTGCCCGGGCGCCGACCTGCGGCTGACCGTGCACAAGCTGCCGGACGGCCGGCTGCCCGCGCACTGGGACGAGGCCAAGGCCGCGGTCGAGGAGCTTCGCGCGGGGACCGAGCCCGATCTCGTGCTGGCCCCGCGTACCGATGACGCGCACCAGGACCACCGCGGACTGGCGAAGCTGATGACCACCGCGTTCCGCGACCACCTCGTGCTCGGCTACGAGATCGTCAAGTGGGACGGGGACCTCGGCCGTCCGGCGGCGTACCAGCCGCTGTCGCCGGAGATCGCCGAACAAAAGGTGCGGCTGCTCCAGGAGCACTACCCCTCGCAGCAGCACCGGCCCTGGTACGACCGGGAAGCCTTCCTCGGGCTGGCCCGGATCCGCGGCATAGAAAGCAACGCGCGCTACGCCGAGGCGTTCGCCGTCACCAAACTCACTCTCGACCTGGGGGAATGAACCTTGCGCGTACTGCTCACCGGACACCAGGGCTACCTGGGCACCGTGATGGCCCCCGTCCTCGCGGCCGCCGGGCACGACGTCGTCGGCCTGGACGCCGGACTGTTCGCCGACTGTGTGCTGGGCCCGACGCCCGCGGACCCGCCGGGGCACCGGGTGGACCTGCGCGACGTCACGGCCGAGCACGTGGCCGGAGTCGACGCCGTGATCCACCTGGCCGCGCTGTCCAACGACCCGCTGGGATCGCTCGCGCCGGAACTCACCTACGACATCAACCACCACGCGTCCGTGCGGCTGGCCCGGCTGGCCCGCGACGCCGGAGTGCGGCGCTTCCTGTACGCGTCGACCTGCTCGGTCTACGGCGCCGCCGGCGGCGACGACCTGGTGGCCGAGGACGCCCCGCTGCGACCGGTGACACCGTACGCGGAGTCCAAGGTGCGGGTGGAGGACGACCTGCACGCCCTGTCCGACGGCGACTTCAGCCCGGTGTTCATGCGCAACGCCACCGCCTTCGGCCACTCGCCCCGGCTGCGCGCGGACATCGTGCTGAACAACCTGGTGGGGCACGCCCTTCTGTCCGGCGAGGTCCTTGTCCTCTCCGACGGCACCCCCTGGCGTCCGCTGGTGCACGCCGCCGACATCGCGCGGGCCTTCGCGGCCGCACTGGTGGCGCCGCGGGAAGCGGTGCACGACCGGGCGTTCAACATCGGCACCGAGACCAACAACGTCACGGTCGCCGAGATCGCCGAGCAGGTCGCCGAGGCGGTGTCCGGCGCGCAGGTGAAGATCACCGGGGAGAACGGTGCCGATCCGCGGTCCTACCGGGTGGACTTCTCCCGGTTCCGCGCGGCGATCCCCGGCTTCGACTGCGAGTGGACGGTGAAGCGGGGCGCGCTCGAACTCGCCGACGCCTACCGGAAGCACGGGCTGACCCGGGAGGACTTCGAGCGACGCTTCACCAGGCTGGCCGTGCTGCGCGCGGCGTCCGACGCCGGCGCCGTCGACGACACCCTGCGGTGGCGCCGGTGACCGCGGCCGGCGAGGAGATGTACGCGCTGGTGGAGCGGTTGTACCCGCTGTGCCGGAGCATCACCGGCGACGGTGTGCGCGCCACCCTGGACATCGTCGGCGAGTACGTCCCCTTGCAGGTGCACGAGGTGCCGACCGGGACTCAGGTGCTCGACTGGACGGTGCCGCAGGAGTGGAACATCCGGGACGCGTACATCGCCGACTCCGCGGGCAGGCGGGTCGTCGACTTCGCCGAGTCCAGTCTGCACGTGCTCGGCTACAGCGTGCCGGTGTCGGCGACCATGCCGCTGGCCGAGCTGCGCGGACACCTGCACACCCTGCCGGACCACCCGTCCTGGGTGCCGTACCGCACCAGCTACTACAAGCCGGAGTGGGGGTTCTGCCTGGCCCAGGAGACCCTGGACGCGATGCCGGACGGCGCGTACGAGGTACGCATCGACTCCACGCTCGCCGACGGCCACCTCACCTACGCCGAGCACGTGGTCCCCGGACAGGTCGCCGACGAGGTGATCGTCTCCTGCCACGTCTGCCACCCGTCGCTGGCCAACGACAACCTGGCCGGCATCGCGGTGGCGACGTTCCTGGCGCGGGCGCTGGCGGAGCGGACGCCCTACTACACCTACCGGTTCCTGTTCGCGCCCGGCACCATCGGGGCGATCACCTGGCTGGCCCGCAACGCGGAGCGGGTGGAACGGGTCAAGCACGGCCTGGTGCTGGCCTGCGCAGGCGACCCTGGCCGGCTGACGTACAAGCGGAGCAGGCGCGGCGACGCGGAGATCGACCGGGTGATGCGGCACGTGCTGGCCGCCTCCGAACGCCCGTACCAGGTCGACGAGTTCACCCCGTACGGCTACGACGAGCGGCAGTTCTGCTCGCCCGGGTTCGATCTCGGCGTGGGCTCGCTCAGCCGGACCCCGTACGCCGGCTACCCCGAGTACCACACCTCGGCGGACAACCTGGACTTCGTCTCTGCGGAGGCGATGGCGGACACGCTCGCCCTGTGCCGCGAGGCGTTCGCCGTCCTGGACCGCAACCGGCGGTACGTCAACCTCAGCCCCTACGGCGAGCCGCAGTTGGGCCGGCGCGGGCTGTACGACTCGCTCGGTGGCCGCAGCGACGCGAAGCAGGCGCAGATGGCCATGCTCTGGGTACTCAGCCTCTCCGACGGCGAGCACACCCTGCTGGACGTCGCCGAGCGGTCCGGGCTGCCGTTCGACACCGTCGCCGCCGCGGCCGGCGCCCTGCACGGCGCCGAGCTGATCAAGGCGTGACGCCGATGACCGCCCAGGAGGAGAAGACGACGGCACCGGCCGGATCCGCCAGGCGGGCACTCGTCGGCCGGCTGTCCTGGGGACTGGCCGACCAGGCGGCATCCAGCATCAGCAACTTCGTGGTGGGCATCTACGTGGCCCGCTCGCTGGGGGTGACCGCGTTCGGCGTGTTCAGCCTCGCCTGGGTGACGTACGGCGTGGTGCTCAACGTCTCCCGCGGCCTGGCCACCGATCCGCTCGTGGTGCGCTTCAGCGGTGTGCCGGACACGTCCTGGCGCGGGGCGGTGGCCCGGTCGACAGGGACGGCCCTCGGCGTCGGCACCATCATCGGCGTGGTCTGTCTGCTGGCCGGACTCGGCCTCGGCGGCCGGGTGGGGCCCGCGTTCGCCGCCCTCGGCGTCATGCTGCCGGGGCTGCTGCTCCAGGACGCCTGGCGGTTCTCGTTCTTCGCCGCCGGCACCGGGCGGAAGGCGTTCGTCAACGACGTCGTGTGGGGGGTCGCGCTCGCCCCGGCCATGGTGGTGGCGGCCCGTGCGGGCAGCGTGGCTGCTTTCGTGCTCGCCTGGGGCGCGTCCGCCACGCTGGCGGCGGGCTTCGGCTACGTCCAGTCCGGCATCCGGCCCCGGATGACCGAGGCGCGCGGGTGGCTTCGCGAGCAGCGCGATCTCGGCTACCGGTACCTGGTCGAGAACGTCAGCCTCAGTGGCGCGAGCCAGCTACGGGCGTACGGGCTCGGCGCGATCGTCGGGGTGAGCGCGGTGGGCGCGGTGCGGGGCGCCGAGCTCCTGATGGGTCCGTTCCTCGCCGTGCTGATGGGGCTTTCGCTGGTCACCGTCCCGGAGGCGGCACGGGTGCTGCGTCGGGCCCCGCACCAACTGGGCAGGTTCTGCCTCCTCCTCGGCGCAGGACAGGCCGCCGGAGCGCTGCTCTGGGGCTCGGCGCTGCTGCTGATCCCGGGCCGGCTCGGCGCACTGGTGCTCGGCGGCGTCTGGCACTCCTCCTCACAGCTCATCGTGCAGATCACCCTCAGTGTCGCGGGAGCCGGCCTCGGCACCGGCGCGGCGGCCGGACTGCGCGCGCTCGGCGCGGCCCGGCGCAGCCTGCGCTGCCAGCTGTTCGCCTCCGCCTGCTATGTCGGCGGCGGGCTCGGCGGGGCGGCTGCCGTCGGCACGGCCGGCTCGGCCTGGGGCGTCGCCGCCGCGACCATCAGCGGCTCGGCCGTGTGGTGGCTGCAGCTGCGGTCCGCCCTGCGCGAGCACCACCACAACCGCATCCCCGAAGTGAGGACCTCATGACCGCCCGCCCCAGGCTGAGCATCGGCCTGCCCGTGTACAACGGCGAGGAGTACCTGGCCGAGTCGCTCGACGCCCTGCTCGGCCAGACCTACGAGGACTTCGAGCTGGTCGTCTCCGACAACGCCTCGACCGACGGGACCGAGGACATCTGCCGCCGGTACGCCGCGAAGGACTCGCGCATCCGGTACCTCCGGCTGCCCCGGAACATCGGCGCCACGCCGAACCACAACCATGTGTTCGCCGAGTCCCGCGGCGAGCTGTTCAAGTGGGCCTCGCACGACGACCTGTACGCCCGGGACCTGCTGCGGCGCTGCGTCCAGGCGCTGGACGAGCGTCCGGACGTGATCCTCGCGCACACCGGCCAGGCGGTCATCGACGGCGACGCCAGGCTGAAGGTCCCCTACGAGTACGGGCTCGCCACCGACTCGCCGCACGCGCCGGAGCGCTTTCGCAGTCTGCTGTTCGAACCGGGTGGCGACGACTTCTACGGGGTGATGCGGGCCGACATGCTGCGCCGGGTGAAGCCGCTCGACAGCTACCACCACGCGGACCGCACGTTCGTCGCCGAGATCACCCTGCACGGGCCCTTCCACCAGGTTCCGGAGCTGCTGTACTTCCGCCGCGACCACCCCACCCGCGCCGAGCGGGCGAACCCTTCCAAGCGCTCCCGGTGCGTCAACCTGGACCCACGCCGGGCGGGCCCGCTGCACCCGACGCCCCGGCTGCTCGCCGAGTACGTCTGGGGCTTCGCCTCGGCGATCCGGCGGGCGCCGCTGTCCGCGGCCGACCGGCGCGCGTGCTACCGCCACCTGGCCGCGTGGATGACCAGCCGGGTCCGGCCGGGCGCCGGCGAGCGGGTCGAGGACCGCGCCCCGGTCGACCCGGGCCGGCTCACCGTCAGCGTCGACGCCCTCGTCGCCGGCCGAGAGGGGAGGCAGGCATGACGGCCGCGGACGAAACTCCGGTGCGCGTCGGGGTGTTCGGCCTGCTCGGCTCCGGCAACCTCGGCAACGACGGGTCGCTCGAAGCCCTGCTCGGGTACCTCCGCGCCGAACACCCGGAGGCGGTCGTGGACGCGCTGTGCGGCGGACCCGAGGCCGTGACGACCCGGTTCGGGATTCCCGCGACGCGGCTGCACTGGTACCGCGGGGAGTACCGGACCGCATCGCGTGCGGGCGCGATCGCGGCGAAGGGGCTGGGCAAAGTCGTCGACGTCTTCCGCACCGCCGCCTGGGTGCGCCGGCACGACGTGGTGATCGTCCCGGGCATGGGCGTCCTGGAGGCCACGCTGCCGCTGCGGCCGTGGGGCTTCCCTTACGCGCTGTTCCTGCTCTGCGCGAGCGGGCGGCTGCTGCGCACCCGGGTCGCGCTGGTCAGCGTCGGCGCGGCGGCGATCGGCAACCGGCCGACCCGGGCCCTGGTGCGCTGGTCGGCGCGGCTGGCCGCGTACCGGTCGTACCGGGACGCGCAGTCCCGCGACGCGATGCGGGCGATGGGCGTGGACACGGCGCGCGACGAGGTCTACCCGGACCTCGCGTTCGTCCTGCCGACGCCGCGGACGAGCGCGCCCTGGGACCCGTCGGCCCCGCCGGGCCCGGTCTGCGTCGGTGTCATGGACTTCCACGGCGGCAACGACGACCGAGCCCGGGCCGATGAGATATACCGGCGCTACCTCGACGGGACGGTCCGGTTCGTCCGCGCGCTGGTCGAAGAGGGCAGGGCGGTCCGGCTGCTCACCGGTGACGAGTGCGACGCGTCGGTGGTCGCCGCGATCCTCGACGCGGTGGACTCGCCGCTGGTCACCGCTGCCGAGCCGTCCTCACTGGCCGACCTGATGAAGGAGATGGCGGCTGCCGAGACCGTGGTGGCGATCCGCTACCACAACCTGATCTGCGCGCTGAAGACCGGTACGCCGGTGCTCGCTCTCTGCTACGCGGCGAAGAGCGACGCGCTCATGGCGGAGATGGGCCTCGGCGCGTACTGCCACCCGGCGCGCGAGGTCGACGCCGACCGGCTGCTCGAACAGTTCCGGGCGCTGGAGAAGCGATCGGCCGAGCTGCGGCAGATCCTCACCGAGCGGAACCTGGCCGCCGCCCGGCGCCTGGAGCACCAGTTCAACGCGTTGACCGCGGCCCTGTTCCCGGCGACCGGCCATGCCCACACCCACACCTCGCGGAAGGCTCCATGAAGGCGACCGAAGTTCCCGAGATCACCGGCGCGTACCTCTTCGAGCCGACGCCGTACGCCGACGAGCGCGGCTTCTTCTGCCGCACCTTCGACGCCGACGTGGTCCGCTCGGTGGGCCTCGACCCGGACGCCTTCGTCCAGGACAGCCTGTCCCGCTCGGTCCGGGGCGTGCTCCGCGGCCTGCACCTGCGCTCCGGCGCCGGCGAGGCCAAGCTGGTGCGGTGCTCGTACGGGAGGATCTTCGACGTCGTCGTGGACCTGCGGCCGGACTCGCCGACCTACCTGGGCCAAGCCTTCTTCGAGCTGTCCGGCGAGACGCAGGTGACCGTGTACGTCCCGGCGGGATGTGCGCACGGCTTCCAGGCCCTGACCGAAACCGCCGACACCTCGTACCGGATCGACCGCCCGCACGATCCGGCCGAGGACGTGACGATCGCCTTCGACGACCCGGAGCTCGCCATTCCCTGGCCGCTGCCGGTCACATCGATGTCCCAGCGGGACCGGGAGGCCCCGAGCCTCGCCGAGGTCCTGAAGCAACACGAGAGTTGAGGTCGGCGTGGACACCGAAGACACCGGAGAGCTCCTCCTGCCCCGGTCGCGGCAGGCGAACGAACGGCTGCACGCCATGATCCCCGGGGGCGCGCACACCTACGCCAAGGGCGACGACCAGTACCCCGGCGACCTGGCGCCCGTCATCAGCCACGGCCGCGGTGCCCACGTCTGGGACATCGACGGCAACCGCTACGTCGAGTACGGCTCCGGCCTGCGGTCGGTCAGCCTCGGCCACGCCCACCCACGCGTGATCGAGGCGGTGCGCCGCGAACTCGACCGCGGCAGCAACTTCGTCCGGCCGTCCATGGTGGAGGTCGAAGCGGCCGAACGCTTCCTCGCCACGGTGCCGACCGCCGAGATGGTGAAGTTCGCGAAGAACGGCTCCGACGCCACCACCGCCGCGGTGCGCCTCGCCCGCGCCGCCACCGGGCGCCCGCGGGTGGCCGTCTGCGCCGACCATCCGTTCTTCTCCGTCGACGACTGGTTCATCGGCACCACACCGATGTCCGCCGGTGTTCCGGCGGCGACCAACGAGCTCACCGTGGCGTTCCCCTACGGCGACCTGGCCGCCACGGAGGAGCTGCTCAGCCGGTACCAGGACGAGGTCGCCTGCCTGATCCTGGAACCCGCCACCCACACCGAGCCCCCGCCCGGGTACCTCGCCGGCCTGCGCGAGCTGGCCGACCGGCACGGCTGCGTACTGATCTTCGACGAGATGATCACCGGCTTCCGCTGGTCCGAGGCGGGCGCCCAGGGCCTGTACGGCGTCGTCCCCGACCTCTCCACGTTCGGCAAGGCGCTGGGCAACGGATGCGCCGTGTCCGCGCTGGCCGGGCGCCGCGATCTGATGGAGCTGGGCGGGCTGCGTCACTCCGGCGACCGGGTGTTCCTGCTGTCCACCACGCACGGTGCCGAAACGCACTCCCTGGCGGCCGCGATGGCCGTGCAGACCACCTACGTCGAGGAGGGCGTCACCGCGCGGCTGCACACCCTCGGCGAGCGCCTGGCCGCCGGTGTCCGCGAGGCCGCGGCCAGCATGGGCGTCGGCGACCACGTCGTCGTCCGGGGCCGGGCCAGCAACCTGGTCTTCGCCACCCTCGACGAGAACCGGCAGCCGTCGCAGCAGTACCGCACCCTGTTCCTGCGCCGGCTCCTGGCGGGCGGCGTGCTGGCCCCCTCGTTCGTGGTGAGCAGCGCGCTCGACGACGCGGACATCGATCACACCGTCGACGTGGTGGCCCAGGCATGTGCGGTGTACCGGAAGGCACTGGACGCCGCCGACCCCGCCCCCTGGCTGGGCGGACGGCCGGTGAAACCCGTATTCCGCCGCTTGGCGTGAACTGACATGACGTGACGTCAGCGACATTCCCGCCGACCGGCGCCGGCCTTCCGCTCCACCAGCCGGTCAGCCGTCCGGTCGACCAGCCACGCGGTCGCCGGTACCACCGCCAGCGCGGTGCAGCAGCCGCCGAGGACGTCGGTGGGGTAGTGCGCACCGAGGGCGACCTGTGCCCAGCCCATGGCGGCGCCGGCGAACAGCGCCACGGCAAGCACGAGTGACATGCCGGCCGTGCTGCCGAGGCCGAGCCGGCCGGTCGCAGGCAGCGCCACCACGAGGGCGAGCGCGGTGAGGAAGGCGGTGTGCCCGCTCGGGTAGGACAGGTTCCCGTCGTGGATGGTGCGTCCCACCAGGGACTTGAGCAGCGTCGCCGTCCCTACGCTCATGCCGACGCCGGCAACGACGAGCGCCGCGGCACGAGGACGCCGTAGCAGCAGACAGCCCACGACGGCCACGACCAGCGGCACCGATCCCCCGGGCTCCCCCAAGAAGTCCAAGGCCAGAGCGACGTGCCGCCACGGCGGCCCCACACCGTCCACCACCGCCCCGATTCGCGCGTCCACCCTGCCGGGCCTGCTGTCGTCGGCGTACAGGACCCCGAGCAGGACGACCACCAGCGCGGCGAGGGCCGCGAGCAGCCCGAGCCGCCTGCGCAGCGACGCGGGCAGCACCGCGGGCGCCGAGCGGCCGGTCACAGGCCCACCGCGTCCGGTCGACCTGCGGTGCTCTGCCGTGATCGGTGGTTGGTGTTCCGGATCCTGACTTCTTGAGACACGGTGAGAGTGCGGCCCTTCATCCGACCGGTGGGCAGCCCTGCATCAGCGGCTGCCTGTTTCCCCTGCTCCAGGACCTCTTCAATGAGCGCGTGCACCACCCGCCGCGCACCGGGCCCCACCAGTCGGCTCCTCCCCTGTCCCAAGGGCCCGCCGATCCGGTGTTTGGCACCAAGGGCCGACGGGCCACCCACCTGGTGGTCCGGGCCCGCGCCGCACGCATCGCGTTCCGGGCTCCGGTCGCCGGCTGCCACTACAGCCCAAGATGAACGGGCTGCGCATGGCTGGACCGACAGGCCTGCACACACGTCAAGCGCGAACGGGGCCGGGCCGACTTCCAGACCCGCTCCCGCCGAGCGGACCAACGCCACTGGCGCCGGTCGACATGTCCTTCGGCTTCTGCTGGTGCCGACTCCCCGCCAACGAGACCCCCATCGTGTCCGACTTGGCCCACACGGGAGCCTGCAGCCTGTGCGGCCCCGAACTCGCCGGCCTGTCCGTCACCCTGGCCAAGGGCATCGGAATCAGTCTCCCCTTGCCACCCTAGTACTTCGGCTGCAGATCGTGATCCGAGAGAGGCGCATCGGCGAGATACGGCCGTCATTCCAGCCACATGCCGTCGCGCATGATGACTCTCCCGCGCAGTTCCGGCTCGCCGCGCCAAGCGCGCACCGTCCTCGGAACCACGCGTACATACAGAAAGGAACCCTCTTCCCCGCGCGGATCCCACCCGAACTTGTCGGCGAACGCCTTCGCTGCGTCTGCGGGCACCTCCTGATCCGGGAAGCACTCCGCCTCCCCCTGGAGGAGCACCACGTCGAAGGTGTCCGGCAGCGCCAGGCGTACGCGCGGCTCTTTGCGGACGTTGCGCGCAGTCACGGAAGTGGCGCCGGTGCACATCCACACTGCTCGCCCATCCCACAAGAACCACAGCGGCACCTGGTGCGGCCCGTGATCGGGGTGAGCCGTCGACACCCATACATCCCGCTCGGCAACGAGCCGCTCCAGAGCGTCGCGCCTACGCTCCGCCGTCCGGCGACGAACGAATCCCGTGGTCTCCATGAGGACCGACCCTAGCCAGGCAGGAGCGAAGCGCGCCTGAGGCGCAGGACCTACTCCCAACGCCCGATGAGCCCCTCAGCTTTTGGCCCGGGGAGACCGACTTCGACGCTCGGAGTGGCCAGTGGAAGTGCTCCTTACTCTGTCAGCGGGTCGGTGCCGGTCCTTCGTACGAGCGGCAGACTCGGGGGCCTGGGTATGGCTGAAAACACTCAGGCCGTGCCTACTCATCGCCGATCAGGCGCGGATGCGTCGAGACCTGCACCCTCTACGAGACTGCAGTGGACCTCAGGATCCTCACAGCCCGCCCCTACGACCTCGCCGCAGATCGCACCCGCGCCGTCAAGCGCCTGCGAGCACAGCTGCTGGAGAACTTCCCCGCGCTGGAACGGGCCTTCGACTACGCCGCCTGACGATCTGCGCTCGTGCTGCTGACCAGCCTGTCAAACGCCGTCAGCTCTGCGCCGCGTGGGTTCCACCGGCTGACGGCCTGGCTGAAGAACCGCAGGGCGCGGGGTGCTCAGTCGCTGGCCGACACAGCGTTCGCCGCAGCACGAGCACAGCACACGGCTGTTGCCGGGGAAGCCGTTGCCGCGTCCGTGGTCCTCAACAAACTTTCGAACTCCTGCCACCTGGGCGCCACCTGGCTGCGGGGTGATCCTCAAGCCTGGACGGCTCCCGCCGTCTGGCAACATGACGCGTCTCAGCCCTCGAAGAGAGGAGCGTAGGGCTCTTCTTCCGGGGTGAGGACGAGGACGCATTCTTTTCCGACACCGAGCGCGACTTCCCGCAGGCGGGCCAAGACTTGCCCTTCGTCAGGAAGGGCAGGTCTCAGGGTCGCGGCGGCATGTTCTCACTGGGCGACGAGGTCTGGCATGTCCTCCAGGTGCTCGGCTGCGAGCTTGCGGCTTTCCTCCGTGGTGAACGTCTGGCAGTCACGCCCCCTGCTCAGCGCCCGGCTCCTCAACCGATGATCTCCCTGAAGAACAGCACGGCCGTGGCCGCAGTGCCGCAGCCGACGCTCACTGCGACCGGCCACGCGTCGCCGCCCAGGGCCGCCAGCACGGTGGCGCCGACACCGGCCAGCGCGGACAACAGGAACACGATCGCGGCACGCTGGGTCAGGAGCGGCCCGTCCCTCTCGGGCCGCTCACGTTCGTTCCGGCTCACCGCGTGCCCCTCACCGGGACTCGCCGGCCGGCACGGCCGCCCATTCGAGGTCCGCCACGGCCACGCCGTCGTACCCGGACACGTGCCACGGGTCCTGCGCGGGACGCAGGAGCGTGAACCGGATCCGGCCGTCCGCGTCCACCCGGAAGCCGTGCACCGCAGGTTCGGGAAGGCTGTTGTAGTGGAACGGCGTCGAGAAGTAGTAGGCGCCAGTGTCCGGTACGACGACGAGGTCGCCGGGCTGGAGCAGCGGCAGCGCACGGTCGCCGGCCAGCAGGTCCCCGGCGAAGCAGGCGGGACCCGCGACATCCTGGCGCACGAGCGGCCCCGGCTTGGCTGTGCCGGACGCGTCGTGCGCCTCGATCCGCAGCGGCCAGGTGTCCGGCGCGAACACGGTCCGGGTTGCGACCTGGACACCGGCGTGGGTAAGGGCGATCGGCCGGTCCCCGCAGATCTTGGTGTACTCGACGTACGCGGCCATGAACCCGTTCTTCGCCAGCACGGACCGGCCGAACTCGGTGACGATCCGGTAGCGGCGGTCCGCGAACAGCTGCGGCGCGGACTTCTTCAGATGCCCGACATACGCGGTGAAGGACGGCGTGACCTCGTCACCGGCGAAGTTCACCGGGAGCCCGCCGCCGATGTCGATGCCGACGACCCGGCCCGGGCCGTACGCCGCGTCCACCTGCTCGGCGAACCCGACCGCCTGCGCCACCCCCTCCGCGATCAAAGGGAGCGGGCAGCCCTGCGATCCGGTGTGCGCGTGCACCCAGGTCAGCCAGGGGAACTCGCCGAACGCCCGCATCAGCCGCTCGCGGCTGCCCGGGTCCCCCAGTGGCACACCGAACTTGGAGGTGCTCGTGGCCGTGCTCATCGCGGCGATGCTGCCGCCACCCACCTGCGGGTTCACCCGCACCCCGATCCGCGAGCGGGAAGGGCGGCTTTGGAGGATCTGGGCGATCCGCTCCAGCTCCTGGAAGCTGTCGACGTTGACGGCCACTCCCAGCGCCAGCGCCCGCCGAATCTCCTCACGCGTCTTGGCAGGCGAGTCGAACACGATTCGGTCGGGCGGGAACCCGGCCGCCAGCGCCCGGGCCAGCTCGCCGGCCGTGGCGACCTCGCAGCCCATACCGAGACCGTTCAGCTCGCTCAGCACCGGCACCAGGGAGTTGGCCTTCGCGGCGAAGGCGTGCAGGGCGCCGGGCGAGTCGGAGAAGGCGTCGTACAGGTCCGAAACGGTCGCGGCGATGCCGTCGAGATCGACGAACGCGGCGAGCAGGGACGCCTCGGGGTCCAGCAGCCCCTGCCTCACGGCCTGCTGGAGGATGCGTTCGCGCCGTGCAGCGGCGGTGGACACAGCGGTCATGATGAGCCTTCCGGAGTCGGTTGCGCAGTCCGGGCCAAGCCCGGCCGATGTCCAGGCTGCCCGTCGCGCACCGGCCGTGTCTTCGTCGCATCGGCAGGAACAGGGCCGCCGGCGCTGCGACCGGACCGGGCGCTCGCACATCCCGGGCCGCGCCGTTGTGCGCGCTCACGAAAGCGGTGCCCGATGATGGTGCGCGCACACGAAAGCGGTGCCCGCCGTGGTGCACGTGCACCGGGGCGCCGACCTCACTTCGTGCCGGTACCGTGCTCCCGCAGCCGTAACTCCAGTTGAGCCAGCAGACGCGCGTCCGCGCTGCCCAGGTCCAGCCCGCAGACCTCGGTAATCCGGCGCAGCCGGTAGCGCAGGCTGTTGGGGTGCACCGCGAGCGCACGCGAGGCGGAGGGCACGTCACCGAAGTGGTCCAGGTACGCGCGCAGCGTCTCGACCAGCCGCCCGCCGTTCTCGGCGTCGTGCGCGACCAGTCGCGCCACCGACGTCCCCCGCGCCAGGGTCACGTCCCGCAGTGCCTCCACGACCTGCAGGACACCGACCGTGTCCGCGACGTCCGCAGTCCGGCCCACGGCGCGCGGCCCACCGGCGTACGTCAAGCCCTTCAGTGCCAGCTCGGCCGACCGGCGGGACTCGGCCGCCCCCATCAGCCCCGGCACCACCTCGCCGAGCCCCACGCGCAACTGCGTACCGGTGGCCGCCGAGGCCCGCGCGACCAGCGACTCGCCCAACCGCTTCACCTCGCCGTCGGCCCGCTCAGGGTCGGGGTCGAGCGAGCCGACCAGCACCAGCAGCCTGCCGCCCGCCGGAACCACCACGGCACGATGACCCAACGCGGCGCAGTGCAGCCCGAGCAGCGCGTGCCACCGGGACGGGTCACCGTCCGCTGCCACGGACGCGGCGGCCACTGCCAGCACGGCACAGGGGGCCTGGACCGTCAGCGCCGCCCGCTCCGCCAGTGCGTCGGGTGATCCGCGTCCCTCCAGCAGAGCGCGCGCCGCGTCCTCCACCAGGCGGCTGTCCGCACCGCGGGTGCGATGGTGGAGCAGGTGCGCAGCGGCGGTCCGGGCGGCCGCGCGCAGCACCTCGGCCGCGTCCGGGGCCAGCGGCCTGCCCGTGACCGCGCACACCCACAGCGAGCCCAGGATCTCTCCACCCGCCCGCACGGCGCACACCAGGCGCTCGGGGTCGTCGCCATGGGCCCGCCGGTGCAGGACATCGTCCGTTGCCCACAGGGCAGCGAAGAATCCCGCGTCCCGCATCGACGCGACGCGCCAGGCCGGCACGCGACGACCCAGGATGGTCAGCCGGCGGATGTCGTCCACGTCCTCCTCGGTCGAGGAGTACGCCAACACGCGGGAGTCCGTGTCCTCGACGGTCACCGCGCCGCCGACCAGGGCACCCACCGCGTCGGCCAGGCCGTTGAGGTCGCCGGGGGCGAGGTGTGGGGCAGCGGGCAGCGGGGGCGCCCCGGCCGAGGCGAGCCCAGCCCGCAGCACGCCGACCAGCTGGGCCCAGGAACACCAGGGGGTGCGGAACAACACCGCCGTACCGGTCTCCCCGGCGGCCGAACGCAGCGCCCCGGCGGCCCCGCCGAGCTGCTCCGGCCCGAACACCACGCCCACGGCGCCCGCCTCACCGGCCCGGCGCAGCACGTCCACCGCCTGGGCCGCATGCGCGTCCACACCGACGGCGAGCAGCAGTTCACGCGGCCGGACACCGGGATCCCGCACGTCCAGTACGGCTACGCCGGTGACGGCCGCCGCGAGGCCGCCGGGTGCCGTGTCCAGTTCCAGGGCGCCCGAGCCGACGACCGACAGCAACTGCTCCAGGCTCACCCGGGACTCGGCGGCAGCGCTCCACCCCGAGGGCGCCCGCAGTTCCGGCATGGTCCCCCCTCCCCCGCGCGCGTCCGCGCACAGCATCCGGCGCTCGAACTGTCGAGAGATACGACACCACAGACCAAGCATGCCCTCAACAGCACCCGCCAGTACCGGAATTGAGGCGTGCCGGTGTCGGCTACCGGTGTCTCTTCAGGCCCCGTCGCGCCGACGACCTGGTGCACCTCGCCCGATCATCAGAGCGCGCGCCCAGACGTACAACCCGGCGAGTGGAAATCCCGGCTCACCCCGCACGCGATGTGGCCGTCCTGGTGGCCGGGATCTCGCGTGCACGCCCCCTGTCGCCGACGGTGTCCATCAGCCGGGCCGTCTTGCACCAGCAGCCGCAGGCTTGACCACTTCGACAAGGCGGGCGACCTGCTGCACATTCATCCGTGCCGGTAATGCTTGCCGGAGTAGTAGGACCGGTCGGCGACGAGGCGATCGATGGGCAGCAGCATCGGGTCGAAACCCCCGCTGCCGGGAGCTTCGCCCCTTCCCGCACCCGGCCTCCACCAACTCCTGCCGTCGACGGGGGCGTCGATGACACCCTCCGCCCGCCGCACGGCATCGCCCCGGTCGCTACGGGCACCAGCTCGTCGCCTCCGGCTGTGCCAGGTGATAGCCCAGGGGCGTTGCGACGTGCTTGACGGCCTGCCCCGTGCGCAGGCTCCGAATCAGACCAGCGCGCCGTAGCGCTGCGGCGTACCGACTTGCCGCGGTGTTCGACACGCCGACGAGTGCGGCCAATTGCCGTCCGGTGACTCCTCCGGACATGACGATCGCCTCCAGTGTTTCCGCTCTGCCGGCACCCAACAGGGACCGAAGCGCCTGCAGTTGGTCCGGCTCGGCTCGTGGAGCGGCTCCGGCGGGGATCCGCACGGTCAGGTGATCGCCGGCGGGCTCGGCCAGGGCCACCCGTCGGCTGAGGGCTACTGCCTGGATCCGAAGCGAGCGTTCACCGAGTTCGAGGTCTGCGTCGAAGACCGTCGGCACCTCCAGGACGCCGCGGCGGAGCCTGATGTCGTGTCCGAGGCGACGGAGCATCGCCGAGGCTCCGCTGCCGACGTAGACGTGGGACAGACCGGCCGCACGGGCCGCGACCGCCGAGCGAATGCCCGAGCGGTGCGGCTCGACGGCGGTGCTGCGCAGGTGGTCGACGGCCTTGGTCAGGACGCTGTGGGCCCGGTCGTCTCCCTCGGCGAGGGCTTTGGTGAAGGGCGTGGGACCGCGGCGCGCGAACAAGTGGGAGAGGTACAGGGGGCCGACGCCCTCCGAGAGATCCGGCGAGGTGCTGCGCGAGTAGAGCTGCACCAGCGGTTCGCAGGGCCGTCCGCGGTGGGCACGGGCCACCCCGGCCGCCGTCAGTTCAGCGTCGAAGTCGGGGAGGGCACAGATCCTGACGTTGCCTAAGCCCTCGGACCCGAGATGAATGCGTATCAAGGTCGCCCCCCACATGGTCTTGACGCCCTCATCAGGGCTTTTGCGCGTGCATGACGAAAGCTACCCGTGTCCGGACGCGACCGGAACGATGGGAGCCGGAAAGCAGGACAGGCAAGGAGAAAGGGGAGGATCACGAGGCGGCGTGAGCGGAGACGCGGCGCCACAGGTCTTGAATCCGATCCTGCCCCTTGGCGACATCGGCTGGCGCTGCATCTGTCTCGGCCTGGACCCGGCACACCTGGCTTCGGATGCAATACACATCGACTTCAGGAGGAAAATTGAAAGTCTGGAAAACAGTCAAAGCGGCACTGGTGACTGCCGCACTGTCCAGCAGCATGCTCTTCAGCATGGGGGCACAACCGGCTCATGCGGCATCGCTGGTGTGTACCGGCGGCGACGGCTGCAGCCACCAGACGCTGATCCGCTTCGACAACACCGACTACGATGCCACCCACGAGTGGTGGGGGCCGTTCACCGTACTGAAGATGCAGACCGACGGGAACCTGGTGTTGTACTGCCAGGGCCAGGGTTCGACAAAGCCGGTGTGGTCCAGCGGCACAAACACCATATATCCCGGCTTGTCCGACGCTCTGTTCCAGAGCAGCGGAAACCTCTCCCTCTGGCGCACCTACGGAACTGTGGACAGGCACGCCACATGGGTGTCCAGAACCGACGGCCACGCCGGCAACGTGGCCATTGTCCAGGCGGACGGGAATTTCGTGATCTGGAGCTCCACAGGCCAGGCACTCTGGGCATCGAACACCTACCATCAATGCCCTGGAACCCAGGGATACTGGACCGGCTACCGGTGAGACACGTCGCCTCGGGGCAGGGCCGTTCCAAGTTCCGTTCGGTGGTGTGACGCCTGACAGCGTGGTGGAGCCCCTGATAGACGGGTTTTCGACCAGGACAACCGTGTCGACCAGAGGCTTCGCGCCCTCGTCTGCCCGTCCGGCGTCGACGTGTCCGGCTCCGTTCTTCGCTTCCTGTGCCGCATGTCTGCGGCAGCATCGACGTGCTCTCGGCGGGAGCCGGACGACTTCCTCGTCCGGCCCCCGCTCTCCCGGGCTGAGCCCTTTCCCGTGCTCAGCCCGGGAAAGGGCTCAGTTCATTCCCGTGTTCAGTGCGTTCCGGTGTTCAGCACATTCCGGTGTTCAGCCGACGGCGACGGCGCCGCGCAGTCCCTCGCGCAGGACCTGGGTCACCTCCGCCGCGCGGGAGCTGATGAAGAAGTGCCCGCCGCCGAACACCTGGAGGCGGAACGCGGCCGTCGTGTGGGCGCGCCACGCGTCCGCTTCCTCGACCGTCGACTTCGGGTCGTCGTCGCCTATCAGCGCGGTGACCGGGGAGTCGACGGTGCCGTCCTCGGGGCCGTAGGTCTCGATGGCCCGGTAGTCGCTGCGGATGGCGGGCAGCACCATCCGCAGGATCTCCTCGTCGCCGAGCACCTGGGTGTCGGTGCCGCTCAGGGCCTTCACGTCGGCCATGAGCCCGTCGTCGTCGCGCTGGTGGACGTTCTCCACGCGGTGCGTCGACGGTGCGCGCCTGCCGGAGACGAAGAGCATCGCGGGCGTGTGGCCACGGCCCTGGAGCCGCCGCGCGACCTCGAACGCGACGATCGCCCCCATGCTGTGCCCGAAGAACACGACGGGCCGGTCGAAGAGCGGCTCCGTCAGCGGCGCGATCCGGTCGGCGAGCTCGCCGATGTCGTCCACGTGCGGCTCGTTCCGCCGGTCCTGGCGGCCGGGGTACTGGAGGATCGCCACCTCGCTGTCGTTCTGGAGCGCGGCCGAGACGGGAAAGTAGAAGCTCGCGGATCCGCCGGCGTGCGGGAAGCACACCAGCCGGGCGGGGGCGTCCGGCGCGGGGTGGAACCGGCGGAGCCAGAGGTCACTGCCGTCGGCAACTGTCATGTCACATCGTCCGTTCTGCTGTCGTTTTCGTATGCGGATGAGGTCGGCCTCAGAGGGGTCGGCCTCGGGGAGGCCAGGCTCAGAGAGCCCGGAGAGTCCAGAGGTGACGGAGCTGTCAGAGATGGTCGCCCCTGCTGTCGCCCAGCCAGTCCCGCACGGCGAGCGCCGTCGACTCGGAGTGGTCCTCCATGATGGTGAAGTGGTCTCCGGGGACGTCGGCGTCCTCGTGCGGGTACGGCCACTCCGGCTGCCAGCGGTCCTCGGTCTCCAGCGCCGTCGGCTCCCCCGGCGGGAAGGTGGCGTGCACATAGAGGGTCGGCGCCTCGATCGGGTCGGGCTTCCAGTCGTCGAACACGCGGACGTAGCCGCCCTGGCCGGTCAGCTGCGCGCCGGTCAGCAGCTCGAACGCCTCGCTGGTGGACCCGCGCTCCCTCAGTGCCGCCTCCAGGCGGGCCTCGAACGAGTTCGTCGCGGTGTAGGTGTCGACGAGCACCACCGCCGCCGGTGCGGTGCCCTGCCGTTCGAGCAGGGCGGCGACCGCGTTGACCATCCATCCGCCCGAAGAGTAGCCGAGGAGCACGAACGGCCTCTCGCCCGCCTGCCGTTGGACGGCCTCGGCCTGGAAGCGGACGATCGCCTCACGGTTCGCGGGCAGCAACTCCCCCGGCGCGAAGCCGGGATGGGGCAGCACGGTCACGTCCCGCTCGCCCGCGAACACGGGGGCGAACCGGCCGAAGTAGTGCGGGCCGGAGGGCGCCATCATCGGCGGGAAGCACAGCAGCGGGGTTCCCGGCCCGGTCGCCAGCGTGACCGCCGGCAGGGCGGGCGCCTCGTCCGCCGCCTCGAACACCGGCCGCACCCGTGCGGCCGTCATCACCAGCTGCCATCCCTCCTCGTACAGCCCGAGGTCGATCGCCTGCCGGTACAGGCCGGTGAGCGTGTCCTCGACCGCCAGGGCCGCGGGCGCTGCGGGAGCGGCGCCCGCGACTTCCGCGGCGAGCCCGCGCCGCAGGTACGCGGCGAGCGCCGGTCCGGTCGGCTTGTCGAACACGACGGTGGTGGGCAGGCGCAGCCCGGTCGCGCCCGCGAGCTGGTTGCGCAGTTGCAGCGCGGTCAGGGAGTCGAGGCCCAGCTGGGTCAGGGCACCGGAGACGTCGATGTCGTCCGGGGCGTACCCGAGCACGGCCGCCGTCCGGTCCCGGACGAGCCGGAGCAGTTCGCGCTCCTGGTCCTCCTCCGTCAGCCCGGCCAGGCGCCGCGTCAGCGGCTCCGCGCCCGCCTCGGCCGCCGCCCGCGTGGCGCGGGTGCGTACGAGGCCGCGCAGCAGCGGGGGCACCGCGTCGGGACGACCGCGCAATGCGCCGACGTCGAGGCGCATCGGCACCACGACCGCGTCGCCCGTCGCGCATCCGAGGTCGAACAGCGCGAGCCCCTCCTCCTGGGTCAGGCCCGCGACGCCGGAGCGGGACAGGCGTGCCACGTCGGACTCCGCCATGTCGCCGGTCATCGCGCTGGCCGTCTCCCACAGGCCCCACGCCAGTGACGTCGCGGGGAGACCGGCCGCCCTGCGGTGGTGGGCGAGCGCGTCGAGGAACGCGTTGGCCGCCGCGTAGTTGCCCTGGCCGGGGCCGCCGAGGATGCCCGCGGCGGAGGAGAACAGGACGAACGCGGACAGCCCGAGGTCGCGGGTCAGCTCGTGCAGGTGCCATGCCGCGTCGGCCTTCGGCCGGAACACGGTGTCCATCCGCTCCGGCGTCAGCGAGCCGATCACGCCGTCGTCCAGCGCGCCCGCCGAGTGCACCACGCCGGTCAGCGGGTGGTCCACGGGCACCGCGGCCAGCAGCTCCGTGAGCGCCGCGGGGTCGGTGACGTCGCAGGCGGCGAGCGTCACGTGGGCGCCGAGGCCGGCGAGTTCGGCGCGGAGTTCGTCCGCTCCGGGCGCGGCGGCGCCGCTGCGGCTGGCCAGCACGAGGTGCCGCACGCCGTACTCGGTCACCAGGTGCCGGGTGACGAGGCTGCCGATCATGCCGGTGGCGCCGGTCACGAGGACGGTGCCGCCGGGCGTGAACGCGATCGGGGACCCGGTCGCGGACGGTGCGGGCCGTGCCAGGCGCGGCACCAGCACGTCACCGGCGCGCACGGCCATCTGCGGCTCGGCACGACCGGCACCGGCCTCGGCGCTGGTGAGGACGGCGGGCAGCACCGCCCAGGACGCGTCCTGCGCGTCCACGTCCACCAGCGCGAACCGGTCGGGGTTCTCGGACTGCGCGGACCGGATCAGGCCCCACACCGCCGCGGCGGCGATGTCGGGCACGTCCTCGTCCGGTCCGGTCGCGACGGCCCCGCGGGTCACGAAGACGAGGCGGGAGTCGAGGAACCGGTCGTCGGCCAGCCACTCCTGGGCCAGCCGCAGCGCGCGCAGCGCAACGGCGCGAGCGGCGGAGACCGGCTCCGGGCCGTCCGCGGCGCACGGGACGACCACCAGCTCGGGCACTCCGGCCTCGGCGAGGGCCGCGAGGTCCCGGTGCTCGGCGACGGTCACGCCGGACGCACCGAGGCCCGCGCCTGCCTTCAGGTCGTCGGGGCCGACGACCGCGCAACCGCGGGCGGGAGCGGGGGTGGCCGCACGGGTCGGTGCGGCCACCCACTCCAGCCGGAACAGCGCATCGCAGTGGCGCGCACCCCACTGGTCCGCGGCGATCGGCCGCAGGACCAGGGATGCGACCGTCGCCAGGGGGTGACCCTGTGCGTCGGCCAGTTCCAGGGAAACGGCGTCGGGTCCGGCCGGCGTGAGCCGGACCCGCGCCGTGGTGGCACCGGTCGCATGCCACCGGATGCCGCTCCAGGAGAACGGCAGCCGGGGCCGACCGGCGTCCTCGACGAGGCCGCCGAGCATGCAGGCGTGCAGCGCGGCGTCCAGGAGCGCCGGATGGAGCCCGAACGACGCGGCGTCCCGGTGCTGGTCCTCGTCGAGTCCGATCTCGGCGTACACGGCGCCGTCGCCGCGCCACGCCGCACGAAGGCCCTGGAAGGCGGGCCCGTAGACGAACCCGGCCTCCTCCAGTCCGTCGTAGAGGCCGTCGATGTCGACGGGTTCGGCTCCGGCGGGCGGCCACTGGGTGAGCGCGGCCGGCTCGGCGGGGGCCTTGGTGGTGAGGAAGCCGGTGGCGTGCCGGGTCCAGTCGGCGTCGGCGGCCGGGTCGTCCGGGCGGGAGTCGATGCTCAGCGTGCGGCGGCCCACGCCGTCGTCGCCGCCGACCGTCACCCGCAGGCGTACGCCGCCGCGTTCGGGCAGCACCAGCGGCGCGGCCAGTGTCAGCTCTTCCGCCTCGTCCAGGCCGAGCCGGTCGCCCGCGGCGAGCGCGATCTCCGCGAAGGCCGTGCCGGGCAGCAGGACCGTCTGCCCGACGGCGTGGTCGGCGAGCCACGGGTGGGTGTCCGTACCGAGCCTGCCGGTGCACACGAGGCCCTGCCCGTCGGCGAGGTCCACGGCGGCGCCGAGCAGCGGGTGGTCCGCGCCGGCCAGGCCGAGACCGCCGGCAGCCTCGGCGAAGCTCAGGTCACGGGGAGCGTCCAGCCAGTAGCGCTTGCGCTGGAAGGGATAGGTCGGCAGGTCGACGGGGCGTCCGGCGGGCACGACGGCACGCCAGTCGAAGGGCAGGCCCTCGACGTACGCCTCGGCGGCCGAGAGCAGGAACCGGTCGAGACCGCCTTCGTCCCGGCGCAGCGTGCCCACCACGATCGCGTCGTCGTCGGTCGCCTCCAGCGTCTCGCGCACCCCGAAGACCAGCACCGGATGCGGGCTGCATTCGACGAACGTGCCGACGCCGTGCTCCAGGAGACCGCGCGTGGCGTCCTCGAACCGCACGGTCTCCCGCAGGTTCCGGTACCAGTAGTCGGCACCCGCCTCGGTCCCGGTCAGCCACTCCCCGGTGACCGTGGACAGCATCGGCACCTGAACGGCCTGGGGCTCCACCCCGGCCAGCGCATCCGCCAGCTCCGATTCGATACGCTCGACGTGCGACGAGTGGGAGGCGTAGTCGACGGGAACCCGACGAGCCCGAACGTCATCGGCGGCGCAGGACTCCATGAGCTCGTCGAGGGCGTCCGCGTCACCCGCCACGACCACCGAACCCGGGCCGTTGACCGCCGCGACCGAGATCCGCCCGTCCCAGTGGGCGATCCGCTCACGCGTCGCCCCGACCGTCGCCGCGAGCGAGACCATGCCGCCCCGCCCCGACAACGCCAGGATCGCCCGGCTGCGCAACGCCACGACCTTCGCGGCATCCTCCAGCGACAGAGCGCCCGCGACATGCGCGGCGGCGATCTCACCCTGACTGTGTCCCACCACCGCGTCCGGCTCGACACCGTACGAACGCCACAGCGCGGCCAGCGACACCATCACCGCGAACAGCACGGGCTGGACCACATCCACCCGCTCCAGCGCGTCGGCGTCGCCCAGGACGTCCCCCAACGACCAGTCCACATGTGGGGCCAGCGCCTGCGCACACGCATCGAGCGAGGCTCGGAACACCGGTGACGACTGCGCCAGCTCCGTCCCCATCCCCAGCCACTGCGATCCCTGGCCGGGGAAGACGAACGCCACCTTGCCCGCGGGGCGCGCGACACCGACCGCCGCACGGGCGGACTCGGCCCCCTGCGCCACCGCCGCCAGCGCATCCGCACCACCGGCCACCACCACGGCCCGGTGATCGAACACCGACCGCGACAACAGCGCGTCCGCCACACCCGCCACCCCGAACCCCTCCACAACGGGCGCGAGTTGGGCCGCATGCGCGCGCAGTGCGCCTTCCGTGCGGGCGGACAGCACCAACGGGGCCGGCCCGGACACCGACGGCACCTCGGCCGCGGCCTCCTCGGGCGCCGCCTCCTCGGGCGCCTGCTCCAGGACCACGTGCGCGTTGGTGCCGCTCACGCCGAACGAGGACACGCCCGCGCGCGACGGCCGTCCCGTCTGCGGCCACGACCGGGCCTCCGCCAGGACGTCCACGGCGCCCGCGGACCAGTCGACGTGCGGGGAGCGCTCGGAGACGTGCAGGGTCCGCGGCAGCGTGCCGTGCCGCATCGCCATCACCATCTTGATCACGCCGCCGACACCGGCCGCGGCCTGGGTGTGGCCGATGTTGGACTTCAGCGACCCGAGCCACAGCGGCTCGCCGCCGCGGTCCTGGCCGTACGTGGCGAGGAGCGCCTGGGCCTCGATGGGGTCGCCGAGGGTGGTGCCGGTGCCGTGCGCCTCGACGGCGTCCACGTCGGCCGGCGTCAGCCCCGCGTTGGCGAGGGCCTGCCGGATGACGCGCTGCTGCGAGGGGCCGTTCGGCGCGGTCAGGCCGTTGGACGCGCCGTCCTGGTTCACGGCCGAGCCGCGTACGACGGCGAGGACCGGGTGGCCGTGGCGGCGGGCGTCGGAGAGGCGTTCCAGGACGAGCATGCCGACGCCCTCGCCCCAGCCGGTGCCGTCCGCGTCGGCGGAGAAGGCCTTGCAGCGGCCGTCCGGGGCCAGGCCCCGCTGCCTGCTGAACTCCACGAAGGTGGCTGGGCTGGACATCACCGTCACGCCGCCCGCGAGCGCCAGCGTGCACTCGCCCGAGCGCAGCGCCTGCGCGGCGAGGTGCAGCGCCACCAGGGATGAGGAGCACGCGGTGTCCACGGTCATCGCGGGGCCTTCGAGACCGAACACGTACGACACCCGGCCGGAGGCGACGCTGCCCGAGCTGCCGACACCGAGCTGGCCCTCGAAGCCCTCGGGGGCGCGGCTGAGCCGGGAGGCGTAGTCGTTGTACATCACGCCCGCGAACACGCCGGTGGCGCTGCCGCGCAGCGACTTCGGGTCGAGACCGGCCCGCTCCATGGCCTCCCACGACGTTTCGAGGAGGAGGCGCTGCTGCGGGTCGACCGCCAGCGCCTCGCGCGGCGACATGCCGAAGAACACCGGGTCGAACTCGGCGGCGTCGTACAGGAAGCCGCCGTGCCGGACGCTGCTGGTGCCGGTCCGTTCGGGGTCGGGGTCGTAGAGCGCCTCCACGTCCCAGCCCCGGTTGTCCGGGAAGGCGGAGACCGCGTCGCGGCCCTCGGAAACCAGGCGCCACAGGTCTTCCGGCGAGCTCACCCCGCCGGGGTAGCGGCAGCTCATGCCGACGATGGCGATCGGCTCGTCGTCGGCGGCGGCCGTGCGGAGGGTCGCCGTCGCTGCCTCTTCGCCGCCGAGCAGCTCGGAGTGCAGGTGGTCCGCGAGAACCAGGGGCGTCGGGTAGTCGAAGACCAGCGTGGCGGGCAGGCGCAGGCCCGTGGCGGTGTCGAGCCGGTTGCGCAGCTCGACCGCCGTGAGCGAGTCGAAGCCGAGTTCGCCGAAGGCCCGCTCCGGTTCCACCTCGGCGGCCGAGGCGTGGCCGAGCACGGCGGCGACGGCCGTGCGGACGACGTCGAGCAGCGCGGGCAGGCGCTCGTCCTTCGGCAGCGCCGCGATCCGTGCCGCGAGTCCGCCCTCGGTCCTGGCGGCTTCGGGGCGTGCCGTGCGCACGAGCGCGCGCAGCAGCGCGGGGACGGTCTCGGGGCGTGCCCGCAGCGGCGCCAGGTCGAGCCTCATGGGCACGGCCACGGCGGCGGGGAGCGCGAGGGCGGCGTCGAACAGCCGCAGGCCCTCCTCGGCGGACAGCCCGGCGACACCGGCCCGGGCGAGGCGCCCGCGGTCGGTCTCGGCCAGCTCGCCGGTCATACCGCCGGCGTCCGCCCACAGGCCCCAGGCCAGTGAGGCCGCGGGCAGGCCCTGGGCGCGGCGGTGCTGGGCGAGCGCGTCCAAGTAGGCGTTGGCCGCGGCGTAGTTGCCCTGCCCGGGATTGCCGAAGGTGCCCGCGGCCGAGGAGAACACCACGAACGCGGACAGGTCCAGGTCGCGGGTCAGCTCGTGGAGGTTCCAGGCGGCGTCGACCTTCGGGCGGAACACGGTGTCGATCCGCTCGGGGGTCAGCGACTCGATGACACCGTCGTCCAGCACGCCCGCCACATGCACGACGGCCGTCACCGGGTGCTCGGCCAGCAGCGCCGCCACCGCGTCACGGTCCGCCACGTCACAGGCGACCACGGCGACCCCGGCGCCCAGGCCCGTCAACTCCTCGTACAGCGCGCCCACTTCGCCGCGCCTGCTCGCCAGGACCAGGTCCCGTACCCCGTGCCGCTCCACGAGATGCCGCGCCACCAGACCGCCGAGCATGCCGCTCGCACCGGTCACCAGCACCGCACCGGTACCGAAGCCCGGACCCTCGGCCTCGGCCGGACGGGCCCGCACCAGCCTGGGCACGCGCAGCTCCCCTGCACGCAGGGCCAGTTGGGGCTCACCGGTCTCGACGGCACCGGGAAGTGCGGACAGCGCGGTCGCCGGCCGGTCGGCGTCGACGAGGACGAACCGGCCGGGGTGCTCGGCCTGCGCCGCGCGGACGAGGCCCCACACCGGCGCGGCGGTCAGGTCGGGGACGTCCTCGTCGGTGCCCGCGGCGACCGCGCCGGTGGTGACGATCACCAGCCGTGCGGAGCCGAACCGCTCGTCGGCGAGCCAGCTCTGCAGCAGCGCCAGCGCCCGGTGCGTCGCCTCCGCGGGGCCCTCGGCCGCGGGGACCGGGGCGAACACGAGGTCCGGGACCCGGTCCTCGGCCAGCGCGGCCAGGTCCGCGTACGTGCGCACCGGTTCGGTGGTCTGCGCCGGGTCGAGGCCGTCTCCGAGGACCGCCCAGCGGGCCGTGGTGGAGGGGGCGGGCCTGACGGTCGCCCAGTCGACGCGGAACAGCGAGTCCAGCCGGTCGCCGCTCAGCGCGTCCGGTGTCAGGGGCCGCAGGGACAGGGCCTCGACCGTGGCGACGGGGGCGCCCGTACCGTCGCTCAGGGCGAGCGCGACGCCGGCGGCGCCCGCCGGGGAGAGCCGCCCGCGCAGCACGGTCGCGCCGCTGCGGTGCAGGCGTACCCCGCGCCAGGAGTAGGGCAGGTGCAGGCGCTCCGCGTCGGCGACGAAGCCGCCGAGTCCGATGGCGTGCAGCACGGAGTCGAGGAGCGCGGGGTGCAGCGCGAAGGGGGCCGCGGCGTCCTGGTCGGGCAGTTCCACCGCGACGAACACCTCGTCGCCCCGCCGCCAGGCCTCGCGCAGGCCGCGGAACGCGGGCCCGTAGCCGAGCCCCGTCGCCGCGAGGTCGTCGTAGCGGCCCTCGACGTCGATCCGCTCCGCGCCCGCGGGCGGCCAGGCCTCACCGGCGGTGGCCGGGGCGACCGGGGTGACCGGGGTGTCGTCGCCCGTCGCGAGGGTGCCGAAGGCGTGCCGCGTCCACGGCTCGTCGTCGCCCGCGTCGTCGGCGCGCGCGTGGCAGGTCAGTGTCCGGCGCCCCGACTCGTCCGGCGCTCCGACGGACACCTGGAGGCGCACCGCGCCGTCCTCCGGCAGGACCAGGGGTGCCGCCAGTGTCAGCTCCTCGACGTGGTCGAGTCCCACCTGGTCGCCGGCCCTGATCGCGAGTTCCAGGAACGCGGCACCGGGCACCAGGACCACTCCGCCGACGGTGTGGTCGGCCAGCCACGGGTGGGTGGCCAGGGAGAGCCTGCCGGTGAGCAGGGCGCCCTCCTCGTCGGCGAGGGTGACCGCGGCTCCCAGCAGCGGGTGGTCGGCGGGCCGCAGGCCGACCGAGGCGACGTCGCCGGCGTGGGTGCCCGCGTCCAGCCAGTACCTGGTGCGCTGGAACGGGTACGTGGGCAGGTCGACGCGCCGGGCGCCGCGTCCCGCGAACACGGATCGCCAGTCGAGGGTGACACCCCGCGTGTGCAGGGCCGCGACCGCGGCGGTGAGCGCGGTGCCCTCGGGCCGGTTCGCGCGTGCCGCGGCCACCAGGAACGCGCCCTCGTCGACGCAGTCGCGTCCCGCCGCGGTCAGCACCGCGTCGGGGCCCAGCTCCAGGAAGTTCGTGACGCCCTGGTCGCGCAGGCACCGTACGCCGTCGAGGAACCGCACGGCCTCGCGGACGTGGCGCACCCAGTGCTCCGGGTCGCGCGCCTGCTGCGCAGACAGCACGGCACCGGTCAGGGTGGACACGACGGGGATCGTGGGCGTCCCGTAGGTGACGGTGCGGGCGACGGCGCGGAAGTCCGCCAGGACGGCGTCCACGTGCGGGGAGTGGAACGCGTGGCTGACCCGCAGGTAGCGGGTCTTCCCGCCCTGTTCCCGCCATGCGGCGTCGAGGGCGGCGACCGCGTCGGCGTCGCCCGCGACCACCGTGGACCCGGGGCCGTTGACGGCCGCGACGTCCACCGTGCCGCCGTGCTCGGCGATCAGGCGGCGCACGGTGTCCTCGTCCGCGCGCAGCGACAGCATCGCCCCGCCCTCGGGCAGGGCCCCCATGAGCCTGCCGCGGGCGGCGACCAGCGCGCAGGCGTCGGCGAGGGAGAACACGCCGGACACATGCGCGGCCGCCAGTTCGCCGATGGAGTGGCCCGCGAGGAACTGCGGGGTGAGGCCCCACGCCGTGACGAGGCGGAACAGGGCCACCTCGACGGCGAACAGCGCGGGCTGCGTGTAGGTGGTCAGGTCGAGCAGGGCGGCGGCCCCGGTGCCGGGCTCGGCGAAGAGCACGTCCGCGAGCGGCCGGTCCAGGTGCGGGTCCAGGTGGGCGCAGACCTCGTCCAGGGCCTCGGCGAACACGGGGAACTCCCCGTACAGTTCACGCCCCATGCCGACGCGCTGGCTGCCCTGTCCGCTGAACAGGAAGGCGAGCTTGCCGCGGGTGCCCACCGTGCCGCGCACCAGGTTCGGTGCCTCGCCTCCCTCGGCCAGGGCCCGAAGGCCACGCAGCAGTTCCGTGCGGTCCGCGCCGACGACGGCGGCCCGGTGCTCCAGCGCGGTCCTGGTCACGGCGAGTGAGAAGCCGACGTCCACGGCCGACGCGTTCCGGCCCCGCGCCGGTGCGCCCTCGCCGTCCACCTGGGAGAGGAGGGCGGCGGCACGCTCGCGCAGCGCGGCGGGGTCGTTGCCGGACAGCACCCACGGGACCGCGTCGGCCAGGACGGGGGCGACGGGCTCACCGTGGATGTCCTCGGCCTCATCGGCCTCGGCCGGGGCCTGTTCGAGGACGACGTGGGCATTGGTGCCGCTGATGCCGAACGACGACACCGCCGTCCTGCGCGGCCGGCCCGTCTCGGGCCACGGCCGCGCCTCGGTGAGCAGTTCCACGGCCCCCGCCGCCCAGTCGACGTGCCGGGAGCGCTCGTCCACGTGCAGTGTCGGCGGCAGCACGCCGTGCCGCATCGCCATGACCATCTTGATGACGCCCGCGGCGCCGGCGGCGGCCTGTGTGTGGCCGATGTTGGACTTCACGGACCCCAGCCACAGCGGCTCGCCGGTACGGTCCCGGCCGTACGTGGCGAGCAGGGCCTGGGCCTCGATCGGGTCACCGAGGGTCGTGCCGGTGCCGTGCGCCTCGACCATGTCGACCTGGGCCGCGGTCAGTCCGGCGCTGTCCAGGGCCTGCCGGATCACACGCTGCTGCGAGGGGCCGTTGGGCGCGGTCAGGCCGTTGGACGCGCCGTCCTGGTTCACGGCCGAGCCGCGCAGGACCGCGAGGACCGGGTGGCCGCCTCGGCGGGCGTCGGACAGCCGCTCCAGGAGCAGCATGCCGGCGCCCTCGCCCCAGCCGGTGCCGTCGGCGCTGTCGGCGAAGGACTTGCACCGGCCGTCCGCGGCGAGGCCGCGCTGTTTGCTGAAGCCGATGAACGTGTCCGGGGTCGCCATCACGGTGACGCCGCCCGCGAGGGCGAGCGTGCACTCGCCCGAGCGCAGCGCCTGGGCCGCGAGGTGCAGCGTGACCAGGGAGGACGAGCAGGCCGTGTCGACCGTGACGGCGGGGCCCTCCAGCGCGAACGTGTACGACACGCGGCCGGAGGCGACGCTGCCGAAGCCGCCGGTGCCGAGGAAGCCCTCGACGCCCTCCGGCACCGACCGCAGCCGCGACGTGTAGTCGTGGTACATGACGCCCGCGAACACGCCCGTCCTGCTGCCGCGCAGCTGCGACGCGTCGATCCCGGCCCGCTCGAACGCCTCCCAGGAGGTTTCGAGCAGCAGCCGCTGCTGCGGGTCCATCGCGAGCGCCTCGCGCGGCGATATCCCGAACAGTCCGGGGTCGAACTCGGCCGCGTCGTGCAGGAATCCGCCCTCGGTGCGAAAGACGCGGTCGGGGTCCTCGGGGTCGGACAGGTGGACGTCGCCCCAGCCCCGGTCGGTGGGGAACGCCGTCACGCCGTCGCGGCCGCCGGCGACCAGCTCCCACAGGTCCTCGGGGGAGCGCACGCCGCCGGGGTAGCGGCAGCTCATGCCGATGATCGCGACCGGCTCCTGCTCGCCCTCCTCGACCTCGCGCAACCGCTGACGCGTCTCGCGCAGGTCAGCGGTGACCCGCTTGAGGAAATAACGGAGCTTGTCCTCGTTTTCCATGCCTTCTCTACTCCAGGGAACGTCGAGCAAGTGGTGTGGCCGGACGGGTCAGGAAATGCCGAACTCTTTGCCGAGCAGGTCGAACATCTCGTCGTCCGTCGCGGCGTCGAGGTCGTCGGACGCCTGCGGGGCGGCGTCGGCGCGGCTGTCGCGCCACGCGGTGAGCAGCGCCGACAGGCGGGCGCCGACCAGGTCGTCCGCGTCGTCGCCGGGCCTGACCGCGGCGAGGCTCGCCTCGATGCGGCCGAGTTCGGCGAGCAGGGGTGCCACGCCGCCGGGCTCGTCCACGACGAGCGTGTCCACGAGGTGGCCGACCAGGTCGAGCGGGGTCGGGTGGTCGAAGACCAGCGTCGCGGGCAGCCGCAGGCCGGTGGCGGCGCCCAGCCGGTTGCGCAGCTCGACCGCCGTGAGCGAGTCGAAGCCGAGCTCGGTGAACGCGCGCCGCTCGTCGACCGCTTCGGAGCCGGGCAGGGCGAGGACGGCCGCGACGTGCGCGCACACCAGGTCCACCAGGGCAGCGGGCCGTTCGGTCGCCGGCATCGCCGCCAGCCGGTCCCGCAGCGCGGCGGCGGGGTCGCTCCCGGTCTCCGCCGCCCTGCGGGTCGTCGTCCGCACCAGGCCGCTGAGCAGCGCCGGCACGGCGGCCGCGCCGCGCACTGCCCGCAGGTCGAGCCGCATGGGCACGACGACCGGGTCCGCCCCGAGAGCCACCGCGTCGAACAGCTGAAGGCCTTCCTCGGCGGTCAGGCCCGCGGCGCCGGTCTCGGCCAGCCGGGCGCCCATGCCGTCCTCTCCGGCCCACAGGCCCCAGGCCAGCGAGGTGGCCGGCAGGCCCTGGGCACGGCGGTGCTGGGCGAGCGCGTCCAAGTAGGCGTTGGCCGCGGCGTAGTTGCCCTGCCCGGGATTGCCGAAGGTGCCTGCGGCCGAGGAGAACACCACGAACGCGGACAGGTCCAGGTCGCGGGTCAGCTCGTGGAGGTTCCAGGCGGCGTCGACCTTCGGGCGGAACACGGTGTCGATCCGCTCGGGGGTCAGCGACTCGATGACGCCGTCGTCCAGCACGCCCGCCACATGCACGACAGCCGTCACCGGGTGCTCGGCCAGCAGCGCCGCCACCGCGTCACGGTCCGCCACGTCACAGGCGACCACGGCGACCCCGGCGCCCAGGCCCGTCAACTCCTCGTACAGCGGGCCCACTTGGCCGCGCCTGCTCGCCAGGACCAGGTCCCGTACCCCGTGCCGCTCCACGAGATGCCGCGCCACCAGACCGCCGAGCATGCCGCTCGCACCGGTCACCAGCACCGCACCGGTACCGAAGCCCGGACCCTCGGCCTCGGCCGGACGGGCCCGCACCAGCCTGGGCACGAAGGGTTCACCGCCGCGCACGGCCAGCTCGGGTTCGGGGCTCCCGATGGCCGACTTCCAGCCGTGCTCGTCGTCGACGTCCACCAGGACGAAGCGGTCCGGGTTCTCGGACTGTGCCGTCCGCACCAGGCCCCACACGGCGGCGGACGCCAGGTCGGGCACGTCGTCCCCGGCCCCGACCGCCACCGCACCACGGGTCACCAGCACCAGCCGCGACGCCGCGCAGCGCTCGTCGGCCAGCCAGCCCTGCACGAGCTCCAGGGCGGTGTGCGCCTGCCGGTGCACCGCGTCCGCATCCATGCCGGCGGGACGCGCGCACCGCACGACGGTGTTCTCCGGCAGCGTCTCCCCCGCGTCCAGGGCCGACCGCAGCGCGGCCCGGTCCGTGAACTCCGCCACCGAACCGGCACTGCGGGCCGGCATCGAAGCGGGCACCCAGTCGAGGCGGAACAGCGCATCGTGGCCGCGCGCCGCGCCGAGCGAACCCGGCGCCACCGCGCGCACCACCAGCGAGTCGATGGTGGCCACCGGAGCGCCGGAGCCGTCCGCGACCGTCAGCGACACCCCGTCCGCCCCGGCGGGCGACAACCGCACCCGCAGCCCCGTCGCACCGGAAGCGTGCAGCCGTACCCCCGTCCAGGAGAACGGCAGCCTGCCGGGGCCGTCGGTCCCGCCCATGAGGCCGATGGCGTGGAGCGCGGCGTCGAGCAGCGCCGGGTGCAGGCCGAACCGTCCCGCCTCCACGTCGTCGGGCAGCGCGACCTCGGCGAACACCTCGTTCCCGTGCCGCCACGCGCCCCGCAGGTTCCGGAACACCGGCCCGTAGGCGAAGCCGCCGTCGGCCATGTGGTCGTAGAACCCGTCCAGGTCCACGGCCTCGGCTCCCGCGGGCGGCCACGCGTCGAGGGCGGCGGGAGCACTGTCGTCGTCCGCAAGGACGCCGCTCGCGTGCCGGACCCAGGGCAGGTCGCCGTTCTCGTCGCGCGCGTGGACCGTCACCGGGCGCCGGCCCGACGCGTCGGGCGCGCCGACCCGCACCTGGACCTGTACGCCGCCCTGTGCGGGCAGCATCAGGGGCGTCTGAAGCGTCAGCTCCTCCACGCAGGCGCAGCCGACCTGGTCGCCGGCCTGCACCGCCAGCTCGACGAACGCCGTGCCGGGCAGCAGCACCGAGCCCATGATCTCGTGCCCGGCCAGCCACGGGTGCGTGCGCAGCGAGAGCCTGCCCGTGAACAGGGCGGTGTCCTCGTCCGCGAGCGTGACCGCGGCGCCGAGCAGCGGGTGGTCGGCGGAGCCGAGCCCGAGGCCGGAGGCGTCGGTGGCGGGCCGCATGCTCGTGTCGGGCCAGAACCGCTGGTACTGGAAGGCGTACGTGGGCAGCTCGACGGTGTGGGCGGTACCCGCGTAGTAGGCGGCCCAGTCGACGGGCACGCCGCGCACGTGCAGGGCGGCGAGTGCGGTCATGACGGCCTCGTCCTCCGGACGGTCGCCGCGCAGCGCCGGGACGAAGGCCCCGTCGGGCAGGGACTCCTGGCCGAGCGCGGACAGCACACCGCCGGGTCCGATCTCGACGAGGACGTCCGCGCCCGTGGCGACAACGGCGTCGGCGAACCGCACCGACTCGCGCACGTGCCGCACCCAGTACTCGGGCGACGCCAGCTCCTCGGCGGCCGCCCGCGCGCCGGTGAGCGTCGACACGATCGCGATCTCCGGCGTCCTGGCGGTCACGCTCTCCAGGACCTGGCGGAACTCGTCGAGCATCGGGTCCATCAGCGGCGAATGGAACGCGTGGCTCACCCGGAGCCGGGTCGCCTTGCGTCCCGCCTCACGCCACCGCTCGGCGACGGCGTCGACATCGGCGGCGACACCGGAGACGACCACCGAGTCCGGGCCGTTGACCGCGGCGACGCCGACGGTGTCCGGCAGGCCGGGGGCGACCTCGGCCTCACCGGCCTGGATCGCCGCCATCGCGCCGCCCTCGGGCAGCGCCTGCATCAGCCCGGCACGGGCCGACACCACCTTCACCGCATCCGCGAGAGACCACACACCGGAGACGTGCGCGGCGGCCAGCTCGCCGATCGAGTGCCCGGCCAGTACGTCCGGCCGCACACCCCACGACTCCAGGAGACGGAACAGCGCGACCTCGACCGCGAACAACGCGGGCTGCGTCACTCCGGTCTCGTTCAGCGCATCGGCGTCGTCGCCGAACAGGACCTCACGCACCTGCGGGTCGAACTCCGCCAGGACGCGCTCCAGGGCCTCGGCGAACACCGGGTACCGGTCGCCCAGTTCACGGCCCATGCCGAGCCGCTGCGAGCCCTGGCCGGAGAACAGGAAGCCGACCCGGTGCTCGTCGGTGACACCGCTCACGGCCCCGGCGACCGGACGTCCCTCGACGGCGTCGGTCAGCCCGGCCACCAGGTCGGTCAGGTCGTGGCCGACGACGGCGAGCCGGTGCTCGAACCCGGCCCGCGAGGTCGCGAGCGCACGGGCCACGTCCACCGGGTCGAGGCCGGGCCGTGCGGCCAGGTGGTCGCGCAGCCGCGCCGCCTGGTCGCGCAGGGCGCTCTCGGTGCGGCCGGACAGCAGCCACGGCCCGAGCGGCACCTCGGGGGCCCGCGGCGCCTCGGCGTCCGGCGTGGCCTCGACGATGACGTGCGCGTTGGTGCCACTGAAGCCGAACGACGACACGCCCGCGCGCCGGGGCCGGTCCGCCTCGGGCCACGGCCGCGCCTCGGTCAGCAGCTCCACGGCACCCGCGGACCAGTCGACGTTCGCAGAGGGCTCGTCGGCGTGCAGCGTCTTCGGCAGGACGCCGTTGCGCAGCGCCATCACCATCTTGATGACGCCGCCCACGCCCGCGGCGGCCTGGGTGTGGCCGATGTTGGACTTCAGCGAACCGAGCCACAGGGGGTCGCCGGCGCGGCCCCGCCCGTACGTGGCGAGCAGGGCCTGGGCCTCGATGGGGTCGCCGAGGGTGGTGCCGGTGCCGTGCGCCTCGACGGCGTCCACGTCGGCCGGCGTCAGCCCCGCGTTGGCGAGGGCCTGCCGGATGACACGCTGCTGCGAGGGGCCGTTCGGCGCGGTCAGGCCGTTGGACGCGCCGTCCTGGTTGACCGCCGTGCCGCGGATCACCGCGAGGACCGGGTGGCCGCTGCGGCGGGCGTCGGAGAGGCGTTCCAGGAGGAGCATGCCGACGCCCTCGCCCCAGCCGGTGCCGTTGGCGTCGGCGGAGAACGAGCGGCACCGGCCGTCCGGCGAAAGGCCCTGCTGGCGGCTGAAGTCGACGAACGCGCCGGGCGTCGCCATGACGGTCGCGCCGCCCGCGAGCGCGAGCGAGCACTCGCCCGACCGCAGCGCCCGCACCGCCAGGTGCATGGCGACGAGGGACGACGAGCACGCCGTGTCCACGGTCATCGCGGGGCCTTCGAGGCCGAACGTGTACGAGAGCCGGCCGGACGCGACACTGCCCGCGTTGCCCGTGCCGAGGTAGCCCTCGACGCTCTTCGGCGCACCGTGCAGCTGGGTGGCGTAGTCGTGGTACATGACGCCCGCGAACACGCCGGTCGCGCTGCCCCGCACCGACCTGGGGTCGATGCCCGCGCGCTCGAACGCCTCCCAGGAGGTTTCGAGCAGCAGCCGCTGCTGCGGGTCCATCGCGAGGGCCTCACGCGGTGAGATCCCGAAGAACGCCGGGTCGAACAGGTCGGCGTCGTGCAGGAAGCCGCCCTCACGGGTGTAGGAGCTGCCTGCTCGTTCGCCGGAGGGGTCGTAGAGCGCCTCCACGTCCCAGCCGCGCTCGGTCGGGAACGGGGTGATGCCTTCGGCACCGTCGGCGATCAGCCGCCACAGGTCCTCCGGCGAGCGGACGCCACCGGGGTAGCGGCAGCTCATGCCGACGATCGCGATCGGCTCGTCGGCCACGGCCACGGCCACGGCCGTGTGCGTGGGCGCCACGGCGGCGGGCGCGCCCGCCAGTTCGGCGCCGACGAACGCGGCCAGCGCCGCCGGGGTCGGGTAGTCGAAGACCAGCGTGGCGGGCAGACGCAGGCCCGTGGCCGTGTTGAGCCGGTTGCGCAGGTCGACGGCGGTCAGCGAGTCGAAGCCGAGCTCCGTGAACGCATGACCGGACGCGACCGCCTCCGGTCCGGCGTGGCCGAGGACCATGGCGACCTGGGTGCGGACGAGGTCCAGCAGCACCCGGTCGCGCTCGTCCTCGGTGAGCGGCGCGAGGCGGTCGCGGAGCGCCCCCGCCGGATCGGCCCCGCTCCCTGCCGCCCTGCGGCTCGTGGTGCGCACCAGAGCGCTGAACACCGGCGGGATCACCGGGAGTTCGCGTACGGCCCGCAGGTCGAGCCGCATCGGTACGACGACCGGGTCGGCTCCGCAGACCGCGGCGTCGAACAGCGTGACGCCCTCGTCCGCGGACAGGCCGTGGGCGGCGGAGTCCGCCACCCGGGCGCCCATGCCGTCGGCCCACAGGCCCCACGCCAGCGACGTGGCGGGCAGGCCCTGGGCGCGCCTGCGCCGGGCCAGCCCGTCGAGGAACGCGTTGGCGGCCGCGTAGTTGCCCTGGCCGGGCGCGCCGAGCGTGCCCGCCACCGAGGAGAACAGGACGAACGCCGACAGGTCCAGGTCGCGGGTCAGCTCGTGCAGGTGCCGCGCCGCATCGACCTTGGCCCGGAACACGGTGTCGACCTGGTCCGGGGTCAGCGAGCCGATCGTGCCGTCGTCCAGCACACCGGCGGTGTGCACGACGGCGGTCACGGGGTGCTCGGCGAGCAGCGCGGCCAGCGCGTCGCGGTCGGCGACGTCGCAGGCGGCGACGGCGACCTCGGCGCCCCGCGCGAGGAGTTCGTCGCGCAGGTCCTCGGCACCCGCCGCGGCCATGCCGCGCCTGCTGGCCAGGACCAGCCGTCCGACGCCGTGCCGTTCGACGAGGTGCCGGGCGACCAGGCTGCCCAGCGCGCCCGACGCGCCCGTCACCAGCACCGTGCTGTCCGGTCCGAACACCGGGTCGTCGTCGCCGGCCTCGGGCCGCACTCGTGCGAGGCGGGCCACGGACATCCGCCCGTCCCGCACGGCGACCTGGGGTTCCCCGGTCGCCACGGCCGGCCTCCAGCCGTCCTCGTCGTCGACGTCGACCAGGACGAAGCGGTCGGGGTTCTCCACCTGCGCCGTCCGCACCAGGCCCCACACTGCGGCGGACGCCAGGTCGGGCACGTCGTCCCCGGCCTCGACCGCGACCGCGCCACGGGTCACCAGCACCAGCCTGGACTCGGCGCAGCGCTCGTCGGCCAGCCAGCCCTGCAGCAGTTCCAGAGCGCTCAGCACGGCCTGGCGCACATCGTCCACGTCGTGGGCTCCAGGGCCCGTCGGCGTGCACCGCACCACGGTGTTGTCCGGCAGCGTCTCCCCCGCGTCCAGGGCCGACCGCAGCGCGGCCCAGTCGGCGAATTCCGACACCGGACCCGCGCTTGTGGCGGAGGCCGGGGCGGGCACCCAGTCCAGGTGGAAGAGCGACTCCCAGCCCCGGCGCGACAGCGTCGCCGTCACGGGGCGCAGCACCAGCGAGTCGATCGTGGCCACCGGGGCACCGGAGCCGTCCGCGACCGTCAGCGACACCCCGTCCGAGCCGGCGGGCGACAACCGCACCCGCAGCACCGTCGCACCGGAAGCGTGCAGCCGTACCCCCGTCCAGGAGAACGGCAGCTTCCCGGGGCCGTCGGCCCCGCCCATCAATCCGATGCCGTGCAGCGCGGCGTCGAGCAGCGCCGGGTGCAGGCCAAAACCGCCTGCCTCCACGCCGTCGGGCAGCGCGACCTCGGCGAACACCTCGTCGCCCTTGCGCCACGCGGCCCGCAGGCCCTGGAACACCGGCCCGTAGCCGAAGCCGCCGTCGGCCATGCGGTCGTAGAGGCCGTCCAGAGCCAGGGCCTCGGCTCCCGCGGGCGGCCACGCGCCGAGGCCGGCCGACGGCACGTCGGCGCCGCCCACGAGCACACCGCTCGCGTGCCGCACCCACACGTCACCGTCGTCGTCGCGGGCGTGCACCGTCACCGGGCGCCGGCCGGACTCGTCGGCCACGCCCACCTGCACCTGCACGCGTACGCCACCGCGCTCGGGCACCACCAGCGGTGCCTCCAGCGTCAGTTCCTCGACCAGGTCGCACCCGGTCTGGTCGCCCGCGCGGATCGCCAGCTCCAGGAACGCCGTACCGGGCAGCAGGATCGAGCCCTGGATCGCGTGATCGGCGAGCCACGGGTGGGTTTCCACGGACAGGCGGCCGGTGAAGAGCTGCCCGTCCGAGTCGGCCGTGTCGACGATCGCGCCGAGCAGCGGGTGCCCGGCCGAGCCGAGCCCGGCGGCGTTCAGGTCGCCCGCCCCCACTCCGGCGGCCAGCCAGTAGCGCTGGTGCTGGAACGCGTACGTCGGCAGGTCGACGCGCCGCGCGCCACGCCCGGCGAAGAACGCCTCCCAGTCCAGGCGCACGCCCCGCGTGCACAGCCGCGCCACCGCCGACACCAGCGCGGACTCCTCCGGCTGATCGGCGCGCAGCACCGGTACGAAGGCCGCGTCCGGCGCGGACTCCTGGCCCAACGCGGAGAGCGTCCCGCCCGGGCCGACCTCGACGAACGTGACAAGGCCCTCGGCGACCAGGGTGCTCACGGCGTCGGCGAACCGCACCGACTCGCGCAGGTGCCGCACCCAGTACTCCGGCGAGGCCAGCTCGTCGGCAGTCGCCCGCGCACCCGTCAGCGTCGACACGATCGGAATCGTGGGCGCCTCGAACGTCACGCCCTCCAGCACGGCGCGAAAGTCGTCCAGCATCGGATCCATCAGCGGCGAGTGGAACGCATGGCTCACCCGCAGCCGGGACACCTTCCGCCCCGCCTCACGCCACCGCTCGCCCACAGCCTCCACATCAGCGGCGACACCCGACACGACGACCGACGACGGCCCATTGACCGCCGCGATGCCGACGGTCTCCGGCAGGTCCGCCGCGACCTCGGCCTCCGTCGCCTGGACCGCCACCATCGCACCGCCCCCGGGCAGCGCCTGCATCAGCGCGCCCCGGGCCGACACCACCTTCACCGCATCCGCCAGCGACCACACACCCGAGACGTGCGCGGCAGCCAGCTCGCCGATCGAGTGACCCGCCAGCACATCGGGGCGGACACCCCAGGACTCCAGCAGCCGGAACAGGGCCACCTCGACGGCGAACAGCGCGGGCTGCGTCACCCCCGTCTCGTTCAGAGCATCGGCGTCCTCGCCGAACAGCACCTCACGGACCTCAGGAGCCAGGAGATCCAGCACCTCGTCCAAGGAGGCGGCGAACACCGGGAAACGGGCCGCCAGTTCACGACCCATGCCCAGCCGCTGCGAACCCTGACCCGAGAACAGGAAACCCACGCCGCCCGGGGCGACGGAGCCTGTGACCAGGCCGGGGAACGGCCGCCCCTCGGCCAGAGCGGTGAGCCCGTCCAGGAGGGCCGCACGGTCGTCGCCCACGACGACCGCCCTGTGCTCGAAGGCCGACCGGGTCGTCGCCAACGCGTAGCCGATGTCCTGCATGCCGACGTCCTGCATGCCGACGGCCGGGGCGCCGCGCTCCGGCCGGCCCGCGACGTGCTCCCGCAGCCGGACCGCCTGTTCCCGCAGCGCCTCCGCGCTCCGCGCGGACAGCACCCACGGCACAAGACCACCGTCGACCGGGGCCGGCACGTGGTCCTCGCTCGGTACGTATTCGACGATGGTGTGCGCGTTCGTGCCGCTCACGCCGAACGACGAGACACCGGCCCGCCGCAGCCGACCGGTTTCCGGCCACGGCCGGGACTCCGTCAGCAGTTCGACGGCGCCGGCCGACCAGTCCACGTTCGACGAGGGCTCGCCGACGTGCAGGGTCTGCGGCAGCACTCCGTGCCGCAGCGCCATCACCATCTTGATCACACCCGCGACGCCCGCGGCGGCCTGGGTGTGGCCGAAGTTCGACTTGATGGAGCCGAGCCACAGCGGCCGGTCGTCGGGCCGGTCCTGGCCGTAGGTGGCCAGCAGCGCCTGCGCCTCGATCGGGTCGCCGAGGGTCGTGCCGGTGCCGTGCGCCTCCACCGCGTCCACGTCGGACGGTTCCAGACCGGCGCTCGCCAGGGCCTGCCGGATGACCCGCTGCTGCGAGGGGCCGTTCGGCGCGGTCAGGCCGTTCGACGCGCCGTCCTGGTTCACCGCGGAGCCGCGGATCACCGCGAGGACCGGGTGCCCGTTGCGGCGGGCGTCCGAGAGCCGCTCGACGAGCAGCATGCCCACGCCCTCGCCCCAGCCGGTGCCGTCGGCACTGTCGGAGAACGACTTGCACCGGCCGTCCCCCGCGAGGCCGCGCTGGCGGCTGAAGTCGACGAACGTGCTGGGGGTCGCCATCACGGCGACGCCACCGGCCAGCGCCATCGTGCACTCACCCTGCCGCAGCGCCTGACTCGCCCAGTGCAGGGCGACCAGCGACGAGGAGCAGGCGGTGTCGACGGTGACGGCGGGGCCCTCCAGGCCGAGCGCGTAGGCGACCCGACCGGACGCGACGCTGCCGGACCCGCCGGTGCCGAGGTAGCCCTCGACGTCCTCCGAGACGGAACGCAGCCGCGACACGTAGTCGTGGTACATCACCCCCGCGAACACGCCGACGGCCTTGCCCCGGACCGAGGTCGGGTCGATGCCGGCGCGCTCGAACGCCTCCCACGACGTTTCGAGCAGCAGCCGCTGCTGCGGGTCCATGGCCAGCGCCTCGCGCGGCGAGATCCCGAAGAACGCCGGGTCGAACAGGTCGGCGTCGTGCAGGAAACCGCCCTCACGGGTGTAGGAGGTACCCGTGCGCTCGGGGTCCGGGTCGTACAGGGCGTCCACGTCCCAGCCCCGGTTGACGGGGAACTCGCTGATGGCGTCGACACCGCCCAGGACGAGCTGCCACAGCTCCTCTGGCGAGTTCACGCCACCCGGGTAGCGGCAGCTCATGCCGACGATCGCGATCGGCTCGTCGGACACCGCCACGGCCGCGCGCGTGGGCGCGGCCACGACGGGCGCGCCCGCGAGCTCGGCGTTGATGAACGCGGCGAGCGCGGCGGGGTTCGGGTGGTCGAAGACGAGGGTCGCGGGCAGCCGCAGCTCGGTGGCCGCGTTGAGGTGGTTGCGCAGCTCGACGGAGCTGAGCGAGTCGAAGCCCAGCTCCCTGAACGCGCGGTCGGGTTCGACGGCGTGGGCCGAGCTGTGGCCGAGCACCGCCGCGGCATGCGTGCGGACGAGGTCCAGCAGCGCCTTCTCCCGTTCGCCCTCGGTCAGAGCCGCCAGCGACTGTGCCAGCGCGGACCGGTTGGCGGGATCGGCGGTCCTGCGGACGGTGTTCCGCACCAGAGAGCGCAGCAGGTGGAGGACGGGCTGGGTACGCGCATGCCGGCGCAACACGGAGAAGTCCATCGGAACGGGCGCCAGCAGCGCACGCCCGGTGGAGCCCGCAGCGTCGAACAGCGCCAGGCCCTCGGCCGGCCCCAGCGGAATGGCGCCGCCGCTGGTGATGCGGCGTACGTCAGTGTCGTCGAGGCTGCCCGCCATGCCACCGCCGGTGGCCCACAGGCCCCAGGCCAGCGACGTCGCGGCCAGACCAGCCGCCCGCCGATGCTGCGCGAGCGCGTCCAGGAACGCATTGGCCGCCGCGTAGTTGCCCTGACCCGGACCACCGAAGACACCAGCGGCGGACGAGAACAGCACGAAGGCCGACAGGTCCATGCCCTGGGTCAACTC
>NZ_JBIBJK010000020.1:0-198622 GCF_042958635.1 Streptomyces sp. NPDC007971
GAGACGTCAGACATCTCGATCAACAGCTCGGGGGCCTCGCTCGTTGCGCTTCAGGACCCGTCACCCGATCGGTGGCCAACTCGAAGAAGCTCAGTCAACCGCCGCTGTCCGCGTTCCGCCGAGCGGGCACGCGAAGGAGACGGGGCTGCCGCCGGCCACCGCTTTAGGAGCGAGGTTGGGCGATCTTGGGCCTGACCTGCGGATTCCCTACCTTGGGCACAGTCTGATGGAACTCACCCCTGTGGACCCCGGTTCCCCGTGAGTCCCCGTCCGTTCTGGCACGGGAGTGGCACGGCTCGCCGACAGCGCCCTCCCCTCGATGCGAACTACAGGCACGAGGGTCGCTGAGGTCTCTCGGGCCGCTCAGCAAGGGCGCCAGGGTCACTCATGACCGGCGAGGGTTCATGCAGTTGCTGTACTTCGCTGCTGTACCGCACGCTTCGCCCAGGGACGGCCCGGCGGCCTGCGCACACTGGCCTTGGCGGCGGGGTGGCCTGGCGCCGATGGGGCCGGACAAGAAACCTGCGTGACCTCTCACTCGCCTCAGCAAATTTCTGACGGTTGGGGCGACGTCTCAGGAACTTGCCCTCCCGTGAGATTGCGCCTCGCGCGTTGAGTCGCATCCACCACGGCAAGGTAGATAGCAACAGTTGCCGAAACTGCATGCCCTACAGCCGGGTAGGACAAATACAGGAATCCCTGAATGATCGCCAATGACAAAGGAATGATGGAGCGCATCCACCTCTTCCATGGCGCAGAGGAGCTATCGGATTCAGGCATTACGGTACCCCCTACAGGATTCGACGCCTCTTTGAGCGGAGGCGATTTCGCAGCGCCTTGGCGGCGTTTCAGGCACAGGATGCCGGAGCGCACAGGGAGAGGGCAAAGGCCGGTGTGTACACATGTGTACACACGCTTTTGTTCAGACGTATGCAGGATCGTGATTGATGCGTTACGCTCGCTCTATGACTGGGGATCGCGACGAGAAACCCGACCTTGAGGTTGGGATTCGTGAGGCACGTGCCAACCTGAGGGACTTAATTGACCAGGTGGAGCAAGATGGCGCCGTCGTGTACTTGACACGAAACGGACGTCGCGCCGCAGCTTTGGTCGCACCTTCTTTCGAGCCACGTGCAGACAGTCCAAAGATTTGGGTTCCACGGAGCACGCGAAAGGCGATTGGCCTGGTTGAAGCCATGTTGACATCCAATTCCGGACTGATGCCTGACATATTGGAGGATCTAAAACAACGTAGCGGCGAATTAGTTGGGGAACTCGCGATCCTGATCACGGTTCTATATGCTCCATTTGGGCAGCTCTCGACTGATGGAGATGTCTTTGTTTTCCCCATGAAAGATGAGGGGAGCGAAGTGGACCGTCGAATTTCTCTTGAGGAATTGATCATGCCAAATTTATTCCGAGAGCGACACGGGAGTGAATTATATACCGGAGCGGGAATACCGATTATTGCTGGTGCCCTATGGGCTCTACAGATGGGAGAGGACATCCATGAGTGGCGTAATTCTATAGATGTTCCGATTGGCTGGGATGAGATGATGACATGGATTTCCGCGACAGTACTTCTCGCGGATTTTGTGAATACAATTTTGGGTGATGGGGCTGCCCAAGAAGTAATGTATGGTTCGGATGAATGGCTGAGGGAAGATTATTGGGGCGATCATTGATCGTTGTCGCAGAATTTCGCCGAGGTTGGCGCAGCAACTTTGGCCGGGAGCTGCTTTGGCGCGAGTGATCATGGCCCCGTAAGCTTCCGGCGCGTCGGGCAGTCTGTTGACCTGCCCGTTAAAGCACGACGTTGGGGCCATGATCTTAGAGGCTCGCGCCAAAGAGGCTGGCTAAAGTCGCGGAGCCGACCGCCCCAGCCCCCACCTACCTCACCACCCCACTACCCTCGCTTTCTCCTCTTGCTGTCGGCCAAGTGGACCCGCGTCCGTGACGGTCGCATGCCGGTAGATGGGTCGTAAATTTACTGCCCTGTGCCTTGGTCGTTCCGGGGCCGGGTACGGGTGCTCTTCGCGTGCATGGCTGCGTCCGCCGTCCAGCCGGTGGCCTGATGCGGGATCAGCGGGCCGCACGTACGCCCGCGCAAGCATGGCGACGATCGGACCAGCAACGACGTGTCTGCGATGGGGCCGTGGCCGCGCAGGCCACGGACAGACGACGTGGGCGCCGCGCTGGCGACCTTCGGCGACAACCCGCGATGGGACCGCGGCCGGAAAGGCCGCAGCGGCGGACAGTTCGTGAGCTGCGTGTCGTCTTCCATGATGACGGTGCTGTGACGGGGCCGCGGCCAGCAGGCCGCGGTAGGGCGATGGGGCCACAGTCAGGCTGACCGCGGACAGGATCGGGAAGTCGACACAGCCCTGCAGCGCCTGCTTCCTGCGATAGGGCCGTGGCGTGGCAGGCCACGGACAGAGCAGCAGTTCACCGCGGCAGCGGCGATGGCCTTCGGCCTGCGATGGGGCCGCGGCCGGAAAGGCCGCGGACAGTTCATGAGCTGCGTGGCATCTTCCATGATGACGGTGCTGCGATGGGGCCGCGGCCTGGCAGGCCACGGACAGCCGTGTACAAGTCCAAGTCCGACGGGTCCGAGCTGGTCCTGTGATGGGGCCGCGGCCGGGGAGACCGCGGACAGAGCCACAACCTTATCGACGGCATGTACCCGATCGACCTGCGATGGGGCCGCGGCCCGGCAGACTGCGGACAGTGCGGCAACATCACCCAAGTCCAGCAGGCTAACGCCCTGCGATGGGGCCACGGCCAGAACAGACCGCGGATAGCCTCCATGACCCGGTTTACATCGCGAGCCTCGTCCCAGCCGTGATGGGGCCGCAGCCGAGCAGGCGGCGGACAGGGTCGCCACTGTGAACGTGTTGGAGCCGACGTTCTTCCTGCCATGGTGCCGCGGCATGCAGGTTGCGGAAAACAGCATGACCATCTTCGGCCGCCCGGTCATCGTCACAGAACTGCGATGGGGCCGCGGACAAGTAGGCCGCGGCCGTTATGGAATGGCGCCACTGGAATCGATCCTCCTTAACGCGCTGCGATGGGAGTCCGCCGGACAGGCCGAGAACGGACTGGCGTTGATGATGTTCGACGCGCCATTGGCGGTGCTGCGATGGGGCCGCGGACGGGCAGGCCACGGACAACTCCATGCCCGACGAGTGGCGCGTCCGATCACGGCCCTGCGATGGAGCCAGGGCCTGGCAGACCGCGGACACCGTCACATGCAAAGCCGGCACCTGCCACCGGCCGTACCTGCGATGGGGCCGGTCGGTACCGCGTGCCAACGGGTGTACCAGCAGGCCCTGCGATGGGGTCGCGGCCGGGAAGGCCGAGAACAGTTGCGGCGCAGTGGGCCCTGAACGTGGCGATCGACGCGCTGCGATGGGGCCGCGGCAGGGAAACCGCGGATGGCTTCACGTTCCGCTCGCGCGCCATCGTCTACCTCGGTTCACCAAACGATCTTTGACGGGTTTGCCGGCCCCGGCAGCCGCCGGGAGATACCGCCGCGATGTGATCCACGGTTCGCTCGTGGTCAACCAAACCACCAACTGCCTTTGCCCGGGAGGAAACCGGTGAAGACCAGCCACACGACTGGCACCGATACCCGGACTGCGTCGGGCGACGGGCGCGCTCCCGCTCCGACGTTCGGCGTACGGCACCTCGACCACCCCCCGCCGTGGCCATGCTCGTGCAGAACCTCCGAAATCCTCGTACCTCTCGGCGCTGCCGACCGCTGGCAGCCCGTGATGGCCACTTCCCGATGGCCTGACCGATTCCCTCGACCGAAATGTCTCGGGCGACGGGGCGAGCACAAGATTCAGGTGCCTGCACCGTCGCCGCGGCCTGACGCGACGACACGGTGGCTCGAACCGCCGGCCGACGACCTGCTGCCGGGGAGGGGGTCCTTGTTCACCAGCCCGGCTCCATTGGTCCGTTGCCTGACCGAAGCCTGCACCATCCTCGCCCCCGACGCGGAGCGGACCCCCTTGCGTAGGGCTGTGTCCGCTGTCCGTTCGGTCCTGCGCTCCCCCCAGAGGACGTGATGACGACGACAGCCGTACGGATGCCTCGCGCGGTTCTCCGCCGCAGCGGGCACGTGATGGATGAGCGTTTCCCCGTTGCTCCACGCCAGCAGGGCGAGCCGCCCCGATCCGAGGATGCAGCTCGCGTGGGCATCATGCGCCGGATCGCCACAGCGCGGCTCAGATACTGCGGCCTCGAGGCAATGACCGATGACGTATTGGTGATCGTCTCCGAATTGGTCACCAACGCGATCCTGCACAGCGGCACCACGGAGATCGGCCTGACGGTGACCCTTGCCGACGGCTCTCTACGCATCAAGGTTCATGACGGCATGGAGGGCAGCGCCCAGCCCATGCAGGCGAATGACAACGCCGAGTCGGGGCGTGGCCTCGCGCTAGTCGAGGCCACGGTTCAGGCGAACGGCGGACAATGGGGCGTCAGCGACCACGGCGCTACCGTCTGGTGCCGCCTCCTCGCAAGGGAGGAACGCGAATGACCTCTCCCGCGCTCGTGCGCCGTGGCAGCGATGGGGCGCCCCGCTGGGCCCACCCTCTGGAGCCCGCAAGGCGGCCGGCAGAAGCGGCCATCGAAACAACCCTGGCGAAGGTACGCGCCTGGAGCCCGTACGACGGGGACGCCATGTTGGACGACGTGGCTGACGCTCTCGACTCCGTCCCGACGCCCGAGGACAACGTCGAGGAACTGGGGCAGCGCCTCCGCGGCCTCCTCATGCAACTCCTGGGCATCACCGCCAACTACGTGGCCGCGGATCGCGAGCAGCCCGACCCCCGCATCAAGCAAGCCGGCTCAATGTGCGAGGAAGACATGCCGGGCGACTACCGGCAGGGCCTCGGCCACCTGCGCCGGATGGGCTGGGCCGTGAACGAACTGGGGACCGCTGCTGGAGAAGGGGGTGTTGGGGGTCCGCGACCTGCCCGCCCCCTTGGGGGCAGTGGGACTTCGGCCGGGTGATCCGGTATTCGTGCGGCCTGATTTGATCGTGGACGCAGAATTGCTGCAGTTCCCGACCGGCCACATTCTGCGTACGCCGACGATGGAGTAGAGCGGGTCTACGGCTGGTTGGCAGGCTGACAGGGCGGCGTTCGATGATGCTGGCTTCCCGGCCCGGAGGCAGTGGTGGCTGATCAGGCGTGTTCGGAGTCGGCTGCGCTGAACGTGGTGTGTTGGCGGTGGGGGATGCGGGTGCGCGTCGGGAGGGTGTTGCGGGTGCGGCGGTGGAAGGCGGTGAGGCTGATGAGTGCGGCGGCGGTGAACCAGAGCAGCTGGATGCCGAGGTAGCTGGGCAGGGCGGTGGTGGAGAAGCCGGCGGCGGTGCTGGCCTGCATGGCGCCGTAGGAGGGCAAGAGGCGTACGACGGGGCTGTCGGAGCCGGAGTTGGCGATCGGGTTCTGCAGGGCGAGGTCGATGACGCTGATCATGACAATGGTGAACATGCCCTCGACTTCCTTCCTCAGAAGTGAGCCCAGGGCGACCCCGATGGCGCCGTAGGTCATGGCAGCGCTGAACAGGGCGGTAGCGAGGTAGAGGGGCTGCTCGGGGGTCCAGAGCAGGTAGGTGAGGGCGGTGGCGTAGGCGGCGACGGCACCGGAGGCGAGGGCGAGGGAGGTGATTTTGGCGAGGAGGAGGTGGGTGCGGGGATAGCCGGCCAGTGCCAGGCGTCGGTCGAAGTTGCCGCCGGCGAAGGCGGAGGCGAACATCATGAAGCCGATGATCAGGGTGACGGCGTTCAGGGCACCGGTGATTTCGGTGAGCTGGTTGCCGGCCGGGGTCAGGATGTCCTTGGTGGCGCTGAGCTGGAATCTGGTCCGGGTGCTGGGGATCGAAAGGTAGGCGAGGGTGGTCCACAGCGGGATGAAGCCGGCGATGAGAACCATCGCGAAGCGGTTGCGTAAATGTTCGGCCAGCGCGTACCGGGTCGCGGTGACAAACAGCCCAGCGTGGCCGTGACCTTTCATGAGACCAATGCCTCCTGTACAGGATGCAGAAGGCCGTCTTCCAAGCGCCACAGCTCGTCCAGGCGGGCGGTGTCGTAGGCCAGGTGGGAGACGACCAGGACGGAGCGGCCTTCCTGGCGCAGCAGCGCGGCCAGGTCCCAGAAGCGTTGGTAGGTCTCCCAGTCGAAGCCCTGGTAGGGCTCGTCCAGCAGCAGCACTTGCGGGTCGTGCATCAGCGCGAGGGTGAGATTGAGTTTCTGGCGGGTGCCGCCGCTGAGCGTTTTGGCCTGCTGCTGGTCGTACTTGCGAAAGTGCAGCCGGTCCATCACTTCTTCGGCGCGGTGCAGATCGGGGAGTGCGTAGGCGGCCCTGAAGAACTCCAAGTGCTGACGGACGGTGAGTGCGTCGTTGAGGACGGCTGCCTGCGGACAGTAGCCGAACCTGCCGTCGTGGCGGACCGTGCCGCGGTCCGCGCGCAGTTCACCGGAGAGGATCTTCAGCAGCGTGGTCTTGCCTGCCCCGTTCTCCCCGACGATCCCGGCCAGTACCCCGCCGCGCAGCCGCAGGTCCACCCCGCGCAGGACCTCGCGCCGACGACGGTAGGCGTGGTGCACACCGCTGACCTCCACCGGGCCCCCATCCCAAGTTGTCGCTGTTGCCAGCCGGGGGCTTAACGCCGCGGCGGCGGCGGGGTCACGGGTTATGAGGCAGGCCGGCCCATGAACCATCCGTACCGGTGAGAACCCTGGTTGTAGGACAGCCGCTGATCACGAGCGCCCTAGTTTTTGTCCGTGACCCACGACACCCGCTCCGCTCCCGCGCCTGCGGCGCCGCTGCCCGCACCTCGCGCCGATAATGCCACCGCACCGTTCGGCACGCCGCACCCTGACGCCGAGATGGAGGCATGGTGTCTCAGCGGTGATCTTCACAGTGAGAGCGGCGGTGCTCACCGTTGGGCAGCCGCCCTCTTCCGGGAGGGCCACGGCTGCGGGCCGGGCACCGGCCCCGGTTATGGGCTGCTCTTCACGTGCAGCGGCCCGGAGGGATCGGTGTGCGGCAGCTGGTTGAGTCCTGATCTTGTGGAAACCATCCGCGCCTCGGTCCGCGGGGACGAGGCGATGGATCCGCGGGTCCGCAGTGCCCTGACGGACGTTCTGGCCGAGGGAGTTCCCCTGCCCGACCGCCTGCTCAAGGGTGAGGTCGCCGACTGCGCCGAACGGCTGGATCTTGTGCTGGGCGAACAGGCCGCGCTGCGTGCCGAGGACGACGGCAGTTTCCTCTTCACCGTCCGGGGCGAGGTGGAACTGGAACTGCGTCTGACGCCACAGAAGCCGGCCGTCCCGCAGTTCGACGTCCATGGCCACTACCCCGGGCCTCGCCCCGACGGGAGCGATGCGACGACTTCGTACTTCATCCCCCGCCTCCGTACCAGCGGTCGTGTGCGCGCCCAAGGCAGCGCCTGGGAAAGCGTGGAGGGGCGCTCCTGGTTGGAAAACGACTGGGGCGGCAGGGTCCGCCGCTCCAGTCGGGCGCAGGGTATTGCCGACCGCGCCTGGCTGTGGAGTGGTATGCAGTTCGACAACGGCTGGGACATCGCCGTCATCCGAGCCCAGCACACCAATCCCGTCACCGCACAAAGCACGTCGTTGTTCACCAGGGCGACCGCCGTCGCCCCCGACGGCTCGGTCAGCTATCACCACGACCTCACCTGGCAGCCCACCGGACACTGGACTTCCCTGGCCAGCCTGGAGAGTTACCCCACCACCGCCGTGCTCAGCATTCCCGGCCTCGGCCTGGACGTTGTGGTCGCGGGCCCTGCCGCAGGTCATGAGACCCGCACCGTTCTGACCGGCCGCGCCTTCTGCGAGTCCCCGGCCACCGTCAGCGGCACCATGAACGGCACGCGCGTCTCTGGAAACGCTTTCATGGAAACCCTGCCCTCCGGCACGGTCGGCGACGTGGAAGGCTACATGCGCCGGATCTCCCAAATCTCCATCTCCGAAGCCGCCGCCGTCTATCAGGCGAGCCCCGATGCTGCTTCTCTGCACGCGCTCACCGGCGCCGACACCAGCCCCCCGCTGGACGACGACACCCTCGACCGCCTCCACCAGTCCCTTATCGCCCCGCTGCGCCATCTCCTGGACAACCCGGGACGCTCCTGGCGCCCCTACATCACCGGCGCCGTCTTCTGCCTCCTGGGCGTCGACCCAGAGCCCTACCGGCCACTGACCGCCGTGTCCGAACTCCTCCACACCGCCTCCGCCGTCATCGACGACATCGAAGACGCCTCCCTGCTGCGCCGCGGGCGGCCCGCCGTCCACCACCGCTTCGGCATCCCCACCGCTATCAATGCCGGCACACTCGCCTACCTCACCTTCGATCCCATCCTGGAGCGCATCCCTCAGCACGACGGGGCCACGATGCTGCGCGTTCACCGCCTCTGCCTCCAGGCCCTGCGCACCGGACACACAGGGCAGGCCCTGGACCTGACCGGGCCCCGCAGCGCCTTCGAAGACGCTGTGGCCACCGGCAGCCACCACCAGCTCCTATCCCAGGTCCACACCGCCCACCGGCTCAAGACCGGCGTCCCCGTCAGGTGCATGGCCGAAGCCGCCGCGGTACTGGCCGGTGCCAGCGAGGAACAGATCACGGCGCTGGGCCGGTACTTCGAAGCCGTGGGCACCGCCTACCAGATCAGCGATGACGTCGCAGGGCTCGACGGTGTCACCAGCGCGGAAGACCGAAAGCAGGGCCGATCTTCCAAGACACCCGCCGAGGACCTCCTCAACGGCCGCATCACCTACCCCGTCGCATACGCCACCGGCCTCCTCGATCACGACGACCGTCACCGTCTGCGCGACAGCCTCTACCAACAAAGTCCCGACGCCGCCGCCCGCGCCGCCGAACTCCTCACCCGTAGCGGCGCCTTGCACGCTTGCCTGGACGACGGCCGGACACTCGTCGACGAGGCGTGGAAGCCCCTCAATGGCCTGCTCCCGCCCAGTCAGCACAAAGCACTCGTCCGGGCCCTAGGCTGGTATGCAGCCCAACGCCAAACCGACCCCGCCGCCAAGCAACCGGGCACGGAGGCTGTCACAGCCGCACACCACTAGGGCCACCGCAGAGTGATCAACGGGATTCTCTTCCGGCTGCGGACCGGTATCCCGTGGCGCGACCTGCCCGGCCGGCTTGGTAAGTGGCAGACAGTATACGACCGGCATCGCCGCTGGTCGGCGGATGGCACGTGGGAGAAGATCCTGCGGGCCGTCCAAGCCGATGCCGATGCGCAAGGGCGAATCGACTGGTCGATGGCGAGCGTAGATTCAACGGTCTGTCGAGCCCACCAGCACGCTGCGGGCGCCCGCCGCCGGCCCCCGAAGGCAGCGGGCAAGCGAGCCCGGCCTACCCGCCACCGGGATGACGAGGGGCTCGGCCGTTCCCGCGGCGGACTCACCACGAAGATCCACCTGGTTGGGGAAGGGGGCCTGCGGCCCTTGGCCCTGTTGGTCACCCCAGGGCAGTGGGGCGACGCACCCCAGATGATTCCGGTCCTGGACAGCGTCCGCGTCCCCCGCCCAGGCGGCGGGCACCCGCGCACCCGCCCGGACCACCTCAGCGGCGACCGCGCCTACAGCTCTCGGGGCAATCGCCGCTACCTGCGGCGCCGTCAGATCAAGCACACCATCCCCGAGCCGATGAACCAGCAGGCCAACCGACTGCGGCGTGGCAGCCGAGGCGGCCGGCCCACCGGCTTCGACCAGGCCCGCTATGCCCGCAGGAACGAAGTGGAACGGCTGATCGGGAAGTTGAAGATCAACCGGGCGGTTGCCACACAGTTCGACAAGCGGGCTTATGTCTTTCACGGCACCGTGACCGTTGCCGCCATTCGCCTGTGGCTTCGTGCATGACCGTCAGCCAGTGACAGTGCCCGAGAGGCCGTCGAGGGTTTGGTCGAGGAGCTCGCCGAGTTGCTTGAGTACGGCATGGAGGGTTGCGCTAGGGGCGGTAGGGACGCCAGGGTCGCTGGGGGCGGCTTGGGCTGGGGCGGCGAGCCCGAAGGTGAGCAGGGCTAGCACGGCCGTGGTGGTGAGGGGACGGAGGATGCGCTTCAAGGCAGGTCCTTTCTCTCCATTCGCGGCCAGCGACGGCATGCGCCAATCTTGACCAGAGCGCGCCCAGGGGGCATCTCAGGTCTGCCTGAAGGCTGTCCTGTCTGTCCGCCATGCGGGCTAACGCCATGTCACCCAGACGTGTCACCCGGGCACACCTCCACACACGAGCAGAAGTGCACCGTCTTCCACTACCCGAACCGCCCCGGCAGATCACGCCGCGGAAGACCGGTCCGCTGCCGGAAGAGGATGCCGTTGATCACCCTGCGATGGATCTTCCAACAACCGCCTCGTCCCACGTTCTTCGGCAAGCGCAGCTCAAGCCGAGCCCACTCCCGAACCGACAGATCACCCCGCCCCACACCAGCCGGAACGATACGACTGCCGACCTGGTCACACGACCCATCGGACAGTGCCTAGACATGTGCCCTTGTCGGGAATCAGACTGTCGGGCTGGGCAACGGTGGGCGCGATGCCGGGGTGAGCGTCATGAGACGTCCGGCCAAGACCATGGGGCCGCAGGGCGGCCCGCAACCTCGCACCCGTAGTTGTCGTGGTTGTCCGCGGCATCGAACCCCTCCTGCCTGATCCGCTCAGCTAGGGTGCGGACGGCGAACTGCGCACCGAGCTGACGCAGCGTCTCCAGCATGGCCGCTACGGTCTTTGGGTGGCTGAGTGCAACGTGTTCCTCAGGACTGCGCTCAAGCAGTTCGTCGACCGCTTCGTCGGCGCCGACGTCGTGCAACGCCCTGAGCAGTGGAGTGATCGTGTGAGGGCTAGTGATATCGGCCGCTCGGGCTGGGCCGCGGCTGAGTAATGTCGCTATCGCGCTGTCGGCGTCAACTTCTTGCATTGCCATCAGCATGAGGCCGGTTGCGCCAGCGTCCGTCAGATCCGTTTCGACAGCGACGCGCTGTGCGAGTGGCTCTGCGGCGCCGGGTACACCTGCGTCTCCAAGTTCCTCCAGCCGTATAGAGACCATCACTGGGTCGTCAAGGTCGGCTTCGTCAGCGATCCGCTGAAGCAGCGTTTCGACCCCCGCGGTGTCGCCAACGGCATGCAGTTCGGTGAGCAGCTGAACGATGCCTGTCCAGCCGCCGAATACAAGTTTCTGGTCGCTGAGGTCGACATGCTCAGCTGGCTGCCTGTTCACTAGTTTCGCTATCACGTCAAAGGCACCGACGCCGCGCAGCGTCTTCAGGAACGCCGCCACCCAGTTCGCGTCGGTCAGGTCACCTGTGGTGGCCGCATGGTGTGCCAGTTGTATGAACGCCTCTTCCCGGCCGATGTTCTTGAGTGCATCCAGGAGTTCGAGCACCGGAGCAAGTCTGTTCAGGGGCACCTGCTCCAGCGGGCTATGGTGCAGTAGAACCTCGATCTCCGTCTCTGCCGCCACCTCGTGGAGTGCCAGCAATACGGTCGCGGCAGCGGATGGGTCCGTGACATCAATAATGGTTGCGGCTCTGCGGGCCAGAAACTCGACGGCGCGGCGTTCGCTCATGTTGTGGAGGGTTTGGAGCAATCGCGCGAGGCCGGATGGGTCGGCAACGTCCGCTTGCTCTGCGGGGCCACGGCCAAGGAGAAGCGACATCGCTTCACCGGCATCGGCGTTGTGCAGAGTTTCCAGCAGTGAGGCGGTGGACCAGGGGTCGGCCAAGCCCCCTGCGGTGGCCGCGCGGTGTGAGAGGGCAGTGAAGGACTCCTCCTCTCCGAGATCCTTGAGTGCCGTGAGCAGGTCTACAAGGGGGCCGAGCGGGGTCATTTTTGCCTGCCCGACGGGATCTCGGCTCAGAAGTGTGGCCACCGCAGTCAGCGTGCCCGCGGCGTGAAGGGCCTGGAGCATGGCAGCGACGGCTCCGGGGTCCGTGACGTCGGTATTGGCGGCTACCCGTGTCGCCACGAGATCCAGTGCTGTACCTGCTCCGACGTCGTGTAGGGCCGTCAGCAGTTTCGCCACTCCACTCGGATCATCGTGGTCGGCCCACTCTGGCACCGCTCGTGCGAGGAGGACGGCCACCGCCTCCGTCGCCACCGCCTCATGCAAGGCCATGAGTAGGTTAGCGACGGCCCAGGGGTCTGGGAGGCCCGCGTGAGCAGCGGCCCAGCAGGCGCCCTGGTGCTGCGGATCGAGCGGACCCTTGAGTCGTCGGACCAGGTCGACTGGTGCCTGATGGCTGCCGGCGAGGGTGGCCTTCATCGTCAGCCGGAGCGCCAGCTTGCGGAAGTCGCGCTCCCATGCGGCCTTGGCCAGCCGGTCTAGATCGTCTGGGTCTGTAGTGTGGGCAGCAAGAGCCTCCCAAAGCGTAGGGCTTCCTAGATCACGCTGGTATCTGGCTCGCGTGTGCTGGTCGAGGTAGTCGGCCAGCACGTACTTGGGCTCAGCGCGCATGCTGGCTCGTACCTCGATCAGTGCAGGTAGCGCGCATCGCGCGCTGCTACTCAACGTCTCGAGCGCCTGGCCTGAATTAGGGTCACGCAACCGCGGGGTGAGCGCGCCGTCGGCTACGGCGATCAGCAGATCAGCGGTGAACGGCGCGCGGTGCCCGAGCCTACGCGCCTTGACGGCTGCGGTGATCAGGGCGTGTTCGAGGTGGTTGAAGACCCTTCCGGGACCTCCGTCGTAGGCAGCGAGCAGCTCGGGTCCGCCGCTGAGATGCTGGATTACCTTGCCATCGGCTTGGCCTGCGTCGAGCGCCTGGAGCATCCGCGGGTCGCGGCCTCGTCGTGCGAGAGCGAACCAGCGTCGGTGTTCGTCGTCCACGAGTTCTGAGGGAACGGCGATTTGATTGGTTAGCGGACCGGTGAGCAGGGCTCGGGCATGGCTGTGTGGATCCCGTGGGACTCCACGCCGGGTGAGCTCCATCCAGTACGGGTCATGCCACAGCGTCCCGACCGCGAGCACGCCGCGCTGACGCTGCAAGCACCGCTGCAGGGCCACGGCTGCCTGCTCTCCGGAGGTTCCGTAGAGGAATCGTTGCGTCTCGTTGAGCCACAAAACCACGCCTGGCAGGATTCGGCCTCCCGTGACCAGGGAGACAAGCTCCTCACCGTCGGCAGGTCTCAGAAGCGGGTGCTCGGGAGCGAGGGCGACCAGCGCTTCGTACAGGGCACGAGTCTTACCCGTGGAGGATTCTCCCGTCAGCACCGTGAAGACGGATGCCCCACCCTCAAGCGCTGAAGCCATCGCTTGTTGGAGTTCGGAGTCGAGCGGGCGCTTGAAGTACGGCGTGAGCCTGTCATCTGCATCGCTGGCTCGCCGGGCCAGAGCTGCTCCGTGAATCTCCAACTCATTCGGCGGGACTTCTCTGACCAGAGGGTTGTCCCGTCGATCGAGATCTGCACGTTCGCGCAGAGCGAGGAGCCGTGCCGTCACCGCCGCGTCTAGGTTAAGGAGCTTGGCAATCGCTCGGACGGCCTTCTCGCTCGGGCACGGCATCCGATCGCTGAGGACCTGGCTCAGTCTGGTCCGCCCGATCAGTGGCGGGTCATAGGTTTCCGCCTTCGCTAGAAGGTCCTTTTGACGAACGTGCTTGCGACTCATGAGCTCGCGAAGCTCGTTTCGCAGCTCTTTCAACGCCGCCGGGTCGCCAGCCAAGACCAATCCCCCTTCTGGCAGCTGCGCCATCTGACGTCCTCACATGTTCATTTTGGTTCAGCGAACACCAATGAACACGCAGTTCACGAGAGTCCTCCCACAGCCTCTCCGACTGACGAAGGAGTCAACTCCCGTGCCGATCTCTGTCGTTCTCACCCTCGTGTCGCTTCTGGCCGCGATGGCTCTCTCCGCCCTGGTCGCCGTCGGGGCCGCTCTGCTGGCCCGTGCGGACGGGGAGAGCCCTGCCGCGTGCGTGACTCGAGCCGGTGTCGCCTTCGGCGCCACCCTCACGCTCATGGCCATGGTCACCGCGTCGGTGGCCGGGCTGTTCACCTGATGGACAGCAGCCGATTGCTGCTCCAAACCTGCTGAGTGCGCCGCCGCAGAGCGGCGGCGTTCCGACTCCGCACGGCAGTCGTCCAGCTGCGGGAGAGGCAGGGCCGGCGAGGGGATGCTCCCGCCACCAACATCGCTTTTCACCCACAGGCTTGGAGGTCGCGTCGGTACGTTGACTCGGCGACCGTCTCCGCGTCCGTCCGGCTGGCGATCGGGCCGAGCCGTACCACCGCACCGGTGGGCCGCCGGTCCGCTGCGCACGGCTGTACGGCCGCGTACAGTCCGCGGCCGGCACGGCAGTGCAGAAACCGGTCCAGGCATCCGGTGGAGACCATGACGCCGTGCGAGCAGGCGCGGACGGCCCGGCGCAACACATCCATCACGTGTTCGTCGGCGGCGTCCTGGCATGAGGTGCAGACGACCAGGGTGAAGGGAGTGCTCCTGGGGTCACGTGCGGTGGGGCTCACGTGTGCGTTCCTTCCGTTCCTCCCGTACGCGCCGCGGTCACCGGGAGCTGCCAGTGGCGCGCCGCGGCCTGCGCCGCCCACATGCGGGCGTAGCGCCCGCCGGAGGCTGCGAGCAGGTCGGTGTGGGTGCCGCGCTGGGTGATGCGGCCGTCCTCGACGACGAGGATCTGGTCGGCGCCGACGACGGTGGACAGGCGGTGGGCCACGACGATCACCGTCTTGCCGTCCACCAGCCGGTCGATGGCCTCCTGGACCACCGTCTCCGAGGTGCTGTCGAGGGCGGCGGTCGGCTCGTCGAGCAGCACGATCGGGGCGTCCTTGAGGAACGCCCGGGCGATGGAGATGCGCTGGCGTTCGCCGCCGGAGAGGGATGAGCCGATCTCGCCGACGCGGGTGGCGTAGCCGTCAGGCAGTGTCGCGACGAAGTCGTGGATGCCGGCGGCGCGTGCCGCCTCCTGGATCTCCGCGTCGGTGGCGTCCGGGCGGGCGAGGGCGATGTTGGCGCGGATCGTGTCGTCGAAGAGGTACACGTCCTGGAAGACGACGGCGATGTGATTGAGGACCTCGTCGGGGTCGAGACGGCTCAGGTCGACGCCGCCGATGCGGACCGTGCCGCGCTGCGGGTCGGCGTAGCGGCCGATGAGCCGGGTCACTGTCGTCTTGCCTGAGCCGGAGGGGCCGACCAACGCCGTCAGGCTGCGTTCGGGGACGGTGAAGTCGACGCCGTTCAGGGTGGGTTCGTTCTGGCCGTCGTACGTGAAGCTGACATTTTCGAAGCGGATGTCGTACGAGGTCGGCGGTTGTCCGCCCGCGGGGACCGGCAGCGGTCGTACCGAGAGGACGTCGTCGATACGGGCCAGGGCCGCCTCGGACAGTTCGAAGAGCTTGGTCATGACGGCGGCCAGGCTCAGGGGTTCGGCGAAGCGGGCGGCGGCCACCGTGATTGCGAGGAGCGTGGCGGGGGTCAGCCGGGCGTCGAGGACCAGGGCAGCGCCGAGTGATACCAGTGCCACGAGCGCGAGTTGCACGATGAGCTGGGCACCGGCCACGGGCAGGGCGGCGGAGCGGTTGGTGGCGGCCTGGGTGTGCCGCTGGCGGGTCAGGACGGGCAGCAGGCGTGGTGAGTCGGCGCCCGCCTGGCCGGTGGCCTTGAGGACAGGCAGCCCCTGGACGTACTCCACGATCCTCGCCGCCGTCTCCCCTTCGGCCTCGTCGACCTCGCGGAACCCGGAGCCGGAGCGGCGCTGGATCTGCCGTACGAGCGGCAGCGCCACGCACGTGCCGGCGAGGAGGACCAGGCCGAGGCGCCAGTCCAGCGCCAGCACGACGAGGCCGAGTACGGCGGGCACGGTGACCAGTTGCACGAAGAGGGCGGCCAGGGAGGAGACGGCAGTGGCGGCAGTGGCGGCGTTGCCGCCGACGACCTGGGTCAGGTCCCCGGCCGCGCGGAGGTTCAGCTCCTGCTGGGGCATGGCGCGCAGGGCGGCGCCCAGGCGGAGGCGCGTGGAGCCCGTGACCAGGTGCCAGTAGTCGTACGTGAACGTCATCTCCCGCATCCGCAGGGCGCCTTCCGCGGCCACGAGTGCGGCCAGCAGAGCCACCCAGCCCCAGGCGCGGCCGGTGCGTACATCGTCGCGGGTCAGCTCCGCGAGGAGCGGGACGAAGCAGGCGTAGGCGGCGGCCTGGAGGACGGTCGCCGCGAGGGAGACGCGGAGTGTGGCGCGGAACTGCGGGGCGTACGGGCCGGCCGCGGTGAGCATCAGGCGCAGGATGCGCTTCACGAGGTGACCTCCTGGGTGCGGTGGCCGGTCAGGCCCCAGGTGGCGGCCTGCTGGTGGCTTGCCCAGAGGCGGGCGTAGCGGCCGCCGGCGGCGACGAGGTCGGCGTGGCCGCCGCGTTCGGCGATGCGACCGTGGTCGAGGACGGCGATCTGGTCCGCGTCGGTGATGGTGGACAGACGGTGGGCGATGACGAGGACGGTGCGGCCCCGGGTGAGGCGGGCGATTGCCTGCTGGATGACGCCTTCGGTCTCGGGGTCGGTGAAGGCGGTGGCTTCGTCGAGGATGACGATAGGGGCGTCGGAGATGATGGCGCGGGCGATGGTGATGCGTTGGCGCTGTCCGCCGGAGAGGCGGGTGCCGCGTTCGCCGACCTGGGTGTCGTAGCCGTCGGGCAGGTCGCGGACGATGAAGTCGTGGGCGGCGGCGGCCTCGGCCGCTTCCCGAACCTCGGCGTCCGTGGCGTCCGGGCGGGCGAGCCGGATGTTCTCGGCGACCGTGCCGGTGACGAGGAACGGCTCCTGGAAGACGAGCGCGATCTGCCGCAGCAGGACGTCGCTCGCGATGTCGCGGACGTCCACGCCACCGACGCGCACCGCGCCCGAGACGACGTCGTGGAAGCGTGGGATCAGGCGTGCCAGCGTGGACTTGCCGGAGCCCGAGGCGCCGACCAGGGCGCACACCGTGCCCTCAGGGACCGCCAGGTCGATGCCGTCCAGGGCGGGGCTGCCCGAGCGGCCCGGGTAGTGGAAGGTGACGTTCTCGAAGACGATCGACGCGCCTTCCGGTTCACGCGGTTCGTCGGGCTCGGGGAGGGGCGGTGCGTCCAGGAGATCCTGTACGCGGACGGCACCGGCTTTGGCGTCGTTGATGTGGTTCGTCAGGTGCATCAGGGGTGAGACGGCCTCGATGGGCAGGGTCCCTATGAGCAGGGCGAGCAGGAGGTCGGTGAGGGAGATCCATCCGGCTTCGAGCATCGGGACGCCGGTGGCGGCGACGATGAGCAGGGTGGGCAGCGGCACGATGAACAGCCGGTGCAGCAGACCGGAGGAGCGAGTGGTGGCCATCCAGGCGGCGACCGCGTCCGTGAACTCCTCCACGGCGGTGGCGAACCGGCCGAAGGACGCGCGCCCGTCGTCGAAGGTGCGCACGACCGGCATGCCCTGGACGAACTCGACGACAGCGGCGTTCACGTTCTCGTTGGCACGGTTGTAGCGCTCGCGCTGAGTGCCGTAGTCGCGGGCCATCAGTGACAAGCAGACGAAGGCGACGGGAACGATCAGCAGGACGGCGAGCAGCAACCGCCACTGGACGACGCCCAGAGCCAGCAGGGCCGCGATCGGCTGGGCGACGCCCGAGCCGAGGAACGGCAGTGCGTCGGCGACCACGTTGTGCAGGGACTTGACGTCGTCCTGGACGATCTTCTTGATGCGTCCGGCGCCGAGTCGCTGCACCTCGCCCAGCGGCATGCGCGCCAGGCTGTCGGCGAGGCGGCGGCGCAGTACGACCTCGAGTTCGTAGCTGGCCTCGTGCGCGAGGTGTTCGGCGAGCCAGCGGGCGCCGAAGCCGCCCACAAGTCCGGCGAGCGCGCCGAGGGCCCAGCGGGTGACGACGGCACCGGAGGGGTGGTCGGCGAGGAGTTCCCCGACGGCGTAGGCCACGCAGACGAGGCCCACGACGTTGAGGACTCCGCTCACCAGGCCGAGTGCCGCCGCCTGTTGCAGGCGCCGTCGTACCCGCGCGGAGGCCGTGGTGAGGCTCATGACTGTGCTGAGGCCGCTCATGCGCTCACCTGCCGGGCCAGTGCCGCCTTGTCGACCTTGCCCAGTGCTGTGCGGGGAAAGGACTTCAACACCCGTACCTCGTCCGGGAGTTTGTAGGCGGCCAAGCCGCGTGCCGTGAGGTGAGCGGTGACGTCGGTGCGTGTGGGCGGGGTGCCGCGGGAGATCAGGCAGGCGCAGGAGCGCTCCCCCAGATGCTCGTCGGGCAGGCCGATCAGGGCCGCGTCGTGGACGGCCGGGTGGGCGAGCAGGTGATTCTCGACCTCCTCGACGGGGACCTTCTCTCCGCCGCGGTTGATGACGTCCTTGATGCGGCCCTCCACGACGAGGTGTCCGGTGGGAAGGCGCCGTACCAGGTCGCCGCTGCGGTAGAAGCCGTCCGCCGTGAACGCCCGGGCGTTGTGGTCGTCGGCCCGGTAGTAGCCGCGCAGGGTGTACGGGCCGCGGACCAGCAGCTCGCCGACCTGGCCATGCGGTACGTCACGGTCTCCGGGGTCCGCGATGCGTATCTCGTCGTCCGTGCACAGTGGTCGGCCCTGGGAGTCGATGACCAGGTCTTCCGGGTCGTCGAGGCGGGTGTAGCAGAGCAGCCCCTCGGCCATGCCGAACACCTGCTGGAGGCGGCAGCCCAGTTCGGGGGCGACACGCCGGGCGGTCTCGGCCTTGAGGCGGGAGCCGCCGACCTGGAGGAGTTCCAGGCTGCTCAGATCGTCCTCCGCCCACTCGGCCGCCTCCAGCCACAGCAGGGCGAGCGAGGGGACGAGCGCGGTGACGGTGACGCGTTCGCGGGCGATCAGCGGGAAGGCGGTGTCCGGGCTCGGGGTGGGGCACATCACCACCGTGCCGCCTGCGTGGAGGGTGCCCAGGATTCCCGGGCAGGCGAGCGGGAAGTTGTGGGCCACGGGGAGCGCGGCGAGGTAGCGGGAGTCTGCGGTCAGACCGGTCACTTCGGCGCTGGCGGAGGCGTTGTGGAGGTAGTCGTCGTGGGTGCGGGGGATCAGCTTGGGTGCGCCTGTGGTGCCGCCGGACAGGAGCAGCACGGCCACGTCGGAGGGGTCGGGTTGCGGCAGCGGTCGGGGCGTGGCCGGTATGGACGCCAGGCTGGTGAACTCCTCCGCGTCCCCGGCGACCAGGATGTGTCGCAGACTTGGCGCCTTCTCCCTTACTGAGCGGGCGAGCCGGCGATGGTCGAAGCCGAGGTGGGTGTCGGGGACGACGTACGCCACCGCCTCCGAGAGGGCGAGCAGGTGGGCGATCTCCGCGTCGCGATGGGCGGGCAGCGCCATGACGGGTACCGCGCCGAGCCGGAACAGAGCGAAGGACAGCTCCAGGAACTCGGCGGTGTTCGGCAGGTGGACGAGGACTCGGTCGCCCGGCGTGAGCCCGAGCCCGTGCAGCCCGGCTGCCAACCGGTCGGCACGCACGTCGAGTTCGCGGTACGTCCAGCGGCGCCGCCCGTCCACGACGGCGACCGCGTCCGGTGTGGCCTCGGCCCGGTCCCGGAGCAGGGAGCCCAGGGTGCGGCCCTGCCAGTAGCCGCGTTCCCGGTAGCGGTCGGCGAACTCCTTCGGCCAGGGTGTGAATCCCTCCAGCACGGCTCAGCCCTCCTTCGGGACCACGTAGGGGGCGACGCTGCGGAGCTTCTCGCAGGTCTCCTCGTACTCGCGGGCCGGTCGGGACGCCCCGACGACGCCCGCGCCGGCGCGCAGCCAGGCCCGGCCGCCCTGCTGGTAGACGGCACGCAGCACGAGTGCCGCGTCCAGCGAACCGTCGGCTCCGGCCCGCAGGACCGCGCCCGCGTACAGGCCGCGCGGTTCGTCCTCCAGTTCGCGGATCAGACGGTACGCGGCCGGTTTGGGGATGCCGGAGGCGGTGACCGGCGGGAAGACCGCGCCGAGCGCGTCCCAGGCGGTGCGGCCCTCGGCCAGGTCGGTGGTGACGCGGGAGGCGAGGTGCTGGACGCTGCCGCGCGGTTTGACGCTGAGGAAATCCGCCACGTGGGTGGCTCCCGGCACGCCCACCGACGACAACTCCTCCACCGCCAACTTCACGGAAGTGGCGTGCTCGTACACCTCCTTCGGGTCGCGGTGCAGGTCCGTGCGCAGGGCGGCGTCCGTGTCCGGGTCACCGGTCAGCGCGCGGGTTCCGGCCAGCGGCTGGGTGGTGGCGGTGCCGTCGCCCGGTGCCTCGATCACCGTCTCCGGGCTGAAGCCGGCGGCCTGGATGCCGCCGAGGTCGAGGAGGAAGGAGCGGGCGGGGTTGTTGGCCGTGCGGCCCGCGACGTACGTGGCTGTCATGTCGACGGGGAAGGGTACGGGGACGGTGCGCGAGAGGATGACCTTGTCGAGCCTGCCGCGGCCGATCTCGGTGACGGCGTGGGCGACATGGCCCTGGTAGGTGCGCCGGAGGTTGTGGACGTCGACCCCCTTCGGGGCGCATGCGGGCCTCGGGGCCCGGGCCAGCACCGTACGGAGGCGGTCCGGGAAGTCCGGGTCGAGGGTACGGACGCTCAGCTCCGCCTCGGTCACCGTCACCTCGGTGCTGGGGACCATGAGGTGGGCCAGGGGCAGGTCCGTACGGCCGCCGCTTGCCAGCTCGAAGGACAGCCAGCCGTAGGCGTGCCAGTCGGCCACCGGTGCCTCGTGCAGGGCGGAGTGCAGGGGTTCCCAGGGCGTTCCCGACCAGGGGGAGGTCCTCTGGCCGATGCGTATGTTCCCTGCGTCGAGGCGTACTTCGTGGATCGGGTTACCGGCGATGTACCACCGGTGGTCCTGTTCGTAGACGACGTGGTCGGTGAGCAGGCCGGAGTCGGCGAGCTGAGCTACGACGGCCAACGGTGCGAACGCGCCCTCGATACAGGTGTGCTGATAGTGCTGATGCATGCTGGTCTCCTGGTCAGCGGCGGTGCGGCGCGCGCAGCGGGGCGGCGACGAGGTCGGCGACATGGGCGACGTTCGGCTCTTCGATGCAGCTGAAGTGGTTGCCCTCGATCCCGATGACGGGCAGGTCGCCGAGGCATACGTCCCGCCAGAAGGCGAGGGTGGTGTCGTCCATGCCGGGTGCGAAGCCGGAGGCGCCCCGCGGCAGCAGGAAGCGGATGTCGCCGGCGTACGGCTCGGGGGTGAAGCGGGCGGACAGGAAGCTCTGCCGGAAGACGCGGAACATCCCGGCGACCATCTCCGGCGGTACCGTCTCCCCGCCGGCCTCCGTGGCGGCGCGGGCGTACTCGGCGAACCTCTCCTCCCTCGTGCACGAGGACAAGCGCCGGAAGAACTCCCCGGCGGGGCCGTCGACCTCGGCCAGTGAGCCGAGCGGGACCTTTCCGCCGTTGCGTTCGATGACCTGCATGAACCCGCGGACGACGGTGTCCGCGTCGATGTCGCCGAACCCGGTCTGGTCGAGGGAGATGTGCAGGTTGGGCACGAAGAGGATCTCGATCATCAGGTCGTCCTCGACGTCCACGACGACCGGGTGGCTGCTGATGAGCACCAGGTCCTCCACCGTCACTCCGCGCTCCTCAAGACGGCGGGCGACCTCGGTGGCGTACAGGCCGCCCAGGCAGTAGCCGATGAGCTGGAGCCGGTTGTGGCCCTCGGTGAGCAGGCGCTCGGCGTAGTCGTCGGCGGCGCGCTCGATGACGGTGGCCGGGTCCTGGGCGAGGTAGCGCTCGGTGTCGTCGATGACGACGCCGAGGACCGGGCCGAGGTCCTGCTCGACCAGGCGGGCGGCGAGCGGTCGGTAGCAGTCCATGGTGCCGAGCCCGGCGTGGAACATCACCCGCAGCGGGCCGTCGCCGGAGCTGCTGAAGGACATCAGGGCGGCGTTGCTGCCGGTCGCGGCGCGGCGCATGGTGGGGTCGGCCGGTGAGTCCGCGCGGTCGCGCAGGAAGGCAGCCAGTTCAGCGATGGTCGGGTGGTTGAGGAGCTGCCGCAACAGCGTGTCGAAGGGGATACCGGACGCCTCGGGGACCTCCTCGCGCAGGCGTCCGGCCATCCGCGCCATGATCAGAGAGTCGGCGCCGTGGTCGTAGAAGCTGTCGGTGCGGCCCACGCGTCCGCTGGGCAGTGCCTCGGACCACAGGGTCGTGAGCCGGGACTCCAGCGCGTCCGCCGGTGTCTCGTCGGCGGGCCGGGGTGCGGTGTCGGTGGCTGTGGGCCGCCAGCCGGCGAGCGCGCGGCGGTCGACCTTGCCGTTGCCGGTGAGCGGGAGCGCGTCGACGATCTGGAGGTGCGAGGGGATCATGTGGGCGGGCAGCCGGTCGCGCAGGAACGCCGTGAGGTCTTCCTCGGTGACCTGCGCCCGGTCCGTCTTGAGGCGAGCCGCGAAGAGGTGGACGTGTTGCGGGGCCAGTGCGTGCCCGTCGTCCGGCAGGCACAGCACCTGCTCGGCGCCCGCCTCGCGCAGCAGCGTGAGCCACTGGTCGCGGTCGAGGTAGGAGCTGCCACCGAGGGCACGGTCGTCCGCGGGCTCGGTCATCATGAACGCCTGCGAGGCCAGGATCCACGGGTGCTCGCGCGTGGGTTCGGTGATGATCAACCAGCCGCCCGGCGCGACGAGTTCGGTGAGGCGGGTCAGGGAGGCGCGAATGTCGCGGGCGTTCTCCAGCACGCCGGCGGCCAGTACGACGTCGTACGCGTTGGGGGCCAGGCCCTGGGCGCGGTGGTCGGCATCCACGTCGAAGACGCCGAAGCGCAGCTGCGGGCGCTCGCGGTCGCCGAAGCGGCGGCGGGCCTCGGGCAGGAAGAAGCCCGTCACGTCCGTGAAGAGGTACGTGCCGTCCCGGTCTGCCAGGGCGGCCAGGGCGTCCTCGGTGGTGCCGCCGGTGCCTGCGCCCACTTCGAGGACTCGCAGCGGGTGAGCGGCGGCCACCTCCTCCAGAACCGATGCGACGGCACGGTTGAGGTAGCGGGCTGTGGCGTTTCGGCGGTAGAGGGCGTGCGCGGTGGTGAAGTCCCCGTCGGGGAAGAGGAGTTCGACGGGGTCCTGGCGGCCGGTCATCAGGTCGGGCAGGCGGTCGGCATGGTTCCTGACGTACGTCAGGAAGTCGCGGGAGGCAACCTCGTCGCTCCAGGTCTGCTGGGCCCGCTGCCACAGGCGGGCGGTGGTCGGTGCGTCGGCCTCGCTGATGCCGTGGTCGTCGAGCACTGCGAGCCAGCGGCGTACCAGCCAGTGGTGGCGCGGGGCGATGCCGGCCTTGGTGAGGGCCTGCTGCGACGGCTTGCCGTCCTCCGCCGGGAACAGGCCCAGCTCACCGAGCGCACGGGCCATCGAGGACAGGACGGCGGCGTCGAAAGAGTCGACGTGCGCGGCCACCCGGTCGCCGTCCAGGCCGGGGACCGCGGCGTCGGCAGCCTCACTCACCGCGGGCTTCAGGGATACGGCACCGGGGACCGCCGGATCCGTCGGCGCTGGGACGACCGCGCCGAGGAGCGCGCGATCCTCGCCCGTACCGTCCACGACGACCGCTGCTGAGGCCACAGCCGGGTGCTCCAGCAGCGCCGCCTCGATCTCGCCCAGCTCGATGCGGTGACCGCGCACCTTCACCTGGGTGTCCTCGCGGCCGAGGAACTCGATCTCGCCGCCGGGCAGGTAGCGGCCCAGGTCGCCGGTGCGGTAGAGGCGCTGTCCGTCGCGCGTGACGAAGCGGCGGTTGGTGGTCTGCGGGTCGCCCAGGTATCCCTGGGCGAGACCGTGGCCGCTGATGTACAGCTCCCCCGCGACCCACACCGGGCAGTCGCGCAGGTCGGCGTCCAGCACCCGGAAGCCCTGGTTGGCGAGCGGCAGGCCGTACGGAATGCTGCGGTGGCTGTCGTAACCTCCCTCGCACCGGTGGTAGTTGGACCAGATGGCCGCCTCGGTCGCACCACCCAGCGCGATCAGCTCCAGGCCGGGCAGCCTGGCGGCGAGGGTGCCGGGCAGGGTGACGGGAATCCAGTCGCCGGACAGGAGAGCGAGGCGGAGGGTGGGGAGCCCACGGCCCGGCTCGGTCTCCAGGTAGGTCGCGAGCATCTGCATCAGCGCCGGTACCGAGTTCCAGACGGTCACGCCGTGCTCGGCGATCAACTCGGTCCAGTGGGAGGGGTCGGTTCGGCGCTCGGGGTCGGGCAGGACGAGGGCGCCACCGACCGACAGGAGGCCGAAGATGTCGTACACCGACAGGTCGAAGCCGAGGCCGGCCAGGCCCAGCACGCGGTCGTCGGCGGTGACGCCGAAGCGGCGGTTCACGTCCTCGATGGTGTTGAGGGCGGCCCGGTGGCTGATGACGACGCCCTTGGGGCGACCCGTCGAGCCGGAGGTGTAGATGACGTAGGCGGGGGCGTCCGGGTCGCCGTCCTGCGGGGGCTGGGCCATGCGGGAGGCGGGCGCGAGCGTGTCGACGGCGATCGCCGGGTCGTCGGTGTCCACCCAGGACTGGGTCAGGACATGCCGTACGCCGGCGTCGGCGAGCATGGCGGCACGGCGCAGGGGCGGCTGCGTGGTGTCGACGGGGAGGTACACGGCATCCGCGAGGAGGGCGCCGAGGACGGCGACGATCTGCTCGGGGCCCTTGTCCATGACGACGGCGACGCGTTCCCCTGCGGTGCAGCCGGCGGCCCGCAGCTGCTCGGCGACGGCGGTGGCGCGGGCCGCGAGGTCGCCGTAGCTGAGGGTCGTGTGCGCAGCGATGACGGCGGGCCGGTCGGGGATGCGGGCTGCCTGGTCGAGGACGGCATGGTGCAGGAGGGTGTCGGGGAGTTCGGCCGCCGTGTCGTTGGCGCGGCGGCGCTCCTCGGTCTGCCAGGCCGGCAGGGGCACCACGTCGTGCGCGTCCCAGAGGTCTTCGCCGTCGGCGAGGGCCCGTATGAGTGTGTCGAAGGCGTCGAACATGTCGTCCGCGAGGCCCTTGGGGAACACCCCGTCACGGATGTCCCAGTTGACCTGCAGCCCTTCGGTGTCGTCCATGGCCTGGCAGTCGATGAAGACCTGCGGGGTCTGGGTGATGCCGAAGCCGTCCAGGCGGCCCTCGGCACGGCGGCCGGTGCCGTCGTCGCCGAGACCGATGGCGCTGGTGAACACCACCGGCATCAGGGCGGCTTCGCGGCCCCGGCGGCGGGCGAGTTCGCGCAGCACCTCCACGCCGGAGTACAGCCGGTGGTCGAGGTCGTCGAAGAGCTGTCCGAACAGCGCGCCGGCTCGCTCCGCGAAGGAGCTTCCGGGCGTCGGCTCGACGGCGAGCAGGTTCACGGTGGTGAAGTCGCCCACGACGCGGTCGATCTGCTCGTGCAGCGGCAGGCGGTTGAGGACGGTGAGGTTGAGGCAGAAGCGCGGGTTGCGGCTCCAGCGGCCGATCACGGCGGCGTAGGCGGCGAGCACGACCGAGGAAGGGGTCAGACCGCGACGCTGGGCGCGGTCCTTCAGGCGCTCCCAGGCGGCTGTGTCCAGCTTCAGGAAACGGCGGCGGAAACGAGGCTCCTGGTTCGTCTCGGCGAGTGGAAGGTCCGGGGCGGGCGGCAGGGTGTCCAGCCGGGACCACCAGTAGTCCTTGTCACGCTGATGGGCCGGAGAGTCACGCAGGGAGCGCTCGGCCAGCAGGTAGTCACGGAACTGGACGTCGAGCGACGGGAGTTCGGCGTCCGGTTGGGCGTGCAGGGTCTCGAACTCGCCGAGCAGGAGCCAGATGCTCGCCCAGTCCGCGATCAGGAAGTCCATCGAGAGATGCAGTACCGCACGGTCCGCCGTACGGGTGAGGCGGACGTCGAACAGGGGCCAGCGCGTGGTGTCGTACACACGGTGGCCCATCTCCTCGCGGGACCGCAGGAGGTCTTCTTCTGTCTCGCCCACGGGGACGGTCAGCCGGGGCGCGGTCGGCAGGACGTGCTGGTGGCCCGCCTGGTCGATGACGGCCCGCAGCATGTCGTGGCGGGCGACGAGCCGGTTCCAGGCGTCCTCGGTGCGGGCCGGGTCCAGGTCGGGGTAGTTCACCTCGAGGTACACGTGGCAGGCGACGCCGCCGTACCCGAAGACCTCGTTGCGGCCGAGCAGGTAGGCGGCCTGCACGTCGGTCAGCGGGAACGGCTCGTGCCGGGCCACCGGGTCGGGGGTGAGCGTGGTGGGCCGGGCATCGGCGCGCAGACACTCCAGTACGGCTGCCTTGCTGTCCTTCAGCGACTGGAGCTGCCCGGCGCTCAGAGTGCCCTTGGGCGCGCGGTAGCGAAGGGTCCCGTTCTCCTCCCACAGCTGGACGCCCGCCTGGCGCAGGTCCGCTATCAGGTCGGCCGGGGTGGGTGCGGTGGTCATGCGTTCTCCTTGGCCGTGAGGGGCGGGATGTTGGCGTTGAAGCGGAAGAGGTTGTCCGGGTCCCAGGTGTTCTTCACGCGGCCCAGACGCGCGTACGTGGCGTCCGGGTAGGCGGCGCGCACCCAGTGGGGCTCCGGGTCGGGCAGGAGGTTGACGTAGGGGCCTTCGGTGACGTCCTGGAGCGACTGCCAGGCGCTGCGGGCCGGTTGAAGGTGTTCGGGGCTGTCGGCATCGCCGTACCACTGGGCGCACAGCTCCACGAACCAGCGTGCGCCACGGTGCGTGAAGGCGGTGGGGCCGGCCGGTGCGCGGCTGATGGCGCCGCCGAGGGCGCCGAGGACGACGGAGAAGTTGGGGCCCGCCGTCTCCCAGTGGCCGAGCAGGCGGTCGAGGGTGGCGTCGGTGAGGTCGGTGAGGAATTCGCCGCGGTTGTACACGTGCTGGCGGGTGACGTCGGGCGGGGAGGGCAGCAGGCGCTGGTATGCGGTGTACTGCAGGTGAGTGATGCCGTCGGCGACCGCGCCGTGCCGCAGGGGGGCGAGCACCTCGTCCGCCTGGTCGGGCGGCCCGAACCAGCTGGGGATCAGTACCGCGCACCGCTCGAAGTGCAGGTGCTCGGGTATGAGCGGCAGCGGCGGAGCGGTCCAGACGATGGCGATCAGCGATGCCGCGTCGGGTGCCGTGGCCAGCCAGTCGCGGGCCGTGCGCAGGGCGGTGCGCGCCTGGGACGGCGGGTGGACCAGAGCCCCTGCGACGACACCGTTCACCGGGTGCAGGCGGAAACCGAGGCGGGTGACGACGCCGAAGTTGCCGCCGCCTCCGCGCAGTGCCCAGAACAGGTCCGGGTGGGTCTCGGCATCGGCCCGCACGTGCCGCCCGTCGGCGGTGACCAGGTCGAAGAAGGTGACGTTGTCGCTGGTGAGCCCGTACTGGCGGGACAGGTCGCCGACGCCGCCGCCGAGGGTGTGGCCGGCGATGCCGACGTCGGTGTTGCGGGGACCGGGCACGGCGAGGCCGTGCTCCTGTGTGGCTGCGTCGAACTCGCCCCAGGTCAGTCCGGGCTCGGCGACGGCGGTACGGGCGAGGGGGTCGATGTCGATCCGCTTCATGCCGCCGAGGTCGACGACCACGCCGTCGTCGCAGGTGCCCCAGCCCGCCACGTGGGCCCCGCCGCCCCGGACGGCGACGGGCAGGCCGTGGCTGCGGGCGTGGGCGAGGACGGCGATCACGTCGTCGGCGTCGGTGCAGCGGGCGATCAGGGCGGGGCGCCGGTCGGCGCGGGCGTTGCGGACGCGGCGGGCCCTGTCGTAGCCGGGGGAGCCCGGAGTGAGGAGCCGGCCGCGGAATCCAGGAAGGGTGTTCACGGGCTACTCCGTCCGGGCCGGCGCGGTCAGGACCGCGCCGTGCAGCCTGGCCGGATCCAACGGGCCGGTGAGACCTTCGAGTTCGACGGCGACGACACCGGTGTCCGGGGCGATCTCGACGGCGAGCGGGCCGTCCGGTTCGACGTGGGCGGCGAGGGTGTCGAAGGCGGCGCGGTCGCGCTCCGCAACGCCCACCCGGACCCGGCTGATGCGCCTTGCCCCATTGGGGTGGTGCACGGAGGCGGGGCGTTGGGGCGGGTCGTAGGCGGAGACCACGAACGGAAGCCGGACCGGGCGCGTGGCGAGGAACTGGTAGCGCACCAGGTCGCCGTCCGGGCGGGTACGGCGGCCCTTCATCACGCGTGACACCTGCACTCCCCCGACGCTCAGCGCCGCATGGACACGGACCAGTTCGACGTCGTCGGTCTCCAGGGCAAGGTCCCGCCAGCCCTCGCCCGGGCGGGCCCAGCGGGCCAGCCGGTCCCCTGCCGCCCTGCCGTTCACAGCCGCCATGGGCCACTTCACGAGGCGGAAGGCGGGCGGCAGTTGAAAGAACTCGATGAACGGTCCTTCCTCGAACCACAGCAGGGCGTTGTGGGCGCGCTCGGGAGCGCTGCCGTACTCGACGGTGAAACCCAGCTCTTCGTAGTCCCGCACGACCGACCGGACATCGTCGACCTTGCACAGGACATGGCTGCAACGCAGCACGATCTTCAACTCCCCCATGGGACGGTGCACTCAGTTGATTCGGGCCGCGAACAGCCGCTGTCCCAGCGGCGCCAGCGGGTGGTCCTCGTCCGGCGCGGTGACGATCTGCCGGAACCCGGCTCCTTCCAGGGCCGCCAGCCACTGCCCCCGGGTGAGGAACGTGGTGTCGTCGGCCCGCCGCGCGTCCTCGGCGGCGGTCATCATGAACGCCTGCGAGGCGAGGATCTCCAGGTGTTCGCGGGTCGGTTCGGTGACCAGCAGCCAGCCTCCCGGAGCCAGCAACCCGGCCAGGTGGCGCATGGTCGCGTCGGTGTCGCGGGCGTTGTTCAGGACGCCGGCGGCGACGAGGATGTCTGCGGTGCCGGGCTCCAGCCCCTGACCGGCCGGATCCTGGTCGACGTCGTACAGGCCGTGCCGGATCCAGGGACGGTCGGCGTGGCGTTCCTTGGCGACGGTGACGAAGAAGTGGGAGACATCGGTGAACAGGTAGTCCACAGGTGGCCTCTTGCGCCCGTCCTCGGTCAGGGCCGTGGTGATCGCTTCCGTCGTCGCGCCGGTGCCCGCCCCGACCTCGATGATCCGCAGCGGGTGCATGGCGTTGCGTACGGCGGCCAGCGAGCGGACGGCGGCGGCGATGGCGGTGTTGAGGTAGCGGGCGGTGACGGTCTCGCGGTACACCGCGTCCGCGACGTCGGTCCGGCCTTCCGGAAAGAGCAGAAGGGCCGCCTGCTGTTCGTCTCTCATCAGCTGGAGCAGGCATTCGGCGTTGCGCCGCAGGTATGCGACGAACTCGCGGGTGCCCAGGGCCTGTTGCCAGGTGAGGGCAGCCAGACCCCACGCCTGGTCCACCGCCTTGGAGTCCACCCGCGCCGTGCCCCGGAACCGCCCCGCGTCACGCGCGATCGCCTCGCGGTCGGCGAGGACCCGCAGCCAGCGCCGGATCAGCGTGTCGTGGCGGGGCGCCACCCGCGCGTCGGCCAAGATCTCCTCGGCTGTGTAAGTCGATTGGGGGTCGAGCAGGGCTCCGGCCTCCTGGAGTGCGGCCAGCATCGACAGGAGAACCGCGTCGTCGAGCTGTCGTACGAAGTCGTCCACCAGACGGCGGTCCACGGCGCCGACGTGGTGATCCGCCTGGGCGGTGGCGTGCCGGATCAGGTCGGCTACGCCGACTTCACCAGTCAACTCACCTGCTGAGAGCGGCTGGTGGGCCTGACCCGGTCGCAGAGTCGGGTAGCCCAACTCCTTGGTGAGGTCCTGCCACATCCGGCACACGGTCAAGTGGTACTGGTCCGGCCGTTCGGCCTGCGCCTCGCCGAGGATCGCCGCCCGTGCAGCTCGCAGATCCTCGCCGATGGCGGCCGGCCACTGCTGCCTCAGCAGGTGTCGGTAGGCGGCCGGGGCTCCACTGCTCAGTACGGAGGTGCTGGGTTCGGTGAGGTGTCCGGTGCCGGGGGCGTCGAAGTCGAAGCGGTTCTTGACCGCTTCGGGGATGTGCAGCCGCGGGCTCCACAGCACCGGGCCGTGCGGGTCGGTGAGAGTGAGGCTGCCGCCCGCGGTGCCGAGGGTGACGCGGTGCAGCAGGTGCAGGTGGTTGTCGGGGTCGTCGGGGTCGACCTGGTTGTGCACGCGCAGGGTCAGGGGTGCCCCGCCGATCGTGCCGGTGAGGACGGTGAACGGCGCGTCGGGGTCCGCGTCGGCAGCGGTCAACCGCCAGGGCCGTAGCGTGCCGAGCGACTCGCCCAGGAGGTGCAGCAGCGGGAAGGCGACCTGCGAGGCGCAGGCGGCGTCCACGTAGGCCACGGGCTGTCGTTCGCGAGCGGTGCGGGCGGCCTGGACGAAGCGCCGCACCTCCGGCAGCCGCACGTACAGGTCGCCGAGCCGGTAGCGCACCCGGTGCTTGCGCGCCTCGCGCAGGCAGGCGGCCAGGTCGTCGTGGTGCACGGGCTGTTCCTGGACCACATGGATGCCGCGGCGCAGCAACCGCAGCGCCAGGTCGGTGCCGGTGCCGCCGAGCACACCGGAGCGGACGACGACGCAGGCGAGGTCCACATCGTCGGGCAGTTGGTCCACGTCCGTGTACAGCGGTACGCCGTGCCGGGCGGCACATGCGACGGACCGTTCACTTCCGGCCGCGAGAACGCCGACGACGTCGAACTCGTCGGGCAGCATCGCCAGGGCAGCGAGATAGAACTGGCCGAAGGTCGTGCCGCACACGACCGTCCGAAGCCGCTTCACAGGGCACCTTCCTCAACCGTGGTGAGTTCATGGATCGTCGACTCGTGCACATGGAGGTCGCACAGGCCCGGCTCGTCCGTCAGGCGGGCGAGGGAGGTGACCGGATGGAGTGCCGTGTCCGCCCAGTGCGTTCCGTGCGGCACCTCGCCACGCAGGACCGCCAGGGCCGCGACGGCGGTGACGGCGCCGGTGAGCTGGGCGATGCCCGGCGCGCGCAGGACCGCCGTACGGGTCGTGGGCCGTCCGGCGCGGACGCCGTCGAGCTGGACGAGGAGCGTCACGTACGGGGTGCGGCCCGCCGTGTCGAGGGCGGTGGCCCGGCACAGGGCCGCAACTGCCTCGGCGCGGTCCGCCGTACGGGCTTCGGCGAGCGCAGCGGCCAGGTGTCCGCCGTCCACCGCCGTGTACCAGTCGCCGTAGGTGAGCGACAGGTCGTGGGCGAGCCGCTCGGCCTCTGCGTCCAGGTAGGGGAAGGCCGTCACCTCGCGGACGAAGTACGGCAGCCGGTGATCGGTCAGGCGGTGGAGTGTGCCCGAGCGGCGGGCGCCGTCGCGCCAGGCAGCCAGCGGCTCGTTGGCGCCGTCGAGGACGCCGTCCAGGTAGTCGTCGGCCCCGGTCGGGGTGAAGCGGTCCAGCACACCGGCGTACGCGGTCAGTCCGTGCACGGAGTCGAAGTGCTCCGCCGCCAGATGGCGGGGCAGCAGTCCCGACAGGCCCGGCAGCGCGCCGGCGTCGTACAGGGCGGTGCGCTCGCCGACGGCCGTGCGGACGTGGTCCAGCCGGCCGCCGCCTCCTGCGTCGACGAGGTGGGCGCCCGCCATCAGCGCGGCGAACGTGACCTGCTGCGAGGTGCGGTGCGACGGGCCCGCGCAGTTCACCACCAGGTCGCAGCCGCGTACGAAGGCGGCGAGCGAGGCCGGGTCACCGGTGTCGACCACGACCGCCTCCGCGTGCCGGAGCTGTGCGGCGAGCTGCTTCGCCCGTACGTCGTCACGCCCGCCGATGCGCAACGGACCCGCTCCCCACCGGGCGAGCAGGCGGGCCGCATGGCCGCCGACGGCGCCGTATCCGCCGAGAACGCCGATCACAGCGCGCCCTCCTCGGTCTCGCCGAGCTGGGCCAGCCCTGCCGCCAGGGATTCCGCGACCCGTTCCAGCGTCGGGCCGGCGAACAGGCGCCGCAGCGGCAGCTGTACGCCGTAGCGCTGGGCGACGTGTGCGAGGAAGCGGGTCGCGAGAAGGCTGTCGCCGCCCAGGGTGAAAAAGCTCTGCCGGCGCCCCACCGCCGGTACGCCGAGCAGCTCGGTCCACATCACGGCCAGGGCCTGTTCCAGTTCCCCCTGCGGCGGCTCGTCGGGGTCCTCGCCCTCCTGGGCGGTCGTGACGAGAGCGGTGATCATGGCGCGGTCGACCTTGCCGTTGGCGCCGAGCGGCAGCCACGGCAGGACGGTGATCCGCTCGGGGACCATGTGCGCGGGCAGGCGCTGCGCCGCGAGGGCGCGCAGCGCGGCAGGGTCGAGGTCGACGGCGTCGTCGGGCCGGTGGGCCTGCAGCATTTCGGTGAAGGAGTCGCCCAGCGCGTCGTGTGTGACGTCGGGGAAGCCTGCGGTGCCCAGCAGTTCCGCCCACCGCTCGGCGGGCAGCATCGGCGTGCCCGCGATCCGCCGTTCCCTGTCGAAGCCTGCGTACCCGCTGTCCAGCAGGGCAGCGGTCAGCAGGGCGACCGGCGTGAGCTCGGCCCGTTCCACGGCCAGCAGCACCCCGCCGCGCCGCGTCAGCAGGGCAGCGAGGGCGGGGCCGTGGGAGGGGTCCGCGTGGCGGTGCAGCACCTGGTCGGCCAGGACCATGTCGAACCGGTGCCGCAGCTCGTCGGGGACGAGCAGGCCGTGCAGGCGGTGGCAGGCGGACTCGTGCGGAAGCTCGGCCAACCGCTGCTGTGCGGCCTCTACGAGGATCGGGTCGCCGTCCAACAGCGTGTACCGCACCTGCTCGGGAGCCAGTCGGCCCAGCAGCCGAGCGGCAAACGTCCCGTCCCCGCCGCCGAGTTCCGAGACTTCCACCGGGCGTCCCAGCGATTCCGCCAACTGCGCTGTGCGCCGGGCCACTTCCGCCACGGCAGCCTCACTGCCCGGGTCGGCCGCTGCGAGACGTGCGGGGGCGAGGATGTCGTCGTCGAGCAGGACGGAGGCATCCAGTTGTCCGGCGAGAATGGCCTGGTAGTCGCCGATCCGCTCGGTGAGCCGCTGGTGCGCTCGGCCGATCAAGGAGGCGTAGGCGTCGTCGGCGCACGCCAACGGTGCCGCTGCAGGGCTCTCGGGTCCGGGGGCGTACGCCCCCGCGTCCTCTACGAGCACCTTGCGTTCCGTGAGCCACCGCAGCCAGAGCCGGAGGATCGGCAGGTGTGCCTCGGCCGCCCCCAGACGGGCCGCCCACCCCTCTGCGGTGAGCCCGGAGGTCACATCGCGCAGGCCGAGCAACTGGGCCAGGAAGGACTCCGCCACCGCGCTCTCCACGCGCCGGGCCCGTTCACGGAACTCGCGCGCCGTTGTGGTCGGTTGAGAGCCACGAAGGTCGACCGATCCCGCATCGGACGCCGGAACGACGGCGGCGGCCAAGCGCCGCGCCGCGCCCTCGCCCGCCACGGTAACCAGGGCCCGGCCCACGCCGGGTGCCTCTCGTAGCGCCGCCTCGATCTCACCGAGTTCGATGCGGTGGCCGCGTATCTTCACCTGGTGGTCGGAGCGCCCGAGGAACTCCAGGGTACCGTCGGGCCAGTACCGGCCCAGGTCACCGGTCCGGTACCAGCGCACCCCGCTCTCGGTCACGAACTGGCGTTGCGTCAGTTCCGGTGCACCGCGGTAGCCGAGGGCGACCCCGGCCCCGCCGATCCACAGCTCGCCCGGTACCCAGTCCGGGCAGTCCCGGCCGTGCGCGTCCATGACACGGAAGCGCTGTCCGCGCAGTGGCCGCCCGTACGGGATCGACGTCCAGGCCGGGTCGACCTCGTCGACCTCGTGGGCGTTGGACCAGATGGCGGCCTCGGTCGCCCCGCCCAAGGCGACGAACCGGCACCACGGGCTCTGCTCGGCCAGCCGCCCCGGCAGGTCGAGGCCCACCCAGTCACCGGAGACCAGCGCGAGCCGCAGCGTGTCGAGCGGCTGGGCGCCGCTTTCGGCCGTGACGAGCAGCATGTCCAGCAGAGCCGGCACGGTGTTCCACACGGTGACCCGCCGGCGGCGGACGAGGTCGAGCCAGCGGCGGGCGTCGCGCCGTTCGTCCTCGCCGATCAGGACGACCGCGCCGCCCGCCGACAGCGGCCCGAAGATGTCGTACACGGAGAGGTCGAAGTCCAGCGCGGACACCGCCAGGCCCCGGTCGGAGTCCGTGACCTGGTAGCGCTCGTTGATGTCCGTGACGGTGTTGGCGGCCGCCTGGTGGGTGATCTCGACGCCCTTGGGGTCGCCGGTGGAGCCGGAGGTGAAGATGACGTAGGCGAGCGCGTCGGTCGGCACGTCGACGGGAGCGGCGGCCACGTCCATCGAGGGCGCCGCGTCGACGGGTACGGCCGTGACCCCACCCACCGACTGGGCACCGGGCTCGGTGACGGCGAGGCGGACGCCCGCGAGGTGATGGATGCGCTCGCGGCGGGCGCTGGGCTGGTCGACGCCGACGGGAACGTACGCCGCCCCGGCGGCGAGCACGCCGAGCACGGCCACGATCTGGTCGGGCCCCTTGGGCAGGGTGACGGCGACGGTCTCGCCTCGCCGGACGCCATGCTCCACAAGGACGGTGGCCAGGCGAAGGGCACGGTCGGCAAGCTCGCCGTAGGCCAGGCGGTCGCCGTCGCCCCACAGCAACGCGACGCGCTGAGGCTGGTCGGCGGCGTGGCGGAAGAAGTCGGCGTGCAGCAGTCCGGGGACATCGGGGCCGGTGGCGTTCACGGCGGCGCGCGTCGCGCTCTGGGCAGCGGGCAGCAGGTCGGGCGCCGGAGTGTTCCAGTCCCCGGTGGCCAGCCAGTCAACCAGCCTCACGTACGCCTCGAACATCGCGTCGACGAGGCCGTCGGGGAAGAGTTCCTCGACGACGTCCCAGTTGAGGCGGATGCCGTCACCGTCCTCGGTGACCTGGTGGTCGAGCCACACCTGCGGGGTCTGCGAGACCCCCCAGACCTGCCGGTCGAACGGGGCTTGCGGGACCCGGCCCCCGACACCGAGCGCGCTGGTGAAGACCACGGGCATGGTGGTCTCCGCCTCACCGCTCCGGCGGGCGAGTTCCCGCAGCACCCACACGGCGGAGACCTCCCGATGGTCCAGGGAGCGCCACAGCTCCTCCTGGACCCGCCTGGCGCGCGCCGCCCAGCTCTCTCCCGCCTGCGGGCGCGAGGAGACCAGCATCAGCGAGGTGAAGTCTCCGAGGACGTTGCCGATGTGCGGGTGGACGTCACGGCGGTCGAACAGCGTGAGGTTCAGCGTGAGGTCGGGTCGGGCGCTCCACCGGCCGAGCACCTCGGCGAAGGCGGTCAGCAGCACGCCGGAGGGGGTGAGGCCGTGTACTCGGGCCCGCTCGGTCAGCACCTGCAACCGCTCGGGGGCGACACGGGCCTCGCGACGCGTGAAGCGGGGACGCTCGACGGCGGCCGGATCCTTTGCGAGAGGCAGCGCGGGCGCCGACGGCAGCTGCGGCAGCAGGTCGGTCCAGTAGGCACGGGCGACGGAGACCGCCTCGGGATCCGGGTCGGTGGAGCACATGTAGTCGCGGAACAACACGTCGGCGGGCGGGAGTTCGGCGCCCGGGTCGGCGTACAGGGCGGCGAGCTCCGCGTAGAAGATAAGGATGCTCAGCGCGTCGAGCGCGATGTTGTCGATGCCGATGGCGAGCCGCGTACGGCGGCCCGCGCGAACCCCGCGCACGGCGAACAGCGGCCACTGTGCCGGGTCGAACACCTGATGCGATGCGGTCTTGCGCAGCTGCGCGAAGGCGGCGTCCGGATGGGGTCCCGCGTCGGTGACCTCCACGGTGAGGCGCGGCACCTCGGGCAGGATGCGCTGTTCGCCGCTGTCGTCGACGACCGCGCGCAGCATCTCGTGTCGCTGGATCAGCCGGTTGAGCGCCGACTCCAACCGGGCCACGTCCAGGTCCTCGACGTCGTACTCGCGGTAGAAGTGACAGCCGATGCCGCCGAGCGTGAAGTCCTCGCCGCGGCCGAGCCAGTAGGCGCGCTGCACGTCGGTGAGGGGGAACGGTTCGTGGCGGTGTTCGGCATCGGCCGTCAGCGTCGGAGCGGTGCGTCGCGTGCCGTCGGGGTGAAGGCGAGCCGCGAAGTCGGCCAGCACGGGGTGGGCGAACAGGTCGGTCAGTCGCACTTCGCCGTAGCCCTCGCCCCGGAGTCGGGCGATCAGGCGGGTGGCGAGCAGGGAGTCGCCGCCGAGGGCGAAGAAGTCCTCCTCCCGTCCGACCTCGCCGGCGCCGAGCAGGTCCGCAAAGGCCCGTGCCACGTCCTGTTCGCGTGCGCCGCGCGGTGGGGTGACGGGCCTGGCGGCGGCCTCGGCGCACTGCGCGACGCGGCGGGCGACGGCCTTGCGGTCGATCTTCCCGTTCGGAGTGAGCGGCAACTCGTCGAGGACGATCACGCGTTCGGGCACCATCGCGGACGGCAGCCGCTCTGCGGCGAAGGCACGCAGCTGTGCGGGTTCGGCGACGCCGGTCACGGCGGCGGCGAGCCGCCGGTCCTCGCCGACGATGGCCAGTGCCCGCTCCACACCGGGCACGGCGGTCAATGCGGCCTGAACTTCGCCGAGTTCGATCCGGTGGCCGCGTATCTTGACCTGGTGGTCGGTGCGGCCGAGGAACTCCAGGGTGCCGTCGGGCCAGTGGCGGGCGCGGTCGCCGGTGCGGTACCAGCGCAGCCCGTCGGCCTCCAGGAACCGGTCGGCGGTCCGCGTCGCATCCCCACGGTAGCCGCGCGCCACCCCGGTCCCGCCGATCCACAGCTCGCCGGGCACCCGGTCCGGGCAGTCCCGGCCGAGCGCGTCGACGACCCGGCACCTGACGCCCCGCAGCGGCGTCCCGTACGGCACCGACACCCAGTCGGCCGGGACCTCGCCGACCTCGCACACCGTGGAGTGGATCGCGGTCTCGGTCGTACCGCCCAGCGCCACGAACCGGCAGTCGGGCGCCACCGCGCGCACCCGCCCCGGAAGGTCCAGGGGAACCCAGTCGCCGCCCAGCAGCGCCAGTCGCAGGGACGGTAGCCCGTCGGCTCCGGCGGCGGTGACGAGCATGTCCAGCAGGGCGGGCACACAGTTGACGACGGTCACCCCGTGCGCACGCATCAGGTCGGCCCAGGCGGTGGCGTCCCTACGAGCAGGCTCCTCGACGCACACGACGGCGCCGCCGACGGCGAGTGTGCCGAAGACGTCGTACACCGACAGGTCGAAGTCGAGCGCGGAGACGGCCAGGGTGCGGTCCGAACCACCCATGCCGAAGCGGTGGTTGAGGTCCGAGATCGTGTTGACGGCGGCCGCGTGGGGGACCTCGACCCCCTTGGGTTCTCCTGTGGAGCCCGACGTGTAGATGACGTATGCGAGGTCGGCCGCGGTCCCGGGCACGGGCGCGGTCAGGGGCTCGGTCCCCTCCGGCACAGCGATGTCGTCCAGGACCAGACGTATCCCGGCCGATGCGTGGATGCGCTCGCGGCGGACCGCGGGCTGGTCGATCCCCAAGGGCAGATAGGCGGCACCGGCTGCCAGGACGGCCAGCACAGCCATGATCTGGTCAGGCCCCTTGGGCAGCGTGACGGCGACCAGATCCCCCGGCCGGACGCCGCGTGCGTGCAGACTCCCGGCCAGCCTCAGTGCCTGCTGCGCAAGTTCGCCGTACGACAGTGAGCAGTCCCCTCCCCACAGCAGCGCGGGTGCGTCGGGGTGGGCGGCGGCCTGCTCGAAGAAGCCGTCGTGCAGGCGTGCCGTGCCGGCGTTCCAGTCGGTGGCGTTGACGGCGGTCCGCACCGCCCGCTGGGTTTCGGGCAGCATCGACGGCACGGGAGCGGTCCAAGCCGCCGGATCGTCCGGCAGCCGCTCCAGAAGAGCCTGGTAGGCGGCGAACATCGTGTCGAGGACACCGGGCGCGAACGCGTCCTCGCGCGCGTCCCAGTTGACCAGCAGCCCGCCGCCGACCTCGGTGACCTGTGCGTCGAGCCAGACCTGCGGCCCCTGGGAGATGATCCAGGACGCCTCGCCGAAGCTCTCCCGCACGGCGTCGGCGAACAGTTCGCCCAGGCCGAGGGCGCTGGTGTAGACGACGGGGGCGAGGACACGGTCGCCGTGCAGCCGGGAGGCGTCGCGCAGCACCTCGACACCCGAGTAGCCGGCGTGCGCGGCGTCCTCGTGGAATCGCTTCTGCAGGCGGGCTGCGCGTTCGGCGAAGGTGCCGGGTGCCGCTCCGTGCCAGGCGAGCAGCACCGATGAGGTGAAGTCGCCCACGAGCGAGGCCACGTCGTCGTGCAGCGGCTCGCGGTCGAACAGTGGCAGGTTCAGCAGGAAGTCCGGTTCGGCACTGAAGGCTTGCAGTGTCTCGGCGAACACGGCGGCGAGCGCCATGGCGGGCGTCAGCCCGTGGCGGCGGCCGGCTTCTTCGAAGCGCCGGGTCTGCTCGGCGTCGAGGTGCAGATGGCGCCGTACGACGGTGACGGCTTCCGTCTCGCCGGTGGACGCGGGAAGTCGGGGCGCGGCAGGCAGCTCGGGCAGCCGCTCGTGCCAGTACGCGCGATCGGCCTCCAGCACGGCCTTGCGGGTAGGCGTCTCGGCGGCGGCTCGGCGCTCGGCGAGGTAGCGCGGGTAGCTGTAGGCCAGGGCGGGCAGCGATGCGCCGGAGTAGGCGCGGGCCAGGTCGGCCAGAAGCACGCGCAGGCTGAGCGCGTCCGCGGCGACCATGTCGAGGTTGACGTGCAGGCGCGTGCGGCGGTCCGCGAGCAGCGACAGCTGGACGTCGAAGACCTCGGCGGTGGCGATGTCCATCCGGCGGTGCGAGAGGGTCCGGCGCAGCTCGTCCAGCCGGTGTTCCGCGTCAGCCGCGTCCAGGTCGCGCAGGTCGTGCACGCGCAGTCCGGGCCAGGGGCTCTCGGAGAGGATGCGCTGGCGGCCGTCGTCGAGGATGCTCACGCGCAGCATGCCGTGCCGCGCGATGACGGCCCCTACGGCTGCTTCGAGGCGGGCCGGGTCCACGTCCCACCCGTCGAACTCGTTGTAGAAGTGCGCGGCCACGCCGCCGAGTTGCTGCCCTTCGGCGCGACCCACCCAGTAGGCGTGTTGCATGAGGGCGAGCTCGAAGGGCTCGGTCTCGTCCACGTGCCGGGTCACGGCCGCCTCACTGACCGCACCCTGCTCCTCGACCAGCCGCTGCCAGGCCGCGAGCGTCGGCTCGGTCATGAGGTCGGCGAAGGCGATGTCGAGGCCCGCGCGGCGACATCGCCCGGCGATCCTCATCATCGACAGCGAGTCCAGCCCGAGCTGGATGAGATGCGCGTCCTCGTCGATGTCCGTCACGGGAAGCCCGAGCAGTTCGCCAACGATTCCGGGCAGATCGAGCGCCGCGTCGGCGCGTTCCTGCGTCACCTGGATTCATCCCCCTTGGAAGACACCGTCGAAGACCGGTGGAGAGACCGGTCAAGACCGGTGAAGACACGGCCGAGGACCCGGCCCGTTCCGGCCACGAGTCCAAACTAATGGAAACGATTTTCATTTACAAGTCTTGAGTTTCCCGCTAGCGTCGCCCGCACGAACGACCGGAGAGGAAGGTCCATGACGGAAACAGAGATCACCCAACACGGCGGCAACGCCGAGGAGTTGGGGACCGAGCCACCAAGGGAGGTGCCCCCGGAAGTACGGAGCGCACGGCGCTGGACAACCGCCGTCACGGCGCTCGCGGCGGCGCTGATGACCCTCGACATCACCGTCGTCAACGTGGCGATGCCGGAGATCGGCGCCGACCTGGGAGCCTCCCTGGACGGCCTGCAGTGGATCGTCAACGCCTACACGTTGAGCTTCGCCGCCCTGCTGCTGACCGCGGGATCGGTGTCGGACCTGATCGGCCGCCGCAGGATATTCCTGACCGGCGTGGCGGTGTTCACCCTCGCCTCGGCCGCCTGCGCGCTGTCCCCCAACGCGGGTGCCCTGATCGCGGCACGCGCCGTGCAAGGAGCGGGCGGGGCCATGGTGCTCGGCACCTCGCTGGCCCTCATCTCCGGCGCCTTCGAAGGCGCTCCTGCGCGGGCCCGTACGACCGCCATCGGACTGTTCACGGCCGGAGGCGCCGTGTCGGCGGCCCTCGGACCGCTGGTCGGCGGCTCGATCGTGGAGTGGCTGAGCTGGCCGTGGCTGTTCGCCGTCAACGTGCCGATCGGCCTGCTGATCATCTACGGCACGCTGCGCAAGGTCCCCGAGAGCGGAGCCGGCGGCGGATCGCACCGGATCGACTACGCGGGCGCGGTGCTGGCCGTGCTCGCGCTCTTCCTCCTCAACTACGGCCTGCTGGCGGGCGCGGAGGACGGCTGGTCCGAGCCGCGTGTGCTGACCGCACTGATCGCGGGCGCGCTGCTGGCAGCGGCCTTCGTGGTGGTGCAGTGGCGGCTGGGCGAGCGGGCGATGCTGGATCTGCGGCTGTTCGCGATCCCGACCTTCGCCGGCGCGCTGCTGCTCAGCTTCGCCGCCCGGATCTTCAGCTTCGGCATGCTGCCGTTCCTCACCCTCTGGCTCGGCGGCATGCTGCATCTGACGCCGATCCGGATCGGCCTCGTCCTCCTCGCGCAGTCGGTGGCCATCGTGATCGGGGCTCCGCTCAGCGGGCTGCTGGCCAAGCGGGTGCCGGTGGCCCGGGTACTGGCGCTGGGCATGGCCGCGGTGGGTGTGGGCGTGCTGCTGACGGTGGGGATCTCGCCGGACGACGACTGGACGGCGCTGCTGCCCATGCTGGTCCTGATCGGCGTCGGCGCCGGCCTGACCCTGCCCCATCTGCTGGCGCTCGCCGTGAACGTCGTACCGCCTTCTCGCGCGGGCACGGCTTCGGGCGCGGCCAACAGCTTCTTCCCGCTGGGTACGGCCACGGGTGTGGCCGTCTTCGGTGTGGTGCTGTCGGGCAAGGTGGACGGCGTGATGTCCACGGCCGCGCTGGGAGAGCACGCCGTTCCCGGCTCCGCCGCCGGGGAGCTGCGCCGTCTGGTGACGGCGGGCCGGTTCGACGCGGTCGCCGCGGCCGTGCCGGAACCGGCCCGGAATCCGGTGCTCGCCCTGGCCCGCAGCGCCTACACCGAGGCGCTGTCGCAGATCTTCCTGATCGCGGGCATCGCGGCCCTGGTGGCGGCTGCGGCCAGCCTGGTGCTGGTCCGGGACAGGGACACCTACAACGCCGCGGAAGCCGAGCCGGAGACCGCGGCTACGCAGGCGTGAGCAGCCTGCGGCACACGACGTCGACGAGCGCATGCGGGCTCTCGGAAAGGTAGAAGTGGCCGCCGGGGAAGGAGAGCAGCTGGAAGGGACCGGTGGTCCACTTCTCCCAGCCGGCGGCCTCCTCGGCGGTCAGTTCCGTGTCGGCGGCGCCGACGAGCGCGGTCAGCGGGCACGGCACGGGCCCGGCGGGGGCGGCGGCATAGGTCTCGATGAGCCGGTAGTCGCCGCGCACCGCCGGCAGGACGAGCTGTCGCACCTCGGGCATCGCGAGCAGTTCGGGCGCGGTTCCGCCGAGCCGGATCAGCTCGGCGGCCAGAGCGTCGTCGTCCAGCAGGTGCACGCTGCCCCCGTGGTGGTGCTGCGGAGCCTCCCGCGCGGAGACGAAGAGGTGCTCGGGGGCGGGGTGGCCCTGCTCGAGCAGCCACAGGACCAGCTCGTGCGCGACCGTCGCGCCCATACTGTGCCCGAACACCGCCCACGGCCGGTCGAGCAACGGCACCACGGCCCGTCCCAGGTCCGCGACCAGCTCCGGTATTCCGTCAGGCAGCGGGTCGTCCAGCCGGTCCTCGCGGCCAGGGGGACACACCAACACCGGTTCCACCTCGGGCGGCAGCAAGTCCTTCCACAGTCGGTAGAGCGAGGTGGAGCCGCCCGCGTGGGGCAGGCACAGCAGGCGCATCGCCGGGCGCGGCTGCGGGCGGGAGCGGCGCACCCAGGGGTTCGCGGGGTGGTGGGTCACTTGACGGTCCTCTCGTACGGCGGCGGGCTCGGCACCTTCGGTATGGCTGACAGGAGTCGGGCGGTCACCTCGTCGGAGGGAGCGGCCACGACGCGTTCGACGGAGCCCGACTCCCTGATGCGTCCGTCGGCAAGGACCGCGAGGTGCCCGCCCAGCCGTACGGGCACCGTCATGTCGTGGGTGACGACGACCAGTGCGAGTCCGAGCTCGCGGCGCAGCTCGTCGAGGAGCGCCAGGACGGTGGCCGCGGTCGGAGCGTCCAGCGCGCTCGTCGCCTCATCGCACAACAGCACCCGGGGCTCGGCAGCCAACGCTCGTGCGAGCGCGACTCGTTGGCGCTGTCCCCCGGAGAGTTGGCCGGGGTGCAGCGCGGCGTGGGAAGCCTTCAGTCCGACGCGTTCGAGAAGGTGGTGCACCTCGGCGCGGCGCGCGTCGGCGTCGAGGGCCGGCCGGAACAGGTGCAGCGGGCGGGCGACGATCCGCGCCACGGTGTGGCGGGGGTTGAGGGAGTCGTACGGATCCTGCGGCACGAGCTGGAGCCGACGCAGGTCGTCGCGAAGACGCGAGCGCAGACGCAGTGGCAACTGATGTGCGCCGAGGCGGAGTTCGCCACTCCAGTCGGCGTGGAGGCCCGCCAGGCAGCGCAGCAAAGTGGTCTTGCCGCCGCCGGACGGCCCCACCACCGACAGGCAGCCGCCGGACGTCACGTCCAGGTCGATACCGTCGAGTACGGTGCGCCCGCCGCGGACGGCGGACAGGCCGCGCACCGACAGCGCGGGCTCGCCACTGCCGGATGAGTCCCCGGCCCGGGGCGTCCCGGCCGACCGGGCGGCCACAACGAGACGCCGGGCCGACTCGCTCGCCGGCGCGGCCAACAGCTGACCCACTGGGCCGTGTTCGACCACTCGGCCGCCCTCCAGGACCGCGACCTCGTCGGCCACCGCCGCGACGTGCGCGAGGTCATGGGCGATCAGGATGATCGCCGGGCCGCCCCGGTCCCGGATACGAGCCAGGTCGGCGAGCAGGGAGGCGGCCGTGACCGGGTCGAGGGCGCTGGTGGGTTCGTCGAGGACCAGCAGGTCGGGGTCGTGCGCGAGTGCGGCGGCCAGGGCCACCCGCTGCCGCTGTCCGCCGGAGAGCTGGTGCGGGCGCCGCCGCGAGAAGGCGTCGTCATCGGGGAGCTGCACCATGCGCAGCGCCGCACGGACGCGACCACGCCGCTCCGCGCGCGGCACTCCCCGCGCCCGCAGGAACTCCCCGACGTGGGCGCCCACGCGCAGTGTCGGCGCCAGGGAGGTACGCGGATCCTGGGGCACGTACGCCGCGTGCCGGGCACGTACGGTCCGCAGCCGCCTGGGTCGCAGCCCGAACACGGACAGCCCGGCCAGTCGCACCTCTCCGGAGACCAGCGTCAGCCCTGGGCGCAGCTCGCCGAACGAGGCGAGTGCAATCGTCGTTTTGCCGGAGCCGGACGGCCCGACGAGCGCGAGGACCCGGCCACGGGGCACGTCGAGGTCGACACCGTCGAGGACGCGCGTCCCGTCGGCCTCGACGGTCAGGTCCCGGATGCGCAGCGCGCAGCCGCCGGTCCCGGCGGCGGCCGTCGTGGCGGACGCGGTGCCCCGGTGCCGTCCGGGCGTCCGGGCCGTCGGCTGCAGAGCGTCGACGAGGAGGTTGGCGCTCAGCAACAGCACCAGGATTCCCGTCGCCGGAACCAGGACGGCGAGGGGCTGGAGCGCGAGACCGTCGCGGTTCTCAAGGATCATCAAACCCCAGTCGGCCGCCGGGGGTTGGGCCCCGTACCCGAGGAACGCGGCAGTGGCGACGGTGAACGCCGCACCCACGAACCGCACCCCGGCGTCGGCGGCGAGCACCGGCAGCAGGTTGGGCAGCACCTCGCGGACGAGCACGTACCGGGTCGGTTCGCCCCGTGCGACGGCGGCCTCCACGTAGTCGTGCTGCAACGCCTGGAGCGTGGCCGCCCGCACCATGCGGACGACCTCCGGGAACAGCACCACAGCGGTCGCGACCGCGACCCCGCCGCTGCCCCGCCCCACCGCCACCACGACCACGCTCAGCAGCAGGAACGACGGCAGGCTGAGCAGCACGTCCACCAGGCGCAGCACGGCCGCGTCGACTGCCCTGCCACGAAGGGCCGCGATCATTCCGAGCCCCGCACCGAGCACGTACGCGACGGCGAGAGCACCCACCGCCGACAGCACCAGCGACCGTCCGCCGGCCATGAAGCGGCTGAGCACGTCGGAGCCGAGGTGGTCGGTGCCCAGGGGGGCGTCGCCACCGGCCGGTGCGTACGGCATGTCCAGGACGGCGCCGGGTGCATGCGGCGCGAGCCACGGGCCGAGCAGGGCGAACAGCACGACGACGGCGAGCGCGGCGCCGGCGGTCACCGCACCCGCCCGGCGGCGAAACCAGCCAGCGGACCGGTTCTGGCGGATCAACTCGGCCTCCTCATAGCCGGATTGAGAGCTGTGGCGAGCACGTCCGCCAGCAGGTTGAGCAACACCGTCACGGCGGCGACCAGCATGCCGACGCCCAGCACGACGGGGGCGTCCCGGGCGGCCGTGGCGTTGACCAGCGCTGCCGCCAGCCCGGGGTAGCCGAAGAGCGTCTCGGCCACGAGCGTCCCGCCGAGCAGATAGGCGAGGTAGCGGGCGAGGACGGGGATGGCCGGGACGAGCGCGGCCGGCAGCACCCAGCGCAGCACCACGCGGTGCTCGGGCACGCCGCCGAGCCGAGCCGCCCGCACCGCGTCGGAAGCTGCCGCCTCCGTCACGCCCGCCCGGACCAGACGCACGTTCTGCGCCATGCAGACCGACAGCAGGGTGAGTACCGGCAGCACCAGTACCTGCGGCTGGGACAACGGGCCCTGACCCGTGGGGGGCACCGACACGGCCGGCAGCCACCCGGCGCCGACGGCGAAGACCTGGATGAGCAGTGTGCCGATGACGAACTCGGGCAGGCTGACCAGCGCCAGCGTGGCCGTGGTGACGACGCGGTCGGCGCTCCGCCCAGCGCGGAGCCCTGCCCACAGGCCGAGTCCGACGGCCGAGGGCACCAGCAGCGCGGCTGCGACAAGGCCCAGCACCAGGGAGTTGCCCGCCCGTTCGGCGATCAGAGCGGAGACCGGCTCGCCGGTGGCGTAGGAGTGGCCCAGGTCACCGTGGAGCGCGCTCCACAGCCAGTCGCCGTACCGCTCCCACGCGGGTCGGTCCAGGCCGAGCTTGTGCCGCAGCTCGGCGATCTGCGCCGGGCTCGCGCCCTGCCCGGCCAGGCGTGCGGCCGCCGCGTCGCCGGGCGCGAGCTGGGTGGCCGCGAAGACCAGCGCCGAGGCGGCGAGCAGCGTCCCGGCGGCGACGCCCACCCGTCGGAGCGCCCACCACACCATGGATGTCGGACTGTTCACGAGGCGAGGTAGGCGTCACGCAGCGACGGGTAGTCGAAGAAACCGTACGCCTGCACCCCGCGCACGGCCGGTGCCGCACCCGCCACGGTGGGCACGCGCACGAACACCGCGTCACCGCCGTGCTGGTACAGGTACTGCTGCACGTCGTGCACGGCCTTGGTTCGCTTGTCGCCGACAGCGGTGTGCATGGCGCGCATCAGCCCGTCCAAGGTGCTGTCCGACGGGCCGGTGAAGGGGTAGGACGCCTGCGGGCCGTAGTACGAGTTCAGGGCGAGGGGGAGCGGCAGCGGATGGTAGAAGCTGGTCTTGATCGCGGCGCCCAGCAGGGACTTCATGTCGGTGTAGAAGTCGGCGGCCGGGACCTTGTCCACGGCGACGTTCAGGCCCGCCTTCCGCCCCTGTTCGACGAAGGCGGTGGCGGCCTCCAGCGGCCCGTACTCGTAGTTGCTGGTACGGATCGACAGCTTCGTACCCTTGAGTCCGCCTGAGGACAGCAGTCGTCGCGCCCGGTCGGGGTCGTACTCGACGCGCCGCAGGGAGCTGTCGTACCAGGACTGGTGGCGGCCCATGGCATCGTCGGCGACCTCACCCCTGCCCAGGGTGACGATGCGGACCATGGCCTCGCGGTCGATGGCGTACCGCACGGCCTCGACGGCCTGGGCACGCGTAAAGGGGTCGGTGGAAAGGTTCATGGAGAAGGACAGCTCACCCCACAACTCGCGCGGCGCGGTGGTGATGCGCAGGCGGGGGTTGTTCGCCTCGGACCTGGTGGTGGGCAGGGTGAGCGCGCCCGCGTAGTCGAACTGCCCCGCCTTGAGCCCGTTCAGCCGGGCGTCGGCGTCGGTGACGGACAGCAGCTCGATCTCGTCGAGGTACGGACCGCCCGCACCCCAGTAGTCCTTCCGCGCGGTCAGCAGGCTGCTCCTGCCCCGCGACCACTGCTTGAGCACGAAGGGACCCGAGCCCGGCGCCTTCGCGAAGTCCTTCGTACCGTCGGGGAAGACGAACATCGACTGCGCGAGCGCGAGGTCGAAAAAGCCGTCCGCGCTCTTCAGACGCAGTTCGACGGTGCGCTTGTCCCGCGCCCTGGATGCCTTGGCGTCCAGCCCCGACAGGATGGCGCTCTGCGTGGTCGGCTGCGAGGCGAAGGTGCGCAGCGAGAACAGGATGTCGTCGGCGGTGACGGCCTTGCCGTCGCTGAAGGTGACGCCGTCGCGGACGCGCACCGTCCACACCGTGGCGTCGGCGTTGGGCTCGACGGACTCGGCGACGCGCCACACCGGCTTGCTGCCGTCGATCTCGCCGATCGTGTCCCACACGATCCGGGCCCGGACGTAGTCGACGGGCGTCGCTGTCGCCTGCAGAACGCCGGCCGACTCCATGCTCGACCCCGTGAAGGCCGCGCGAAGCCGTCCGCCGCGCCGCGGCTTGCCGTCGTCCGCGGCGGGCTGCTGACCGCTCCCGCCGTCGCCGCCACAGCCGGCGAGCAGCCCGGCGCCCGCGAGTACGGTCGCCCCTCCCGCGATGCCCTGCAGCACCGCCCTGCGCCCCATGCGCTGATCCCCCACCGTCGTTCCCTTCGCTCGCACTGATCCGGCCCGACGGATGCATCAGGCCACCGCGCGCAAGCTAACAGGAAACGAAAACTATTTTCAATAAGCCGGAGCAGAGGATCAACGGATCGCTACGACGACGGCACAGGCAGTATTCCGGCGGCCGACCAAGCGCGGCGTCCATCGGCGCACGCAACACTGCGATTCCCCCTGCACTTAAAGGTCAAGTCCACGCCATCGCTTGACCATTGGGCCGCCATTGACCGGCAAGCCCGTCGCTCCGCTCGGTAACGCCGGGGTCAGGAATCCGGAACGCGTCTTGATTGTTGCGTACTCAACAAGTGATGGTCGTCGTGGGCCGCCACCCCAACGGGGACCGCACCTGTGAACCCCTACACCCGCACGCCTCTGTCACCCACTATCAGGAGGCTGTACGTTGCGCAGGTCGTCCTTCAGCTCCTCCCACAAGCACGGCAGATGGCGCCGTGTCGGCTCCGCTGCCGCCACCGCCGACCTCGTCTTCGCCGGACTCGGCACCGCGGCCCACGCGAGCGCGGCCGCCCCCACCTTCACGGCCACGACGGCGAAGCCGGTCAGCCCGAAGGCGATCGCCGCCGCGGTCCCCAAGGCCCATGTGCAGTACACCCAGCAGTGCGCCGGCACTCCGAAGAAGGGCCACGCATCCTGCAACGCCCTGCGCGTCACCAGCGGCACCACCGCCCATCACGGGCGTCTACGCCCTCGCCGGCGCCCCGGGCTCCAGCGACTACCCGGCCCAGTACCCGTACAACAAGGCCGGCACATCGGCGCTGAACGACGTGACCAGCGGCAGCAACGGCTCCTGCTCCCCGTCGTACTTCTGCACCGCGGGCACCAGCTACGACGGTCCGACCGGCTGGGGTACTCCCGAGGGCGTCAGCGCCTTCAGCGCCGGCTGATCCGCACCGTATGACCTCCCCGTCGGGCTCCCGGGGAGCCGCCGCCGCAAGGGGGACGTGGGGTTCCCTCGGCGGCATGGGCGGAGAGCGGGTCACGGCAAACCGGCCGTGACCCGCTCTCCCGTCGGCTCCGTCATCACCTTCCCGACGCTGATCACAGGAGGCACCGAAGCCGAGTTCAACGACGTCGGCACGAAGCTCAGCGCGGACTCCCGGGGCACCGTAACCGTGCACGCTGCCGAGTTGACGCCCGATGTGCTGGAAAGTCACCGACGCTGCCCGAACGCTGTGGACGGGATCAGGTCTGCGCGGTTCAGCGCATATCAACCTCATCCCCGCCGACGACGGCGAGCCGTACGCGCAGGAGGTCAACAGCACGCCGGCCTGTCCCGTGACAGCAACTGCGGCAGCAGCGGCGGCAGGGCCGCAGGCTTTGACCCGGCACACCACACCCGCGGGAACGAGGTCGAACGGCTGATCAACCGGTTGGAGATCTACCGGGCCGTGGCCACGCTCTTCGACATGGGGGCGTACCTCTTTCACACGCCGTGGCCCCTACTGCTGTACGCCTCCGGCTCCGCTCCTGACTCGCCCGGGCCATTCCTGGCTACAGTCCCGCCTGGAGCTGAGGCAGTCGATCGCCGTGTGTTCCTCTACCGTCAGTGGTCATCCCAGTGACCGTCGTGCTGAGCATGGCGGTGGCCGTCGTGGACGTAGTCGACGTGGTCGCCGTGCGGCACGGCGACATGGCCGCAGCCGGGACCGTGCTGGTGAGTGTGGCTGTCATGGACGGTGTGGCCGCTGGGCTCACACTCGTCCACACGCCCTTCCTGCGCGCGATGCAGATGGCCGTCGTGGACGTAGTCCACGTGGTCGCCATGCGGCACCGCGACATGGCCGCACCCAAGACCGTGCTGGTGAGTGTGGTGAGCGTGCACAGCAGGCATTGCGGTTTCCGTAGTCATTCGCAACCTCTCGTCAGCCCTACGTACGTCTGCCCTTCACCCGCAGACGCACCTCGGCGACTCTGCCAGAGAGTGATCAGGTGTCGCATCTAAATGACGGCTTTTGTCTAGAAGCCACCCGCGCTCGCGTGCGGCCCCTTGATCTGGCGCCAGTTGCGCCGTGGCTGTGCGGGCCCGCCGATGGCGTCAGTGTCTGGAACCGCGGTGTTCTGTCCGTCTGCCTGCCATTTCAGACAGTGACGGTTCCGGACACCCACGCGACAGCCGCCCGAAGGCCCCTTCATGGCGCCGTGACCCGCGGACGGCGGGTGTGACACAGGCCCAGCTCCTCGGTCGTTGGCGCTCCGCGACGAGACAGGAGCATCAGGCCCCTTCGTTGAACCGCCTCGTTCGGCACGGAAGCCTCCAGCTGCCGCCCCGGCGCGACTGCTGCGCCTGACCGACCGCGCTGCCGCTCGGCCGACACCATGGCCCTGACCTGAGCGGATCACTGCTCAGCGAGTGACGCCGAGCGTGGCCTCCTTTGCGCGATCCGCCTCGGCGGCAACCCCCAGGCCGAGGCGCAGGTGCTCGATGCCGTGGGCGGCCCTGCCGCGGGCCCGCACCGAAAGCCGCCGGCAAACCGTCACCCCCAGTGGGCCGCAGCGCCCGATCAGACGCCGCCGACCGTCGCGCGTCACCTCCCTCGAAAGGCACTGCGGCCAGAAGTCTCCGCATGACACGCCTTCACATGGACATGGATGTCATTTTCATCTACGGTGAGTCATGCCACCTCGGCGCCAGTCACAGGAGGTGATGTGCCGTGAACGGCCGGACGCCCCGGCAGCAGAGGGCGGTTCTGCAGATGCTCGCTGGCTGCCAGGACTTCGTGTCGGCCCAGGAGCTGCACACTCTGCTCCTGGCCGGAGACCACGCGATCGGCCTGACCACCGTCTACCGCGCCCTGCGCGAGCTGGAGACGGGCGGTGGCGTCGACGTCGTACGCGACAAGGCCGGCGGGCGGCTGTACCGGCTGCGCCCCGCCGATGGGCACCGCCACTACCTGGTGTGCCGCGGCTGCGGCCGCAGCCGCCCGGTGAATTCCGAGGTCGTCGAGCAATGGGCGGGCCGGATCGCCGCGGACACGGGGTTCGACGCTGTGGAGCACACGGTCGAACTCACCGGCGTCTGCGCCGACTGCCGGACCACCGAGGACGAAGGAGAGGAAACGCCATGCCACTGGGATCCCGCCCTGGGCCCGCAGGGCCGTGTCCGGAGCTGCGCGAGCTGAAGGAGAGCGTGCGCGCCCTGCTCGGGCTTGACGACGACACCGCCGTCCTGATCCGCCAGCTCGCCTGTACCGAACCGGGCTGCCCGCCGCTGGAAACGGTCGTCGTCGTGCTGCCGATGGAAGGCGCGGCCCGCCGCTGGACCCTGCACCGCCCCGCCGACCAGATCACCGGGGACGACCTGCGCACCACCCTGCTCGCCCCTGAACAGCACAACTAGGAGACTGACTTGACCACGCCGGAATCCCAAGACCTTGGCGATGAGCGGGTGCCCGTCTGTGGAGCCCCCGCCCGCGTGGGAGACCGACGTCGACGACGCGGTCGTCGCACTCAGTGCACGCGCTGACCTGGTCGCCGTCGCCGGAGCCGAGGGCACCGTGAAGATCTTCGACGCGGCGATGGGCGCCGAAATCGGCGCCCTCGACCTCCCCGGAGGCGCACTGAAGGTCGAACTCGCTCCGGACGCCCAACACTTGGCCACCACCGGTCCCATGGGGTACGCGTTGTGGCGACGCGTCGACGGGCGGACGACGGTACGGGAGTCAGGTGCCTGGTCGGCGGCCGCCGCTTGGGCGGACACCGAGCGGGTCGCGGTCGCCTCCGGGCGCCGGGCCCTCGTACTGGACACCGACGGTGGCGAGTTGTGGCGCACGGAGCCCGCCGCGTCCACCGTCACCGACCTCGCCTGGATGCGGCAGGGGCGGCGCCTGGCCGTGGCCGCGTACGGGGCGGTGCGCTGCCACGAGCGGCACACCGAGAAACCGGTGGCGACGTACCCGTACGTCGGCTCGCACCTCGCACTCGCCGTCGCGCCCACCGGCCGATGGATCTGCAGCGGCAACCAGGACGCCTCCATCCACATCTGGCGCGCTCGCGACGGCGGTGAACTGACCATGTCCGGCTACCCGGAGAAGGTCTCCCGTGTCGCCTTCGACGAGGCCGGCTTTTGGCTGGCGGCCGACGGCGCGCCCGACGTGACCGTGTGGGACTTCTCCGGCAAGGGCCCCGAAGGCACCGCGCCGCGCTCGCTGCGCTGCCACGAGACCGTCACCGCGCTGGCCTGGCGGCCGGGCGCCTGCGGGCATCTCGCCAGCGGCGGCGCCGACGGGACCGTAGCCCTGTGGAACGCGACGGCCGGACGGCCGCAGGCGCGTCTGCGGCCGGTGCGCGAACTGGACGGCACCGGCGCGGCGGTCGGCGCGCTCGCCTGGGCGTGCACAACCTGACCTGAAGGCGTATCCGTCAGTTGAGGCCGGCGACCCGCCAGGGCGCGGGGGCGACACGGAGCCGGCCGGGCAGCGAGCCGTCCTCGGGCAGTCCGGCCCGCAACCACGCCCCGACCACCTCTGCATCGGCTTCGGACGCGAGCGGACCCAGGCGTACGACCGCCCCGGCGGGCCTGCGGTCGGCCCGGCACGGCTGCACCGCGGCGTGCACTCCGCGATCGCGACGGCAGTACAGAACCTTTCCCAGACACCCCGTGGAGACCATGACCCCGTAGGGGCAGTCGCGGACCGCTCGGCGCAGTCCGTCCATCACCTGCCCGGTCGCCTCATCACAGGATCCGCAGACGACAAGGGTGAAGGGTCGGCCCCGGGGACCGCATGCGGCATCGCTCATACCCGCCTCTCCTCCGCGACGTTCAAAAGAACTCCCCCTTTGCGCCATCAGCGCCTCAACTCACCGTGCTGACACGCGAGTTGCGGCGAGCGCGATTTGACACCGCCCGCCGACACCCCCCAGCCTATGCTCATGAAATCCATTTTCAATAGGGGGGGCTAACCATGCGTGTCGCGTTCGTCGGCAAGGGCGGCAGTGGCAAGACAACGCTGTCCGCGCTCTTCTCCCGTCATCTGGTGCGCTCGGGAGCGCCGGTCGTCGCCATCGACGGCGACATCAACCAGCACCTGGCGTACGCCCTCGGCCTCGACGAGGACGAGTTGTTCACCGCTCCGCCGCTCAGTGCGCGGACCGGCGAGATCAAGGACTACCTGCGGGGTACGAACCCGCGGATCCCGTCCCGCGACGCCATGGTCAAGACGACCCCGCCCGGCCGTGGCTCCCGGCTGCTGCGCCTGCTGGGCGACGACGAGGTCCACTCTCCTCACGTCCAGGAGGTGGCCGGCGTACCCCTGATGGTCACCGGCGCCTTCGGCGAGAGCGACCTCGGCGTGGCCTGTTACCACTCCAAGCTCGGCGTGGTCGAGCTGTACCTCAACCATCTGATCGACGGCTCCGGCGAGTACGTCGTCGTCGACATGACCGCAGGCGCCGACGCCTTCGCCTCCGGCCTGTTCACCCGGTTCGACATGACGTTCCTGGTCGTCGAACCGACCCGGAAGAGCGTCTCCGTCTATCGCCAGTACCGCGACCACGCCGCCGAGTTCGGGATCCCGGTCGCCGTGGTCGGCAACAAGGTCACCGGCCCGGACGACCTCGCCTTCCTGCGCGGCCACGTCGGCGAGGATCTGATCGCCCACTGCGAGCAGTCCTCCTACGTGCGCGCCCAGGAGCAGTGCCGCGGCGGTCACGGCGAGCTGGAGCCGCACAACACCCTCGCCCTGGACCGGCTGCGTGCGGCCGTGGACGCCCGCACCAAGGACTGGGCCGCCTTCCAGCGGCACGCCGTCGACTTCCACTTGCGCAACGCCGCCGCCTGGGCCAACGAGGCCACCGGCCAGGACCTCGCCAGCCAGGTCGACCCCGACTTCGAGCACGGCCCCGAGGCCCTGACCGCCCTCGTCTGACCTCCACCGCAAGAACAAGAAGCCAGAGAACAGGACAGCCCTTCATGTCGCTCGACGTCTCCCCGCAGCTGCTCGCCGAAGCCGAGAACGGCGAGGTGCAGGAGCAGGACTTCGTGGAAACGGTCCGCACCTCCCTGCCGTACGCCTACGACCTCATCGCCCGCCTGGCGAGCGAACTGCACTCCGGTCCGGCCGAGTTCGCCAACAACCAGACCCCTCCCCCCTCCGAGAAGGAACGCGGCCAGCTGCTGCGCGCCCTGTCCAGCGACGCGATCCGCGGCAGCCTGGAACGCCACTTCGGTATCGCCCTCGCCTTCCAGAACTGCCACCGGGTCGCCGCCTTCCGTCCCGAGGCGCGCGGCGGCGAGACCCACACCCGCTTCACCTCCCTGCGCGCACAGATCCTCAACCAGGCACCGGAGTTCCGGGACTGCTGAGCCCTTCGCGGGGTCAGCGGATCGCGACGACGACGTGGCTGTCGCCGTACTGCCACACCGCGCCGGCCCGTCCGAACCCCGCCTGACGCAGCAGGCGGGTGTGGCCGGACAGGGACAGCCGGGCCGTACAGCCGGTCCCGGTCACCGGCTGCCGGGTGCGGCGTTCGGCGAGGAGTTCGGCCAGTTCGGGGTCCTCGGCGACCGCCGCCCACCAGGAGGTCCAGTCCTCATGGGCGAAGGCGCGCTGCCGCTCGGCGCGGCGGCGGCCGACGCACGCCGCCACGTCGGCGAGTACGGCGTCGTCCTGCGGGAGGTGGTCGCCGTTGACGAGGACACCACCCGGCCACAACAGCGCCGCAAGGTGCTGGTAGACGCGGTGCAGGGCGTCCGGGCTCAGGTAGTGCAGGGCTGTCGTCGACACGACGGCGTCCAGCGGGCGGTCGAGGGCCAGGGCCTGCGTCCAGCCGTCCTCGCCGACCACCGTGTCGACGTAGCGGGCGGCGTCGGCGTGGTGGGTGCGGGCCAGTTCCAGCAGCAAAGGGTCCCGGTCCACCGCCACGATGTCCGCCCCCGGCAGCCGGCGGACCAGGCGCGCCGCCAGCGAGCCCGGTCCGCAGCCGAGGTCGACGATCAGAGGCCGGTCCGTGCGTCCTGCGGTGACGTGCTCGACGACGTCGGCGATCACCGTGAAGCGGTCCTCGCGGTCGACGGCGTACCGCTGTTGCTGGAGTTCCCAGCGCTCCACCCACTTCTCGGCCGTCGCCAGGCTCAGTCCCATCGCTCGCGCCACCTTGCCCGTCTCGCACCTGCGTCGTTCTCCGGAGCCTACAGGTGGAAACGGTTACCATTACGGGTTCGGGTGGAGAGTTCACCCGAGGGTGGCAAGAACACCCAGCAGCCGGTCGATCTCCTCCACCGTGTTGTAGGCGTGCAGGCTCACCCGCACCGACTCTTCGGGAGCCAGTCGAGGGCGATGGCGCGCAACCCCTCGGTGGCACCGCTGGTGAAATGCACGGCCGACCGCAGCGGAGCCGGATCGTCCAGGAAGTGCCGAACCCGCTCACGCGTCTCCTCGACGAGTGCCGTGGTGCGGTTGGCCCACGGGTATGTGCCGCGCCCGGCGTTGGCGTTGGCCGTGGTGAGGTAGGTCTGTACAGCGTCCAGGACTGCCTGCGGCTTCTGGGAGGTGGCCGCGCTGTCCAGGTAGGTCAGGTCCGGATGTCCGGTGATGATCGGGAACTGGGCGCGCAAGGCGCGCTGCCAATCCCCCAGCTCCTCTATGACGGTGGGGCCTTGGAAGCACGTGGCCATGGCGTTCAGTCCCGCACCAGGGGCGCGCCCGCGTCCCGCCAGGCGATGATGCCGCCGGCCAGGCTGCGCACGTCCGGGTGTCCCATCCGCGTCAGCAGGGCAGCGTAGCGGGCGGACTTCTCGCCGACCGGGCAGGCCAGCAGGACGGGGTGGTTGCGACTGAAGGGCAGACCGCCGTGCAGGAGTTCCTCGAAGAGTTCGTCGACGATGTTGACCGATCCGTCGATGTGCAGGGCGGCGTAGGCGAAGGGGCTGCGCAGGTCGACGACGAGGGGACCGTCGGAGGCGATCCACGCCTGGGCGTCGGGTACACCGATCGCCGGAGCCGCCTGTATCTCGGCTTCGGACAGGTCGGTGGGGGAGGCCGGGCGGCGCGGGCGGCCGAACAGGTCGGGGCGGCGCTTGCGTACGTAACTCAGGTAGCTCTCGACACGGTCGCAGACGATGAAGACGGCCGTCTGCCGCTCCGACTGCTCGGTGTCGATGGCTTTCAGCCGGCGTACGGCGCCGAAGTAGGCGGCGCCTCCGGTCGGTCCGGCCAGGATGCCGCACCGGCGGTTGAGCGTCAGCATGCCCTCGATCGCGTCGTCGGAGCCCACGGCCTCGATCGTGTCGTAGGTGCCGGGATCGAAGAGGCCGACCTCGTGCGCCTCGTCGATGGTGCGGATGCCGGGGATGAAGTCGGACTTGGCCGCGACCAGCCCGACGACCCGCACGGCAGGGTCGTGTTCGCGCAGTACCCGGGCCACGCCCGTGGAGGAACCCGCCGTGCCCACGCAGGCGACGAACCAGTCCGGGGCGCGGCCGTCCAGGTCCTTCACGATCTCCGGGCCGGTGCCGGTGAGGTGGGCCTCGGTGTTGCGCGGATTGAAGTACTGGTCGGTGTGCAGGTAGGCGCTGCCGGGCTCGGACAGGGTCCGGTGGAAGAGGGTCAGCGGGTCGTCGGTGGCGGTCGGGTCCAGGCATTCGCTCTGCCCCGGCAGCTCCTCGATCTCCGCCCCGAGCAGCAGGAGCAGGTCCTTGACCTCGGGGACCCGCATCCTATTGGTGACGCTCTTGAACGTCAGACCGTGCATGCCCGCGAGGACGGCGAGAGCCTTGGCGGTGTTGCCGCTGGACAGCTCGACGACCTGGCTTCCGCGCTCGGCTGCCTCGGCGAGATGCGGACGGGCCATGTTCCAGGCCGCCCGGTCCTTGACCGACCCGAACGGGTTGAACAGCTCCAGCTTGGCGTACAGGTCGATGTGAGCCAGACCGTGCACGGCCGGGTCGATACGCACGAGCGGGGTGTTGCCTATGGCCTCGGTGATGCTGTCGTACCTCACTGCGCTCCCCCCACAGAAGTGATCGGCCAGTACTCGTCGTCCAGGCACCAGCGCCACGAGCCGCTCTCCTGCCAGGCGGCGACCTTCCGCGCGATCGGCTGCTGCTGGGCGTGCGTGGCGTGGAAGTCCATGCAGTACCCGGCGGTGTTCGCGAAGACCAGCAGGTCGCCCGGCTCTGGGCGGCGGGGCAGGAAGACCGTCCGGCGGGTGACCATGTCGGCCTCCAGGCAGAGGCTGCCGAAGAGATGGACGGCGACCGGGCCTTCGCCCGGCCGGGCCGGATCCCGGGGAACGACGACGGGGTCCATGAGCACCCCGTGCTCCTCCAGGGCCACGTCGTCGGCCTTCGCCGCGAGCCGTACGAGGAGTTCGCCGCCGTTCTCCGGCTCACGCACCTCCAGTACCTTCGTCAGGGTCAGCCCGCACTGGTCCAGCAGGGCCCGTCCGGGTTCGACGTGCAGGTCGTACAGGTGCTCCAGGAGAAGCGCGGCCAGGGGGCGGCCGTCGAAGGCCACGACCGGATGCGCGAACAGTTCGTCGAGGTAGCGCGGCCCGGCGACCGGGCGGTGGGCGGGGTACAGGCCAAGCGACCCACGCAGTGTCCCGCCCTCGTTGCGCAATCCGTAGCCATGCCCGCCCCACGTCAGGGGCGGCCGGATACCCAGGACGGCGCGGGTGAGCTCGGTCGTGTACCGCTCCCACTGCTCCCCGTCGGCCAGGTAGTCGGCGCCGAATCCGCCACCGACGTCCACGGCCACCGGCCGCAACCCTCGGCTCCTGCACTCCTCCAGCACCCGCAGACAGCCCTCCAGAGCCATCGCTTTCTCTGTGAGGCTGGTCGTGTCCAGGTGATAGGCCATGCCTACCAGGTCGACCACGTCACCGTGCCGCTCGACCGCTTCCAGTAGCGGCTCCAGCTCCCTTACCGGCGTGCCGAAACGGCTGCGCCGGCTCAGCACCCGCACGCCGGACGTCTCGAACCCCGACAGGCGCAGGAGAACCCGCGCCCGGGCAAGTGCGTGCTTGCGTACCAGCGCGGCCAACTGCTCCAGTTCGTCGGGGCTGTCGACACCAACGGTGACCGAGGTGCGCGCGGCCAGCCACAGGAACTCCGGGTTCTTCGGGCCGGTGGCCATGATGCGGTCGGGGGCGAAGCCGGCGCCGAGCGCGTGCTGCAACTCGGCCAGTGAGGCGACGTCCACACCGGCGTCGGTGGCGGCCAGCCGCCGCAGCAGGGCGCTTGACCGGTTGGCCTTGTGGGCGAAGAACACCTGACCCGACAGCTGATGCCGCCTGTACACCGCCCGGAACTGCTCCAGATTGGCGGCGAGCTGATCGGGCACGACCATGTCCAGCGGAGATCCGAGGGCGTCGGTGAGGGTGTGCAGCAGCTCGCGGGACTCCAGCAGCGAGCGCAGCCTCTCCCCCAGCCGCGGTGCGAGATACAAGGGCTGCCCGCCCATACCCGGCCCTCCCCCCAGCACGTGAGACCCGGCTCGTCCCGGGCACGGCCTCCCACTCCCCGCTGCGCGCCGTAGACCACCCTTCCCCTCCTCCGGTCGGTTTACGCCCTGAAACTCCCCGAGTGAGCGGAAAGCGACGGATGGCCGCCGTCGCACGCCCGGTCAAAGGATGGCAACGGTTTTCATCTTGCATTGATCTGAAAATCATTCCCATCTAGCATCGAAGTGTCGCCACACGGTCGACGCGTGTCCGCCGCGCGCCCGGCAACGCCCGAAGGAGCTTCCCGCATGTCCACCGCCCCCGCCTCCCGTTCCGCCCGACCGACCGCGAGGATCGCACTGGTCACCGCGACGGCCGCCCTGACGGCCGTGACGGCGACCGCCTGCTCGACCTCCTCCTCGCACACCAGCAACACGGCCGCGACCGGCAGTGGCAGCGGCTCGGGCAAGACGATCCAGGTGGTGGCCGCGGAGAACTTCTGGGGCAGCATCGCCTCGCAGCTCGGCGGCAGCCACGTGAAGGTGACCAGCATCATCAACAACCCTGACGCTGACCCGCACGACTACGAGCCGACGGCCGCCGACGCCCGCACCGTGGCCGGCGCCCAGTACACGATCGTCAACGGCATCGGCTACGACGCCTGGGCCGACAAGCTGCTGGCCGCCAACCCCGGCAACGGACGCACCCAGCTGAAGGTCGGCGACCTGGTCGGCATCAAGCCGGGCGGCAACCCGCACCGCTGGTACTCCCCGGACAACGTCCACCAGGTCATCGAGAAGATCACCGCCGACTACAAGAAGATCGACCCGGCCGACGCGGCCTACTTCGACCACCAGAAGACGACCTTCGAGACGAAGACCCTCGCCGGCTACAACAAGCTCATCACCGACATCAAGGCGAAGTACGCCGGAACCCCGATCGGTGCTTCCGAGTCCATCGTCACCCCGCTCGCCGAGGGCCTGGGGCTGAAGATGCTCACCCCCGAAACGTTCCTGGACGCCATGAGCGAGGGCTCCGACCCCACGGCCAAGGACAAGGCCACCATCGACCAGCAGATCAAGAGCAAGCAGATCAAGATCTACGTCTACAACTCCCAGAACTCCACGCCGGACGTCCAGGCCCAGGTCAAGGAGGCCAAGGCGGAAGGCATCCCGGTCGCCACCGTCACCGAGACCCTCACCCCCGCCGGCGCCTCCTTCCAGCAGTGGCAGACCACCGAACTGCAGGGCATCGAGCAGGCCCTGGCCAAGGCCACCGGGAAGTGAACTGAAGCCATGAACCCGATAGCGAAGGCCCGCGAAGCCGTCACACACGCGGTGCCCACTGCGCCCACCCAGCGCAGCGGCGGCCACGAGGCGGTCGCGGGAGAGGGAAGCGGCCCGGTGGTCGCCCTGCGCGGGGCCGCCGTGCGGGTGGGCGGCCGGACGTTGTGGTCGGGGGTGGACCTTCGCATCGGGACCGGCGAATTCACCGCCGTGCTCGGCCCCAACGGCGTCGGCAAGTCCACCATGATCAAGGTACTGCTGGGCGCCCTGCCCACGGCCGCCGGTGAGGTCCGGGTGCTCGGCGCCCGCCCCGGACAGGCCAACGACCGCATCGGCTACCTCCCCCAGCGGCGCAGCTTCGACGCCAATCTGCGCGTCCGCGGTGTCGATGTGGTGCGCATGGGCCTGGACGGTGACCGTTGGGGGGTGCCGCTGCCGTTCCCGAGCGCGCGTCGGCGGTCCGCCCGTGCGCGGGTGGACGAGGTGATCGAGCTGGTCGGGGCGTCGGCGTACGCGCACCGGCCGATCGGGCAATGTTCCGGCGGCGAGCAGCAGAGGCTGCTGATCGCCCAGGCACTGGTCCGAAGGCCCGAACTGCTGCTCCTGGACGAGCCGTTGGACAGCCTCGACCTGCCCAACCAGAGCGCCGTCGCGGCGCTGATCGGGCGCATCTGCCATCACGAGGGCGTGTCGGTGGTCATGGTCGCCCATGACGTGAACCCGATACTGCACCACCTGGACCGGGTGGTGTACCTGGCCGAGGGCGGAGCCGCCACCGGCACACCGACCGAGGTCATCACCTCCGAGACACTGACCCGGCTGTACGGCACACCGGTCGAGGTCCTGCGGACCTCGGACGGGCGGCTGGTCGTGGTGGGCCAGCCGGAGGCACCGGCCGTGCACACCGACCGGCACGACACCCCGGGGAGCGGTCATGCTGCTGGCTGAGACAGGGGCACCCACCTGGTCGTGGAACCTCCTGACCGACTTCCAGGACATGTGGTCCTACCCCTTCATGGTCAACGCGTTCCGCGCCGGCGCGGTCGTGGCCGTGGTCTCCGCGGTCGTGGGGTGGTTCGTGGTGCTGCGGCGGCAGACGTTCGCCGCGCACACCGTCTCCGCCGTCGCCTTCCCCGGCGCCGCCGGAGCACTCCTGCTCGGGTTCAGCGCGGTCTACGGCTATTTCGCCCTGTGCGTGGCCTCTGCACTGGTCATCGCTGCCCTGCGGGGCGGCGGTGAGCACGAGGAGTCGGCGCTGACCGGGACCGTGCAGGCGTTCCTGCTCGCGTCCGGGTTCCTGTTCACCGCCCTGTACAGAGGGCTGCTGGAGGGACCGCAGACCATCCTCTTCGGCACCTTCCTGGGAATCACCTCCTCCCAGGTGACCGTGCTGACGGTGGTCGGTGCGGTGGTGCTCGCGGTGCTCGCGCTGATCGGACGGCCCCTGCTGTTCGCCTCCGTCGACCCACAGGTCGCCGCCGGTCGCGGAGTGCCGGTCCGCACCCTGTCGGTGGTTTTCCTCGTCCTGCTCGGCGCGGCCACCGCCGAGGCGAGCCAGATCACCGGGACCCTCCTGGTCTTCGCCCTCATGGTCATCCCGGCCGCCACCGCACAAGTCCTCACCGCCCGCCCGGCGTTGAGCCTGTCCCTGGCCATCCTGCTGGCCTTCGCCGCGACCTGGCTGGGGCTGACCGCCGCCTACTACTCGCCCTACCCCCTGGGCTTCTTCGTGACGACCATCGCCTTCGCCGGATACCTGCTCGCGCTGGGCCGGCGCTCGCTGCGCGAGGTACTCGCTCGCACCCGGGCGGGGGCCGCATCCAGTGCCAAGGAGGTGGTCGCATGACCGTCCTGCTCGCCGCGTCCCCGTTGTCCCACCCGTTCTTCCTGCACGCCTTCCTCGCCGGTACCGCCATCGCCGCGGCCTGCGGACTGGTCGGCTACTTCCTGGTGCTGCGGGCACAGGTCTTCACCGGCGACGCGCTCAGCCACGTCGCCTTCACCGGTGCGATGGCGGCTCTCGCCTTCGGTGCCGACCTGCGCCTCGGGCTGTTCGCCGCCACCATCGCCATGGCGCTGCTGTTCGGCACCCTCGGCCGCAAGGCGCGGCCCGACGACGTGGTCATCGGGAGCGTCTTCTCCTGGATCCTGGGCCTGGGCGCCTTCTTCATCACCCTCTACACGACCTCGCGCAGCACCGCCAACGGCACCGCCGGAATCAGCGTGCTGTTCGGATCCGTCTTCGGCATCTCCGCCGGCAGTGCGGTGGTCGCCGGCCTCGTGGCCGCCGGGGTCGCCCTGCTGGTGATCCTCATGGCTCGGCCGCTGCTGTTCGCCACGCTCGACGAGGCGGTGGCCGCGGCCCGCGGGGTACCGGTACGGCTCCTCGGCTACGGCTTCCTCGCCCTGGCCGGGATCAGCGCCGCCGAGGCGACGCAGGCCGTCGGCTCCCTGCTCCTGCTCGGCCTGCTCGCCGCCCCCGCGGGCGCCGCGATCCGGCTCACCGACCGCCCCTACCGTGCGCTCGCCCTCTCCGCCGGCCTGGCGGTGCTGGAGATGTGGGCGGGACTGTTCGCCTCCTACACGGTGCCGAAGATGCCACCGAGCTTCGCCATCATGGCCGCCGCGACGGCCGTCTACGCCGCGACGTTCCTGATACGACGGCCCGCCCACGTCCCCCGCGCACGATCCGCTGTCCCCACCGGCACATGAGTACCCGAGCGAGGCACGCTGATGGCACGCACCCGGCAACGCACCCCCAGTGAAGTCGCGCTGATCGGCCGCCACACCCAGCAACGCTCCCTCGTCCTCACGGCGTTCATCCGCGCCGACGGATTCGTCGGCGCGCAGGCCCTCCACGCCCAGCTCGCCGCCGACGGCACACCGGTCGGCCTGTCCACGGTGTACCGCACCCTGACCGCCCTGGCCGGCGCGGGCCGGGCCGACCTGGTCCGCGACACAGGCGGCGAACGCCTCTTCCGCTACCGCCCCGGACCCGACCACCGCCACTACCTCATCTGCACCGAATGCGGCCTGAGTCACCCCGTCGACTCCGGCCCGATCGAGGACTGGGCCGACACCATCGCCCAGCACTCCGGCTTCGCGAACGTCCGGCACACGGTCGAACTCTCCGGAGTGTGCCCAGACTGCGGCGGAGGGAAGGCGGCGACCGAACGACGGTGACTGCCCAGGTCAGTCGCAGCAACCGCACCCGTCGCTCTGCTCAGCACAGGCAGCCGGGACTCCGAGGGTCGTGGGGGCGGCGCAGCACCCCTTCCCACGCCAGGCATCGCGCCCTTCCTTCAGGGCGACCGCGGCGATGACCAGGGCGGCGACCGGATCCGCCCAGGACCAACCGAGAGTGGCGTTGAGGGCCAGGCCGACCAGAAGCACCGCAGACAAATAGGTGCACAGCAGCGTCTGCTTGGAGTCCGCCACCGCCGAAGCCGAGCCCAGTTCCCGCCCTGCCCGGCGCTGGGTGGCGGACAGGACCGGCATGACGACCAAGGAGAGGACGGCGAGCACGATGCCGGGCAGGGAGTGACCAGCTTTTCCGGTGCCGGCCAGGGCTCGTACGGCATCGACGGTGACGTACACGGCGAGGGCGAAGAACGACAGCGAGATGATCCGCAACGCCGCCGTCTCCCGGGCCTCGCGTACCGCGTGCTCGCGGGCGGAGAACTGCCAGGCGACCGCGGCGGCCGAGGAGACCTCGACGATGGAGTCGAGGCCGAAGCCGACAAGCGCGGTGGAGGAGGCAAGGGTGCCGGCGGTGAGAGCGACGATCCCCTCGATGACGTTGTACGAAATGGTCGCGGCCACCAGCAGCCGTATCCGCTTGGTCAGCGCGCTGTACCTCGCCGGATCAGGGCCACGGGCTGCGGATATCCCTGCTGTCATGATCAGCAACACCCCTTCTCGGCGGCCTCGGCACATGTCCGGTCGCCCTCGACAGCGACCACGGCCGTGCGCAGGTCGTCGAGCGCGTGACCGAGGCGTTCGTCGGCGAGTTCGTAGCGGGTGCGTCGACCGTCGGGGACGGTGACGACGAGACCGCAGTCACGCAGACAGGCGAGGTGGTTCGACAGCCTGGTCCGCGAGACGTCCAGCGCGTCTGCGAGGTCGGCGGGGTAGGCGGGTGCTTCCCGCAGGGCGAGCAGGATGCGGCAGCGGATCGGGTCGGCGAGCGCCCGGCCGAACCGGGCCAGCACCTCGATGTCGGAGGCAACAGTCAGCACGGCACCAACGGTACACGCCATCCTGAATTCAGGAAATCCTGAACCGGTTGATTAGTAATGGCATTCATTTTCATGTAGCCTCAACAGCCGTCGCTCTTCGACTCATTCAGGAGGACCACCCATGGCTGTTCCCAAGCGGAAGATGTCCCGCAGCAACACGCGCCACCGCCGGGCCCAGTGGAAGGCGGCCACGCCCACGCTCGTGCCGATCACCGTCGATGGAGTCTCGTACCTGGTGCCGCAGCGGCTGGTGAAGGCGTACGAGCGCGGGCTGCTGCGCCCCGAGGGCTGAGCGTTGATGCCATCCGATCCCTCCGGCCGACTGCCCGTCACCGTCCTGTCCGGATTCCTCGGCGCGGGCAAGACCACCCTCCTCAACCACGTCCTCGGCAACCGCGAGGGACTGCGTGTCGCGGTGATCGTCAACGACATGAGCGAGGTCAACATCGACGCCGCCCTGGTGCGGGGCGGCGAGGCGGCCCTGTCGCGCACCGAGGAACGCCTGGTCGAGATGACCAACGGCTGCATCTGCTGCACCCTGCGCGACGACCTGCTGCAGGAGGTCGACCGGCTGGCCCGCGAGGGCCGCTTCGACTACCTGCTCATCGAGTCGTCCGGCATCTCCGAACCCATGCCCGTCGCCGCGACCTTCACCTTCGCCCGCGACGACGGCGCCACCCTCGGCGACCTCGCCCGCCTGGACACCATGGTCACGGTCGTGGACGCCGCCAACTTCCTGCACGAGCTGGCAAGCGGCGACGAACTCGTCGAGCGCGGCCTGGACCAGTACGAGGACGACGAACGCACCGTCAGCGACCTTTTGATGGACCAGATCGAGTTCGCCGACGTCATCGTCCTGAACAAGCTCGACCTCGTGGACAAGGAGTCGGCCGACCGGCTGCGGGCGACACTCACCCGCCTCAACCCCGCCGCACGCCTCGTCCCGGCCGTCCACGGCCGCGTGAAGGTGGGCGACGTGCTGGGCACCCGGCTGTTCGACCTGGAACGCGCCCAACAGGCCCCCGGCTGGGTGAGGGAACTCAACGGCGACCACGTACCCGAGACGGAGGAGTACGGCATCTCCTCCACCGTCTTCCGCTCCGAACTGCCCTTCCATCCGGGCCGGTTGTGGATGTTCGTGACGGAGAAACTCGACAGCGGCGCATACGGACAGATCCTGCGCTCCAAGGGCTTCTTCACCCTCTCCAGCCGCCCGCACGTGACGGGCCTGTGGTCACAGGCCGGCTCCGTCGCACGCTTCGAACCGTCCGCCGCACGCGACACCGAGAGCCCCGAGTGCCAGGAACTGGTCTTCATCGGCACGCACCTGCACACGGACGCGCTGCACGCGGCCCTGACCGACTGTCTCACGGCCGACGGCGAGAGCCTGCCGCCCACGGACCCGTTCCCCACCTGGGACACCTACGGCATCGACGACACCTGCGAGCATGAGCATCCCGAACTCGTCGCGGGGCCCTGAGGAGCCCGGGCCGGGCGGCGAACACAGCCACGGCGCCTCCCGGCCCGGCACGGACATCGATCCGGGAGGCCGACACACGGGCGGCCCTCGCTCTGACAGCTCGCTCCGAGGAAAGGCCGGCCGACACACGGGTCCCCTCGCCAGTGTGGGTGGGTCCGTGACGTCACAAGCCGGCCGTGCATCGACCATCGGCACCTGACCTCTGCGGGTGCCCGCATCCGCATGCGCGAGTTCGGGCAACGGGAAGGCGACGGGCGGGAGGTACGGGACATCGCACGGATCACGGATCGCTGATCGCTGATCGCGGCCTTGTACAGGTCAGCCGCCTGGCTGCCCAGTGTCACGCTGTAGGACACGTCGTCGGTGTCGCCGCCCTCGTCGTAGCCGCCGAGGACGCCGACGACCTCGCCCGCAGGGTTGATCCAGGGGCTGCCGCTGGTGCCGAGAGTGAAGGCAGGGCAGTCGATGCGCTGCTGGGTGCTGCTCTGTGAGGTCGGCTTGTTGGTGCAAGTGATGGGCGTCTCACGAGAGTCGGGGTAGCCGATGACGGTCACGGCGGTGGCGCCGGTGGCCGTGCCGGTCGTGAACTGGTTGGCTCCGACGACGTCCTCGATCGTCTTGCCGTCCTGGTCGCCGACGGTGGCAAGGGCCAGGTCGCTGTCCTCGTCCTGGTCCTTGGTCCATCCGTCGGGCAGATAGCGGTGCCCCAGCTTCCACACCCCGTACGGCGCGTGCCCGTCCCGGTAGCCCGGCACGAACACCAGGTCGGTACCGGGGGCACTCACGCAGTGCGCCGCGGTGACGATGAGGTCGCCCTGGGGGCTGTGCACGACCGAGGCCGTGCACAGGTGCCCGCCGGACAGGTCGTCGGCCCGGTCCGCGCCGAACAGCGCGCCGACCCGCGCCGTCTGCCGATTGGCGACGACGTCGCCGGTGGCTCCTGGGGCCTGTGTTGGAGGCCCCGCCTGCTCTGCGGGGCCCGCCCTCCGGGCGGACAACGCTCCTGAGGGCCTGGGCCTGACCTTGGCGGCGGCCACGGACGAGGTCAGGGTGAGCATCACCACGGCGCCGAGCAGCGCGGGACGCGAGGTGACCAAGATGCGTGAGATGCGCTCCATCAGTGATCACTGTGTCTCACCAAAGTGAGATGTGCGCTCCGGCTTAACTGAGATTTTCCTATGAAGCACCTACGGCCGCCGGACGTCGCGACGTCACCAAGGTACTCGGCAGCCCCGTGCCCCACCTTCGTGCAAGGAGGAAGTCCGCAGCGGGGACGCACCGGCGACGGACACGCTGGCGACGGTTACCGTGACCTGGCATCCAAAGGGGCACTGGGGTCGTCCGGAGCCTGGCCGCCGGTGCTGGGTGCCACGACGGCCAGGCAGGTTGCGGCGCCGTCGGACCCGTACGCAAGAGGCGCTGACGTGCGCCGACTATCGGGAACTGTAGGGCAGGAGCGCCATCTCGCGTGCGTTCTTGATGGCCTGCGCTATCTGCCGCTGCTGCTGACGCGTCACGTGGGTCACCCGACGACTGCGGATCTTTCCGCGGTCGGAGATGAACTTCCGCAGCAGATCGGTGTCCTTGTAGTCGACGTACGTGACGCCGGCGGCGTCCAGCGGGTTGACGCACTGACGCTTGGCCGTCTGCCGCCGGGTGGTCTTGTTTCGGGGCACGGTCGGGGTGGTCCTCTCTCTAGGGTCTCGATGGGATGTGGTCGGGCATGCGGGCCGTTGGGCGGGCAGGGGGTCAGGCCACTGAGTCGAGCAAGTCGTCGAAGGCGTGAGGCAGTTGCCTCCATCCGTCCCTGCCCGCCGCGAACTCGTCGTCGGTGAGCAGGCACGAGTCGAGCAGGGCCGACAGGCCGTCGCGGTCCAGGCCGGGCGAGGTGAAGGTGAGGTGCTGGCAGCGGTCACCGTGCTCGGGGTGCCAGTCCAGAGAGGCCGCGACGCGTCGTTCGGCCGGAACCATCTCCCAGGCGGCCTCGGGCAGAGCTGCCAGCCAGGGTCCGGCCGACTCCACGCACAGCGCGCCGCCCGCAGCGTCCCACGACAGCAGCGTGTCGGGACGGTCGGCCAGCCAGAAGCGCCCACGGCTGCGGGCGGCGGCGCAGGTGAGGTCCTCAAGCGCGGCGTAGAGGCGCTGCGGGTGGAAGGGCCGTTCGCGCCGCCAGACGAGAGTGCTCACGCCGTGCTCGTCGCACTCCTGCGGCAGCAGCGCGCACGCGGGATGCAGGCGGGCGGCGGCCGCTGCCACGTCGAACCCCGCCTGCAGGGCGGCCCCCAGGACGCCGGCGCTCTCCGCTCGTACCGGTCGTGCGCCGGGTGTGAGCTGTGCAAGCAAGGCGTGATCGCTGTCGTCGGCACACTCGCCGGCCTCCCCACGAGAGCCGTCCTCGACCAGGGCGATCACCGTGGGGTACTCCAGCTGACGTGCGAAGGTGTCGGCCACGGTGCGCTGGTCGGTCGGCGCGGCGGCGAGGCCGACGTCGGTCAGGTCGTCGCCGTTGGACAGGTACGGCAGGACGAGGGCCGGGTCGACTGCGGTGGCGACGCCGGTCAGGGCCAGCGGTGCGCCCGCGGCGGCGATGACTCCGGCCATGGCCTGGGGCTCGACGGAGTCCCACAGTTCCACGACGGCCAGCCGGTAGGTTCCCTCGGCTGCGAGCCGCAGCAGTTCGGGGACGAGGTCCTCGCGCAGTGCGCAGCACGCGCAGTCGTTCACCAGGGGTGCGTCGCCACTGCCCAGCAGTCCGCCGGCGTCGCGCACCGTGCGGTGCACGGCACTGTCGACGGCGGACGTCAGGTCGTGGTGCAGCGCGACCGATCCGGGGACCGTACGCAGGATCTCCTCGACGGCGGCCCGGCGGGCGTCCGCGTGCAACCCGCCGACGATCGCCACCGGCAGCCGCGCCTCGTCCCGGTTCACGGCTCGCTCCGTCCGCGTCCGTAGCGCCGTTCGAAGCGCTCGACCCGCCCCGCGGTGTCCAGGACCCGCTGGGTGCCGGTGTAGAAGGGGTGGCTCGCCGAGGAGATCTCGACGTCGATGACGGGGTAGGTGTTGCCGTCCTCCCATTCGATGGTCTTGTCGCTCGTGGCCGTGGACCGGGTGAGGAAGGCGTAGTCGGCGGCCCGGTCACGGAAGACGACCGGGCGGTACTCGGGGTGGATTCCGGGCTTCACGGCTCTCAGCGCTCCTCACGGAAGTCGACGTGGCGGCCGGCGACCGGGTCGTACTTGCGCAGGGTGAGCCGGTCGGGGTTGTTACGGCGGTTCTTGCGGGTCACGTAGGTGTAGCCGGTGCCGGCGGTGGACCTCAGCTTGATGATCGGGCGCAGTTCGTTACGGGCCATGGACAGCACCATACACGAGATTGGTTTTCATTTTCATTTGGCGTTAGTGTGCTGCTGCATCCACCCCAAGGAGGAACAGTCATGTCCGCCCACTGCCAACTCACCGGCCGGCAGCCCGGCTTCGGCCATCACATCTCCCGCTCGCACCGGCGCAGCAAGCGCCGTTTCGACCCCAACATTCAGAGCAAGCGCTACTGGCTGCCGAGTGAAGGCCGCCACGTGCGGCTCGCGCTTTCCGCCAAGGGCATCAAGACGGTCGACACGATCGGCATCGAGGCCGCGGCGGCCCGCATCCGCGCCCGTGGAGGGAAGGTCTGATGGCGAAGAAGAGCAAGATCACGAAGAACGAGCAGCGGCGCCTCATCGTGGCCCGATACGCCGCGCGCCGCGCCGCATTGAAGGCGATCATCGCGTTCCCCGGAAGCTCCGACGAGGACCGCGCCGCCGCCCAGCGGGAACTACATCGACATCCCCGCGACGCCAGCGCCACCCGCCTGCGCAATCGCGACTCCGTGGACGGCCGTCCCCGCGGCTACCTGCGCGCCTTCGGCCTGTCCCGCATCCGCGTACGCGAGATGGCCCACGCGGGCGAGCTCCCTGGCGTGACCAACAGCAGTTGGTGACCCGGCACGCCAGGGGCTCACGACGGGCGCGCCAGCGACGCAGCCCGAGTCTGTGCCCGGTTCCGAACGCGCCTGCCGCCACTTTGAACGGCGGGAGGGCGGCGGCACCTGCTCGTGGCGTTGTGCAACGAGCAGGTGGGTACGGCGTACCCCGCACGCGGACGGCTTCCGCGTGCGGGATCGACTGCTCAGTTCATACCGGTCAGCTGGTCGTCAGGGCGGTGTCGTCCACGACGAAGCTGGTCTGCAGCGAGGAGTCCTCCACGCCGTTGAACTTCAGGGTGACCGTCTGGCCCGCCAGCGAGGACAGGTCGAAGGTCTTCTGCGCGTACCCGGAGTTGTGGTTGAGGTTCGAGTACGTCGCCAGGGTGGTCGACCCGGCGGTCACTGTCAGCTTGTCGTACTGGGTGCTGGTGGTGGTCTCGGCGGTGTCGATGTGCAGGTAGAAGGTGAGCGTGGCCTTGCAGCCGGCCGGGATCGTCACCGACTGGGACAGCGTGTCGGTGTGCGAGGAGCCGTAGCCGTCCAGCCAGGCGTAGTACGAGCCGCTGTGGGCCGCCTCACCGGTGTCGTTGGTGATGACCCCGCTGGTCGCGCTCCAGCCGGTGCTGCCCGACTCGAAGCCCGGGTTGGCCAGTAGCTGGGAGCCGGAGCAGGTGCCGCCGGAGGAGCCGACGGTCCAGGTGAAGGACGTCGAGCCGGAAGCGCCGGTGGAATCCTTCGCCGTGACCGTCACCTGGTAGGTGCCCGCGGTGGACGCCGTACCCGAGATCAGCCCGGTGGAACTGTTGATGGACAGACCCGTCGGCAGGCCGCTCGCGCTGTAGGTCAGGGCCGCGCCCGCGCTGTCGCTGGCCTTGATCTGCAGGCTCACCGAGCTTCCCGTGGTGGTCGACTGGCTGCCCGGGTTGGTGACGGTCACCGTGTTGCCGCTGGAACTGCCGGCGGTGAAGGCGGTGGTGCCGTTCGGGGTGCCCCACCCGGTCGGGCCGTCGTAGCCGGTGCCCGCGGTGCAGAAGTACGACGGGGAGCAGCTGCCGTTGTTGCCGCTGGTCACGTCGTACAGGTTGCTGGTGTGCGAGTACGGGTACTTCGCCGGGTAGTCGCTCGCGCCGGGGGTGCCCGCGAGGGCGTAGACCGAGGCGATGATCGGCGAGGAGGCGCTGGTGCCGCCGTAGACCGCCCAGCCGGAGCCGCCGTAAGTGTCGTAGACCGCCACGCCGGTGGCCGGGTCGGCGACCGCGGAGACGTCGGCCTCCATGCGCTTGGAGCAGCCGGAGTCGGTCTGCCAGCTCGGCTTCGGGTCGTAGGCCGAGCAGCCGGAGCCGGTGCCCTCGGTGGAGTTGGTGTGCCACACCGACTCGCTCCAGCCCCGGGAGTTGGAGGCGGTGCTGAGCGCGGTGCCGCCGACGGCCGTCACGTACTGGGAGGTCGCCGGGTACTCGGCGCCGTAGGCGGAGTCACCGGAGGAGACGGTGATGGCGACGCCCGGGTGCTTGAAGTAGGAGGTGTCGTTGCTGGTCTGGGAGGAGTCCTCGGAGCCGCCCCAGCTGTTGGAGACGAACTTGGCGCCGAGCGAGACGGCCTCGTTCTCGGCGGCGCCGAGGTCGGCCATGCTCGCGGAGTTGGCCTCGACCAGGATGATGCTGCAGTTCGGGCAGACCGCGCTGACCATGTCGATGTCGAGCATCTCTTCACCGGCCCAGCCGCTGTCGTTGGTCGGCAGCGAGGTGGTGGAGCCGGTCTGGCTGACCTGCTTGAAGCAGCCGTTGGCCTTGGTGCAGGACGACAGGCCGTAGGTCGAGCGGTAAGTGGCCAGGTCCGACTCGGCGTTGGGGTCGTTGTAGGCGTCGACGATGCCGACGGTCATGCCCGAGCCGGCCGTGGTGGGCAGGTTGTAGGCGCTGTGCAGGTTCGCCGGGGACAGGCCCGAGGGCGCGGCGGCCGCGACGGCGGCGGTCAGGCGCTGCTTGATGTCCGTGCGGCGCTGGGCGAAGCAGGACGCCTGGCCCGGCTTGGCGGTGGCGCACAGGTGCTGGGTCGGCACCTTCTGGCCGGCCTTGCCGGTGGAGTGGTAGGTCTGCCGCTCGGGGGCGGTCAGCGCCTTGTTGTTCTGCGTGACCTTGGAGGTCTGAGGGTGGGTCGCGGCAGGCTGGGCGCCGGCCGTCGGTGCGGCGGTGAATCCGGCGACGGTCAGAGTGAGGGCGGGGAAGGTGACGGCGACGAGTCTTCGCAGACTCCGTCTCCGCCCGCTCGGGTGTGACTCACGCATGGGGTACTGCCTCCGGTAGACGTGGGGTATCGCACTGGATGGGCAGGCCCGTGATTGCGCGTAGCGGCGGTGGAACCGCGCAGTCAGGAGCATGACACTCACAGCGCCCTGCACGCCGGGTGAGCGTGACATGACAGGACGCGAGGGGAACGTAGACCGGAACGGGTCCTACCGGGCAGTACCGGGCCGAATTCTTTGCTTCTCCATAGAATGCGGTTGGTCCCCTCATGGGGGCCGGCGCGTGCTGGCCCGGCGTTGGGCCCAGAGTTGGCCCTGGCGGGTCTCGATGGCACCTTCCGTGATGGGGCTCATTCTGCTGATCAGCCTGAACTCCCTTCCGGGCCGCACAGCAACCGCAAGCGCTCCTTTCACCGTTGTCCAGCGTCTGTGGCACCCTCGACGAGCCACATGACGTCACCCGGCCGCGCACCGCCGCGCTGCCTCTGGCCACCTGCGTTGGGAACGCACCGCAAGGGCTCTCCAGCCCCGGGAGCGAACGGATCTACGTCCCGACCACGCCCCTTCGCGCCCTGCTGCATACCCGAGAGGAACCGTGCTCCTCCAATGGCGACGGGAGTTTCGCCGCACGCCCCCCGGGGGCGGTGCGGAAAATGCGGCCGGTGAAGAAGTTCATGACCCAGGCATGATGGGAAGAACGCTCGATCTTCTGGCGATTCTCGGGCTGAGTCCACGCCACAGCCGTTCCCGTACTCTTCCTCAGAGCCGCCGCGCAGGACCGGCTTCGGAGGAGGCACGGACAACCGCGAGGGAGACGGTATGGGGACCGCTGACCGGCAGAGCGCCGGAGACTGGAACCGGGTCGGCGACCCGCCCCGGCCCAGAGATGGTCGTATGAGCGAGTACGGCCACGACTACGGGTAAGGGATCCTCCTGAGTCGATGCCTCATCCCGGCTACGGACCCGATGCCGGCGCGGGCCACCTTCCCCCCTCTCAGGCGACAGGCCACGGGCACGCAACAGCGATCGCTGCCGAACACGGCTCCGGTCACGGCTCTGAAGCGGGAGCCGGCGGTCACGGACACGGCCACTCGCACGGCCACGGGCCCGCCGCTCCGGTCTCCCGGCACCTGCGCAAGGTCATCGCCGCGATCCTCATCCCCTTCACCGCCGCAGTCGTGGTGGGACTCGTCGTGCTGTGGCCGGGCGGAGCCCCGCCACACAAACGCACCGGTGTCGGCTTCGACCAGCAGACCCAGCAGGCCACGGTCACCAAAGTCGTCGAGGTGAGCTGCAAGGCGGTGAACGCCTCCGGCGAGACCCCCACCGGCGACACCTCCACCGCCGAGGGCAACTCGGCACAGCAGGAGGCGAACGGCACCTGCCACAAGGCCACGATCCGGATCGACACCGGCAAGGACAAGGGCCGCACCTTCACCGAGATCGTGCAGCCCGACCAGACGCGACAACTGCACCAGGGCGAGAAGGTCGTCACCGCCTACGAACCCTCCGCGCCCAAGGACCTGCAGTACTCCGTCACCGACGTCAACCGCCGCTTCCCGATGGGCCTGCTGGCAGGCATCTTCGCGCTCGCCGTCGTGGTGGTCGGCCGACTACGCGGCGTCATGGCACTGGTCGCGCTGACCATCAGCTTCCTGGTACTGAACTTCTTCGTCCTGCCGGCGGTCCTGCAGGGCTCGAACCCGCTGCTGGTCGCGGTGGTCGGGTCGAGCGCCATCATGCTGATCGCCCTGTACATGTGCCACGGCCTGTCGGCCCGCACCTCGGTGGCCGTGCTCGGCACCCTGCTCTCGCTGGCACTGATCGGCATCCTGGGCTCCGCGTTCATCGGCTGGGCCGCCCTCACCGGCAACACCGACGACCAAACCGGCCTGATCCACGGCCTGTATCCGAAGCTCGACATGAGCGGCCTGCTGCTCGCCGGCGTCATCATCGGCTCCCTCGGTGTCCTCGACGACGTCACCGTGACCCAGACATCCGCCGTCTGGGAACTGCACGACGCCAACCCCACCATGGGCTGGCGCGGCCTGTACCGGGCCGGCATCCGCATCGGACGCGACCACATCGCCTCCGTCGTCAACACCCTCGTCCTCGCCTACGCGGGCGCCGCGCTTCCGCTGCTGCTCCTCTTCTCCATCGCCCAGAGCGGCGTGGCCACTGTCGCCAACAGCGAGCTGGTCGCCGAAGAGATCGTGCGCACGCTGGTGGGCTCGATCGGCCTGGTGGCCTCGGTGCCGGTCACCACGCTCCTCGCCGCCCTGGTCGTCTCGGCAGACCGGCCCGGTCCGCAGACGGACACGGCCACAACGGGCGCGCCGGCTACTGGCCGAGCACCTGTCAGTAAGGGCGGACGTCGACGGAAGCGTTAAGAGCCGGATGGCATCTGACCTGGCAGTATCCCTGCGGGAAGCGGCAGGTTGGTCACCACGAACTGGTTCAGGATGTCGTCGCGATCCATGAACATGATCTGGCTCCGCTTCGCCGCGTCCAACGCGTTGCCCAGCCAGTTGCGTGCAGCTTTGGTGATCTCCCCGCCGGCCACGATGAACGCATGGTCGACGAGGACGCGCCGGTTGGTCTCGGGGTCGAAGATCTCGTGCGCCAGCATCATCAGAGCCTGATTGTGGATTTCAGCGATGTTGGCATTGCCCGCCCTGGACTTTCCGGTAGCGTCCAGTTTGCCGCGCTTCACCTGGATGCCGAAGTACAGGAAGTGCTGGGTCGGCAGGGTGTAACGCATCCAGATGTCCTTGCCGTACTCCAGCGCCTTGTCCCGGTGCCCGGCTGCAGTGATCCGGTGAAAGCCCAGTTGCCGGAACAGCGGCAGCAGCACTTTCTCAATGAGTGCATCCTCACTGCACGTGTCCAAGAACGCGGCAAGTGCTGTACGTCGCTGCATCTCGGCGACGCTCAGAGGACGATGCGGGTTCTTGGCCAACATCGAGACAGTGTTCGTTCCGATGTGCCGCAGGTAGCAGTGCTTGTCCTCCCCGTAGAAGGCTTCGAACCCCTCGCGGGCGAGCGCATTGTTCAGCAAACGCAGGGCATTGGGCCGGTCGAGACCCTCATTGAGCGCATCCGCCGGATTCATCAGGTGGTCAATCACCCTGCAGAAGGACTCCGGCGGGTGCGCAGGCCCCTCGTGCGGCTCCGCCAACAATTGTTCCAGCACCCCCGCGACCCAGCGGTGGCGCGTCGAACCGTCGTGCTCCCAATCCATGTCGAGTTCCGCGAAGAACTGGGTGATGTACATGCTCGAGCGATACGGGAAGTAAGCAGGCTCGGCATCAGCTTGAGGATCAGCTGCACCGAGGTTCCCGCAAATGAGGTCGCCGAGCATTTCCAGCGTTCGCTTTCTGAACTTCACGACGCCCCTCCCAGAGCCGCTCCCCCAGCCCACCGCGTGCGAACTATTGTGCCTTGTGACCGCAGAGCGTCCGGCACGTACGACCAAGTCCGGCAGTGTGCCAGAGGTTCAGCATCAAGGGTGGCCACTACGGCACACATCCACGGACAGCCGGCGTACCGCTGGGCCCGCCCGAGCAGGGGACACCGCATCAACCCACCACACGACAGAGCCCGCCCGGTTTCCCCGCGGGGTCGCGTCGTCTTACGGATCCCGTCTTGGTGGCTGCGATCGCAAATCCAGCGTCCACGAGAGCATCGCAGGAACACGAACTGCATGAGGAGCCGGACGCGTCATGCGTGCAAGCACAGTCGAACTCAAGGCGAAGCCCCACCGGAGCGCTCCGGTGGGGCTTCGTCTCATGGCTCCGGGCAGAGGCCCCGCCAGGATGCTCCCCGGCGGGACCTCGCCGTATCACCGGCGCTGTCACGGGCGCTGTCACACGTCTGTCACCAACTACGCCGACTCCCCGGACGGCGATGCCCTGACCTGCTACTACGCACCCGCCCTGGACTGACGTGGACGCCCAAAGACGGTCTCTACAACCTGTGCCATGTGGTGCCGCACAGCCCGACCTGGAGGGCAGACCCGACAGGCTTCGCCTTCAGACCGCGTCCCAGAGTCCGGCGTCCAGGACGCGCGTCTCCTTGATGACGTTCCCCGGCATCAGGTGCCAGTAGGTGCGGTACGTCTCCTCGGTGGACTTGTGCCCCCATCCGCTCGGCCACGTCGGTGATCGGGACGCCACTGCCCAGCGCGTCGGAGAAGCCGTACATCCCAATCCCCTCCACCACGGGCAGATTCTCGAAAAGTGCGCGAACGCGCCGGCGCTCGATCGGCTCCGTGTCGGACATCCGGACTGAGCGGTCAGCGGGACCACGACCGAGATGGACAGCCGCCCGCCGCTCGCCAGCGTGGTCGTCGAGCCCGCCCTCGGACTGCTGACGAAGCCCGGTCCGGCACCCGCGCGATCGGGAATGCTACGCCGGCCGTTCCCCAGGGCCGGCACAACCTCTCCCGCGCCCAGTGGAGTCGGTGCAACGGTCCGAAAGATCCTGGTTCAACGCAGCGTAGTCAGCACCAAGTCAGCACGGGAGGGGTGAAGACGGGTGATGACATGGGCTTTCAGTCAGCACCGAACCAGCACGGGAGTCAGCACCGCACCGCCAAATCATCCCCAACTACGCTTCCCGGACAGCGCTGGTCTCGACCACTCCCGAGCCCGCAAGCCGCCTTTCCCCGGCCTGGCATGGTGGCCACACGCATAACCGCCCCCCGAACTATGTTGCCCCACCACATGTGCCCCTGACCTGCATCTTCCTACGGTGTGCCGACACGTACCCGTCCCCACCGCACATGAGGAAGTGGCGCACATGGCCTCCGGAACCACCGCTCCCCCACCCCCCGCCAGTCTCCCCAGGATCGTCGCCGCCAGCCTCATCGGCACGACCATCGAGTGGTACGACTTCTTTCTGTACGGCTCCGCCGCCGCGCTGGTGTTCAACAAGGTGTTCTTTCCGGACTCCGACCCGCTCGTCGGGACGTTGCTGTCGTTTCTGACGTATGCCGTCGGGTTCGCCGCCCGCCCGCTGGGGGCGCTCGTGTTCGGGCACTACGGTGACCGGCTCGGGCGCAAGAAGTTGCTGGTGCTGAGTCTGGTCCTGATGGGCGGGGCGACCTTCGCCATCGGGCTGCTGCCCACGCATGCGACTGTCGGCACCGCCGCCCCCGTGCTGCTGACCACCCTGCGTCTGGTGCAGGGTTTCGCGCTGGGCGGCGAGTGGGGCGGTGCTGTCCTGCTGGTGTCCGAGCACGGGGACGCACGCCGGCGTGGTTTTTGGGCCGCGTGGCCTCAAACGGGTGCGCCCGCAGGGCAGTTGCTGGCCACCGGGGTACTCTCGCTGCTCACCACCGTACTCTCCGACGACGCCTTCGGCGCCTGGGGTTGGCGGATCCCGTTCCTCCTCTCCGGCGTTCTGGTGATCGTCGGTTTGTGGATTCGTCTCTCCGTCGATGAATCGCCTGTCTTCAAGCAGGCGTTGGAGCAGGCCGAGTCGCGGCGGACCGGTGACGCGGAGAAGCTGCCGCTCGTCTCCGTGCTGCGGCACCACTGGCGGGACGTGCTCATCGCGATGGGTGCGCGCATGGCGGAGAACATCAGCTACTACGTCATCACCGCCTTCATCCTCGTCTACGCCACGACCTCGGCCGGCGTCTCGAAGCAGACCGCGCTCAACGCCGTACTCATCGCCTCCGCCGTGCACTTCGCCGTCATCCCCGCCTGGGGAGCACTCTCCGACCGGGTCGGGCGGCGGCCCGTGTATCTGCTCGGCGCGGCCGGCGTCGGTCTGTGGATGTTCCCGTTCTTCTCACTCGTCGACACCGGATCGTTCGGGTATCTGGTGCTGGCGGTGACCGTCGGGCTCGTGCTGCACGGCGCCATGTACGCGCCCCAGGCGGCCTTCTTCGCCGAGATGTTCGCGACCCGGATGCGCTACTCCGGCGCCTCCATCGGTGCTCAGTTCGCCTCCGTGGCCGCCGGTGCGCCCGCCCCGCTCATCGCCACCGCGCTGCTCTCCGACTACGGCAGCTCCACCCCGATCGCCCTGTACGTGATCGCGGCCGCCGTACTCACGCTGATCGCCGTGGGGGTGGCCCGTGAGACACGGGACCGGGACCTCGCCCGGCTGGAGGACGGTGGCGACGACCGCACCGCGGCGAGTCCTGCGACCGAGGCGCGGACCGTCTGACCGGCACGTCGGTTCCCCCTACGGACCGGCCCCCATGCGGGGCCGGTCGGCGCCGTCCCGCTGCAGCTCATTCACCACCCTCCGGACGCCACTCGTTCACCACCCTCCCGACGCGACTCGCTCACCACCCTCCCGACGCAACTCGCTCACCACCCTCCCGACGCAACTCGCTCACCAGCGTCCCGCTACGGCCCATTCACCGCCGGCCCGCTGCGGCCTTCACCGCCCTGATACAGCTCAGTGCCGACCCGGTGCCGTCAACCGGTGCAGGCGCAGGGCCAGTTGGATCTCCAGGGCTCGGGCCGGGGTCTGCCAGTCCTCGCCCAGGAGGCGGCCCACGCGCTCCAGCCGCTGGGCGACCGTGTTCACGTGCACATGGAGTGCGTCCTTGGTACGGGCCGGGCTCATCCCGCAACCGAAGTACGCCTCCAGGGTGCGCAACAGCTCCGTACCGCGCCGTTCGTCGTAGGCCACCACCGGGCCGACGGTGCGGTCGACGAAGCCGCCGACGTCCCTGTCCCCCGCAAGGAGCAGGCCGAGGAAGCCGAAGTCCTCGGCCGCCGCACCGTCCCCGTGCCGGCCGAGGAGGTGCAGTGCGTCCAGACAGCGACGGCCCTCCTCATACGCGGCGGCCACGGAGTCGGGGTGGGTCGTGAGGTCGGTGACGGGTGCGGAGGCGCCGACGGTGACCGACTGGTGGACGGCGCTGCCCAGGTGGCGGGCGGTGCGGCGGGCCATGTCCGTCGCGCTGTCGCCGGTGACGAGAGGAAGCAGCAGAACCGTGCCGCCGTCGCGGGCCGCGGCCAGGCCCTGCCGGGTGGCGGCGAGGTGGGAGGACGCGGACCACAGGCGACGGCGGGCGGCGGGCTCCTCCTCGGCGTCGGCCGCCGGCCCGTCGAGGCGGGCCGCCAGGACGACGTGGGTGGCGTCCAGGTCGGCATGAAGGCGGGTGGCACGTTCGCGCAGCAGGCGCGGATCCCGGTCGCGCCCGTCCAGCAGGTCGTCCAGCAACTCGCCCCGCACGCGCTGTTCGGCCTCGGCCGCGGAGCGGCGGGCCAGCAGGAGCAGCGAGGTGACCATCGCCGCGCGTTCCAGGGTGCGCTGGTCGACCGGGTCCAGGCCCGGGTGGCCGCGCAGCACGAGCGCGCCGAGCAGCTCGCCACCCGCGGCCACCGCGGCGATCCAGTCGCTCGCGTGGCGTACGGCGTGGCCCTCGGCGCGGGAGGCCTCCAGCGCCTCGGCAGGAGCCGCGGTGGCTTCGGCGAACTCGACCGCGCCGTCGAGGACCTGGGCGACGGCTGCGGACACGTCGTGGACTCCGCCGCCGCGCAGGACGAGTTCGGCGAGCCGGTCGTGCACGTCGGAGGCGCGTTCGACGGCCGCGCTGCGGTCCCGGATGATCTCGTTGGCCTCCTCCAGTCCGGCCACGGCCGCGCGGGTCTCGGCGAGCAGGTTGGCAGTGTCGATGGCGGCCGCGGCGAGCGCCGCGAAGGACCCGAGCAGGGCGATCTGCTCGCGTTCGAAGACGCGGGCGCGCCGGTCCGCGGCGAAGAGGACACCGATCACGTGCGGTCCGAGCATCAGCGGTACACCGAGGATGGCGACGAGGCCCTCGTCGTGGACGCCGGCGTCGATGGTGCGGGTGTGCCGGAAGCGCTCGTCCTTGAAGTAGTCGTCGGTGACGTACGGCCGAGCCGTCTGGGCGACGAGTCCGCCGAGCCCCTCGCCCATGCCCAGGCGCAGTTGCTGGAAGCGGGCGGCGACGGAGCCTTCCGTCACCCGCATGTAGGTGTCGCCGCGCGCCGGGTCGTTCAGGCTGAGGTAGGCGACGTCCGTGCCGAGCAGGGAGCGCGCACGCTGCACGATGGCCCGGAGGACGGCGTCCAGGTCCCTGAGGCCCGCCAGGTCGTGGGCGGTCTCGAAGAGTGCCGACAGCTCCGCCTCACGGCGCCGGCGCCCTTCGAGTTCGGAACGGACGCGCAGGGCGAGCAGCTTGGCGCGCTCCAGCGCGGCGATCCGGTCGGTCGGCCGACCCGAGGCGCGGGCGAGCAGCACCGGCTGCTCGTACGCCTCCGCGGCGGCGCCGCGGGCCAGCAGCTCCAGGTACACGGCCTCGGCATCGGCACCGGCGTCGTACGGAGCCTCCACCCCGGAGTCGTCATGGGACTCCGAGTCGGTATCGTGCGGGACCTCCAGGCCGGCGTCGGACGGGACCACCTCGCCGGCGTCGTACTCGCCCTCCACGCCGACGTCGGAGGACGCGGAGGCTTCGGAGGCGGCGCCGCCCACAGCCCCGGCGGCGGCACCGCGCACGGCGCCGGTGGTGGGGACGGCGGCCGGCGCAGGGGGTCGGCGGCGATCCCCGGCGGCGAGGTCACCGGTCGGCTGGACGTGATCGCGAGACATGGTCACAGGATTCCGCATCGGCCGCCCGGCCGGTCGGGCCTGTGGAAAACCCCGGGGCCCGGCGCCGCGTGCCCCTGCGGTGCTGGGTACGAGCCCGATGCTGCGGGCCAGCCCGGTGCTGCGCGCCTGCCCGGGCCCCTGGGCTTATCCGGGGCCACGGACCGGTTCGGGGACGCTGACCGATCCAAGGCCACGGACCGATCCCGGACCGCAGGCGGATACGGGACCGCGGACCGGTCCGAAACCGCCGACCAATGGAAGACCACGAGCCGGTGCCAGGCCGTGTGCCGATGGAAGACCGCGAGCCAGTGGCAGACCGTGTGCCAATGGGAGGCCGCGAGCCGACCCGAGACCGCCGACCGGCCCAGAACCTCCGACCGGCCAAGCACTCCCAACCCGCCCAGGACCCCCGACCGGCCGGGGCCCCGGGCCTGCTCAGTGGGCTGTCCATCCGCCGTCGAGCACCAGCGAGGTGCCGGTGACGAAGGACGCCTGTGGGCTGCACAGATAGGCCACGGCCTCGGCGACCTCCTCCGGTTCGATCAGCCGCTGGACCGCGCTGTCCTTCAGCAGGACCTCGGACAGGACACGGTCCTCGGGGATGCCGTGCGCCTGGGCCTGGTCAGCGATCTGCTTCTCGACCAGTGGGGTGCGCACATAGGCCGGATTCACACAGTTGGAGGTCACACCGTGGGGGGCGCCCTCCAGTGCTGCTGTCTTGGAGAGGCCTTCGAGGCCATGTTTGGCGGCCACGTAGGCGGATTTGAAGGCCGAGGCACGCAGTCCGTGGACGGAGGACACATTGACGATCCGGCCCCAGCCCTGCGCGTACATGTGCGGAAGGGCGCCGCGGATGAGCCGGAACGGTGCCTCCAGCATCACCGTCAGCACGGTGTGGAAGACGTCGGGCGGGAACTCCTCCAGGGGGCGCACCAGCTGCAGCCCGGCGTTGTTGACCAGGACGTCGGTTCCGGCGGCGGCGCGTTCGGCGGCGTCGAGGTCGGTGAGGTCCAGGACATGGGGTACGACCGTGCCGGCGAGACCACCGGTCCTCCGGGCCAGCTCCGTCAGCTCGGCCAGGCCCGCCGCGTCCCGGTCGGCCGCTCGCACCTCGGCCCCGGCGGCGGCGAGCCGCAGCGCGCAGGCGCGGCCGATGCCACCGGCAGCGCCGGTGACGAGGGCGGTGCGGCCGTGGAGGTCGGGGGACGGGGGCGGGGCAGGTGGGTGGGACCCGGGCGACGGTCCGGACGAGGTCATGTGCCCGACCCTAAGCGGGGCCCATCCCTCGCTACATGTGGTGAGCTCCCATACTTCAGCCAACACTCATAGGGTCAAACCATGTGGGGGCGTCGGACAACGCCTGCTTGATCCGGAACCGCCCGAACTCGTTCAGATCGGGCAGGGCGTCCACCGTGAACCAGCCCACCTCCAGCGACTCGTCGTCGTTGACGCGGGCTTCGCCGCCCACCGCGCGGCAGCGGAAGGTGATGTCCATGTACTGGCAGACGTCCCCGTTGCCGTAGGTGACCGGTTCCAGGGCCTGGACGAGGACCACGCGCTCGGGGACGCAGTGCACCGCCGTCTCCTCGAAGACCTCCCGCACCGCACAGGCCGCGGGCTGCTCACCCGGCTCCGGGATGCCCCCGATCACCGACCACTTCCGGGTGTCCGACCGCCGCCCCAGGAGCACTCTGCCCTCGTCGTCGAAGACGAGGGCGGTGACCCCGGGGAGCCACAGCAGTTGATGGCCCGCGGAGGCCCGGAGCGTGCGGATGAAATCAGGAGTAGCCATGGCGCGACCCTAACCGGCCGGTCCTCCGCCTTCCCGGGCGTTCAGGGGGCGTACGGCGCTCGTACCGCTACGCGCCACCGGCGCGCCGGCCGCGCAGCCCGGACCCGATCGCCCAGCCCAGCCCGCCCGCGGCGACCAGCACCAGCGCGATCTCCGGGACGATGCCCAGCTCGGTCGCGGGGGTCTCGGACGTGCGCAGCGGCACCTTCTGGACGAGATAGGCGGGCACGAACATGCCGGTCTTCTGAGTGATCTTCCCGTCCGGCATGATGACCGCGCTGACGCCGCTGGTCACCGGCACGGTCACGGTCCGGCTGTGCTCGACGGCACGGACGCGGGACATGGCGAGCTGCTGGTAGGTCATCTCGCTGCGGTCGAAGGTGGCGTTGTTGCTCGGCACGGAGATCATCTCCGCACCGTGCGTCACGGTGTCCCGCACGGCCCAGTCGAAGGCGGCCTCGTAGCAGGTCGCGAGGCCGACCTTGGCGCCGTCGATGTCGAACACGCCGGGCTTGCTGCCCCGGCTGAAGTCCTGGCGGACCATGCTGGTCCAGTTCTTGTTGATCGCGCCGACGAGCCCGCGCAGCGGAAGGTACTCGCCGAACGGCTGCACCTGCCGCTTGTCGTAGGTCTGGGTCGGTCCCTTGACCGGGTCCCAGAGGATCTGCTCGTTGAGCAGTCGGCCGTCCTTCTCGACGACCCCGCCGACCGAGATGGGCACTCCGACGGCCTTGGCGGCACCGTCGATGACGGCGGCCGCGTCCGGGTTGGTGAAGGGGTCGATGTCGGAGGAGTTCTCGGGCCACAGGACGTAATCGGGCTTCGCGGCCTTGCCCGCCTTGATGTCGGCGGCGAGCTTGAGCGTCTCGCGCACGTGGTGGTCGAGCACGGCCCGGCGCTGGGCGCTGAACTCCAGCCCGGAGCGGGGCACGTTGCCCTGGATCACCGCGACCGTCGCAAAGCCGTCCTCGGCCTTGTCGCTCACCAGCGGCCGGGCCGCGACCGCGCCCGCCACCGGTACGGCCACGCTCAGCAGCGCGGCGGCCGCGGCCCCGCGCCGGACGGCCCGGGTACGGCGCCCCTCGGCGACCACGCGCCCGGCTTCGTACAGACCGAACCCGCACAGGACGACCGCGTAACCGAGCACCGGGGTGCCGCCCACCGCGGCGAGCGGCAGGAAGATGCCGTCCGCCTGCCCGAAGGCGATCTTGCCCCAGGGGAAGCCGCGGAAAGGCACGCGCGCGCGGACCGCTTCTCCGGCGATCCAGACGGCGGCGGCCCACAGGGGCCAGGCGGGCAGCTTGGACACCGCGGTGATGCCCACGCCGACGAGGGCGACGAAGACCGCCTCGATCGCGACCAGCGCGAGCCAGGGCCCGGGGCCGACCTCCACCCCCGTCCACACCAGCAGCGGCAGCAGGAAGCCGAGCCCGAAGAGGTAGCCGAGGCCGAGGGCCGCCTTCCAGCCACGGCCGCGCAGCACCCAGGCGAAGCCGGCGAAAGCGGGCAGGGCGAGCCACCACAGGGGGCGTGGCGGGAAGCTGACGTAGAGCAGCACTCCGCACAGCGCGGAGGCGACGGCCGGGACCAGACGCCGCAGCCGGCTGCCCCACGCGGTCGGCGCGGAGGACGGCTGGAGCTGATCGGACTGGTCAACGGAGGTTGCGGTGACGGTCACCCGGGGAGTGTACGGCGGTTGACCTTGTCGCCGACAGCGCGGGCCGTGCGGGCCCCCGCCGGGACACCGCGCCGAAACGGGAACCACGACGTTCCTGCGCAACTCGTGCACAAACCGGGCATCAGCCGTTACGGTGTGCCCCAGCCTCAGCGGTGCGGCCGGTTCCGGTGCGCGCGGCCGGGGCCAGCCGCAGGTCGGGGGACCGGGGTACGAGGGGCAACGGGTGGGGTCGACGGGGACGAGGTCTGCGGCCGGTGCGTACGGCGCCGATGCCGGCAGCACACGGCGAAACGTTTCTGATGGAACGGGCATGATCCTGTTGGGGGCATGCGCGGCCTGGTCGCTGATCACCGCCGCGGCCCACGACGGGCGGCCCGAGGGTGTCCTGCTCGCCGTGCTCGCCGTGGCCGCCGGTTATGCCGCCGGCCGGATCTCCGGGTCGCTGCTCCCGGTGGCAGCGCCCGGCGCGGGCGCGGCGGCAGGCCTCGTCCTGGCCGTGGTGGTGCCCGACCTCACCCCCGGCCCCGGCTACGCCGCCCCGCTCGGACACTCCGGCGCCACGGCCGCCCTGCTGGCGCTGGCCACCGGCGCGGCCTGCTGTGCCGCCTGGGCCGCACGCGGACCGGTGCTGCGGATCGGCCTGCGACTGCTGGCCACGGTCATCGTGCTGGCCGGCGCCGCCGTGGGGTCGGCCACCGGCTGCGCGGCCAGTGCCGCGGTACTGCTGTGCTCGCTCGCCGTGGGCTCGACGACCCACCGGGGTGCCGGCCTCGTGGGTCTGGCTGTCGCGGCGGTTGTCGTGGTGGGGACGATCTGGGCGCTCGCCGCGGACGCCCTGCCCGCCGGCCTCACCGAGGCGCTCAACAGCCGGCTCACCGCGCACCGGGTGCAGCTGTGGCAGGACGCCCTGCGGATGGCCCATCGGGACACGGGCCTGGGCGTCGGCCCCGGCCGCTTCGGCGAACTGAACACCGCGGCGTCCCCGGGACAGCCGCCCGACGCCAGACCGCACTCGGCCCCGCTCCAGCAGGCGGCCGAACAGGGGCTGGTCGGTGCGCTGCTGCTGGCCGCCACGTTCGGCTGGGCCCTCTACGCCCTGTGGCGCACCGCGCGCCCCACTCCGGTCGCCCTGACCGCGGGCGCCGCCCTGACCGTGCTGGCTGTGATCGCTTCGGCCGGCAACGCGCTCAGCTTCACCGCCGTCACGGCTGGTGCGGGGCTGCTGGCGGGGTGGGCGACGGCACGGCCGTGGGCGGGCGACGGCACGGAGCACGGCACGGAGCGGTGAGGCGCGGTCCGCCGCGTGCAGGGGGATCGGTATACGGCCGGAGGCCGGACGGCCGGAGTACGCGTGCTCAGCGGGTCGTGCCCGGTGTGGTCGTCCCCAGCCGGGACCTGATCGCCAGGACCGCCGACTCGGCGTTGTCCACGGTGATCGTGAAGGTGTGGCCGTCCCACAGGCGCAGCACGATGCCCTCGCCGCGGCGTACGACGACCGCGGTGCCCTTCTCGGGGCGCCAGCGGTAGCCCCAGCCGCCCCAGTGACACGGAGTGACGTGCGGGGCGAAGTCGGCGCCGGCGACCTCGGAGAGCGGGATGCGGCGGCGCGGTACGCCGATGTGGCCGCAGCGCACCTCCAGGGACTCCCTGTCGAGCTTGAGGTCGACGTGGACGAAGGCAAGGGTGCCGAAGAGCACCAGCAGACCGGCCGCGATGCAGCCCACGACGGACATGGCGAGCGCGGCGATTCCGGAGGTCCAGGCCGACTCCACGGCCAGCTCGATGCCGAGCGCCATGCAGGCGGCGCCGACCAGCGCCAGCAACCACTGGATCCGGTTGGTGGCGCGGCCGGTCCAGACGTCGGGGTGCGAGGCGTCCTCGGCGCGACGGTGCTCCCTCATGTTTACGAGGTTACTCAGGTTTCGCTGCGCGGGTACCCGCTCGCGGAGGGTGACTGCTCCGGGCGGAGCAGCCCGGACACTCGGCTCCCGTGCGTGACCGCCGGATCCCGCACGTTCGTGACACTCGACTGATGTGCGCTGATGTGCGCCACCGCCGGGGTCGCTCACGTTCGCGACGCTCGGCGCATGTGCGCTGCCGCGGACCGCTCAGGTTCGTCACGTCGGACCGCTCAGGTTCGTCACGCCGAGCCGCTCGCCCTTGTCACGCCGGGCCGCTCGCGTTCGTCACGCCCGGCCGCTCACCTTCGTGACCGTGGGGTCAGCGGACCGGGCTGACCGCCTGGAGGAAGCGGCCCTCGTCGTAGGCCAGGGCCGTGGCCGGGAGGAGCGCCTCTCGTCCGCTGAGCAGCACGGTGAGGGCGGTCTCGGTGACGGCCTCCGGCGACGGTCCGGCACCGATCCGGCGCAGTGCCTGAGCAGCCACCGCCCCGGCGGAGCCGTGGAGCATGAGCGGCGGACGGCCCGGCCGCTGGACGGCCGCGCGGATGCGCTCGGCGACCAGTTCGTAGTTGGTGCAGCCGAGGACGACGGTGGTCACGTCGTCCGGAGTGCGAGCGGCAGCCGCTGCGATCGCGGCGTCGACCGCGGCGTCGTCCGCGTGGTGCACCGCGTCCGCGAGCCCGGGACACGGCACCTCGGTGACGGTCACGCCGTCGGCGAACTGTTCGATCAGACCGCGCTGGTACGCGCTGCCCGTGGTGGCCGGGGTCGCCCAGATCGCCACGTGGCCGCCGCCCGCAGCCGCCGGCTTGATCGCCGGTACGGTCCCGATGATCGGCAGGTCCGGCTCGAAACGGGCCCGCATCACGGGCAGGGAGTGCACGGACGCGGTGTTGCAGGCGACGATCAGGACGTCGGGGCCGTGGGCGGCGGCCGCTTCGGCAACCGCCAGGGCACGCTCGGTGATGTCCTCGGGGGTGCGCGGTCCCCACGGCATCCCGTCCGGGTCCCACGAGAGCACGAGATCGGCGTCGGGCCGCAGCCGGCGTACCGCGGCGGCTGCGGGGAGGAGGCCGATTCCGGAGTCCATGAGCGCGATCTTCACCCGGCCACGATAGACGATGGACCCTTGCGGGCCTGTGGGGTGGGGCAGACTGCGCCCGTGAGCGCGATCGTGTGGACCACCGTCGTATCCCTCGCCTCCTGGTGCTGGCTGCTGCTGTGCCAGGGCTTCTTCTGGCGCACGGACGTCCGGCTGCCCCCGCGCCGGGATCCCGGTCGCTGGCCGTCGGTGTGCGTCGTGGTCCCGGCCCGTGACGAGGCGGCCGTGCTGCCCGCGAGCCTGCCGTCGCTGCTCGCGCAGGACTATCCGGGACACGCGGAAGTGTTCCTGGTGGACGACGGGAGTACGGACGGCACCGGGGAGCTGGCCCGTGAACTGTCCCGGCGGCACGGCGGGCTGCCGCTCACGGTGGACTCCCCCGGCGAACCGCCCGCGGGCTGGACGGGCAAGCTGTGGGCGGTGCGGCACGGTATCGGCCTGGCACGCGCGCGTGAGCCCGCATACCTGCTCCTGACGGACGCGGACATCGCGCACGCGCCGGACAGCCTGCGGGAGCTGGTGGCGGCCGCCACCAGCGGGGGCTTCGACGTGGTGTCGCAGATGGCGCGGCTGCGGGTCGAGAGCCTGTGGGAGCGGCTCGTGGTCCCGGCGTTCGTCTACTTCTTCGCGCAGCTGTATCCCTTCCGCCGGATCGGCCGGAAGCGGTCGCGGACCGCGGCGGCGGCCGGCGGCTGCGTCCTGCTGGGCGCGGACATGGCCGAGAGGGCACGCGTCCCGGACGCGATCCGGCATGCCGTGATCGACGACGTCGCGCTCGCGCGCGCGGTGAAGCGGGCCGGCGGTCGGGTCTGGCTGGGGCTGGCCGACCGGGTGGACAGCGTCCGTCCCTATCCGCGGCTGCACGACCTGTGGCGGATGGTCGCGCGCAGCGCGTACGCCCAGCTGCGGCACAACCCGCTGCTGCTGCTCGGCACGGTCGCCGGGCTCGCCCTCGTCTATCTGGTGCCGCCCGTGACCGTGGTGACAGGCGCGGTCAGCGGCAGCACGGCCACGGTGGTGGCGGGCGCGGCGGCGTGGGCGTTGATGGCGGGGACGTACCTGCCGATGCTCCGTTACTACGGGCAGCCGGTGTGGCTCGCGCCGCTGCTGCCGTTCACGGCGTTCCTGTACCTCCTGATGACGGTCGACTCCGCGGTGCAGCACTACCGGGGGCGCGGCGCTTCCTGGAAGGGCCGCACGTATGCGCGCCCGGATGCCGTCCCCGACGAGGGCTGACCGGGGTCATTTGCGGCCGGGTGTCCAGTTCATGCCCCATCCGTAGGCACGGTCTATGGTCCGCTGCGGGCTCACCCCGCGCTCCGGTACCAGGTAGCGCGCCTCGCGCCGGACGACGAGGTCGCCGTCCGAGCGGGTGATCAGGGCGAGAGCGCACACCGTGGAGGGGACCGTGCACTCGTCCAGCGAGAAGTCGACCGGGGCGCCGTGCTGGGGCTGGAGGGTGACCGTGGCGTGCAGGTCGGCGAAGGAGGCGGCGCCCTCGTAGATGGTGACGAAGACGAGAATGCGCCGGAAGTCCTGTTTGTGATCGAGGTTGACGGTGAGATTCTCACCGCTCGCCACGGCGCCGGTGCGGTCGTCGCCGTCGAGGTGGATGTACGGCGGGCGGTGCAGGGACCCGAAGGCGTTGCCGAGTGCCTGTACGACGCCCTTGCGGCCGTCGGCGAGTTCGTACAGCGCGCACAGGTCGAGGTCGATGTCTCCCTGCCCGCCGCCCCACCGGCCGCCCCATCCCGGGAACTGTTTGCGCACCTGCCAGTTGAGGTTGACCCGCATGGCACCGGAGGTGCCGCCCTGTTTGGCCAGGGAGACGGACGGGGCGGCCTTGGTGAGGGTGATCTTGGACAGGCGGACCGGTGCGGCCGGAGTGGCCGGAGTGGCCGACGGGGGCGGGGGCAGCGGGACGGGAGCGGTGGTCGGCGGCGGCATGTTCGCGACAGGCTGGAGGGGTGACGCGGCGGCGGGGGCGGGAGGGGCGCCCGGCGGCGGCATGGTCACGGCAGGGTGGACCGGTGGCGCGGCAGGGGGGACGGAAGGGGCCGTCGCGGGCGGGCCGGGCGGCGCGGCGTGCTGCGGTTCGTCGACGGTGATGCCGAAGTCGGTCGCCAGGCCTTCGAGTCCACTGCTGTAGCCCTGGCCGACGGCGCGGAACTTCCAGCCGCCCTGGCGGCGGTAGAACTCGCCGAGCACGAAGGCCGTCTCCACGCTCGCGCCGGGACTGTCGAAGCGGGCGACCACGCGACCACCCGCACCGGCGTCGGTCACCTCGATGTAGAGGTCCGGGACCTGCCCGAACGTCCCGCCGTCCGCGGAGGCCGCCAGGACGATCCGCTCGATCCCGCTCTCCACGCGCGCGAGGTCCACGAACAGGGTGTCGGTGACACGCTCCCCGGCGCTCCGCTTGCCCTCGTGACGGACTGCTCCGGAGGCGTGCGCGGGCTGGTTGTAGAAGACGAAGTCCCCGTCGGAGCGGACCCTTCCGGACGCCAGGAGCAGCGCCGAGGCGTCGGCGTCGGGCACGCCGGGTCCGGAGCGCCAGCCCAATTCGACGCGCAGGGCCGTGGCCGGCACCGGCGCATTCGATCCTTTCGGCATTGACATGTACGCCCCCAAAACGCGTCGACAGCCCGGACGTCCCGGGCTCCCTGATCATCCCTACCCGCCCAACCTATTCCCGAGGGCGGCGAACTCCCACGGGCGGCCCGGGAACCCTGCCGGTCAACGGCCGGTAACCCCCCAGGAACTCGGCCTTTACACGATTCAAACGTCGTATCGCGTCCACTTTTGCCAAGTTCGCTCGGATTGGGGATCCCGAGTCACTGCGGACACGGAAAACAACCCTCTTATCGGTCTCCCCAACCAGCACATCGTGGGCTTAACTTATGTGCCATGACCTCCCCCCGCTCCACCTATGGCGGCGGCTACTACTCCGCCTCCTTCCCGGACACCCCGATCTACGACTCGCTCGTGGCCGAACGGGGCACCCCGCAGATCGCCCCGATCCGGGTCCCCGCCGCGTACGACATGGGCAGCAACCTGCCCGCGCTGCCCTCGGCGCTGCCCGCCCTCCCTGCGGCTCCGTCCCCGCAGGTCCCCGCCTACGGCTATCCGCAGGCCCAGCAGCCCGCGCCGCTGCAGCAGGCGCCCACGGCGTACATCCCGCAGCAGGCGAGCGCACCGCGCGGCTATCCCGGCCCGCACGCCCCGCAGCAGCCGCGCCCGATGGCGGCCGGTACGGGGTACGAGGCCATGCGCCCCGCCGCGCCGCGGCCCGCGCCGGCTCCCTACCAGGATCCGTACAACAACCAGCAGTACCGCGGCTACTGACCGGTGCGCCCCCATGTCGGTGCCGGCTGGCACCATGGCGACATGGGGAACGCAGATCTGCAGTCGATTCACGTCTACCCGGTCAAGGCGTTCCGGGGCATTGCGCCCCGGCAGGCCACGGTCGAGCCCTGGGGCCTGGCCGGAGACCGGCGCTGGGTGGTGATCGACGACGGGGGGAAGATCGTCACGCAGCGCGAGCAGCCGCGTCTCGCGCTGGCCGCCGCCGAGCCGATGCCCGGCGGCGGTGTCCGTCTGTCCGCGCCGGGGCTCGATCCCCTGACGGTGGACGTCCCTGAGCCGGTGGCGACGGTGCCGGCGAGCGTCTTCGGCACGAAGGTGGAGGCGGTCCCGGCGTCCGACGCGGCCCATGACTGGTGCACGTCCTGCCTGGGCGCCGAGGTCCGCCTGGTCCACATGGACGATCCGGCCACGCGCCGCCCGGTCGACCCCGAGTACGCACTGCCGGGCGAGACCGTGAGCTTCGCCGACGGCTACCCCCTGCTGGTCACCACCGTCGCGTCCCTCGACGCACTGAACTCCCTCATGGCCGAGGGCGACCACGCCGCAGAGGGTCCGCTGCCCATGAACCGCTTCCGGCCGAACGTGGTCGTGGCGGGCACCGAGGCCTGGGCCGAGGACCACTGGTCGCGGATCGCCGTCGGCGAGGTCGAGTTCCGGGTCGCCAAGGCGTCCGGGCGGTGCATCGTGACCACCGTCGACCAGGACTCGGGGGTACGGGGACGCGAACCCCTGCGCACGCTGGCACGGCACCGCAAGATCGACGGCAGGCTGCTCTTCGGCCAGAACCTCGTGCCTGTGTCGTCCGGGATCATCCGGGTCGGCGACCCCGTTCGCGTGCTCGCGTAGCGCGCGACCGCCGTCCGGAACGACCCCGTGGGCGGGGAACCCCGGGGCGGGTCCCGCTCGTTGAAGCGGCATGAGAATTGCGTGAGAAGCCCGGCGGGAGTGATCTCGCTCTCTCTTGGCCGGGGCCGGGGGCGAGCGACTCCGCCGCGGGTTATCACGGAGCGGAAGGGGGTGGGGGACGTGCGCGCAATCCATGGCCTGTGGCGCTGGCGGCACAATCCGCTGTGCCGCGCGACCGACCTTGCCGAGGCGTGGGTGGCCCTCGTGACACTGGTGCTGATCGCCGTGGTCGCGCCCGTGATCGGCTCCCTGGTCGGCTTCACCGCCCAGGATTCCCTGCAGCGGTCCGTCCGGGAGCAGCAGCACTCCCGCCATCTCGTCATGGCCACCGTGGTCCGCAGCCTGGGCGGCGTCCCGCCGGAGACCGACCCCGACACCAGCGCCGGGCACGAAACCCGCAGCCGGGTGCTCGCCGACTGGCCGGCGCCGGACGGCACGCGGCAGCACGGACCGGCCCTGGCGGACCTCAAGTCCCCGCACCCGGGCGACCGCTTCAGGCTCTGGACGGATCCGCACGGCCGAATAACGACCCGCCCGCTGGACGCCCCCACGGCGACCACGCACGCGGTGCTCGCCGGGTTCGGCGCGGCCCTGTTGACGGCGGGCCTGGTCGACAGCGGCCGACGCCTGATCGTGTGGCGCATGGTCCGCCGCCGGTACGCGCTCTGGGACCAGGCCTGGGACCGCGCGGGCCCGGACTGGGGCAAGGCGGGCACCGGTATCTGACGGCCTTCCGGCTCTGGTCAACCCACCACCCGCGCGCACGCTACGGTGGACCGGCCGACTCGCATTCGGCATCAAAACCCGCGTACCACGAGGTGGGGGCACAGCAACGCCATGGCACAGGGCACGGTCCAGGTGACGCACACCGGTACATCGCGGTGGCGGCGCCGCACGGGTGAGTACGCCTCGCTCGCCGCCGCCCTGGAGGCCGCCGCCGACGGCGACGTCCTCACCATCGCCCCCGGCACCTACCGGGAGAACCTCGTCGTCCAGCGGTCGGTGACGCTGCGTGGGCCCGAGGGCTCCCCGGGTTCGGTGCGGATCGCGCCCCCGGACGGGGTGCCGCTGACCGTGCGAGCCTCGGCCGTGGTGCAGGACCTGCATGTGGAGGGCCAGGACGCGGCAGCTCCCGCACTGCTGGTCGAAGAGGGCACGCCCGAGCTGATGGACGTGCGGATCGTCACGCGGTCCGCCGCGGGCATCGAGGTGCGCGGCGGGGCCCGCCCGACCGTGCGGCGCTGCACCGTCGACAACCCGGCCGGTATCGGCATCGCCGTCCTCGACGGGGGTGGCGGGGTGTTCGAGGAGTGCGAGGTCGTCGCGGCCGGCCAGGCGGGCGTGGCGGTCCGCGGCGGCGGCCGTCCCCGCCTGGAGCGGTGCCGGGTCCACCACGCCTCCGGCACCGGACTGACCGCGACCGGGGAGAACTCCTCGCTGGAGGCGTTCGGTTGCGAGGTGTACGAGGTGCGGGGCTCCGGGGTGCAGGTCACCCAGCGGGCCACCGCGCACCTGATCGACTGCGATGTGCACCGCACCACCGCCGACGGCGTCACGCTCGACACGGACGCGGTGCTCACGCTCGCCGACTGCCGCATCCACGACATCCCGGAGAACGCGGTCGACCTGCGCTCCCGCTCCGTCCTCACCCTGACGCGGACGACGGTCCGTCAGTTCGGACGCAACGGCCTGTCGGTGTGGGACCCGGGCACCCGGGTGGACGCGAACCAGTGCGAGATCTTCGACAGCACCGGCGACTACCCGGCGGTGTGGGTGAGCGACGGCGCCACCGTGGTCCTGGACTCGTGCCGGGTGCACGACGTGCCGGACGCGTTGTTCGTCCTGGACCGCGGCTCGCGCGCGGACGTGGTGGACAGCGACCTCTCCCAGGTGCGCAACACGGCGGTGTCGGTGAGCGACGGCGCGACCGCGCAGCTCGACGACTGCCGGATCCGGGAGGCGGCCACCGGTGCCTGGTTCCGCGACCACGGCAGCGGCGGCACCCTCAACAACTGCACCCTGGACGGCACCCAGACCGGTGTGATCGTCACCAAGGGAGCCGACCCGACCATCGAGCGGTGCACGGTCGACTCCCCCGCCGAGGCGGGCTTCTACGTGTCCGCGGGCGGCCGGGGCAGCTTCCTGGACTGCCGCGTGTCCGGCAGCGCGGGCTACGGCTTCCATGTGATCGACGGCTGCCGTACGACACTGCGGAAGTGCCGTACGGAGCGGTGCGCGCGCGGGGGCTACGAGTTCGCCGACGCCGGTCCGGACGCGGGGAGCGGGACGGGACCGGTCGTGGAGGAGTGCACCAGCGACGAGAGCGGCAGTCTGCGCACGTCGGCGGTCCACGAGCCGGCCGTGCAGACCACCTCCGCCTCTCCCGGACTGCTCGGCGCGATCCCCGGACAGCGCGTCACGGAGCAGGAACCGCTCGTCGCGGCGTCGGAGCCGGAGAAGCCGACCCGCACGTCCAAGGCCGTGCTCGGCGAACTGGACGCGCTGGTGGGCCTGGAGAGCGTCAAGCGTGAGGTGCGGGCGCTGACCGACATGATCGAGGTGGGCCGGCGTCGGCAGCAGGCAGGCCTGAAGGCGGCCTCGGTCAAGCGGCATCTGGTCTTCACCGGCTCCCCCGGCACGGGCAAGACGACGGTCGCCCGGCTGTACGGCGAGATCCTCGCTTCCCTCGGGGTGCTGGAGAAGGGCCACCTGGTCGAGGTCTCCCGCGTCGACCTGGTCGGCGAGCACATCGGCTCCACCGCGATCCGTACCCAGGAGGCCTTCGAACGGGCGCGCGGCGGTGTGCTGTTCATCGACGAGGCGTACGCGCTCTCTCCTGAGGATGCCGGTCGGGACTTCGGCAAGGAGGCCATCGACACGCTGGTGAAGCTGATGGAGGACCACCGGGACGCGGTGGTGGTGATCGTCGCCGGCTACACGGCCGAGATGGAGCGCTTCCTGTCGGTCAACCCGGGTGTGGCCTCCCGCTTCTCACGGACGATCACCTTCAGCGACTACGGCCCCGAGGAACTGCTCCGGATCGTGGAGCAGCAGGCGGACGAGCACGAGTACCGGCTGGCGCCGGGCACCTCGGAGGCGCTGCTGAAGTACTTCACGGTGATCCCGAAGGGCCCCGCGTTCGGCAACGGCCGTACGGCACGCCAGACTTTCGAGGCCATGGTGGAACGGCATGCGAGCCGTGTCGCCCAGGTGGAGGACCCGACCACCGACGACCTGACGCTGCTGTACGCACAGGACCTGCCGGAACTGCCCTGAGCGCCGCCGGGCCCCTTTCCGCCCGGCGGTTCTCGTCGGTAGCCCTCCTCCGGCTTCCCGGCCGTGTTCCCCCAGCTTTCCGGCGGCTTTCCCTCCACTCCCCAAAGGCCGGCCGACGGCCTGCCCACACTTCCCGGAAGCCACCCCCACGGCTCATGCCACGGCCCACCTCACGGCCCACCCCACGGCTCACCCACGGCTTCCGACGGCAGATGACGACCCGACTCCTGGAGATCTCGCGATGAAGGTACTGACGACGCTCGCCCGGCTGTACGTGGAGGACCTCGATGCGGCGCTGCCGGCGCTGCGCGCCCTCACCGGTGAGGACGTCCGCATGCGGTTCCCCCATGCGGGCGTGGAGGTGGCGGGGATAGGCGGCTTCCTGCTCGTCGCGGGCGACGAGCAGGCCCTCGCCCCGTTCCGGAACGTCCAGAGCACCGTGCGGGTCGACGACCTGGACGGCCTCCACGCGATCGTGGAGGAACACGGCGGGGAGATCATCGACGGCCCGAACGAGGTGCCCACCGGCCGCAACGCCACCGTGCGGCATCCCGGCGGTGTCGTGCTGGAGTACGTCGAGCACACGGTGTAGGCCGCCTCACACCGGCCTCCCGGGGTGCGGACGCTGCCCCGGAACCTCCGCGTGCAGGCGGGCCAGCAGATGGGCTCTCTCCCGCGCGAAGGCCGGGTCCGCCTGGTAGTCGGAGTGGGCGAGGATCGGGGCCGGGAGGGGGTGTTCGGGCGTACGGCCGTAGGCCAGCGGGTCCCTCAGGGGCTCGGGGTCCACGTCCGGGCCGCAGTTGCCGGGCAGACGGACAGGGCCGCCGATGGGGTCGGTGCGGCGGTGGAGGTTGCGCCAGCAGGCGACGTCACGGTGCAGGGCGATCAGCGCGTGGGGCCCGAAGTGGGCGGGGAACCAGCGGCCGTACAGCCTCTCCAGGGGAGAGCCGTACGTGAGCAGGGCGACCCGTCCGCGCATGGACGGGGTCAGTTGCCAGGCCGCGGCCGCGGCCAGGACGCTGCCCTGGGAGTGGCCGGAGAGGACCAGGCGGCCTCCGGTGCTCCGGGTCCAGGTCGCCGCCCGCCAGGTCAGGTCCGGCACCGCGCGCTCGGCGTAGCAGGGCGGGGCGAAGGGATGGGCGGCGCGCGGCCAGAAGGTGCCGACGTCCCACAGGATGCCGATGGTGCGCCGGGCGGAGGCGTCCTTGTAGGCGCGCCGGCCCCAGGTGACCAGCAGCAGGAATCCGAACCCCACCAGCCAGGAGCCGAACGTCTGCGAGATCCCGGCCGCCGTCCGGACGACGTCGTTCGTCCGCCGGGCCGCCGCCTCCGGGGTCGCTGCGCTCACCAGGGCGCCGGTGAGCGCGGCGGTGCCGAGCAGCAGGGTGGCCGTGGCGAGCACGGCGACGGCCTGGGGTGCCCGGTCGGTGAGGGTGGCCATGGCCCGCGCGTGGGCGATGCCGCGGGTGCGGAACGGGTCCTCGGGCTCGCCGGGATGCTCCCGGCGCACCCGGTCGCGTTCGGCGCGGGCGAGCCGGGCGGTGCGCAGGGCCAGCAGGGCGCTGAGGGCGAGCAGCGCCACGAGGACGGGCGGGATGGTGGAGGCCTGCCAGGTGAGCAGCACCGGCGGCCCGTCCAGCAGGGCCCGGGTGCCGTCGAGCCAGTCGGCGACCCGCTGCGCGACCCCGCCGGAGATGACTCCGCCCAGCGCGCAGGCGAGCAGAGTGACCGCGGGCCCGCCGAGGCCGTGCATCGCGGCGCGCGGGTCGGGGTGCCGGCGGTACAGGTCGTGGGCTACGGCCGCGAGGAGGAGGACGAGCAGGCCCTGGGCCAGCATGAGGCCGCCGAAGGCTGCATTGCCCGGCAGCTGTCCGGCGGACCGCCAGCCGGGCCGCGACCAGCCCGTGTACACCAGGGTGAGCAGCAGCAGAGCGAGGGCGCCGAGCGGCAGGCCGCGCACGAGACGGCCGTCGAGGGTGTCGTCGAGGCGGCTCTCCGAGCGGCCCCGGCGGCAGACCACCCCGACGGCGACGGTGGCGCAGACGAGCAGGGCCGCGGCCAGGAGCCGGCCGAGGGCGTCCAGCGTCGGGGAGCCGCCTGAGCGGTGGTCGAAGCGGGATGCGGGCGTGGCGACGGCCGCGGCGACCGTGAGCAGGCCCGCCGCGGTGTGCGCCGCGCGCAGCCGGGCCACCAGGCGCCGTCCGTACCAGAAGCCGGGGCGGGCCAGGGCGCTGTCGTCGGTGTCCGGCTCGGGGTCGCGGGACATCGGCTGATGGGACTCGTAGGCGCTCCAGGTGCGGTGCGATAGGTACCAGAGCAGGACGGTGAGGGCGGTCGGGACCAGGGCCGCGAGTGCCAGCCGGCGGCCGGGCAGACTCCACCAGCCGTCGCCGGACACGGCGGGCGAGAGGAAGCCGAGCCAGGAATGGCGCCGGGCGCAGTCGGCGACACCGGCGCACTGCCAGGCCACCAGGTCGAGGGCGACCTCGCAGGCGGCTGCGACCAGCAGGACGGTCAGGGTGAGTGCGGCCAGGCGCACCAGGAGACCGTAGAGCCGGACGGTGTGCCGGCGGCCTCGGGATGTGGGGCGCATCCAGTGGGCGAGGTTGACCACCATGAAGGGCAGTAACAGGAGCCACAGGGCGCGGCTGCCGTCGCCGGAGGTGAGGTTGCACCAGACGTACGCCTCCTGCACCGGCTCGTCCCCGGCTCCGTCGTCGGTCGGGGCGGGCTCGGTGTCCTCGGTGTGATCGGCACGCCGGAAGACCGCGGCGGTGTCGTCGCCGGTGATCCGGACGGTTCGCGGGCAGCCGAGCATCTTCTCCGGTGTGGTGCCGCCGACTCCGTGCACCAGGAGTTCCAGCTCGGTCCCCGTCCGGGTGTGCCGCGCGGCGGGGCCGTCCGTCTCCCGCCCGGTGCTGCGTTCGTGTGCACGTTCCACTGTTCTCGCACTTCCCCCGTGACGCGCTCCAAGGTCTGTGTCCGTGCGTCGACCAGGATCCCTTCTTCCGGGGTGGCACACACCTCTCGCCACGGAATCTCCCCGATCCGGGTGACGTGGGAGCCGAAGCCCGATGCCCGGCGCGACACGAATGGCATGTGCGCGTCGTGACGGGCAGTGGCGCAACCTGGGCCGACCCGTGAAAAGATGGGACGCCCGCACACCCCGACGCCGGATGGAACATCCAGGTCGGAGCAGGTGTGGCGGGATGGTCGGACGGATGGCGGCGAAAGGACCGGAGCGTACGTGAGTGAGAATCAGAACCTCCTCGCGGAGCAGCGCCGCGCCCTGATCGTGGACGAGGTCCGGCGCCGGGGCGGCGTTCGTGTCAACGAACTGACCCGCAAGCTCGGCGTCTCCGACATGACCGTGCGCCGCGACCTGGACGCGCTGGCCCGTCAGGGCGTGCTGGAGAAGGTGCACGGCGGTGCGGTCCCGGTGGTCGAGGCGAGCACGCACGAGCCGGGCTTCGAGGCCAAGTCGGGTCTGGAGCTGAGCGCCAAGGAGGACATCGCGCGGGCAGCCGCCCGGCTGGTCGCGCCCGGTTCGGCGATCGCCCTGTCCGGCGGCACGACGACCTACGCGCTCGCGCAGCACCTGCTGGAGGTGCCCGATCTGACCGTGGTGACGAACTCGGTGCGGGTCGCCGACGTCTTCCACGCGGCGCAGCGCACGTCGGGACAGCGGCAGGGCGCGGCCACGGTGGTGCTGACCGGTGGCGTGCGCACCCCGTCCGACTCGCTGGTGGGGCCGGTCGCCGACCAGGCGATCGCCGCCCTGCACTTCGACCTGCTCTTCCTCGGCGTGCACGGCATATCGGTCGAGGCCGGCCTGTCGACACCGAACCTCGCGGAGGCAGAGACCAACCGGCGCCTGGTGCAGTCGGCCCGCCGGGTCGTGGTGGTCGCGGACCACACCAAGTGGGGGACGGTGGGCCTGAGTTCGTTCGCGGCTCTGGAGCAGGTGGACACGCTGGTCACCGACGCGGGCCTGCCGGCCGAGGCGCGGTCGGAGATCGCCGAGCATCTGCATCGGCTGGTGGTGGCGGGCGAACCGGACGAGGACGAGGACATCTGACGAGGCGTCAGTTAGGCTGACGGCTCAACGCCCCGCATTACCCGGGGACTTCACGAGGGGGTTTCGCCGCCATGGCTCACCGCCTGCACCCGGTGGGGATCGACTTCACCGAGACCGCCCCCGTGCGGCTGGTCTTCACCCACGACGTCGCCGCCGCTTCCGACGCGGTCTTCCATGCGCTCGCCGAGGACGTGCCCGGCTGGCCGCAGTGGTTCTCGTCGGTGGCGTCGGCCCGGCCGACCGAGGGCGGGCGCGAGGTGCGGCTGCAAGGCGGCATCCGGTTCACGGAGTCGGTGCTGGTGGCGAAGGCGCCCGAGGTGTACGCCTACCGCGTCGACGTGACGAACGCCCCCGGGGCCCGTGCCTGGATCGAGGAGTGGCGGCTGACCCCGGCCGGCGGCGGGACCCGGATCCGGATGACCTTCGCGCTCGACGGTACGGCCGCGTTCCGGCTCGTGTGGCGCCTGGGCCGCCCGGGCGTGGGGCGCTCCGTCCGTCGCGCGATCGGTGCACTGGACCGGCGCCTGCACGGCTAGCGCGCCGGTGGATCCGGGCCGGGCCGCTCAGTGCGGCCAGACGCCCGTCGCCAGCAGGGAGTCGATCGCCGCCGTGTACGGGGCGATGTCCAGGCCCTGTTCGGCGAGCCAGGCGTCGGAGTAGTACTTGTCGAGGTAGCGGTCCCCCGGGTCGCACAGCAGGGTGACCACGCTGCCCGTGCGGCCCTCGGCCACCATCTCGGAGACGATCTTCAGCGCGCTCCACAGGCCGGTGCCCGTCGAACCGCCCGCCTTGCGGCCGATGGCCTGCTCCAGGGCGCGTACGGCGGCCACGCTGGCCGCGTCCGGGACCTTCATCATCCGGTCGATCGCGCCGGGCACGAAGCTGGGCTCCATGCGCGGCCGGCCGATGCCCTCGATACGGGAGCCGCAGTCGCAGGTGACGTCCGGATCGCCGGTGGTCCAGCCCTCGAAGAAACAGGAGTTGTCCGGGTCGGCGACACAGATGCGGGTGTCGTGCTGCATGTAGTGCACGTAGCGGGCGAGGGTCGCCGAAGTGCCGCCGGTGCCGGCCGTCGCGACGATCCAGGCGGGTTCCGGGAACCGCTCCAACTCCAGCTGCCGGAAGATGGATTCGGCGATGTTGTTGTTGCCGCGCCAGTCGGTGGCCCGCTCGGCGTAGGTGAACTGGTCCATGTAGTGGCCGCCGGTCTCCACCGCGAGGCGGGCGGACTCCTCGTACATCTTCCGGGAGTCGTCCACGAAGTGGCACTGGCCGCCGTGGAACTCGATCAGGCGGCACTTCTCGGCGCTGGTCGTGCGGGGCATGACCGCGATGAAGGGCACGCCGATCAGCTTGGCGAAGTAGGCCTCGGAGACGGCCGTCGAACCGCTGGAGGCCTCGATCACCGGGCGGCCCGGGCGGATCCAGCCATTGCACAGCCCGTAGAGGAACAGGGAGCGGGCGAGCCGGTGCTTGAGGCTGCCGGTGGGGTGCGTCGACTCGTCCTTCAGGTACAGGTCGATGCGCCAGTGCTCGGGCAGCGGGAAGCGCAGCAGGTGGGTGTCCGCCGAGCGGTTGGCGTCGGCCTGGACCTTGCGCACAGCGTCTTTCAGCCAGTCGCGGTAGGCGGCGTCGCTGCGGTCGACGTCGAGTGTGGCGCCGGTCCGGGTCTGTGGGGTGGTGCTCACGGCGGGGCTCCTTACGCTGGGCACCGACGACGCCTCGCGCGGCCGGCACCTCGATCATAAGCACCTTCCGCACCGCTTCCCACCTGCATAAACGCATCTTTGAGCCAGCCAAAGGCGGGCTGGGGCACACCCGTGCGGGGCGCACGGGGGCGCATTGGCGCGAGTGCTCCGGGCGCCCGGCGCACAAGGGCCGTGCGTACTGGTGCTCCCGGCCGCATCGGGGCAGACTGCACCGCACGGGACGATCGTCCCGAACGGGGGCGCACACTGGACCACCAGAGCCGGTACGGCCTGCAGCGGCACGACCGGACACGGGCGGATCCCGGCCCCCGCGGGCCGAGGTCCGGCGAGCGACGCGCAAGGGGGCGGCGAGGGATGGCGGAGCCGGAGTTCACGGCCACGGGCGTGCGCATAGGAAAGCGGCTGCGTTCGCTCACCCGGGCCGGGCAGGTCCGGATCAGCGACGGCAGGCTGGAGCTGCTCACCAGCTACGGCAGTGAGATCGACAGCGCTCCGGTGCAGGCGGTCCGCGCCTCCACGCCCTGGTTCGTCCCCGACGGCCGCGCGCTGGCCGACCTGAACGGCAACCGGTACCTGCTGCGGCTGGGCGACCACGACCCCGCGCCTGGCGAGGCGGGGCCCCCCGCGGCACGGCGGTTCGTCGAGGCGGTGCGCCGGGCGGCGGGCCGCGGCGGCTGAGCTGCGCCCGGTCGCGGCGAGTTGCGAGAGTGCATCCGCTGCGTCACGCTGTTCTCACGTCACTCTGGGTTTACCGGCGATAACGCTGCGAACCAGCCCGCCGGCCATGACAGCAGGCGGACGTTTGGACGCAAGCACCCTGCTGGATCCGTTGTTCTCCGTGTTCTTCCGGTTCCTCCGGACCTCACATCGGGGAGTCGCAGCAGTGATCAGTCACCCAAGCAGGCACTGCACGGTGGAGCTCCAAGCCCTGCCGTCGCGGATCGGCCAGGTCCGCAGAATCGTATCTGCGCAGTTGCGTTACTGGCATATGGACCCGTTGATAGACCGGGCCGCGCTCGGTGTGACGGAGTTGCTGAGCAACGTCCACCGGCACGCCCGGCCCGACAAGTCGTGCACCGTCGAGCTGGAGCTGGTCGTCGACCGCCTCACGGTCTCGGTGCGCGACCACGATCCGCGCCTTCCGGTGGTCGCCGACGCCCCGGACCCGGCGGAGGCGGCCCCGCTGGCCACCTGCGGACGGGGCCTGGCGATGGTGGCCGCGGTGAGCGAGAGCTGGGGAGCCCGCCCGGACGGCGACGACGGCAAGGTCGTCTGGTTCACGCTGCCCGCACCTCCCTCGGCACGCCGGCAGGCCGCCCGCGCCCCCCGCCGGACGGCCGAGCAGCAGCCCGTGCCCCGGATCACCGAGGCGCAGCCGGCCCCGCCCCCCGTCGCCGCCGCACCGCGGCCCGTGGCGGCCCGTGCCGCCGCGGTGGCGCCCGTACCCGCCCGGTCGGCCGTTCCCGGCTGACCGGGCGGTGACCGGCCGCCCGGTCAGCCGGGAACGGGTTCGCCGAGCGGGGCGCGCCGCCCCCGTCGCACGGCGGCGGCGCCTCACTCCGTGCCGATGGCCCGCAGGACGTCCAGGCGGGCCGCGCGCCGGGCCGGGCGCAGACCCGCGAGGCCCCCGGCCGCGAGGCCGACCAGGGCGACCACGGCAAGACGGGCGAAGGGCAGGGCGAAGGCGAACGCGGTGTCGCTCGCGCCGTCGGAGGCCCGCACCAGCACCCAGCCGAGGAAGGCACCGAGGCCGAGCCCGCCGGCCGTGCCGAAGGCGGCGACCAGGACCGACTCCCAGCGGACCATGGCCCGCAGCTGGGCCCGGGTCTGGCCGACGGCCCGCAGCAACCCCAGCTCCCGGGTGCGTTCGTGCAGCGCCAGGGTCAGCGTGTTGGCGATGCCGAGCAGGGCGATGACGACCGCGAGGGCGAGCAGCGCGTAGACCAGCGTCAGCATCATGTCGATGCCTCCCGCGGAGGACTGTGCGTACGCGTCGCGGGTCTGCACCTGCGGGTTTCCGTAGCGGGCGGCCGTCGTCCGCACCGCCGCCCTGCCCGCGTCCGCGCTCACACCGTGCTTGAACGTGACGGCGATCAGCCGGTCGGAGTCCTGGGCGCGGTGCGGGGCCCAGGCCGCGCGGGTGATGACGTAGTCCCCGGCGAGTTCGGACTGGCCGTAGACGGCCTTGACGGTGAAGCTCTCCGTCCGCCCGTCGGTGAAGGTGAGCCGCGCGGTGTCGCCGGTGTGCAGGCCCTGGCGATCGGCCTCCGCGCGGGTCAGCGCGAGGCCGTCGCTGCCGAGGTCGCGCAGGGAGCCGGTGACCGTGCCGAGGTCGAAGGTGCGCGCGAGCGCGGCCGGATCGGTCACGGTCAGCGCCCTCCCCCTGCCGTCGACCTCGGCGACGCCGCGGCCGAGCCCCACCGCGGTGTCCACCTCGGGCAGCCGCTCCAGGGCCGGGGCGAGGCGGGGGCTGAGGCCGCTGCCGCCCGCCCCGAAGGACGGGGCGCTGACCGCGACGTCACCCGCGAAGGACCGCGACACCGTCCGGTCCATGGTGGCCTTCAGGGACGCACCGAACACGGTGAACAGCGCCACGACGGCCACGCCGATCATCAGCGCGCTCGCCGTGGCGGCCGTCCGCTTCGGGCTGCGCAGGGCGTTGCGCCGGGCGAGTCCGCCGGTGACCCCGCGCAGCCGGTCCAGCGGTGCGCCGAGCAGGCGAACGGCCGTGGTGGCGGCGACCGGGCCGAGGACCACGAAGGACGCGAGGGCGAGCAGTGCGCCGAGGCCCGCGAGCCACACCGAGGGGGTCACCAGGACGCCGGTGAGGGCGGCGGCCAGTGCCGCCGCGCCGAGGAGCGTGCCGGCGGCCGCGCGGATGCGGGAGGCCCCGGAGTGGTCGACGGCGGTCTCGCGCAGTGCGGCCAGCGGGGCGGTGCGGCCGGCGCGCACGGCGGGCAGCAGGGCCGAGGCCAGGCAGACGACGACGCCCACCGCGAGCGGCAGGGCCATCGACAGCGTCTTGATCACCAAGTCGCCGTCGGGGAAGGGGAATCCGACCGCCGGGAACAGGGCCTGGAGTCCGGCGGCGATGCCGATCCCGCCGGCGAGCCCCGCACCCGAGGCCGCTCCGGCGACGGCACAGGCCTCGGTGAGGGCGGCGGCCCTCACCTGGCCGCGGGCCGCGCCCAGGGCGCGCAGCAGGGCGTTCTCGCGGGTGCGCTGGGCGACGACGATCGCGAAGGTGTTGTGGATGGAGAAGGTGGCGACCAGCAGGGCGACACCGGAGAACACGAGGAGGAAGGTGGTGAAGAGGGTCAGGAACTGGCTGGAGACCATGTCGTCGTTCTCCTGCGCGGACTGCTGACCGGTGATGGCCTCGACCCCCTCGGGCAGCACGGGGGCCAGCCTCCGTACCAGTTCGCGCTGGCTCACGCCGGGGCCGGCCCGCACCTGGATGCTCGCCGCCCGGCCGGGCTCCGCGGTGAGGTACTTCTCGGCATCGGCGCGGGTCATGCCCGTGAAGGTCACCTGGGCCATGCCGTCCTGGCCGCCGAAGGTGGCGAGGCCGACGATCGTCACCCTGACCGGGTCGGGGGTGCGCAGGGTGGTGGTGTCCCCGATCTTCAGACCGCCCTTCTTCGCCGCCCCCCGGTTGACCACGACCTCGCCGGGCCGCGTGGGGACGCGGCCCTCGGCGAGCCGGTAGGGGTTGAGCCGCGGGTCGGTGATCCAGTTGCCGGCCAGGGTCGGCGGGCCCTGGCCGCCGACGGGTCGGCCGTCCGCGCCGACGAGCTGACCGGCGCCCTGGATGTTCGGGGCGACGGCCGCCACACCGGGAACCCGCTCGACGACCCCGACCAGCGAGGTGTCGACGGGCCGCCGTACGCCTTGGGCCTCGCCGGGCACGGTGATGGCGTCGGCGCCGCGGACGACGGCGTCGGTGCCGCTGGTGGCCTCGCCGAACATGCTGCCGAAGCTTGCGCGCAGCGTGTCGCCCATGACCAGGGTGCCGGCCAGGAAGGCCACGCCGAGGAACACCGCGAGGAACGTGCCCGCGAAGCGCCGCCGGTGCGCGCGCAGCGAGGTGAGGCCGAGCCGGAGTGCCGCGTTCATGACCGCACCTCGAAGGCCTTCATACGGTCCAGGACCTTGTCGGCGGTCGGGGACTCCATCCGGTCGACCAGGCGCCCGTCGGCGAGGAAGAGCACCTCGTCGGCGTGGGCGGCGGCCACCGGGTCGTGGGTGACCATCACGACCGTACGCTCCGTCTCCCGTACGGCGCGGGCGAGCAGGCCGAGGACCTCACCGCCGGAGCGGGAGTCCAGGTTGCCGGTCGGCTCGTCGGCGAAGACGACGTCCGGGCGGCCGGCGAACGCCCGTGCCACGGCAACACGCTGCTGCTGGCCGCCGGACAGCTCGGAGGGCCGGTGGTGCAGCCGGTCGCGCAGCCCGACGGCGTCGACGAGCGCGTCGATCCACTCCCGGTCGCCCCGCCGCCCGGCGAGGTCGAGGGGCAGGGTGATGTTCTCCGCGACGGTCAGCGTCGGCACCAGGTTGAACGCCTGGAAGACGAAGCCGATCCGGTCGCGGCGCAGCAGGGTCAGCCGACGGTCGTCCAGCGCGCCCAGCTCGGTGTCGCCGATGTGGGCGGCGCCCGAGGTGAGCGTGTCGAGGCCGGCCGCGCAGTGCATCAGGGTGGACTTGCCGGAGCCCGAAGGGCCCATGATCGCGGTGAAGCGGCCGGCGGGGAAGTCGACGTCCACGCCGTCCAGGGCGCGTACGGCGGTGTCTCCACGGCCGTACACCTTCACCGCGCCCACCACGCGGGCAGCCGTCCGCCGTGCGGTCGTCGTGGTCATGCCGCACCGCCCTTGCGGGCGCGGCCGAACTGCTCCTCCAGGACGGAGAGCCGGCGCCAGTACTCGTCCTCGTCGATGTCGCCGGAGGCGAAGCGGCGGCCGAGAACCGCGAGCGGCGAGTCGCCCGCCGGGCGCCGGGCGTCCAGGGGCGGCCAGGGGCCGCCGCGGGCGCGCCAGAGGGTGCGGCGCAGGACGGTGACGGCGCCGGTCACGACGACCGCCCAGATCAGCGGGAAGAAAAGGATCCATGGGCCGGGTCCGCCGTCCCAGTTGGCCAGGGTCTGCATCTCGGGTTCATCTCCGGTGTCGGCAGGGTCTTCGGGTGATGCCACGAGGCTCCCTGCGGCAGGGGGTCCGGGTCGTCGTGCGGCCGGCGGCAGTACGCGTACGTCCGCGGGAGTACGGCAAGGCGGCGCGGCTGCTCCCTGCGAGGGCGCCGACGACTCCCCCGAGGGCCGGCGAGTCCCCTGCGGGCTGGGGCTCTTGCGGACGACTGGCGGCTCCCCCGAGGACTGCCTGCACCTCCCGAGGACCGGCGGCTTCTCCCAAAGAACCGGCGGCTTCTCGCAAAGGACTGGCCGCTGTAACTACTAGTATGTACAGTGATCTCATGAGCACCTCGGAACGGCTGATCGAGTCAACCCGCGAACTGCTGTGGGAGCGTGGCTACGTGGGCACGAGCCCCAAGGCGATCCTGGAACGCGCCGAGGCCGGCCAGGGCAGCATGTACCACCACTTCAAGGGCAAGCCGGACCTGGCGCTGGCTGCGATCCGGCGGACCGCCGAGGAACTGCGGGCCACCGCCGAGGGCGTCCTCGACGGGCCGGGCACCCCGTACGAGCGCATCGAGGCGTATCTGCTGCGCGAGCGCGACGTGCTGCGCGGGTGCCCGGTCGGCCGGCTGACGATGGATCCGGAAGTGATCGCGAGCGACGAACTGCGCGCGCCGGTGGACGAGACGATCGCGTGGATCCGCGGGCGGATCGCCCAGATCGTCGAAGAGGGCAAGCAGCAGGGGCAGTTCGCGCCCGGCCTGGACGGCGAGGAGATCGGCGCGGCCGTCGTCGCGACCGTGCAGGGCGGATACGTCCTCGCGCGCGCCTCCGGCTCCCCCGCCGCCTTCGACGCCGGCGTCCGCGGTCTGCTCTCCCTTCTCGCACCCCGAACTCCCTGACTGGAGACCGATTTCCGTGCACATCACCAGACGGCGTCCCGAGAGCCTCCAAGGTCCGGCGGAGCATTTCACCGGCTCCGTGTGGCTGGACGAGATCGCCGCTCCCGCCGCCCCGTCCCGGCTGCGCATGTTCCACGTCCACTTCGCACCCGGCGCACGCACCGCCTGGCACCGGCATCCGCACGGCCAGGTGCTGCACGTCCTTCAGGGCGAGGGGCTGGTGCAGCGCAGGGGCGGCGACGTGGAGGAGATCCGCGCGGGCGACACGGTGTGGATCGAGCCCGGCGAATGGCACTGGCACGGTGCCGCACCGCGCACCTTCATGACCCACCTCGCGGCCGTGGAAGCGGCCGCGGACGGCACCACCACCGAGTGGCACGCACACGTCGACGACTGCCCGGCCTGAGGAAGGACCCCGAAGTGCACGCCATGCAGTACGAGCTGACGCTCCCCGCCGACTACGACACGGGCATCATCCGCAGCCGCGTCTCCCGCATCGGGCACCTGCTCGACGACTGGGACGGCCTCGGCCTCAAGGCTTACCTGCTGCGCGAGCGCGGGGTGCACGGCTCGCCGGTCAACCAGTACGCGCCGTTCTACCTCTGGAACACGGTGCAGGGCATGAACAGATTCCTGTGGGCGGGCGCCTTCCAGGGGCTGGTCGACGACTTCGGACGGCCCGCGGTACGGCAGTGGACGGGGCTGGCGTACGAGGAGGGCGGCGCCGCAGGATCACCCGCGGCGGTCGCCGTCCGGCGGCGGCAACCGGTAGCGGCGGGCGTGGAGTTGTCCGCCGTGATGGAGGACGCGGCACGCGAGGCGGGGCGGCTGGCGGCCGAGGACGGTGCCGTGCTCGCGGCGGCGGCCGTGGACCCGCACCACTGGGATCTGGTGCACTTCTCCCTCTGGGAACACGACGCGCCCAAGGCCGACGGAGACGTCTTCCGGGTGCTGCACGTCTCGGCACCCGGCCGGGACCGGCTCCCCCGCGGCCGGCAGTGGTGAGCCGCGTCCGTACGGTCCTCGGTGACGTCCGCCCCGAGGAGCTGGGCGTGTGCGACGCGCACGACCATCTCTTCCTGCGCAGCCCGCAGTTGCCGGGCCAGGAGCTGAACGACGCCTCCGCCGCACGGGCCGAGCTGACCGCGTTCCGGGAGGCGGGCGGCGAAGCCGTCGTGCAGTGGACGCCGTACGGCATGGGCCGACGGGCGGCCGACCTGATGGAACTGTCCCGGGCCACGGGTGTGCACCTGGTCTGCGCGACGGGGCTGCACCAGGCGGCCCACTACGACCCGGAGGTGCTCGGCAAACTGCGGGGCGGACTCGCCGAGATGTTCGTGTCCGAACTGACCGGGGGCATCGGCACCTCGGGGGTGCGGGCCGGGCTGATCAAGGTGGCGGGCGGCTTCCACACCCTGGACGCGCACGCCCGCTGGACGATGACCGCGGCGGCGGAGGCGCACCGTGCCACCGGTGCGCCGATCGCGGTCCACCTGGAGCTGGGGACCGGCGCACTGGACGTGCTCGACCTGCTGTGCGGCGCGCTGGGCGTGCCCGGTCACCGGGTGATCCTCGGGCACCTCAACCGCTCCCCCGACCCGGTGGTGCAGCGGCGGGCCGCCGAGTCGGGCTGCTGGCTGGCCTTCGACGGGCCGTCGCGCGCCCATCACGCCACCGACTGGCGGATGCCCCGGGCGGTTCGGGACCTGGCGGAGGCCGGCTACGGGCACCGGCTGCTGCTCGGCGGGGACACGGTGGTCGCCGGGGCGCGGTCGGTGGACGGCGGGCCCGGAATGCCGTACCTGCTGCGCCGGGTGCGGGAGCGGCTCGCCGAGGCGGTGGGGGCGGAGTTGGTGGACCGCATCCTCACGGTCCATCCGGGCCGGGCGTTCGCGGTCGACTGGACGTGACCGGGGCGTTGCCCGACCGGATCCGACTGCCCGGTCGCGTTGTCAGTGCCCGCGGTTAGCCTGCGCTCATGACCTCCCCTCAGGATGACCGCCGTTTCCCCGCCGCGCTCGCCGCGGCCCTGGCTCACGAGTTCGACTACGACGACGGCGACGGGGTGGACTTCGAGCCGTTCGGGGAGTTCGTCTCCGCCGAGGAGACAACCGACTGGTTCCGGTCGTGGACCGGCAACAAGGAGGTGAGCGCAGACGCCTTCCGGGTGTTCGGCATGGACGGCACCGGAGGTTACGCGGCGTTCTGGCTGGTCCGTCCGGGCCGGGAGACGGCCGACCAGCCCGTGGTCTTCCTCGGGTCCGAGGGCGAGACCGGCGTCGTCGCGCGCGATCTGCCGGACTTCCTGTGGGTCCTGGCCGACGGGGTCGGCCCCTTGGAGGCTGTCGACCACTACGGCCTGGGTCTCGCGTCCCCGCCCGAACGGCGAACTGACGGCGGTGGCCGAGCAGTTCGCCCCCGGGCGCCGGCAGCCGGCCTCGACGCTGACCGGGCTGGCCCGGGAGGAGTTCGCCGACTTCGAGGACTTGATAGCGCAGCTGTGCCGCTGAGACCGCCGGGGATCCTCCCGTGTGGAGTGGGTGTCCGTGAGGAGGTGGCACGCCTTCGGTCACCGTCGATTCCGGGCACCTCCGCCTTCTGCTCAGGCGAGCGCCCCCAGCGGATCGTCCAGCACCGGCTGCCATGCCAGCTCGGCCGCGCCGACCAGGCTGTTGTGGTCCAGCGTGCAGGGCAGGATCGGGACACCGCCGCTCTGGCCCCACAGGCTGCGGTCGGCGACGACCGCGCGCAGCCGCTGGGGATCGGCGTCGAGCAGGGTGCGGTGCAGGCCGCCGAGGATGATGCGGTCGGGGTTGAGGATGTTGACCAGACCCGCGAGGCCGAGGCCGAGGCGGTCGATCAGGGCTTCGGCGGCGGTGCGGACGGTCGGGTCGGCGTACTGGGTGCGCAGCAGGTCGTTGGCCTGCTGGAGCAGGGAGACCTCCGGGCCCGGTGTCCGGCCCGCCTCGATGAGCAGGGCCAGCGGGTCGGCCTCCACGTCCAGGCAGCCCCGGCTGCCGCAGTGACAGGGGCGTCCCTCCGGGTTGACGGTGAGGTGGCCGACCTCCAGGGCCAGGCCCGAACTGCCGGTGTGCAGACGGCCGTCGAGAACCAGGGCACCGCCGACGCCCCGGTGCCCGGTGGCCACGCACAGCAGGTCCCTGGCGCCCCGGCCGGCGCCGTGCCGGTGTTCGGCGAGCGCGGCGAGGTTGACGTCGTTGCCCGCGAAGGCGGGGCCGGTGATGCCTGCGGCGCGCACGCACTCCGCGAAGATCCGGCGCACCGGTGCGCCCACCGGCCAGGCGAGGTGGAGCGGGTTGAGGGCCAGGCCCTCGGGTTCGGCGACCGCGGACGGCACGGCCAGTCCTGCTCCGACGCAGCGCCGGCCCGTCGTCCGCAGGAGTGCGGCGCCCGCCTCGACGACGGAGCCCAGCACCTTGGCCGGGTCGGCGTCGACGGTCTCGCAGCCGGGCGCGGTCGCCACGATCCGCCCGCCGAGGCCGACCAGCGCGGCCCGGAAGCCGTCGGCGTGGACCTGTGCGGCGAGCGCCACCGGACCGCCCTCGGCGACCTCCAGCCGGTGCGAGGGGCGTCCCTGGGAACCGGCCGCCGCGCCGGGCCGGGCGTCGACCCGGATCAGACCGAGCGCCTCCAGCTCGGCGGCGACCGCCCCGGCCGTCGCCCGGGTGACCCCGAGTTCGGCGGTGAGCACGGCCCGGGTCGGCGCCCGCCCGGTGTGCACGAGCTCCAGCGCGGGTCCGAGCGCACCGCGCCCCCGGTCCAGCCGCGCTCTGGAGGTGCCGGTCCCTTCCCCCGCCGCCCGGGGGTCCGCCTTGCCGCTCATGAGGGCGAGTCTCCCATGATCCGCAGTCGCCGTGGCCGGTGCCGTCGATCCCCGGTCGTCGCGGCCCCGTCCCGTCGAACCCCGGCCACCGGCCCGTGCCGTCGAACCACAGCCGCCGTCGCCGTTGCCGTTCAATCGCGGTCGCCGCGACCCTGCCGTCGAACCGTAGTCGCCACGGCCGGTCCCGTGATCTACAGGCCGCTCACCCGCAGGGTGATGTTCAGCCGTCCCTTCAGTCCGAGCGCGGGCGGCGCCGTGCCGGGGTGGACGCGGGGCACGCCGTGGTGGGCGAAGCGGGAGGGCCCGCCGAAGACGAACAGGTCGCCGCTGCGCAGCTCCACGTCCGTGTACGGCCTGGTGCGGGTCCGGGTGTTGCCGAAGCGGAAGACGCACGTGTCGCCGAGGCTCAGCGACACCACCGGCGCGGCCGACTTCTCGTCGCTGTCGCGGTGCATGCCCATGCGGGCGTCGCCGTCGTAGAAATTGATCAGCGCGATGTCGTACGGCTCCGCCGGTGCCGCCCGGGGGCCGAGCGCGTCGGTCACCGCGTCGCGGGCCAGCTCGTCCAGCCAGGCCGGGAAGGGCTTCACGGGGGCGCCGTCGCCGTCGACGACCGTGCGGGCGTACGCGTACGGGTACCAGTGCCAGCCGAGGCAGACCTGCCGGGCGGTCATCGTGCCGCCGCCGGGGGTGCGGACCGTGCGCAGCCCGGCCGGGGGCCGGGCCCACCGACGGCAGGCGCACAGGAGCGCGCGCTGCCGCCCGGCGTCCAGCCACTGCGGGACGTGCACGGCGCCCGGTGCGACCTCGGCACGCTCCCTCTCGAACAGCTCCGCGTCCATGCGCCCATCCTGCCCGAGGCCCTGTCCGAGCGGCTCTGAGCTGCGGCTCGGCTAGCCTGGAGCACGATGAACGACCGTATGACGACGCCGTGGGGCGAATTCGAGCTGTCCCGCTTCCCCGAGGACCCCCGCGACCGGCTGCGTGCCTGGGACGCCTCCGACGCCTACCTGCTGCGACACCTGGCCGAGGAGCGAGTGCCGCTCACCGGTGCGGTCGTGGTGGCCGGCGACCGCTGGGGCGCGCTGGCCACGGCGCTCGCGGAGCACAGGCCGACACAGATCACCGACTCCTTCCTGAGCCAGGAGGCGACCCGGGTGAACCTGGCCCGGGCCGGGGTCGAACCGGGTGCCGTGGGCCTCCTCACCACCCAGGACCCGCCGCCGGAGCGGGTGGACGTGCTGCTGGTGCGGGTGCCGAAGAGCCTGGCGCTGCTGGAGGACCAGCTGCTGCGGCTCGCCCCCGCGGTGCACGCGGGCACGGTGGTCGTGGGCGCCGGCATGGTGAAGGAGATCCACACCTCGACGCTGCGCCTGTTCGAGCGGATCCTCGGGCCGACCCGGACCTCGCTGGCCCAGCAGAAGGCCCGGCTGATCTTCTGCACGCCGGACCCGTCCCTGGCACGACCGGCGAACCCGTGGCCGTACAGCTATGCCCTGCCGGACGGCATCGGCGCGGCCTCCGGGCGCACGGTCGTCAACCACGCGGGCGTCTTCTGTGCCGACCGCCTCGACATCGGCACCCGGTTCTTCCTGGAGCACCTGCCGGCCGGGACGGGCGCCGGGCGGGTGGTGGACCTCGGCTGCGGCAACGGCGTGGTCGGGACGGCGGTGGCGCTGGCCGATCCGACGGCCGAAGTGCTGTTCGTGGACGAGTCGTTCCAGGCCGTGGCCTCGGCGGAGGCGACGTACAAGGCGAACGGGGTGCCCGGGCACGCCGAGTTCCGGGTCGGCGACGGGATGGCCGGGGTGGCGCCGGGCAGTGTGGACCTCGTCCTGAACAACCCGCCGTTCCACTCCCACCAGGCGACGTCCGACGCGACGGCGTGGCGGATGTTCGCCGGGGCGAAGCACGCGCTGCGCCCCGGCGGCGAGCTGTGGGTGATCGGCAACCGGCACCTGGGCTACCACATCACGCTCAGGCGGCTGTTCGGCAACAGCACCCTGGTGGCGAGCGACCCGAAGTTCGTGGTGCTGAAGGCGGTCAAGAAGAGCTAGGGCACCGCTCCCGGCCGAGGACGCCGATGATGCGGGCCACTTCCCGGGCCATCGCCTCCCTGCCGACACTGAGGTATTTGCGCGAGTCGACGGCCTCGGGGTGGGCGGCGAGGAAGTCCCGTATCGAGCTGGTCATGGCCACGTTCAGGGCGGTGCCGACGTTGACCTTGGCGATGCCGCCCGCGACCGCCGCGACGAGGCCGTCGTCCGGCACCCCCGAGGATCCGTGCAGGACGAGCGGGACGGACAGGACGGCGGACAGGCGGTTGAGGAGCCCGTGGTCGAGGGCGGCGGTGCGCGTGGTCATGGCGTGCACGCTGCCGACGGCCACGGCCAGGGCGTCGACCTCGGTGCCTGCGACGAAGTCGTGCGCCTGGTCCGGATCGGTGCGGGCGCCGGGCGCGTGGGCATCGAGCGGGGGCCGGCCGTCCTTCCCGCCCACCTGCCCCAACTCGGCCTCGATCCACAGGCCTTGGGCATGCGCCCAGTCGGCGGCGGCCCGGGTCGCGGCGAGGTTCTCGGCGTAGGGCAGGCGGGCGGCGTCGTACATCACCGAACTGAATCCGGCGTCGGGTGCCTGGCGCAGCAGGTCGTCGCTCTGCACATGGTCGAGGTGCAGGGCGACGGGTACGTCCGCGCGTGCGGCGGCGGCCGCGGCGGCGCGGGCCAGGGGCAGGAGCCGTCCGTAGCGGAACTTGACGGCGTTCTCACTGACCTGGAGGACGACCGGCGCGCCGGTGGTCTCCGCGCCGGCGATCACGGCTTCGACGTGTTCCAGTGTGATGATGTTGAAGGCGGCGACGGCGGAGCGGGTCTCCGCTGCGCGGGTGACCAGCTCGCCGGTGGTCGCGAGGGGCACGGCTTGGTTCCCTTCCGGAGCGCGGGCGGGGGATGTCCCCAGGACATCCCCTAGGGGGCGAGGATCACCGAGCGGGTGAGGTGGCGCGGCCGGTCGGGGTCGAGGCCGCGGCGGGCGGCGACGGCGACCGCGAGGCGCTGGATGCGGACGAGTTCGGCGAGCGGGTCGAGCGTGCCCTCGACCCACGAGCCGCCGGTGGCGCGCACCTGTCCGGCGAGGCCGGCGGGCGCCGCGCCGAGCATCCAGGTCGCGGTGCCCCCGGTGGTGATGCTGATCGGCCCGTGCCGGTACTCCATCGCCGGGTAGGCCTCGGTCCAGGACAGGGAGGCCTCCCGCATCTTCAGGCCGGCCTCGTTGGCGAGCCCCACGGTCCAGCCGCGCCCCAGGAAGGTGAACTGGGTGCAGTCCACCAGTCCTTCGGGCAAGGGAGTGGCGAGGGCCGCGCGGGCGTCCGCGACGACGGCGTCCATGTGCAGGCCGAAGTGGGAGCGCAGGAGGGTGAGCGCGGTGGTCGCGAACCGGGTCTGGACGACGGAGCGTTCGTCGGCGAAGTCCAGCACGACGAGGTCGTCGGCGACCGTCATCACGGGTGTGGCCGGGTCGGCGGTCAGGGCCGTCGTCGGTGTGCCGCCCTTCAGCCTCCCCAGCAGTTCGAGCACTTCGGTCGTGGTGCCGGAGCGGGTGAGCGCGACGACCCGGTCGTACGACCGCCCGCGCGGGAACTCGGAGGCGGCGAACGCGTCCGTCTCGCCCTGCCCGGCGGCCTCGCGCAGCGCCGCGGCCGCCTGTGCCATGAAGTACGACGTCCCGCACCCGACGATCGCGATCCGCTCCCCCGGCGCCGGCAGTGCCTCGCCGTACCGCCCCGCCTCCTCGGCCGCCCGTGTCCAGCACTCGGGCTGGCTGGTCAGCTCGTCCTCGACATGGCTCATGCCACACCCTCCCCTAGCTGATTGTTCCTGCAAGATATAGCGAGGTTTCGAGCACAATCAAGCATTGCGCGCAAGATGCAGTGCGCTAGGGTCGCCGGGAAGACGGAGAACGGAGGCTGCGGATGTCCCGGGACGCCCGCTGGAAGGCGCTGCTCGAACTGCTCGTCGAGCGCGGCCGACTGGAGGTCGAGGAGGCGGCGGCCGAACTGGAGGTGTCCGCGGCGACGATCCGCCGTGACTTCGACCAGCTCGCCGAGCAGCAGATGCTGGTGCGCACCCGGGGCGGGGCGGTCGTGCACGGGGTGTCCTACGAGCTGCCGCTGCGCTACAAGACCGCCCGGCGCGCCTCCGAGAAACAGCGCATCGCCAAGGCGGTGGCGGACCTCGTGGCACCGGGCGAGGTGGTGGGGCTGACCGGCGGCACGACCACCACGGAGGTGGCGCGCGCCCTGGCCGTGCGCGGCGACCTCGGCTCCGGCTCACCCGCGCTGACCGTCGTCACGAACGCACTCAACATCGCCAACGAGCTGGCGGTGCGGCCCCAGTTCAAGATCGTGGTGACCGGCGGGGTGGCGCGGGCGCAGTCGTACGAGCTCATCGGGCCGCTGGCCGACGGGGTGCTCGGTCAGATCACCCTCGATGTGGCCGTCCTCGGGGTGGTCGCCTTCGACGTCACGCACGGCGCGGCCGCGCACGACGAGGCGGAGGCGGCGATCAACCGGCTGCTGTGCGAGCGCGCCGAGCGGGTCGTGGTGGCCGCCGACTCCAGCAAGCTGGGCCAGCGGGCGTTCGCGCGCATCTGCGCCGCCGAGCTGGTGGACACGCTCGTCACCGACACGGCGGTGGGACAGGACACCGTACGGCGCTTCGAGGAGGCGGGCGTCCGGGTCCTGGCCGTGTGAGGTCAGAATCCGCTGAGGTCGGCTCTGACGAACCCTGCCCCGCGCTGGTCGTTGCAGCCGGTCACCACCCGTCCGACCGGGTCGGGCCAGGCCTGCTGGGCCTGGAGCGCCACGCTCACCAGGGTGAGCAGCAGGTCGACGTCGCTCGCGGCGTCGAGCCGGAGGGTGACCCACGGCGAGCCCGGGACGATCCGGATGACGCCCGAGCCCTTCAGGTCCTTGGCGAACCGCCGGATGGCCCGGTCGGTCAGCCGCAGATCGACATCGTGGTCGGAGTGGAAGTGGGCGATCTCGCCCTGGGCCGAACTCACCGCCTGCCCCAGACCACAGCTCGGGACCGCCGGTGCCAGGTCCGGCCAGGTCGCCAGTTGCGCCAGCGCGCGCAAGGCCAACGTCATGGTTCCATCATGGCCTGCTCACCCGCTCGCAACCAGCTCGTGAGCAAGCATTAACCAACCCGTATCCCGAGCCGACTCGAACACCTCCTTCCTCTCGGGCACTCCGAACAGGACCGAGGTGAGCGGCCGTTGACCCCGCACGCAGGGCGGACACAGCCGGTCCGGGCCGGCGCAAGGCGGTGCACGAGTCCGCTTCACCTCTCGAACTCCGTATGACAAACACCCTCACGCGTGACGAATACGGGCATCCGTTCCCATACTCCGTGAACGACTCGCGACGTATGTGAGGGGTTCACGGAGACCGCTTCTAGGCGTCCGGGTGGATCCGGTCCAGCCACTCTTGCGCCGGCTCGGCGTCGTCGTAGGCGTCGTGCCAGTTCCACCATGCGTACGGCGGGGTCCGGGGATACCCGTCGGGCGAGTCCTCCCAGGTCTCCTGGCGCCCGAGCGCGGTCATGTCGAGGTAGCTCCAGGTGCTCCCCATCGCTTCGTCACCACGGCTGTTGATGAAGTAGGTGCGGAACACGCTCTCGCCCTCGCGGATGAACGCGTTCGTGCCGTGCCACTCGTTCACACCGAAGTCGGTGTCGAAGTCGTCGGTGAGCGTGTACCAGGGCATCGTCCAGCCCATCCGCGTCTTCACCCGCTCGATGTCCGGCTGCGGGGCGCGCGAGGCGAAGACGAGGGTGGTGCCGCGCGCGTTCAGATGCGCGAGGTGGCCGACATGGTCGGCCAGCATGGAGCAGCCACGGCAGGCGTGGTCGGGCCAGCCGAACACGCCCGGCTCGAAGAAGGCGCGGTAGACGACCAGCTGCCGGCGCCCCTGGAACAGGTCGAGCAGACCCGCCCTGCCCCCGGGCCCCTCGAACTCGTACGGCTTCTCCACCGCCAGCCAGGGCATCCGCCGGCGCCTGGCGGCCAGGGCATCACGGGCGCGGGTCAGCCGCTTCTCCTCCACCAGCAGCTCCTGGCGGGCGGCCTCCCACTCCTGCGGTGAGACGATCTCGGGTGTCTTCATGATGGTTCCCACCTTTCAGTCCGGTCCGAACTCAGGCCGAGGGACCGTGTGATCGCGGAGCGTTCGGGGCAGCCCGAACACGGGGATGGGGCCGCTGTCGCCGAAGCGGGTGCTCTCGCTCGCCGAGGGTCCGGCCAGCCACCTGCCGGGACCTCCATCGCTCCCTCTTCTGGTAAAGACAGCGGCCGGGGCGGAAAGTCATCGGTGAATTTCCGAGTACGACCGTGTCTCGACAAGCGACCGCGTTCCACGGCAACGAGGAGATCACCGTCATGCCGGCCACCACACGCCGCGAGGCCCCGGCCGCCGGCAGGGCGAACCGGCAGTCGCGGTCTCGGTGCGATCCGGCATCGGCGCCCCGATGCGCCCCTCCCGCCGGCAGTCCCCGGACTCGCCCTCCTGATCGTCACCGCGTGCCCTCGGGATCCGGTTCGTCGCGCTGGTGCCGCGCCAGTTGCCGTCGGCAGGGACCGGCCGGAATCCCCTTGCCCAGATGCGGCGCCCCACCTAGCCTGACTTTGTGCCGCAAATAAACAAAACCCGTTCGCACACCGTCGTGCCGGGTACCGGACTTACTCGGCTCCGGCTCGCGATCACCGTCTTCTTCGCCCTGGACGGGTTCATCTTCGCAGGCTGGGTCGTACGCATCCCCGACATCAAGCAGCAGACCCACGCCTCCGCGAGCGCGCTGGGCCTCGCACTGCTCGGCGTCTCCGCCGGAGCCGTCGTCACCATGACCCTCACCGGACGTCTCTGCAGCCGCTACGGCAGCCATCCGGTCACCGTGGTCTGCGCCGCCCTGCTCTCCCTCAGCGTGCTGCTGCCCCCGCTCACCCACTCCGCCCCTGCCCTCGGCGCCGTACTCCTCCTCTTCGGCGCCGCATACGGCGGGCTCAACGTGGCGTTCAACAGCGCCGCCGTCGACCTGGTGGCCGCCCTGCGCAGGCCGGTCATGCCCAGTTTCCACGCGGCGTTCAGCCTGGGCGGGATGGCCGGCGCGGGCCTCGGCGGCCTGGTGGCCGGCGCCCTCTCCCCCACGCGGCACCTGCTCGGCATCACACTCGTCGGGCTGCTGGTCACCGCCGTCGCCGGACGGTCCCTGCTGCGGCACGAGGCGCCGGTGGCGCCGGACCGCCGGCAGCCTGTGCAGGAGGGCGGAACCCGGCGGGCGAACGGCCGCACCCGCGGGCTGGTCGCCGTCTTCGGCCTCGTCGCCCTGTGCACCGCCTACGGAGAGGGGGCCATGGCCGACTGGGGCGCCCTGCATCTCCAGCAGAACCTCGCGGCGTCCTCCGGCACGGCGGCCGCCGGCTACGCGTGTTTCGCGCTCGCGATGACCGTCGGCCGTCTGACCGGGACAGCGCTGCTGGAGCGACTCGGGCGCGCTCCCACCGTGATCGCGGGCGGCGCCACCGCGGCGGCCGGCATGCTGGTCGGGGCGCTCGCGCCCACCGTGTGGGCGGCGCTGATCGGCTTCGCGGTCACCGGCGTCGGGCTGGCCAACCTCTTCCCGGTCGCCGTGGAGCGCGCCGGCGCGCTGGCCGGTCCGTCCGGTGTCGCCGTCGCCTCCACCTTCGGCTACGGCGGCATGCTGCTCGGGCCGCCCGCGATCGGCTTCATGGCCGACTGGTTCTCCCTGCCCACGGCGCTCACCAGTGTGGCCGTGCTGGCCGCCGTCGCCGCACTCATCGGCCTGACGACCCGGCGGGTGATGGGCGCCTGACGCTGCGCCGGGCACTGTGCCGGGGGGGGCAGTGGGAAGAGCTGCCTGCCGCCACCGGACGCCGAGCACGACCACCCCGAGCCCCCCGAACCCCCGGCGCCCGGCCCCCCCCCGTTGAAGGGGAGGCGCGCGAGCACCGTCCGGGAACGGCCCCTCTTCCTCTAGGCTTTGCGCATCACGGCGCGATCGAGGGGGAGCCCGGTGAACAAGGACCAGGACGGCGTGGTCGTCTACTGGCGGCCCATGTGCCCGTTCTGCATGAAACTCCGTCTGCGCCTGCGCTTCACGCGGCTGCGGTACACCGAGGTCAACATCTGGGCAGACCCCGACGCGGCGGCGTTCGTCCGCTCCGTCGCGGACGGGAACGAAACGGTGCCGACCGTGACCGTGGCCGGCCGTGCCATGGTGAACCCGTCGAAGAAGCAGCTGATGGAAGCGGTCGCGGCCCACGCACCGCATCTGCTCTCCAAGACCGGCTGACACCCGCTCGGTACGGCACCGGCCTGCCCGGCCCGATTCCCGTCACCCGCACCGGAGGTACGGAGGAGCGGCTGGTGCGCTCATGTCTCTGAGCCGCACCGAGCGGGACGGCGCCGTGGTCGAGCAGACGTCCAGTGCTCTGCAGGAGACGGCTCGGGGCCGGGTCACCGGCACCCGTGCTCAGCCGGCCCGGCCCGTCGCCCGCAGCGGGCATCCCGTACCGACGCGCGCTTCGAGGTCGGCGCGCAGCGCCGCAAGCTCGGCCATCCGCGCGTCGATGACCTGGATCTTCTCCCGGAACAGCACGGACAACGCCTCGGCCGTGTCCGGCGCCTCACCCAGTTCCGCGAAGTGCTGCGAGATCTCGGCCAGCGAGAAGCCGAGCGTCTGCGCGGTGCGGACATAGTGCAGCCAGGTCACGGTCTCCGGGGGGAAGTCGCGATAGCCGTTGGCCAGGCGTCGCCCTGCGACGAGGCCGATCTTCTCGTAGAAGCGAATGGTGTCCTTGGTCATGCCCGCTTGCGCGGCCAGCTCTCCGATACGCATGACCCTCCGCCGGACTGGGACTTGACCTTGGAGAGTACTCCACTGTTTAGCGTGAGGCGTCGCTGTCAGGAGACCACCAGGAGACCCGCCGTGATCCCCCTTCGCACCCCTTCCCGCGCCGCCTATCTGCGCGTCGTACGCGCGAGCGCCTGGTACGACCTCGTCGTCACAGCGGGATTCGCCACGCCGTGGACCTATGCCCTGGTGCATGACGCGCTGTCGTCGCTCGGCGGCGCGCTCGGGCTGGGCGTGCTGCCCGCCCTCGATCCGATGCAGACCCTGTACGCGAATCTGATGGGCTCGGTCGTGGTGGTCTGGGCACTCCTGCGGATCCTCCGGCCACTGCCGGTGCACGGGCTGTGCGACGGCGTGGCACGCGCACTGTTCGCCACCTGGCAGGCGTACGCGCTGGGCCACGGGGCAACGCGGCTGCTGTGGCTCTTCTTCGTGGTGGAGGCGGCATTCGGCCTCGCTCAGCTGTGGCCGTGGTGGCGGGACCGGCGCACCGGCCCCGCCTGCGCTCCGCCTCGGGCCGTCGCACCCTGAACACCTGACCTGTCGGTGCGCGACGAAGGGTTGTCGTCGAGTTCCCTCCCGGCGATCCCGGCACTCCCCCGCACCGGCACGCGGGACCCGCCTTCGGCTACGTGCTGGCGGGGGAGATGCTCTTCGAGCTGGAAGGCGAGCCGGAGCGGGTGATCAAGGCCGGGGAGACGTTCTGGGAGCCGGGCGGCGATGTGATCCACTCCCAGGACGGGAACAACCGGACGGACTCCTGGAGCCGGTTCCTCGTCACCATGCTCCGTGCGCCGGGCCGGCCCATGCTCACCCTGGTCGACGAGGAGGAGCCGGCCCGGCGCCGGCACCTGCGCGCACCCCGGCCGTCGTGAGGCACGGGTCGCGGGTGGGTCACCGCGGCCGGCAGGAAAACAGGTCCCTGCGAGCGCGCTCCGTCCGGCAGACTCGGCCGCATGGAGACTGCTGAATTCCTTGAGACCCTGGACCGGGAGGGTCGGCTGCTGACCGCGGCCGCCGCGGAGGCGGGGACCGACGCCAAGGTACCGACCTGCCCCGAGTGGCAGGTCGGGGACCTGCTGCGGCACACGGGCGCCGTACACCGGTGGGCCGCCTCGTACGTCGCCGACGGACACACCGCGCCGCGGCCGCTGGGAGACGCCCCGGACCTGGACGGAGCCGAGCTGGTGGCCTGGTACCGCGACAGCCACCGCCTGCTGGTCGACACCCTGGCCGCGGCGCCCGCCGATGTGGAGTGCTGGACCTTCCTTCCGGTGCCGAGTCCCTCACCGCTGGCGTTCTGGACCCGGCGGCAGGCGCACGAGACCACCGTCCACCGCTACGACGCCGAGGCGGCGCGGGGCGGGGCCGCGTCGCCGATCGCCACGGACTTCGCGGCGGACGGGATCGACGAACTGCTGCGCGGCTTCCACGCCCGCTCCAGGAGCCGGGTCCGCACCGAGCGGCCGCGGGTGTTGCGGGTGCGCGCGGCGGACGGGGACGCGGACGCGGTGTGGACCGTACGGCTGTCGGCGGAGCCGCCCGTGACCTCGCGGGACGGAGCCGGGGAGGCCGAAGCGGAACTGGCGGGCCCGGCGGACCGGTTGTATCTGGCACTGTGGAACCGGGTACCGGTGCCGAGCGTGACGGGTGACCGCTCTCTCGCGGCGTTGTGGCAGGAGAGGGCCGGGATCTGACGCCTCGTCAGTCGACGTCGGCCAGCATCCGGGCCAGCACCGCGCGCTGCACCGGCTGCACCTCACCGTGCAGCGCGCGCCCCTTCACCGTGAGCACCACCCGCACACCCCGCCGGTCCTCGGAACACATGGCGCGCTCGACGAGGCCGTCCTTCTCCAGACGGCCGATGAGCCGGGACAGGGCGCTCTGGCTGAGATGGACGCGCTCCGAGATCTCCTGGACGCGGTAGGCGCAGTCGCCGCCCGCCGACTCGCCTTCGGCGAGCAGGTCGAGCACTTCGAAGTCGCTGGCGCACAGGCCGTGTCCGTGCAGGGCCCGGTCCAGCTCGCACTGGGTACGGGCGTGCAGGGCCAGGATGTCCCGCCACTGCTCCACGAGCGCCTGCTCGGCCTTGTTCGCCGCCATGGGCGCACGGTAGCAGAGAAATGAATTTGTTGCACCGTAATTAAATGCGCTCGCATCCGATGCACATGCATGTAGTGTCGTCGCCATGACCTCTCCGCTCACCACCCCCGCGGCACCGCCCCCGGCAGTTCGCTGGACTCCCCGGCTGTGGGGCACGCTCCTGGTGCTGTGCGCCGCGATGTTCCTGGACGCGCTCGACGTGTCGATGGTCGGCGTCGCGCTGCCGTCCATCGGTTCCGATCTCCATCTGTCCACGTCGACGCTGCAATGGATCGTCAGCGGCTACATCCTGGGATACGGCGGACTGCTCCTCCTCGGCGGCCGCACCGCGGACCTGCTCGGCCGGCGCCAGGTGTTCCTGGTGGCCCTCGGAGTCTTCGCGCTCGCCTCGCTGCTCGGCGGGCTCGTGGACTCGGGCCCGCTGCTGATCGCCAGCCGCTTCATCAAGGGCTTGAGCGCGGCCTTCACCGCCCCCGCGGGCCTGTCCATCATCACCACGACGTTCCCGGAGGGCCCGCTGCGCAACCGGGCGCTCTCCATCTACACCACCTGCGCCGCCACCGGCTTCTCGATGGGCCTGGTCCTGTCCGGGCTGCTCACCGAGGCCAGCTGGCGCCTCACCATGCTGCTGCCGGCGCCCATCGCGCTGATCGCGCTCGCCGCCGGTCTCAGGCTGCTGCCACGCAGCACCCGCGAGGAGAACCACGACGGCTACGACATCCCCGGTGCCGTCATCGGGACCGCCTCGATGCTGCTGCTGGTCTTCACCGTCGTCCAGGCGCCCGAGGCCGGCTGGGCCTCGGCCCGCACCCTGCTGTCCTTCCTGGCCGTCGCCGTCCTGCTGACCGCGTTCGTGCTGGTCGAGCGGCGCTCGCCGAGCCCGCTGATCCGGCTCGGGGTGCTGCGCTCGGGCAGTCAGGTCCGCGCCCAGCTCGGCGCGATCGCCTTCTTCGGCTCCTACGTCGGCTTCCAGTTCCTGACCACCTTGTACATGCAGACACTGCTCGGCTGGTCGGCGCTGCACACGGCGCTCGCCTTCCTGCCCGCGGGCGCGCTGGTGGCCGTGTCGTCCACGAAGGTCGGTGCGATCGTCGACCGGTTCGGCACCCCGCGGCTGATCGCGGCCGGCTTCGCGCTGATGGCCGTCGGGTACGCGCTGTTCCTGCGCGTGGACCTCGACCCGGTGTACGCGGCCGTCGTCCTGCCCTCGATGCTGCTGATCGGCGCCGCCTGCGCGCTGGTCTTCCCCTCGCTCAACATCCAGGCCACCAACGGGGTCGAGGACCACGAGCAGGGCATGGTCTCCGGACTGCTGAACACGTCGGTGCAGGTGGGCGGGGCGATCTTCCTGGCCGTCGTGACGGCCGTGGTGACCGCGGCCGCGCCGGCGCACGCGACCCCGCAGGCCGTCCTGGACAGCTACCGGCCGGGCTTCATGGTGGTCACGGGCATCGCCCTGGCCGGCCTGCTGATCACCCTCACCGGACTGCGCGGCCGGCGTACCCGGCCCTCGGTCGTGGTAGCCAGGTCCACCGTGGAGGAGGCGGAAGCGGAGCGCGTGGCGGTCCGCGACTGAGAAGGGGGAACGCCTCCCCGAGTGCGCCCGGCGGGAGTGGGATTGCCCCGCCGGGCGCACTCCTTGAGACTGACGGCATGTACACACACGGGGGACGACGTACGAGGGCCGAACACGATGCGGCCACGGTCGAGATCGGTTACGCGCCGGCCGGCGCCGCCTTCGCCGCGGCCGTCCTGTTCGGGGCCGTCGCCGGGCCGGCCCTGCTCTTCCCGCTGCCGCAACTGCCCTCGACGGTGCTGCTGCGGCTCGGTCTCGCCCTGGCGCCGGTGGTCTTCTTCGCCCGGGTGGTGAGCGTGCTGGTCCACTTCCGGCGGGAGTCTCAGCCGAGCCAGCCCGGCCGCACCAATCCCGACTCGTAGGCGAGGACGACGAGTTGGGCGCGGTCCCGGGCGCCCAGTTTCACCATCGTGCGGCTCACATGGGTCTTCGCCGTGAGCGGGCTGACGACCAGGCGACGGGCGATCTCCTCGTTCGACAGACCGATGCCGACCAGCGCCATCACCTCGCGTTCGCGCTCGGTGAGCCGGCCGAGGGCGCCGGCGGCCGCGGGCTCCTTGGAGCGGGCCGCGAACTCGGCGATCAGCCGGCGGGTGACGCCCGGGGACAGCAGGGCGTCACCCTCGACCACCGCCCGGACCGCGCGCACGAGTTCGTCCGGCTCGGTGTCCTTCACCAGGAATCCGGACGCGCCCGACCGGATCGCCTCGAAGACGTACTCGTCGAGTTCGAACGTGGTCAGCATGACCACCCGGACGTCCTTCAGCTCCGCGTCGCCGGTGATGCGCCGGGTCGCTGCCAGCCCGTCCAGCAGGGGCATGCGGATGTCCATCAGGACGACGTCGGGCCGCAGTTCGCGCACCCTGCGCAGGGCCTCCTCGCCGTCCGCCGCCTCCCCGGCCACCTCGATGTCCGGCTGGGCGTCGAGCAGTGCGCTGAAACCGGCCCGCACGAGCGACTGGTCGTCGGCGAGCAGTACCCGGATCACTGATCCTCCCCGGTGTGCAAGGGCAGTACGGCGAGCACCCGGAATCCGCCGTCGGAACGCGGGCCCGCCTCGATGGTGCCACCCAGCGCCGCCGCCCGCTCCCGCATGCCGGCCAGTCCGTTCCCGCTGCCGCCGGCGTCGCCGCCGGTCGCGGGCCCGTCGTCGTCGATCCGCAGCCCGAGTGCGGTGCCGTCGTGGTCGAGACGCACGCGCGCGTGCCGGGAGCCGGAGTGCCGTACGACGTTGGTCAGGGCCTCCTGCACGATGCGGAAGGCCGCGAGGTCGGTGCCGGGCGGCAGGTGCGGGGGCGTGCCACGGACCTCGACGGCCAGTCCGGCGGCCGCCGCCTGCTCGACCAGTTCCGGCAGCCGGCCGAGACCGGGCGCGGGGGCGCGCGGTGCGGCACCGGGGGCGCGCAGGGTGTCGAGCACCTGACGCACCTCGCCGAGGGCCTCCTTGCTGGCGGCCTTGATGGTGGTGAGCGCCGTGCGCGCCTGCTCGGGATCGCTGTCCAGCAGGGCAAGTCCCATGCCCGCCTGCACGTTGATGACGGAGATGCTGTGCGCGAGCACGTCGTGCAGCTCGCGGGCGATCCGCAGCCGTTCCTCGTCCGCGCGCCGCCGGGCGGCCTCGGCCCGGTCCGCGCGCTCGCGCGCCCACTGCTCGCGCCGCACCCGGACCACTTCGGAGAGCGCGACGACGACCAGCATCCAGGTGGCGACGACGATCTCCTGCCCCACGCTCGCCGCCCGGTCGCCCTGGGGCGGAAGCCTGCGGTAGAGCCACAGCGCGACCAGGGCGTGCCCGGCCCAGAGCAGAGCGAGTGCCGACCAGGCGGCCCGCCGGTGCCCGGTGACGACGGCGCTGAAGCAGCCGACCGCGACCGTCAGGAAGACCGGGCCGTAGGGGTAGCCCGCGCCCAGGTAGACCAGGGCCACGCCCGAGGTGCCGAAGGCGACGGCCACCGGGTGGCGCTGCCGCCACAGCAGCAGGACCGAGGCCACGAGCAGCAGCACGCGCGCGTACCCGTCGAGGGGTACGCGGTGGGGCTGCGCGTGCGCGGCGAAGTTCGAGCCGACGAGCACGAACGCGGTGAGCAGCACGGTGGAGCGCCAGGGCAGGCGGGCGGGGTGCGGCTCCGGGTCCGCGGCGCGGTTCCACCACGGGGGCCCGTACCGCCACCAGTGCGCGGGACCGCGCTCGCGCTGCTCTTCCATGCCCGCCACGCTAGACGGCCCCGGGCCCCGTGGGCGTCAGCCGGGTGAGGTGGTCGCGGATACTCCCCGGGGAGTACGCCCGCCCGTGCCCTCAGCGTCCGCCGGGCAGTCCCTCCACCTCCGCGGCGAAGAGCAGGTCCGGGTCGAAGCCCATGCCCGTGAAGTGGCCGGCGAGTTCCAGCGAGAGGACTCCGTGCAGGCGGCTCCAGAAGGTCAGGGCCAGGCGCAGGACGGGCGGCGGGGCAAAGTGGTCGCCCGCCCACCGGCGGTGGTCCTCGAGGTGGGAGTCGAGCGCGTCGGACGACGCGTCCCCGGGTTCCTCGGCGGCGCAGACGTCGAGCAGGGCGGCCATGATCTCCTGGGCGATCGCGGTGATGTCGTCCGGCGCCCGGTAGCCGGGGACCGGTGTGCCGTAGACGAGGAAGTAGCGCTGGGGGTCCTCCAGCGCCCAGCGGCGCAGGGCCCCGGCGAGGCCTGGCAGGTCGGCGCCCTCGTCGGCCGCGGCGCGGAAGGTGTCCGCGAGGCTGCGGTAGGCGTCGCGGACCAGCTCGGTGATCAGGTCGTCCCGGCCGCCGAAGTACCGGTAGAGCGCCGGGCCGCTCATGCCCATCTCCTTGGCGATGGCGTTCAGGGACAGCCCCGATGCGCCCGCCGAGGCGATCTGCTCCCAGGCCTTCGCCTTGATCTCCGCCCGGACCTGGCTGCGGTACCGCTCCCGGGGACTGGGACTCGCCGTGTCTGCCGCCATCGCCTTCACGCTCCTCGTCGTCGGTTGTTTCAACCTATCACTGGCGAGAGAGGTCGTAACGGATTTTTGCGCGAGAGCTTGACACCATCAATAGCAGACGTCATTTTAGTTATAGCTTCTAACGCAAGCGAAGCGCTCTAGACACCAAGGGCGTCAGCACTCCCTCTTCGACCCGGAGGTCGTCATGGAAAGCAAGGAACTCGTCGAGGTCGTCCTGCCGGGAACGGTCGAGCCGGAGGAACTGCAGTTCCGGCGCGGGGACGTCCCACAGCCGGGCGCCGGCCAGATCGTGGTGCGGGTGGAGGCCACCGGGGTGTCCTTCGCTGAGCAGCAGATGCGCCGGGGCCGCTACTACGACCAGCCGCCGTTCCCCTTCGTGCCCGGTTACGACCTGGTGGGCACGGTTCTCACGGCCGGCGCCGGCGTCGCGCCGAGTCTCGTCGGCAAGCGGGTGGCGGCACTGGTCAAGGTCGGCGGCTGGGCCAGCCATGTGGTCCTCGACGCGGCCGACGCGGTGGAGGTCCCGGCCGGGATCGACGCGGCCGAGGCCGAGACGCTGGTGGTCAACGGGATCACCGCGTGGCAGATGCTGCACCGCACGGCGCGGGTGCGCAGCGGCGGCACGGTCCTGGTGCACGGCGCGAACGGCGGCGTCGGCACGGTCCTGGTCCAGCTGGCGCGCGCCGCGGGCCTGAAGGTGATCGGCACGGCGTCCGCGCGCCACCACGCAACCCTGCGCGACCTGGGGGTCACCCCGGTCGACTACCGCACCGAGAACGTCCCGGCCCGGGTCCGGGAGCTGGCCCCCGGCGGGGTCGACGGCGTCTTCGACCACCTCGGCGGGCGCAGCGTCGTCGACTCCTGGCGGCTTCTCGCCCCCGGCGGGACCCTCGTCGCCTACGGCAGCGCCACCACCAGGGACGACTCGGGGTCCAAGCAGTGGCCGGTCCTGAAGATCCTCGGCCGGGTGTGGCGGTGGAACGCGCTGCCCAACGGCCGGCACGCCTACTTCTTCAATGTCTGGGCGGGTCGCGCCCTGAACAAGGACCGCTTCCGGGACCGGCTGCGCACCGACCTCACCCAGGTGTTCCACGCCCTCGAGCGCGGCGAGGTCACCGCGCGGATCGCCGCCCGGATGCCGCTCACCGAGGTCGCGGAGGCGATGCGGCTGGCCGAGTCCGGCGCGGTGTCCGGGAAGGTCGTCCTGATTCCGGAGGCGTAGGTGAGGCCGCCGGCCGGGCCCGGCCGCCAGGCGTCAGGGGCTGATCAGTCCCACGCTCCGGGCGAGCCGGTCGGCCGCTTGCCGGAAGAACGTCTCCCGGTCCTCCACGACCCGGTGGAACTGCCCGAACAGCTCGAAGCCGACCAGTCCGAACAACTGGGCCCAGGCGGCCACGAGCGCCACCGCCGCCTCGGGAGGCAGGTCGGGCGCGAAGTCCGCGACCATGCGCTCGGCCTCCGGGCGCAGCTCGGCCGTCAGGGGCAGGTCGGCGAGGCCGGGGCTCCGACGGGCGTCACGGACGATGCCGATGAGGAGCAGGCCGACACGGGAGGCCGCCCGCACGGTGCTCTCGGGGGCGGAGTAGCCGGGCACCGGCGAGCCGTAGATCAGCGCGTACTCGTGCGGATGGGCGAGCGCCCAGCAGCGGACCGCCTCGCACACGGCCGTGAAGCGCCGCGCACAGTCCGCGTCGGCCACCTTCGCGTGAGCCGCCTCCGCCGCCTCGCCGAGGGAGTCGTACGCATCGATGATCAACGCCGTCAGCAGGTCGTCGCGGCTCGGGAAGTAGCGGTAGAGCGCGGAGGAGACCATGCCCAGCTCGCGGGCGACGGCCCGCAGGGAGAGCTTGGCGGCACCTTCCGCGGCGAGCTGTCTGCGGGCCTCGTCCTTGATGGCGGCCGTGATCTCGGTCCTGGCCCGCGCGCGGGCGCCCTGTGCAGTGCTCATACGAGCAGTCTGCCACGACCGAGAGCAGTGCACACGAACGAGAGCACCGAACAAATCAGAGAGCACTGCTCTTGCTTTGGACACCCGTCTCCCCCACACTGAAGTCGAGCGAGAGCACCGCTCTCCCAACAGTGGGGGTCACCATGTCGTCTTCTTCGCCGTTCTACATCAAGAGCAGCCCGATGACCGTGCGCGTGAACGGGATCGTCGGCCGGCTCGCCCGGCTCGGGCTCGGCTTCGCGGGCAGCGCCGAACTGTCCGTGCCCGGGCGCAAGAGCGGCAAGATGCAGCGCATCCCGGTCAACCCCCACACCTGCGAGGGCGGGCAGTACCTCGTCTCGGCGCGCGGCCACTCCCAGTGGGTGCGCAACATGCGGGTTGCCGGCGGCGGGGAGCTGCGGGCCGGCAGGAAGGCCCGCGTGTTCACCGCGGTGGAGCTTCCCGACGAGGAGAAGCTCCCGATCCTGCGGACCTACCTGGAGAAGTGGGGCTGGGAGGTCAAGCAGTACTTCGCGGGCGTCACGGCCGCCTCCTCCGACGAGGAGATCCTGGCGATCGCCCCCGACCACCCGGTCTTCCGGATCACCGTCACGAACTGACGGTGTCCTCCACCGGGGCGGCCGGCCCCCGGTCCAGCGCGGTCAGGGCACGCTGGGCGATCGGGCGGGAGCGGAACAGCTCACCCAGGGACGTCGAACCCTGCGTGATCTCCTTGAACGCCTTCCATGCGGGACGGAAGCCCGTGAGGATCGCGTGGAAGATACCGGGACGGCGCTCGAACGCGGCCAGCATGCGCTTGCCGACGCTCATCTCCACGCCGAGCCCCGCCTTGATCGCGAACGCGTAGTTCAGAGCCTGGCGACGGGTGTCGACGGCGTCGTGCGCCTCGGCGATCCGGACGGCCCACTCCCCCGCCAGCCGGCCCGAGCGCAGTGCGAAGGAGATGCCCTCGCGGGTCCACGGCTCCAGCAGCCCCGCCGCGTCACCGCAGACGAGCACCCGGCCCCGGGAGAGCGGCGAGTCGTCGGCGCGGCAGCGGGTCAGATGCCCGGAGGAGATGCTCGGTTCGAAGCCGGCCAGGCCCAGCCGGGCGATGAAGTCCTCCAAGTAGCGCTTGGTGGCCGCACCTTCGCCGCGCGCCGAGATGACGCCGACCGTCAGCGTGTCGCCCTTCGGGAAGACCCAGCCGTAACTGCCCGGCATGGGGCCCCAGTCGATGAGGATCCGGCCCTTCCAGTCCTCGGCGACCGAGTCCGGGACGGGGATCTCCGCCTCCAGACCGAGGTCGACCTGGTCCAGCTTCACCCCGACGTGCGCGCCTATCCGGCTGGCGCTCCCGTCGGCGCCGACGACCGCGCGGGCCAGCACCGTCTCCCCGCCCTGCAGGACCACGGCGACCGTGCGCCGGTCCGGGACCGCGGAGCCGTGCTGCTCGACCCGCTGCACCGCGGCGCCCGTGCGCACCTCGGCACCCGCCTTCTGCGCGTGCTCGACCAGCTGCTGGTCGAACTCGGGCCGGTTGATGAGCCCGAACAGCATGTGCCTGGAGCGGCGGGTGCGGGTGAAGCGCCCGTTGTTCGAGAACGTGACCGCGTGCACCCGGTCCCGGAAGGGCAGTTCGAAGCCGGGGGGCAGCGCGTCGCGCGAGGGCCCGATGATGCCGCCGCCACAGGTCTTGTAGCGGGGCAGCTCCGCCTTCTCCAGCAACAGCACGGACCGTCCCGCGACCGCCGCCGCGTAGGCAGCCGAGGCCCCCGCCGGTCCCGCGCCCACCACGACGACGTCCCACACCCGCTGCACGTCGTCCGCCGAAGAGTTCTCGCCGCTCACGATGGTCTACTGCTCCGATCAAGCCGCTGCCGCACCTGTCCCCCCGCATCCTACGGCGGCCGTCGTCGCAGGCAGCTGTGGGAGGATCGGTCTATCTCAGCAGTTCAACGTCGCACCCACGAGGAGCGTGCCCATGTCGTCGAATCCGGTCGCCGAGACCGTCGCCTCGCTGCTGCCACGAGCGAAGACCGAGCTGACCGAACTGGTCGCCTTCAAGTCGGTGGCGGACTTCACGCAGTTCCCGAAGAGCGAGAGCGAAGGCGCCGCGAACTGGATCGCCGACGCCCTGCGGGCCGAGGGCTTCCAGGACGTGGCCCTGCTGGACACCCCGGACGGCACGCAGTCGGTGTACGGCCTGCTGCCGGGACCGGAGGGCGCCAAAACGGTTCTCCTCTATGCGCACTACGACGTGCAGCCGCCCCTGGACGAGGCCGGCTGGGCCACCCCGCCGTTCGAGCTGACCGAGCGGGACGGCCGCTGGTACGGCCGCGGCACCGCCGACTGCAAGGGCGGCCTGATCATGCACCTGCTCGCGCTGCGCGCCCTGAAGGCGAACGGCGGCGTCCCCGTCCACGTCAAGGTCATCGTCGAGGGCTCCGAAGAGCAGGGCACCGGCGGTCTGGAGCGGTACGCCGAGCAGCACCCGGAGCTGCTGGAGGCCGACACCATCGTCATCGGCGACGCGGGCAACTTCCGCGTCGGCCTGCCGACGGTGACCACCAGGCTGCGCGGCATGACGCTGATCCGGATCCAGACGGACACCCTCGCCGGCAACCTGCACTCGGGCCAGTTCGGCGGCGCCGCCCCGGACGCGCTGGCCGCGCTGATCCGCGTGCTGGACTCGCTGCGCGCCGAGGACGGCTCGACCACGGTCGACGGTCTCGACGCCACCGAGCGGTGGGACGGCCTGGAGTACACCGAGGAGCAGTTCCGCAAGGACGCCAGGGTGCTGGACGGGGTCGGTCTGATCGGCGGCGGCTCGGTGGCCGACCGCATCTGGGCCCGCCCGGCGGTGACCGTGCTCGGCATCGACTGCCCGCCGGTGGTGGGCGCCACCCCGTCCGTGCAGTCGAGCGCCCGCGCGCTGGTCAGCCTGCGTGTGCCGCCGGGCGTGGACGCGGCGGAGGCGACCAAGCTGCTCCAGGCGCACGTCGAGGCGCACACCCCGTGGGGCGCCCGGGTGCAGACCGAGCAGATCGGCCAGGGCCAGGCCTTCCGCGCCAACACCTCCAGCCCCGCCTACCAGGCGATGGCCGACGCGATGGCTCTCGCCTACCCGGGCGAGACCATGCAGTACGCCGGCCAGGGCGGCTCCATCCCGCTGTGCAACACCCTCGCGGGCCTGTACCCGCAGGCGGAGATCCTGCTGATCGGCCTGAGCGAGCCGGAGGCGCAGATCCACGCGGTCAACGAGAGCGTGTCCCCCGAGGAGCTGGAGCGGCTGTCGGTCGCCGAGGCGCTGTTCCTGCGCAACTACGCGGCGGGCTGAACCCCTCTGCCCACGGCAGACAGCCCTCGCCCGGGGGCGGGGGCCCTGCCTACGGTCGGCGCATGGACGTCATCGAGCTGCTCCCCCGCCTCCACCTCCTGCGCTTCGCCGTCGGACAGGCCTATCTCTGGCGTGACGACGAGGAGCTGACGCTGATCGACGCGGGAGTGCTCGGCTCGGGCCGGACGATCGCCGACGCGGTCACGGCGCTGGGTCGCTCCCCCGGGGACGTGACGCGGATCGTGGTGACCCATTTCCACGAGGACCACGCGGGCGGGGCGGGCGAGTTCGCCGCGCTGAGCGGCGCCGAGGTGCTGGCACACCACCTGGACGCGCCGTTCGTCCGGGGGGAACGCCCCGGCCCGCCGCCGCGGTTCGAGGACTGGGAGCTGCCGGTCCACGCGGAGGTGTCACGGCACCTGCCCGAGGGCGAGCCGGTGCCCCCGCGGGGCGTGACGCCCGTGTCCGACGGCGATGTGCTCGGCTTCGGCGGCGGGGCACGGGTGGTCCACGTCCCCGGGCACACGGACGGCAGCATCGCCGTGTTCGTCCCCGACGAGGGCGTCCTGTTCACGGGCGACACGGTGGCCGCCTCACCGGTCGACGGGGCGGTGATGCCGGGCGTGTTCAACCTCGACCGCGGCCGGCTCCTCGGTTCCCTCCACCGGTTGGCGTCCCTCGACGCGGACGTGGCCTGCTTCGGGCACGGCGACCCGGTGGTGGGCGGGGCCTCGGCCGCGCTGCGGACAGCGGCGGACAGCCCTGCGGCCGGCTGACCGCCGCCGACCGTCATCCGGCCGGCTGACCATCGCGGACAGCCGCCCGGCAGCGGCCGATCACAACGGACGACCGCCCTGCCCCTTAGCCGATCGCAGCAGGCGGCCGCGCCGTCCCGTTCGCCGATCACAGCAGGCGGCCGCCCCGCCCCGTCGGCCGATCACAGGGGACAGCCGCGCCCCTGCCCCGTCGGCCGGTCCCTGTCGGCAGACACCCCGTGCCGTCAGACGATCGGGCGGACAGACACCCTGCCCCTCAGCCGGTCACGGGGCCCGGCCGCCACCGCCCGGTCCGTCGCCCCCGACCGCGTCGCGGCCTCGCCCTTCGGGCCGGCCCGTCGGCCGGGTGCGGCTCAGGCGGCCTGACCGGCGACCGGGACACCGGCCTCCAGATAGAGCGCGGCTCCACGCTCGCGGGCGCGCAACGCCCAGCGCAGCCGCTCATAGCGGACCGGCGGCAGCATTCCGGCCGCCTCCTGCTCGGTGGCGAAGCGCCATGCCCGCAGCTCCGGCCCAGGAAGCACCACCCCCGACGCCTCGGCGGAGTCCAGTCGGCCGCCGTCGAAGAGCAGGCGCAGTCCGCCGTAGCCGGGGGGTGCGGGCCGCTCCCAGTCGACGACGAGCAGCCGCGGCACCTCCCGCAGCCGTATCCCGGTCTCCTCGGCGACCTCGCGGATGCCGGCGCGGGCGGGAGCCTCGCCGCGCTCGACCACGCCGCCGGGAAACTCCCAGCCGGGCTTGTAGGTGGGGTCGACGAGGAGTACGCGGTCGTGCTCGTCGAAGAGCAGCACCCCGGCGGCCAGCGTCTCGGCGGTGGGCTCGGGGGTCTGCACGATGTCGCAGGGCGGCGCGGAGCCGCTGCCGACGGCCTCGGCGATGCGGACGGCGGTCTCGTACGGGGTGAGGGCACTGGTGTCGACCAGGTGGGCGTCGGCGGTGAGCCAGGAACCCAGGGCGGCGCGGTAGGGCTCGATGTGGTCGAACGACCACTGCCGTACCCGCATCTCGCCGTCGGGCAGGTCCGGCGGGATCTCCCGCCCGGCTATCCGCTCGCGCAGTATCGTTTCGGCCGGGGCGAGGAGCAAATGGCGTACGGGTATCCGGCGGGCGGCCAGACCGCCGAAGATCTCGTCGCGGTACTCCTGGCGCAGCAGGGTCATGGGGACCACGAGCGTCCCGCCCAGCTCGGCGAGCATCGCGGCCGCCGTGTCGATCACGAGGCGGCGCCAGATCGGCAGGTCCTGGAAGTCGCCGACCTCGGCGAGGCGCTTGGGCGGCAGCAGTTGTGCGAGCCCTCCGCCGATGACCTCGGGGTCGAAGAGCGTGCTGTTCGGGATCAGCTCGATCAGTTCCCGTGCGGTGGTGGTCTTCCCCGCACCGAACGCGCCGTTGATCCAGACGACGGTCACGGACTCCCCCTCTTCTGTTGGCCCCCTGTGGCTTGCCCGCTCCACCCTGCCACGGAAACCACGTTCGGTTGAGGGCGCGCACACGAGAGCGCCGGTGCCCCCTGCGGCGGGGACACCGGCGCCCGGCGGCTCGGGCTACTCCTGGCCCGGTGCGTCGTCGTGGTGGGCCGGGCCGTCGTGGTCGGCCGCGTGGTCGGCGTTGTCGAGGGCGCCGGCGGCCTTGAGGTCACCGGGTTGTGCGTGGTCGGCGGAGTGCGACGGGGTGACGGCGGCCACGACGAAGCCGGTGGCGAGGGAGGCGAGGGCGAGCATGCTGCGTTTCTTCATGCCGTGATGAACTGCGCAACCGCCCGGGAGTCACGCACGGGGCGGCGATTGTGCGCTTCGGGCCGAGACTGCTGTGCCCTTCCGACGAGACTGCTGTGCCCTTCGAGCCGAGGCTGCTGTGCGCTACGGGCCGAGGCTGCGGTGCGCTACGGGCCGAGGCTGCGGGGATGCACCCCCGGCCGGGGCGAAACCTCGTGGCCGTGGTGATCATGGCGCCGGTATCCTCCGGGTCCCGGACCGCGGGCAGCCCGCGGACCACGAGCAGGAGAGACGACGGCCATGAGCAGCACCCGCCCGACGACGACCCTCTGGCGTCCCACCGGCCCCAAGGAGCTGGATCTCGTGCGGGAGCTGGAGTGGAGGGCGTGGCCGCCTCGACTGCCCGAGCAGCCGATCTTCTACCCGGTGCTCAACGAGGACTACGCGATCAGGATCGCACGCGACTGGAACGTCAAGCACGACGGCGCCGGGTTCGTGACCCGCTTCGAGGTCGACTCGGAGTTCCTCGGCCGCTATCCCGTCCGGCAGGCCGGCGGCGAGACGATCCTGGAGCTGTGGGTTCCCGCCGAGGAGCTGGACGAGTTCAACGCCCACATCGTGGGACGTATCGCCGTCGTGCACGAGTTCCACTGAGGCCACGGACGGCCGGGGGAACCAACACAATCAAACGCCCGGCCGTCCCGTCATCCCTCGACTTCCGCCGCTGTCAGGAGACCTGACGGCATATCGAACCATGTTGACGCACCTCTTCCAACACAGTCCGACACGTCCTACCGTAAACGCGCACCGGTGACACGTACATGCCGTCATCTCATCTCCCGCGAGTCGGAGGAACGTCAACGATGCGTCACCCTCACACCCGCACCACCCGCCGAAGAGTGGCCGCAGCGCTCGCCGCGGGGCTGCTGAGCGCGGCAGGCCTCGCCGTCCCCGCGATCGCGGCCCCCACCCGGCCGCCCGCCGCCCCCTCCCTGGCCGACGGCCTCGCCCTCACCCCGCCGATGGGCTTCAACAACTGGAACTCCACGCAGTGCGGCCCCGGCTTCGACGAAGCCATGGTCGAGGGGATCGCGGACCTCTTCGTGGACAAGGGCCTCAAGGACGCCGGCTACCGGTACGTCAACCTCGACGACTGCTGGGCCCTGCCGAACCGCGACGCGAACGGCAAGCTCGTGCCCGACCCGGCCCGCTTCCCCCACGGCATCAAGGCCGTCGCGGACTACGTCCACGCCAAGGGTCTCAAGCTCGGCATCTACACCAGCGCAGGCTTCAGGACCTGCAACAGCGCGGGCTTCCCGGGCGCGCTCGGCCACGAGTACAGCGACGCGCAGCAGTTCGCCGACTGGGGCGTGGACTACCTCAAGTACGACAACTGCAACAACCTGGGCGTCGACGCCCAGCAGCGCTACCGCACCATGCGCGACGCCCTCAAGGCGACCGGCCGGCCCATCGTCTACAGCATCTGCGAATGGGGCGAGAACAAGCCGTGGGAGTGGGCGGACGTCGGCCATCTGTGGCGGACCACCGGTGACATCAGCGACAGCTGGGGGTCGATGCTCTCGATCCTCAAGCAGAACCTCCCGCTCGCCCCCCATGCGGGCCCCGGCCACTGGAACGACCCCGACATGCTGGAGGTCGGCAACGGCGGCATGACGGACACCGATTACCGCTCGCACTTCTCCCTCTGGTCGGTCATGGCCGCGCCGCTGCTCATCGGCACCGACCTGCGCAAGGCCTCCCCGGCGACCTTCGACATCCTGGACAACAAGGAGGTCATCGCCGTCGACCAGGACCCGCTGGGCAAGCAGGGCACCGTCGTGTCCTCCGCGGGCGGGCGCTGGGTCGTGGGCAAGGAGATGAAGGACGGCAGCCGCGCGGTCGCCCTGTTCAACGAGTCCGGCTCCGCCCAGCGGATCGCCACCAGCGCCGCCGCCCTCGGCCTGCCCGGCGCCCCCGGCTACACCCTGCGCGACCTGTGGCAGCACCGCAGCTACAACACCGCGGGCACCGTCGCCGCGACCGTCCCGGCCCATGGCACGGTCATGCTGCGCGTCTCGGCCGACACCCGCTGGGCCGCCCACCCGCCCGCCGTGGAACTGGGCCTCGACGCGAGTCCCCTGGTGGAGGCGGGCACCCCGGCCACGCTGACCAGCGCCGTCACCGACCTGGGCCGCACGCCCGCGCGCCGGGTGTCCGTGTCGCTGACGGGCCCGCACGGATGGACCGTCCGCCCCACCTCGGCGGCCACGGCCGCCGCCCTCGGCACCGGCAGGTCCCTGCGCACCGGCTGGACGGTGACCGCGCCGACGGGAACGCCGACCGGGTCGTACGACCTCTCGCTCAGGGCGAGTTACCGCTCACCGGCCGGTGAGAGCGTCGTGAGCACCCTCCCGCTGACCGCGTCCGTCGTACTGCCGCCGCCCGCCGGGACGTCACACCTCAGCGATCTGCCGTGGCTGTCGGCGGCGAGCGGCTGGGGACCGGTCGAGCGCGACACCAGCAACGGGGAGAGCGCCGCCGGCGACGGCCACCCGATCACCCTGAACGGCGTGGTGTACGCCAAGGGGCTCGGCGTCCATGCGCAGAGCGAGGTCTCCTACTACACCGGCAAGGCCTGCGAGAAGGTCACGGCCGACGTCGGCGTGGACGACGAGAAGGGCACGAAAGGCACCGTCGCCTTCGAGATCTGGGCCGACGGCACCGAGGTCGCCTCGACCGGTGTGCTGACCAACGCCCAGCCCGCCCAGCCGCTCACCGCCGACGTCACCGGCGCTCAGGTGGTCCGGCTCGTCGTCACCGACGGCGGCGACGGCATCGACTCGGACCACGCGGACTGGGCGGACGCCCGGCTCAGCTGCTGAAACGATTCCGGGGGGCTGCGGGCGCCGGTCCGCGCATCGCTCAGACCCCCGCTGCGGTCGCGTCCGGCCTGCGGGCCAGCGCGGCCGCGGCGGCACCGACGAGTCCCGCGTCCGTGCCCATCTGTGCGGGCGCGACCGTCAGCCGCCGCACGAAGGACAGCGTCGCGTAGTCGCTGAGCGCCTTGCGCAGGGGCGCGAGCAGGATGTCGCCGGCGTTGCCGACACCCCCGCCGATCACCGCGATGTCGATCTCCACCAGGGTCGCGGTGGCTGCGATCCCGGCGGCCAGGGCCTGCGCGGCCCGCTCGAAGGAGCCCACGGCGACCGGATCGCCCTCCCGTGCCGCCGCGGCCACGGCGGCGGCGGAGGCGTCACCGTCGGGCCCCGGCCGCCAGCCCCGCTCCAGGGCGCGGCGGGCGATGTTGGGTCCGCTGGCGATGCGCTCGACACAGCCGCGCGAGCCGCACGGGCAGGGGTCGCCGTCGAGATCGACGCTGATGTGGCCGATGTGGCCCGCGTTGCCGGTCGGGCCGGGATGCAGCTGCCCGCCGAGGACCAGGCCGCCGCCGACGCCGGTGGAGACCACCATGCACAGCGCGTTGTCGTGGCCGCGGGCGGCGCCCTGCCAGTGCTCGGCGGCCGTGATCGCCACGCCGTCGCCGATCAGCTCGACCGGCAGGCCGCCGGTCGCCGCATGTACCCGCTCGACCAGCGGGAAGTCACGCCAGCCCGGCACGTTCACCGGGCTGACCGTGCCCGCCGAGGCGTCCACCGGGCCCGCGCTGCCGATACCGATCGAGCCGGCGCGTCCCCACAGGGGCGACCCGGCGAGGTCGCCGAGCACCTCCTCGACGGCCCGCATGACCGTTTCGCCGTCCTGCTGAGCGGGCGTTGCGCGCTGTGCGCGCGCCTGGATCCGTCCGTGGCCGTCCACCAGCGCGCCGGCGATCTTGGTACCGCCGATGTCCAGGGCCGCCACGAGTTCGGTGTGCATCAGTGTCAGATCTCCCCGTTGAACCTTGAGAACCAGAAGCAGAAGCAGGCCGGTCAAGCGGTGGGGGCGCAGGCCGGAGACAGCGCTGGACAGTCTCTCGCGCATCTGACAACGTTGTCCAGGCTCTATGCTCGACGCCACATCCTCATATGAATCCATGCACCGGCGCACCCCACTTCCCGGGGAACGCCGGACGACAGGACAGGACAGCGCATCGTGCCCGAGACCACCCGCCGTGCTGAGCGCCTCGCCGGGACCCGCTACGGCAACCGTCCCACGATGAAGGACGTGGCCGCACGCGCCGGGGTCGGCCTGAAGACGGTGTCCCGCGTGGTCAACGGCGAACCGGGGGTCACCCCCGACACCGAGCGCCGTGTCCAGGAGGCCATCGACGCGCTCGGCTTCCGCCGCAACGACAGCGCGCGCGTCCTGCGCAAGGGCCGTACCGCCAGCATCGGCCTGGTCCTGGAGGATCTCGCCGACCCCTTCTACGGCCCGCTGAGCCGTGCCGTGGAAGAGGTGGCCCGCGCACACGGGGCCCTGCTGATCAACGGCTCCAGCGCCGAGGACCCGGAGCGGGAGCAGGAGCTGGCGCTGGCGCTGTGCGCGCGGCGGGTGGACGGTCTGGTGGTGATCCCGGCCGGGGACGACCACCGCTATCTGGAGCCGGAGATCCGGGCGGGCGTGGCGACCGTGTTCGTGGACCGCCCCGCCGGGCGGATCGACGCCGACGTCGTCCTGTCCGACAACTACGGCGGGGCACGCGACGGCGTCGCCCACCTGATCGCGCACGGCCACCGCCGGATCGGGTTCATCGGCGACATGCCCCGCATCCACACCGCGGCCGAGCGGCTGCGCGGCTACCGGGCCGCCATGGAGGACGCGGGGATACCCGTCGAGGAGCAGTGGATGTCCCTCGGCCAGACGGATCCGGTGCGGGTGCGCCGGGCCGCCGAGGAGATGCTCGCGGGCCCCTCCCCCGTCACCGCGATCTTCACGGGCAACAACCGGGTGACGGTCACCGTGATCCGCGTCCTCGCCGAGCAGTCCCGTCCGGTCGCCCTCGTCGGCTTCGACGACATCGAGCTGGCCGACCTGCTCCAGCCGGGCGTGACGGTCGTCGCCCAGGACGCGGCCGCCCTCGGCCGCACCGCCGCCGAGCGCCTCTTCCGCCAGCTGGACGGCTCCCTCGTCGCACCGGAGCGCATCGAGCTGCCCACGCGACTGATCACCCGCGGCTCCGGCGAACTGCCGCCCTCCGGGTGAGCCGGCCATGACCGGCCGCACCCTGGAGGAACTGGGCCTCGCCGAGGCGCCCCGTGATCATCCGCTGCTCTATCCGGGCGCCTGGCCCGCGGATTCCGGGCTGCTGCATGGCGACCGGATGCTGCCGCTGGAGCGCCTGGTGCACGACGACCGGGTGCCCGTCCTCGCGGTCGGCTCCAACGCCTGTCCCGGACAGCTGCGCCACAAGATGGCGGAGTTCGGCATCACCTCCCCGCTGCCGATGGTGCGTGCCCGGGCGCACGGGCTCGATGTGGGCGTGTCCGCGCACGTCAGCCGGCTGGGTTATGTCTCCGCCTCGCCCGTCGGGTCGCCGCGCGCGTCGCGCGAGCTGTTCGTCCTGTGGCTCGATGCGCGGCAGCTGGACGTGATCGACGCCAGCGAGGGCGTACCGCTGCCCGACGGCAACTTCCGCCGCACCTGGCTGCCCGCGCCGGACGTCCGTGTCGAGCTGGCGGACGGCCGGGTCCTGCCCGGGGCGTACTCGTACGTCAACCGGCACGGAGTGCTGCACAACGGCGCCGGTGCGCCGCGCGGGCATCCCGGCCAGCACGCCCTGATCACCGAACTCCTCCGGGGCTCGGCCCCGTTGAGGGACCTGTTCGGCGACACGCCGCAGGAGTTCTGTGCCCGTGCCCGCGCCGACGTCACCCTGTGTGCGCGGGGCACGCGGCTGTTCGCCGAGCACCGGTGGGTGACGGAGTCCGGGCTGGAGCGGTACGCCGCCGGTCAGCAGGCGGGGAGCCCGGGCACCGGCGCGTCGTTGCCGCCGCCCTTGAGGTAGACGTCGCTGATGTAGACGCCGGTGTGGCCGCTGTCGTCGTCGGTCTTCGCCCACCAGACGTTGGTCCAGCGGTCGTACGTCTCCCGGCGCCCCAGGTTCGACTGGCAGTAGAAGTAGTTGGTCCCCGCGTTGAGGACGCCCGCCTCTGCGCCGGACGCCGTGTAGGACTTCGCGGTGCGCCAGACCTGGCAGTCGTACCTGCCACCGCCGACGGGCTGACAGGCCGGGGCGGGGCTTGCCGGGGCGCCGGTGCCGCCGCCCGCCGTGCCGGTACCCCGCGTGGGGCTGCCGGAGTCCGTGGCAGGCGTGGAGACGGAAGGGGAGGCGGAGGCGCGGTGGGTGGGCCCGCCGCCGCTCGCCCCGCCGGTCTTGTCCGTGGGTGCGGCGCTCTTCGCGGCGCCGCTGCGGGTGGAATCCGGCTGTGCGGACCACTCGGTGTCGGCCCGGCCCGTGGCACCGGCCCCGCTGCGGGAACCGGCGGGTGCCGCGGCCGGGCCGGGCTCCCCCTTGTCGTGCAGAAGGGCGACGGTGACCCCCGCGGCGGCGAGTACGACGACCACGGCGACGGCGGCGAGCAGCGCGCGGCCCTTGCGCCGGGGCGCGGCGGACGCGGCGCCCATGGGACCGGTGGGAGCGCCGACGTAGGGCGCGGAGGACGGGGTGTACGGGCCGGGGGTGCCGGTGCAGGGGGTGCGGGCACCGGTGTTCGGCGGGGCGGGGGTGCCGAGGGGCTCGAAGCCGCCGGGGCCGTGCCCTGTCGGGCCGCCCTGCCCCGTCCGGAGGGTCGGGCCCGTCGGACCACTCGGGCCACTCGGGCCACTCAGAGCACTCGGGCCACTCGGGCCGGTCAGCGCGGAAGGCCCGCCGGCCGCGGTCGGCATGGTCCCCGCGCTCGCCGGGGTCGGTGCGGTCGGCGTAGTCATCGCGGTCGGTGCGGTCGGACCCGAGGGCTGTGCCGGCGGCAGGCCGTCGCCCGGGGCCGGCGGGCCGAATCCCGGCGGCACTTGCGGCGCGGTGCGTTCCGTCGGTTCGGGGCCGCGTGGAGCCGTGCCGCGCAGGGCGGCGGTCGGGGTGTCCGGCGGCCTCGTCCCGGCCACCTCGCGCAGCAGCTCGAAGGCCTCGTCCGCGTCCGGGCGCCCGTCCGGGCGCTTGTCCATCAGGCGCCGCAGAACCGGTGCCAGGGGGCCCGCGCGCAGGGGCTCGGGAAGCGGCTCGGAGACGATCGCGGTGAGCGTGGAGTAGGTGGACGAACGGCGGAACGGCGAGGCGCCCTCGACGGCCGCGTACAGGGTGGCGCCCAGGGCCCAGACGTCGGAGGCGGGGCCGGGGACGGCGCCCCGGGCGCGCTCGGGCGCCAAGTAGTCCAGGGAGCCGACGAGTTCGCCGCTGCGGGTGAGGTGGGTGGCCGAGCCGTCGCCCGGGTCCTCCATGGTGGCGATGCCGAAGTCGGTCAGGACGACCCGCCCGGAGCGGTCCAGGAGGATGTTGCCGGGCTTACGTCGCGGTGCAGGACACCCGCGCGGTGTGCGGCGGCCAGCGCGTCCGTCACCGCGGCGCCGATCCGGACCGCCTCATGGGGGTCGAGGGTGCCGCGCTCGCGCAGGACGTCGTCCAGGGACGGCCCGTCGATCAGCTCCATGACGATCAGCGGGCGTCCGTCGACCTCGGCGATGTCGTGCACGGCGACCACGCCGGGGTGGCGCACCCGGGCGGCGGCGCGGGCCTCACGCTGCATCCGCAGCCGCAGCTCGGACAGCTCCGGCCCGGCGGCGTCCGTGTAGGTGCGCAGTTCCTTGACGGCGACCTCGCGGCCGAGGACCTCGTCGACCGCCCGCCACACGACCCCATGCCACCGCGGCCGAGCCGGGCGGCGACCCGGTAGCCCCGGCGAGCAGCCGGCCGACGGCGTCAGTGTCCCCGCGCCCGGCCCGCCCTTGGCCGTCGGGCACCTGGTCGTTGTGCGTGCCACGCCGTCCCGCACCGTCTGCAGCCGGTCCGTACTCCCCCGAAGACACCGCCGCCCCGTTCGTCGTCCGCCTTGTTCGGTGATCGGCGCTCAGACTACGGGGCGGTGGTGACGGCGCCGGCGGGCGGCCGGGGCTGCGACAGCTTCGCTACTTGGCAAAGGCCGTCAGGTCGCCGCGCCGGGGGGCCGCGAAGGCCTCCAGGTCGGCCCGGGTCAGGCCGCTGAGCCGGGCGACCTCGGCGATGTCGAGGGCGCCGCAGTCCAGCCCGCGCAGCAGATAGCCGCTGAGGGCCTTGGCGGTCGCCGGCTCGTCCATGACGTCGCCGCCCGCCCGGTTGGCGTACCGGGCGAGTCGGCCCGCCGCCTGCTCGAAGCCCTCGCGGTAGAAGGCGAAGACGGCCGCGTAGCGGGTCGGGATGTGGCCGGGGTGCATGTCCCAGCCCTGGTAGTAGGCCCGGCCGAGGGCGCGACGGGTGAGGCCGTAGTGCAGCCGCCAGGCGTCGTGGACCTTCTCGGTCGGGCCGACGGGCAGGACGTTGGTGGAGCCGTCCGAGACGCGTACGCCGGTGCCGGCGGCGGCCACCTGCATGACGGCCTTGGCGTGGTCGGCGGCGGGGTGGTCGCTGGCCTGGTAGGCGGCGGAGACGCCGAGGCAGGCACTGTAGTCGAAGGTGCCGTAGTGCAGTCCGGTGGCGCGGCCCTCGGCGGCCTGGATCATACGGGCGACGGTCGCGGTGCCGTCGGTGGCGAGGATGGACTGGCTGGTCTCGATCTGGATCTCGAAGCCGAGGCGCCCGGCCTCCAGACCGTGGACCTTCTCGAAGGCCTCCAGGAGACGGGCGAACGCGCCGACCTGCTCGGCGTACGTCACCTTCGGCAGGGTCAGCACCAGCCCCTCGGGCAGGCCGCCCGCCGCGACGAGGCCGGTGAGGAAGACGTCGAGGGTGCGGATGCCGCGCTCGCGTACGGCGGCCTCCATGCACTTCATGCGGATGCCCATGTACGGGGCGGCCGTGCCGTTCTTGCAGGCCTCGGCGATCAGACGGGCGGCGCGGGCGGCCGTCTCGTCCTCCTCGGCGTCGGGGCGGGGGCCGTAGCCGTCCTCGAAGTCGACACGCAGGTCCTCGACGGGCTCGCGCTCCAGCTTGGCGCGGACGCGGGAGTAGACGGGCTCGGCGAGGTCCTCGGACAGGCCGAGGACGGCCGCGAAGGAGGCCGCGTCCGGGGCGTGTTCGTCGAGGGCCGCGAGGGCCTGGTCGCCCCAGGAGCGGATGGTGTCGGCGGCGAAGGCGTCACCGGGGACATAGACGGTGTGCACGGGCTGGCGGGTGCCCGGGTCACCGGGGTAGCGGCGCTCCAGCTCCGCGTCGACCGGCGCGAGGGAGGCGCTGATCTCCTCGCTGACGGCACCCGCGAGGCTCGTCGCCACCTTGTGCTGCCGGCCCTGCTCCTGCTGGCCCTGCCCCATCCCACACCCTCCTATTTTCCGCTCTACGGAATCAACAATCCGTAGAATGAAGTTATCCGGCGACCTTCGGGATGGTCAACACTCACTTCCCCATGCTGCCACTCCGCCATTTCGCCATGTTCACGCCCATGCCACGCATCCGGGTACCACGCCGGGAATGGACACGGCGCGCCATGTGCGCGACCCGTTCGCATTTCCGGCGGCTCTTCCGGCCATTACCGCACCCGTCCGGTATTTCCTGGAGTCGTCCGGTATTTCCACAGCGCGTCCGGCATTCCCACCGAAGGAGCCCCGATGCCGAACCAACGCCGAGTCACCCGACGTGTGGGCCTGAAGGCCACGCTGGCCGCTGCGGTCACCGTGCCGCTCTCCAGTGCGGCGCTGCCCGCCCCGTCCGCGTCGGCGGCGGCACGCCGAGCCCCCCGCCTGGAGGTCATGTCGTTCAATCTGCGCTTCGCGAGCACCGCCGAGCCCAACAGCTGGGCCGACCGCAGGCCGGTGATGCGCGATCTGCTGCGGCGCGAGCACCCCCATGTCCTGGGCACCCAGGAGGGCCTGTACCAGCAGCTGCGCGACATCGAAGCCGGCCTCGGAGCGCGCTACGACTGGATCGGCACCGGCCGCGAGGGCGGCAGCCGCGACGAGTCCGCGGCGGTCTTCTACGACGTCCGGCGCCTCGCCCCCGTCGAGCACTACACCTTCTGGCTCTCCGGCACCCCGGAGGTGATCCGGTCCAACACGTGGGGCGCCGCCTTCCCGCGCATCGTCACCTGGGTCCGCTTCCGGGACCTGCGCGACGGCGGCCGGGAGTTCTACCTGCTCAACACCCACTTCGACCACGCGAGCCAGTCCGCACGCGAGCACAGTGCCGCCCTGATGGCCCAGCGGATCGCCGCCCTCGACCGCTCCCTGCCGGTCGTGGTGACCGGCGACTTCAATGTCGCGGCCCACCGGAACACGGTCTACGACACGATGCTGGGCGCCGGGCTCGTCGACACCTGGGACAGCGCGGCCGAACGCAGCGCGCCGTACGGCACCTTCCACGGCTACAAGCCGCTCACGCCGGGCGGCGACCGCATCGACTGGATCCTGGCCACGCCGGGGGTGACCGTGCACCGGGCGGCGGTCAACACCTTCTCCGTGGACGGCCAGTTCCCCAGCGACCACCTTCCCGTCCAGGCGTGGCTCGGCCTGGGATGAGCCGAGGCCCCCGTGACCACGGTGGTCACGGGGGCCTCGTACGATCTGCCGGCGATCAGCCCTTGCGGGTCTTGATCTCCTCGGTCAGCTGCGGGACGACGTCGAAGAGGTCGCCGACCACGCCGTAGTCGACCAGGTCGAAGATCGGGGCCTCCGCGTCCTTGTTGACGGCCACGATCGTCTTCGAGGTCTGCATACCGGCACGGTGCTGGATCGCACCGGAGATGCCGTTGGCGATGTACAGCTGCGGGGAGACCGACTTGCCGGTCTGGCCGACCTGGTTGGTGTGCGGGTACCAGCCGGCGTCCACCGCGGCACGCGAGGCGCCGACGGCCGCGCCGAGGGAGTCGGCGAGCGCCTCGATGATCGAGAAGTTCTCGGCGCCGTTGACGCCACGGCCACCGGAGACCACGATCGCGGCCTCGGTCAGCTCCGGACGGCCGGTCGACTCACGCGGCGTACGGCCGGTGACCTTGGTGCCGGTCGCCTTCTCGGAGAAGGAGACGGACAGGGCCTCGACCGCACCGGCGGCCGGGGCGGCCTCGACGGCGGCCGAGTTCGGCTTGACCGTGATGACCGGGGTGCCCTTGATGACACGCGACTTGGTGGTGAAGGACGCGGCGAACACCGACTGGGTGGCCACCGGGCCCTCGTCGCCGGCCTCCAGGTCGATGGCGTCGGTGATGATGCCGGAGCCGATACGCAGCGCCAGACGGGCGGCGATCTCCTTGCCCTCGGCGGAGGACGGGACCAGCACGGCGGCCGGGGAGACGGCCTCGTGGGCGGCCTGCAGGGCGTCCACCTTCGGGACGACCAGGTAGTCGGCGTACTCGGCGGCCTCGTGGGTGAGGACCTTCACCGCACCGTGCTCGGCGAGCGCGGCGGCGGTGTCGGCGGCGCCGTTGCCCAGCGCGACGGCGACGGGCTCGCCGATGCGGCGGGCCAGGGTCAGCAGCTCAAGAGTGGGCTTGCGGACGGCACCGTCCACGTGGTCGACGTAGACGAGGACTTCAGCCATGGGATTGCTCTCCTGCGTAACGAAGTTGAGGGGCGGTCAGCGGGGGCGAGCCCTTAGATGAACTTCTGGCTCGCGAGGAACTCAGCGAGCTGCTTGCCGCCCTCGCCCTCGTCCTTGACGATGGTGCCGGCCGTGCGGGCCGGACGCTCGGCCACGGCCTCGACCTTGGTGAACGCGCCGTCGAGACCGACCTCCTCGGCCTCGATGTCCAGGTCGGACAGGTCCCAGGACTCCACCGGCTTCTTCTTGGCCGCCATGATGCCCTTGAAGGACGGGTAGCGCGCCTCGCCCGACTGGTCGGTGACGGAGACGACGGCCGGGAGGGAGGCCTCCAGCTGCTCGCTGGCGGCGTCGCCGTCACGGCGGCCCTTGACCGTGCCGTCCTCGACGGAGACCTCGGAGAGCAGGGTGACCTGCGGGACGCCCAGACGCTCGGCGACCAGCGCGGGAACGACGCCCATGGTGCCGTCGGTGGAGGCCATGCCGGAGATGACCAGGTCGTAACCGGCCTTCTCGATCGCCTTGGCCAGGACCAGGGAGGTGCCGATGGCGTCGGTGCCGTGCAGGTCGTCGTCCTCGACGTGGACGGCCTTGTCGGCACCCATCGACAGGGCCTTGCGGAGCGCGTCCTTGGCGTCCTCGGGACCGATGGTCAGGACGGTGACCTCGGCGTCGTCCGCGTCCTCGGCGATCTGCAGCGCCTGCTCGACCGCATACTCGTCCAGCTCGGAGAGCAGACCGTCCACGTCGTCGCGGTCGACGGTCAGGTCATCGGCGAAGTGCCGGTCGCCAGTGGCGTCGGGCACGTACTTCACAGTGACAACGATCCTCAAGCTCACGCCGGCTCTCCTACTGCATCGTCTATTTCCGGGCTGCCTCTTGGAGGCAGCATAGGCGCCTCAAGCGGCCGATCCCGGTCGGGGCGTCGGCGCGCTCCGACCGAAATATTACTCGCCAGTACACCCAGTTCATGCCCGCTAAGCAAGCGCTTTGAACTGTGACCTTCGCAACGCAGCGTAACCGGAACTCGACGGCTTCGCAGGTGGGGCGGTGCGTGATCAATCCCGCAGGCCGTTGAAGCGGCCCTGGTGGTACAGCAGGGGGTTCCCGGTGCCGGTGGAGTCGCCGAGGACCACCTCGGCGAGCACGATCCGGTGATCACCGGCCGGGACGCGCCCGACGATCCGGCAGACGAGCCAGACCAGCACGTCGTCCAGGACGGGGACGCCTTCCGGCCCCTCCCGCCAGGCGGTGGGCGCTCCGAAACGGTCGGCGCCGCTGCGCGCGAAGGTGGCGGCCAGCTCGCGCTGGTGCTCGCCGAGTATGTGGATGCCGACGTGCTCCGCCTCGGCGACGGCCGGCCAGCTGGAGGCGCCGGTGCCGATGCCGAAGGAGAGGAGCGGGGGCTCGGCGGAGACCGAGGTGAGGGAGGTCGCGGTGAAGCCGACCGGGCCGCGGGCACCGCGCGCCGTGATCACAGCGACACCGGCGGCATGCCGGCGGAAGGCGGAGCGCAGCAGGTCGGGAGAGGCGAGCTGAAAGGTGCCGAGGTCGGGCGTGGCCGTCATGGAGTTGTCCTTCTGCGAGGCGGGGCGGGCTGGACCGGTGCTGCTCAACAGCCCGTACAGCGCGCGCTCGCGGTGCGGGCCAGGTCGACATGGACCCGCGAGAAGAGAAGGAGTTCCATCGGCATAGGGTCAGGCTGACGATGGGTGGCGCGTGCAGTCAAGTTCGTTCCGGTATCTGGGAGATGCCTCACCGTGTTCCCGAAGGGCCCCACGGCACCCCCGGAAGCCTCACCGGGCCTTCGGACGTCCCTGCACCGCCTCCCCCAGCGCCGCGATCACATCGGCCCTGCGCGGCTGCCCGGCGGCCCGCCGCACCACCCGGCCGTCCGCGTCGAGGACCAGCACGGTGGGCGTCCTGACGATCCCCAACTCGCGGACGAGTTCCAGACGGGCCTCGGCGTCGATCTCGACGTGGGTCACGCCGGGGACCATCCCGGCCACCTCGGCAAGGACGCGCCGGGTGGCCCGGCAGGGTGCGCAGAAGGCACTGGAGAACTGCACCAGCGTGGCCCGCTCCCCCCGTTCACCGCCCAGCTCGGCCGCCCCGAGCCGCTCACCGTCGTTCCGCCCGCGCACCCGCGCCCTCCGCTCCGCCGATCCGGTCTTCTTCCGCACCAGCATGCAGGGGGGCCGCGGAGATTCCCGCACCCGGAAGATCCGAGGTGGGACATTGGGCCGACGTGACGAGAATCTCCCCGTCGCGAGGCACCAGGACTGGCTACCCGTCCGTTCTTCGGGCACGATCTGCGAGACGCCGTAAACCTACGGCTGCGTAACTTTCCCGCCGGGATCCCTTTCCCGAGCAGAGCAGAAAGGGTCCGCCCCGCCCATGGCAGAGTTGGTCTACCGTCCCGTCATCGGTCTCGCCAAGACGCTGTTCAAGGCCTGGGACCTGAAGATCGACTGCCAGGGGTCGGAGAACATCCCGCGCTCGGGCGGCGCCGTGCTGGTGAGCAATCACATCAGCTACCTGGACTTCATCTTCAACGGCCTGGCGGCTCTGCCGCAGAAGCGCCTGGTGCGCTTCATGGCGAAGGACTCGGTCTTCCGTCACAAGGTGTCCGGGCCGCTGATGCGCGGCATGAAGCACATCCCGGTGGACCGCAAGCAGGGCGACGCGGCGTACGCGCACGCCCTGGACTCGCTGCGCTCCGGCGAGGTCGTCGGGGTGTTCCCGGAGGCCACGATCTCGCAGTCCTTCACCCTGAAGAGCTTCAAGTCGGGCGCGGCCCGTCTCGCCCAGGACGCGGGCGTCCCGCTCGTCCCGATGGCGGTGTGGGGGACGCAGCGGCTGTGGACCAAGGGCCAGCCGCGCAACTTCAAGCGCAGCCACACCCCGATCACCATCCGGGTCGGCGAGCCGGTCGAGGCGCCCCGCGACCAGTACGCGGGAGCCATCAGCCGCCGCCTGCGCGAGGGCGTCCAGGAGTTGCTGGAGGCCGCACAGCGCGCCTACCCCGCCCGCCCCAAGGGCACGGAGGACTCCTGGTGGCTGCCGGCCCACCTCGGCGGTACGGCGCCGACGGTGGAGCAGCTGAAGGCGGCCGACGCCCGCTGACACCCGGCCGCGGGACGGCGCACGCCCCTCGACAGGGTTCGCGGTCGTAACGGGATTGCTTCGCCGACTCTCCGGAACGACTGCGCTACGGGGGCGTATCGATGCGGCGCTGGATGAAGGCGGCGTGGGCGGTTGCGGCGACTCTCGCCCTGGGCGGGTGGTTCGCGGCGCCGTACGTCAAGGACTGGTGGCTGGTGCGCACGGCCTGCGACGGGGCGCTGCCCGCGGGTGCGGTACGGCAACTGGCGGCGCCCGGCGGCCATCTGACCACGGTGGACGCGGCGTCCCACAGCGCCTGGGCGACTACCGGTGCAGCCTGCGCTTCCAGGAGAACGGGGACGGCACGCTCGTGGTCCGGATGGATGCCTACACCCGGCGCGACGACCAGGACGGAGTGTTCCTGGACGCCTTTCCGCAGGCGGGCTTCTCCGCCCAGCAGCCACTGGCCGAGGGGCTGCCCGGGTTCATGGACGACTTCGGCGACCTCCAGTTCCTGCTGCGGTGCCCGGACTTGGGCAGGGACGCCGAAGGCAGGCAGCGAATGCTGCTGGCGAGTGTCGCCCTGGGCCACGCCTCGGCAAACACCACCCATGCCGCGTACGAGGCTGCCGTCGCCCGCGTCAACTCCGCCTCGGACCGGCTCGGTTGCGGTGCCGATCCGCTGGTGGTGCCGAAGGGCGACATCGCCCCGCCGGATTCCGAGCAGCGGCCGGCGGCGATCCCGGTCACCCGGGCCGGCGACACCGCCTGCGGCTGGGCGACCCGTGCGCGGGTGCCCCACGCCGAGCGATGGAGTGTCGCGGTACTGGTGAACAACAGGGCTCCGACGGGGCGTTGCGACCTGACGACCGGTACCGACGCCTCGTGGAAGACCCTCACGGCCGCGTCGTAGGCGGCGAGGTCGGAGATGGTGCCGTCGCGGGCGCCGCTCGCCCTGACGTTCATCAGGGCACCGATGTGGCGGCCGATTTCCTCAAGGTCGAGATCGGGCCCGAGAGTGGCGTCGGAGGGTTCGGCTCCCCGCCCCTTCTGCGGACGGGCGTCCGGGTCGGTGCCCTGGCGGGTGAGCCGCTCCAGGTAGTACGCGAAGTAGGCGCGCTCCGCGTCGTACAGGATCCCGAAGGCCTCGGGATCCCCGGCCAGCCGCTGGAACAGCCGGCCGGGGTCGGTACAGAGCGCGCCCGAGTAGCTGAACCCGAAGGCCGGGTGCGCCTCCTGCGGGTCGAGGAAGCGGCCGTGGGCGGACTCGCCGGAGACCGCCGGGGTGTTGACATCGTCGTCCATGCCGCTGAACGGGTCGGTATCGGCGACGTACCCGGCGATCATCCGGGCCAGGCCCGGCTCCATGCCCGGCGGTACGTCACGGTCGCCGTAGACCACGGCGACGACGTAGACGGCGCCGGCCTGGGCCGTGGTGTGCGGTCTGCCGGGGGCCGTGGCGCGGGTGGCGGCGTCCACGACCCGGCCCAGCACGCGCCCGCCGTCACTCATGACGGGGAGATTGGCGAGCGCGACGGGGTGCGGGTCAGGCGGGGGTCCCGGCCGGGGCCGGAGGGTGCACCTGGATGCGGGCCGTGGGGCTGAACTTCTCCAGCAGCTCCGCGAGTTCCGCGGCGGCCGACTCCGCCTCGGCGACCGGCATCGGGGCGAGCGTCTCCAGCAGGAAGATACCGGAGACCGTCTCCTCGGTGAGCCGGGTGCGCGGGCCCTGGCGCCAGTTCCAGCGGCGGCAGGTCACGCCGGAGTCGTCGCACCACACCACCTCCCCCGCCTCGGGATGTTCGACCGTTTCCGCACCGCCCGCGACGGTCACGAAGTCCTCCTCGCCGGTGGCCCGCACCAGCCGCATACCGCCCCGGATGCGGTCGACGTCCTCGCCGCCGACGGGGATCAGCCGGGCCACGCTGATCGCGTTGTGAGGTCCACGAGGAGGTTGATCCGGGGCAGTCCGGCCTCGCTCAGGGCGCGCTTGGCCAGCGCCTCGGCCGAGTTGCGGGTACGCGACGGCTTGGCGCCGAAGGCGGTGTACGCATCGCGCCAGGCGACCATGTGCGGGTCCTCGTGCGGCGCCCGTCCCGCCAGGCGTTTCGCGAGACGCCGGGCCGCCTCGTCCAGCAGAGCCGAGCTCTCCTCGGTGCTGGGTCCGTTGACGAGGCCGTGGGCCTCGATCGCCACGTGGGTGAAGCCGGGCACGAGGGTGCGTACCTCGTCGGACACGGTGAGCGTGAACGTCATCTGTCTCGCCTCAGAGGGTGCTGGGAAGCGTCTGCCACAGGTGCGACCGGTCCGGGGCGGATTGCAGCGCGCCGAGGACGGCCGGATGCGGTTCAGCGTACAGGACCGGATAGTCCAACTCATTGGACTGCCGGTCCGGGATCCAGGCCAGCCGCTCGCCGTCCAGGGAGAACTGTGCGTCCACGCCCCGCCTGTTCCCGCGGGGATCCTGCCGGTGCCAGGCACTGCGGAAGCGCACGGCGACCAGCCCGTGCACGGCATGACCGCCGCCGTCGTCATGCAACAGCCGCTGGTAGCAGAGGGCAGTGGGGATGTCCTCGGCGCGCAGCAGCGCGGCCAGCGCGTGCGCCTTGGCGTGGCAGATGCCGGTGCGCTGCTCCAGCACGTCCGAGGCGCGCCAGGTGACGCGCGGATCGCCGGCGTCGGCGGAGTGGGGGATGGCGTCGCGCACGAATTCATAGGCGGCCCGCGCATAGGCATACGAGTCAGCGACCCCCTCGGCGAGGCGGGCGGCGGTCTGGCGCACCACGGGGTGATGGTGGTCAACGGCCTCATTCGCGGCCAAGTATGCGGACAGGTCGGCGGTGTTCTGGATCAGCTCCATGGCCGCAGAGCATAGAAATGCGATCACCCGAGAGTCAATGACTTTTCAGGTGACCGCATATCTATGCAATCTCTGAGGGGACGCTAGCGCGCCATCTCCTCCTTGAGCGCCGCCACGAACGCGTCGACGTCCTCCTCGGTCGTGTCGAAGGAGCACATCCAGCGCACGACGCCCGTGGCCTCGTCCCAGAAGTAGAAGCGGAACCGCTTCTGCAGACGCTCGCTCACATCGTGCGGAAGCTGCGCGAAGACCCCGTTGGCCTGCACCGGGTAGAGGATCTCCACACCGTGGACCGCGCGCACACCCTCGGCCAGCCGCTGGGCCATCTCGTTGGCGTGCCGGGCGTTGCGCAGCCACAGGTCCTTGGCCAGCAGGGCCTCCAGCTGCACCGACACGAAGCGCATCTTCGAGGCGAGCTGCATCGACAGCTTCCGCAGGTGCTTCATCCGCCGCACCGCGTCCTGGTTGATGACGACGACCGCCTCGCCGAACAGGGCGCCGTTCTTCGTCCCGCCGAGGGAGAGGATGTCGACACCGACCGCGTTCGTGAACGTCCGCATCGGCACGTTCAGCGAGGCGGCGGCGTTGGCTATCCGGGAGCCGTCCAGGTGCACCTTCATGCCGTGCGCGTGGGCGTGCTCACAGATCGCGCGGATCTCCTCGGGCGTGTAGAGCGTGCCCAGCTCGGTGCTCTGGGTGATCGAGACGACCTGCGGCATCGCCCGGTGCTCGTCCTCCCAGCCCCAGGCCTGCCGGTCGATCAGCTCGGGCGTGAGCTTGCCGTCGGGCGTGGGCACGGTGAGCAGCTTGAGGCCGCCCATGCGCTCGGGTGCGCCGCCCTCGTCGACGTTGATGTGCGCACTCTCGGCGCAGATCACCGCGCCCCAGCGGTCGGTGACCGCCTGGAGCGCGACCACGTTCGCGCCGGTGCCGTTGAAGACCGGGAAGGCCTCCGCGGTGGCACCGAAGTGGCCTCGGATGATCCCCCGGAGGTTCTCGGTGTAGTCGTCCTCGCCGTACGCCACCTGATGGCCGCCGTTGGCCAGGGTCAGGGCGGCCATCACCTCCGGATGCGCCCCGGCGTAGTTGTCACTGGCGAAACCGCGGACCTGCGGGTCGTGGTGGCGACGCGCGTCGGTCTTGGGAGGGTTCACGGCTTCTCGGTCAGCCACAGACGGTTTCCGTTCACTTCGGCGGCGGACTTGCTCCAGACGCCTTCGATGGCCTCGGCCAGGTCCTTGACGTCCGTGAAGCCCGCGAACTTCGCGTTGGGGCGTTCGGCGCGCATCGCGTCGTGCACCAGCGCCTTCACCACCAGGATCGTAGCCGCGGAGGTGGGACCCTCGGCGCCCTCGGAGATCCCGGCCTTGCGGAAGTAGTCGGCCATGGCCAGCGTCCACGCCTCGGCCGCGGCCTTGGCGGCGGAGTAGGCGGCGTTGCCCGCGGTCGGCTTGCTCGCGCCGGCCGCGCTGATCAGCACGTACCGGCCGCGGTCACTGCGCTGCAGCGCCTCGTGGAAGGCGAGGGAGGTGTGCTGCACGGTCTTGACCAGCAGCATCTCCAGGAAGTCCCAGTCGTCCAGGCTGGTCTTGGTGAAGGTCTCGCTGCCGCGCCAGCCGCCGACCAGGTGCACCAGGCCGTCGACGCGCCCGAAGTCCTTCTCGATGTGGGCGGCCCATTCCCGGGTGGACTGCAGATCGAGCAGGTCCACCGTGTCGCCGGTGACGGTGGCGCCACCGGAGGCGTACCGGGCCGCGTCCACGGCCTCCGACAGACGCTGCGGGTCGTTGTCCGCCCCGACGACGGTGGCACCGGCCTCGGCCAGCCGCATCAGTGCCGCGCGCCCGGCGGGTCCGCCCGCACCGGCCACCGCGATCACCGCGCCGCTGAGCGCCCCGTTCGCGCCGTTCCCCATGATCTTCCCCTCTGAAGCAGTGTTCCTGACGCGGTCGCTCACGCGGCGAGCCGCTCGGCGCTGTCCGCCGTGATGCCCTTGGTGGAGGCGATCACATTCTTCAGCTTCTTGGACAGGGCCTCAAAGAACATGCTCAGCGGAAACTCGTCCGGAAGCACGTCGTCCACGAGCTTGCGCGGCGGCTGGGTCAGGTCCAGGGCGTCCGGACCCTTGGCCCACTTGGAGCCGGGGTGCGGGGCGAGGTAGGCGGAGACCAGCTCGTAGCCCGCGAACCAGTGCACCAGCTTGGGGCGGTCGATGCCGTCCCGGTACAGCTTCTCGATCTCTGCGCACAGCTGGTTGGTGACCTGCGGGGCGCGCTCCCAGTCGATGGAGAGCTTGTTGTCGGTCCAGCGGATCACGTCGTGCTTGTGCAGGTAGGCGAAGAGCAGCTGGCCGCCGACGCCGTCGTAGTTGCGCACCCGGTCACCGGAGAGCGGGAAGCGGAACATGCGGTCGAAGAGCACCGCGTACTGCACGTCACGGGCCTGAGGGACGCCGTCCGCCTGGAGCTTGACGGCCTCCTTGAAGGCGGTGAGGTCGCAGCGCAGCTCCTCCAGGCCGTACATCCAGAACGGCTGCCGCTGCTTGATCATGAAGGGGTCGAACGGCAGGTCGCCGTGGCTGTGGGTGCGGTCGTGGACCATGTCCCACAGCACGAAGGCCTCTTCGCAGCGCTTCTGGTCGTGGACCATCGCGGCGATGTCCTCGGGCAGCTCCAGGCCCAGGATGCCGACGGCCGCGTCGGTGACCCGGCGGAAGCGGGCGGCCTCGCGGTCGCAGAAGATGCCACCCCAGGTGAATCGTTCCGGCGCCTCGCGCACGGCGATCGTCTCCGGGAAGAGGACGGCGGAGTTGGTGTCGTAGCCCGCCGTGAAGTCCTCGAACTTGATGCCGCAGAACAGCGGGTTGTCGTACCGGGTGCGCTCCAGCTCGGCCAGCCACTCGGGCCAGACCATGCGCAGCACGACCGCCTCCAGGTTGCGGTCCGGGTTGCCGTTCTGCGTGTACATCGGGAAGACGACCAGGTGCTGCAGGCCGTCCGCGCGGTTCGCGGCGGGGTGGAAGGCAAGCAGGGAGTCCAGGAAGTCCGGCACCTGGAAACCACCCTCGACCCAGCGGCGCAGGTCCTTCACGAGGGCCTGGTGGTAGGCGGCGTCGTGCGGGAGCAGGGCGGAGAGCTGCTCGACCGCCTCGACGACACGGTCCAGGGCCGCCTCGGCGTCCGCCCGGTCCGGCGCGCCCCCGGCCTCGAAGTCGATCGACCCGTCCTTGGACTGCCATGGCCGGATCTGCTCCACGGCATCCTTGAGCACGGGCCAGGCCGGGTGCTCAATCACCCTGGTCAGCGAAGGAACCTGTCCCTCGGTACCCGCCTGCACAAGAATTTCCGTCATGTCCCATCCTCCACGGGAGAACCTCGCGTAAGCACACCGTATGCATAGCCCCTTTCTCCCAGCAAGAGGCCCCTCGGGAAATTATTCTGCCGAGCCGCATGAACACCGCCATTTTTCCTGTGCGAAACCGTGACGGCGGTCACTTTCGCCATCGGGAGAGGGGACGGTGCGCAGAAGTTGCGGCACCGATCAGATCCGGCCGGTCAATGATCACCAGGACTCGCCCACGACCGGGTGACGCCGGGGGCGGATATGAGCCAGGCGCCGTGCGACCCGCGCCCCGATCCCCCCGCGCAGGTGCGGGTTCATCGTGGGACCAGGCCACTAGGCTGCGACCCTGCCGCGTGGACAGTGACGTCCGCCGTTCGGTCCGCGCGTCGCCGAGCCGCCGTCGACGGAAGCGAGTCGAACCTTGAACTTCCTTACCATCGGTCACCGCGGGGTCATGGGTGTCGAGCCCGAGAACACCCTCCGTTCGTTCGTCGCCGCCCAGCAGGCCGGCCTCGACCTGATCGAACTCGATCTGCACCTGAGCAAGGACGGCGCGCTGGTCGTCATGCACGACGCGGAGGTGGACCGCACGACCGACGGCACCGGACCGATCGCCGAGAAGACCCTCGCGGAGCTACGCGCCCTGGACGCGGGCCGCGGCGAGCGCGTGCCGGTCTTCGAAGAGGTCCTGGACGCGGTGAAGACGCCGCTGCAGGCCGAGATCAAGGATGTGGCGGCGGCCCGGGCACTGGCCGAGGTCATGCACCGCCGGGACCTGGTCTCCCGGGTGGAGGTGTCCTCGTTCCACGACGAGGCGGTCGCCGAGATCGCCCGGCTCGTGCCGGGGGTGCGCACGGCACTGATCGCCAGCGGCTACGGCACCGACGTGGTGCAGCGCGCCACCGAGGTGGGGGCCGCGACGGTCTGTCTCAACATCCGCAGGCTGACCCTGGAGATCGTCGAGCGCGCCCGCGCGGCCGACCTGAAGGTCATCGGGTGGGTGGTGAACACGCAGGACCACCTGCGGCTCGTGCGCGCGCTCCAGCTGGACGGCGCGACGACCGACTTTCCGGACATCAAGCGCACCGGCCGCTTCACCGCGTGATCCGGTGCGCACCCTCCCGCACGAACGTCACACCGGTGCGCGTCACACCGGTGACCGTCACACCAGCGGCTTGACCAGCAGCTCGAACTGCAGGTCGTCGCGCTGCGGGATGCCGAAGCGCTCGTCGCCGTACGGGAAGGGCGTCGTCTCTCCCGTACGGCGGTAGCCGCGGCGCTCGTACCAGGCGATCAGGTCCTCGCGCACCGAGATCACGGTCATGTGCATCTCGGTGACGTCCCAGACCGCGCGGGCCAGGCGCTCCGCCTCCGCGATGACGATCTTGCCCAGGCCCGCGCCCTGCAGGGTGGGACTGACCGCGAACATCCCGAAGTAGGCGTGGCTGTCGCGGTGTTCGAGCTGGCAGCAGGCGACGATCCGGCCGTCCTGCTCGACGGTCAGCAGCCGGGAGGCGGGTGACTTGATGACCTGCCGGACACCCTCCGGGTCGGTCCGCTGGCCCTCCAGGATGTCCGCCTCTGTGGTCCAGCCGGCCCGGCTGGAGTCGCCCCGGTAGGCCGACTCGATCAGCGCGACCAGCGCGTCGACGTCGGCATCGGTGGCGTCACGGAAGGTGAGTCCGGTGGCGGCGGTGTCCATGGGGGCGTTCTCCGATCTCGGGCGCGGCTGAGCCAGTCGAGCCTAACCCTGCCACTAGGCTCCGGATGCATGGTGCACGTACTCAGCAGCCGGACACTTCTGCGCCCCGTGGACCCCGAGCGCTCCCGGACCTTCTACGGCGAGCAGCTGGGCCTGGCCGTCTACCGGGAGTTCGGCACGGGCCCGGAGCGCGGAACGGTCTACTTCCTCGGCGGCGGCTTCCTCGAGGTCTCCGGCCGGGCCGGAGCACCGGCGTCGCCCTCGGTACAGCTGTGGCTCCAGGTCGAGGACGCGACCGGCGCGCAGCAGGAGTTGGCCGCCAGGGGGGTCGAGATCCTGCGGCCCCCGGTGAAGGAGCCGTGGGGCCTGATCGAGATGTGGATCGCAGACCCGGACGGAACCCGGATCGTGCTGGTGGAGATCCCGCCGGACCATCCGCTGCGGTACCGCCCGGGTATCTAGGCCCCGTACCGCCGGTCCGGCTCGTCAAGGTCGTGGAGGCGGCGGGGTGCCCAGGGGCGTCCGGGCGGGGGCGGGCCGTCGTCGGGTGGGGCGTCGGGTCCCGGATGGCCGGGCCGCGCGAGCGGGGCTAGCGTGCGAGGAAAGCCCCGTCGTGTGGTCCGCCGGCCCGTGCGGCCGCATCCGGAAGGAACCGTCATGAAGTTCGACAGGCCGGTGATCGGCGGCCCCTGCTGGACCGAGCTGGGGACCCGCGATCTGGAGGGGGCGAAGCGGTTCTACACCGAGCTGTTCGGCTGGCGGCCCGAGACGGATCCGCGGCAGGAGGCGGGCGGCTACACCGTGGCGCACCTGGGCGACGCGGCGGTGGCCGCGCTGACCCCGCTGTACCAGGAGTCCCAGCCGGTCGCCTGGAACGTCTCGTTCGCGGTGGCGGACGCGGACGAGGCGGCACGCCGGGTGGAGGAGGCGGGCGGGATGGTGGTCCTCGGCCCGATGGACGTCTTCGACGTGGGCCGGTTCGCCGTGGCCGTCGATCCGACGGGCGCGGCGTTCCAGCTGTGGCAGGCGCGGGCCTTCCCCGGCGCCGGGCTGTTCAACGCGCCCGGCACGCTCGGCTGGGTGGAGCTGGCGACCCGCACTCCCGACCGGGCCCGGGACTTCTACACCACGGTCTTCGGCTGGAGCGTCAACGCCTCGCAGTGGTACACGCAGTGGGGCATCGGCGGGGAGGACTTCGGCGGGATGGCCGACATGGGCGACCGGTATCCGCCCGAGGTGCCGGCGCACTGGCTGCCGTACTTCGCGGTGGACGACGTGGACGCCACGGCCGAGGTCGCCCGGCAGGCGGGCGGCGAGGTCGTCATGGCACCCGCGGACGTGCCGGACGGCCCGCGCATCGCGGTGCTGCGGGACCCGCAGGGAGCGGCGTTCGGCGTGCACAGGGCGGGCCAGGAGGGCTGACCACGGCTTGCCTTCGAGCGGGCTCCAGCTCCTAGCGTCGTGCCCACGGCCCCGGGACCTGTTCTGTACCTGCTCGGAAAGGACACAGCACACGTGCGTTACACGCTCTTCGGACGGACCGGTCTGCGCGTCAGCGAGCTGGCCCTCGGCGCGATGACCATCGGCGACGACTGGGGGTGGGGCGCCGACAAGGAGACCAGCGCCCGGATCGTCGACGCCTACGCCGACGCGGGCGGCAACTTCCTCGACACCGCGAACAACTACACGGACGGCAGCTCGGAGCGGATCCTCGGCGAACTGCTCGCCGGGCGGCGCGACTCCTTCGTACTGGCCAGCAAGTACACCTGCGGCACGCGCGACGGGGACGTCAACGCGGCGGGCAACCACCGCAAGAACCTGGTGCAGTCAATCGAGGCGAGCCTGGACCGGCTGGGCACCGACCGGCTCGACGTCCTGTGGGTGCACGCCCGCGACAACTTCACCCCGGTCGAGGAGGTGATGCGGGCCCTGGACGACCTGGTGCGCTCCGGGAAGGTGCTCTACATCGGGGTCTCGGACTGGCCGGCCTGGGAGATCGCACAGGCCAACACCCTTGCGGAGCTGCGAGGTTGGACCTGCTTCGCGGGCTCGCAGCTGCGCTACAGCCTGCTGGAGCGCACTCCGGAGCGCGAACTGCTGCCGCAGGCCCGGGCGTTCGACCTGGCCGTGTTCGCCTGGGCACCCCTGGCGTCGGGCAAGCTCACCGGGAAGTACCGGCGCGGGGAGGCGGGCCGCCTCGCGACCCTGGGCACCGGGACCGAGGCCTGGGAGGAGGACGTCATCGGCGCCGTGGTCGAGATCGCCGAACAGGGCGGCTGGAGCCCGGCACAGGTGGCCCTCGCCTGGCTGCGCGGCCGCCCGGGGAACGTCGTGCCGATCGTCGCGGCGACCAAGGAGGCGCAGCTGGCCGACAATCTGGCGAGCACCGGGGTCCGGCTCGACGCGGACGCGGTGGCCCGACTGGACGAGGTGAGCGCCGTACCGCTCGGCTTCCCGCACGCATTCCTGCGGGACCCGGCCATCACGCGCAACGTCTACGGCGACCGCTGGGCACAGATCGAGGACCGCCGCTCGACCCATCGCCGCACAGTGCACGACGTGCTCTAGCGCTCAGGCGTGCAGCGCGCCCGCCCGGCTCTCCAGGCGGCTGAGCAGGCCGCCGAGCAGTTCGGCCAGTTCGCCCCGGCCCTCGGGGGCCAGGGCGGACAGTACCGTCGTCTCGTAGGCGAGTTGCTCCGGAAGGATGCCGTCGACGAGGTCACGGCCGGCGTCGGTGAGACGGACGTGGGCCACGCGCCGGTCCCGGGCGTCGCCGCGCCGCTCCACCAGCCCGCGTTCGGTCAGCTGCTTGAGCCGCTTGGTGACGGCGGCCCCGGAGGAGTAGGTCTCCCGGACCAGGTCTCCGGGGGTCAGCTCGTGGCCGGTGCGGCGCAGGGCGCCGAGCAGGTCGAACTCGGGGCGGCTGAGACCGGCCCGGCGCAGCGGAGCGTCCTCGGCCTGCTGCAGGAGGGCGGCGCAGCGGTTGATCCGGCCGATGACCTCCATGGGGCCGGTGTCCAGGTCGGGGTGTACGTCCTGCCACTGCCGGACGACGGCGGAGACGGTGTCCGTGTGCCCCGCACCGCTCCCGTGTCCCGGCTGCCCGCCCGGCGCGCCGCTCGCGTTCCCCGCCCGACCGTTCGCCGCGTCGCCCCGGGCCTGCGGCCGTCCGTTCGTCGCCGTCATGGCCGTATGTCCTCCGTCGTCCTGCCCGTGTCCTGGTCCAGGGGGGCGAGCCCCTGGCGTCGTACCGTCGCCGCGAGCGTACGGTGTCCCGCCCGCTCGGCGAGCACGACCCGCTCCTCGGGCAGGGCGCGCTGCCACCATTCGCCCAAGGCGGCGTCGGCCGTTGCGCGCAGGTCGGCCAGGGCGGCGGCAAGGGCGCGGCGGGCGGTCTCCAGGGCGCCCGGTGCCGGGTGCGGGCCGGCGAGCAGGCGCGCGGCCTGTTCGCGGGCGCGTTCGACGGCGGTCAGCGCGTGCTCGATGCGGTCACCGGCACGCCGGTTGGTGACGGCCACGGCCGCGACGAAGCCGACCAGCGCGCCGACGACGGTGTCGGCGATCCGCTCGGTGATCAGCCGGCCGGGGTCCTGGGCGCGGGCGAACTCGGTGATGAGCAGCGCCATCGGCGTGACGCACACGCTGCCGAGCCAGTAGTTGCGGCCGATCAACGCCTCGGCACCGAAGTTGAGGGCGAGACAGCACAGCACCAGGGCGGCGGGGTGGAGGTGGGCGAGCGGGGCGACGGCGGCGAAGACCAGGACGCCGACGAGATTGCCGACGACGCGCTGGACGCCCCGGCTCCAGGTCAGGGTGACGTTCGCCTGGTAGAGGGAGGCCGCGGTGACCAGGGCCCAGTACGGGCGGCCGACGCCGAGCGCGAGGGAGGCGTAGCCGGCGAGGGCGCAGCCGGTCGCGGTGCGTACGGCGAGGGGGGCGAGGGGCGCGAGCCGGTGCCGCAACGGGCGTCTCGGGCAGGCGAGTTCTGTGTCCACGCCGAGCAGTTCACCGGCCGCGTCGCGGGGCAGGTCGGCCCGTGGGATCCGGCCGGTGCCGCGCACGTCACGGGCCCAGCCGCGCAGCCGCTCGGGGTCGGCGCCGGCAGGGGCGCCGAGGGCGGCCTCGGCGCGCACGAGGAGTCGTTCGAGGGCGCGGCGGACAGGATCGGGGCGGGCGGCGGGATCGGGGCGGGCTCCTGCGGCCGAGAGGGACTGCCAGGCGGCGTGGACGGCGGCGGCGCACGCGGTACGGGCCCGGGCGTGGCCCTCGCCGGTGCCGCCGGTACCGGCGTACGCGGCGGCCGCGTTCAGGGCCTGGGCGGTGGCGCGGCGCTCGGGGCCGTGCGGGCGCAGCAGCCCCGGAGCCATGCCGATCAGCCAGGCCCAGGCGCCCGCCGCCAGGGCCAGTGCGACATGGCCGGGGACCTGTCCGAGGCCCTGCGGCGCGAACAGGGACGCGGAACTGATGAAGGTGAGCACCACGTTGCCCGGCGGACCGATGCGGGTGGCGTCGCAGACCGCCTTCTGCACGGCCGCCATGAGCGCGCCGACGGTGACCAGCACGACGGCGTCGCCGGTGAGCGACGCCGCGACCAGCGCGACGGCGAGACCGCCGGTCATGCCGAGTACGACCCATGCGAGGGCCCGGGCCCGGGCGGCGTAGGGCCGGTTGTGGCCGTAGAGCGCACACAGGGACCCGGCCATCGTGTACAGGGCGAGGTCGAGTCGGCCGAGCGCCAGCAGGATCAGGTTGGGCGGGGCGACCGCGGCGACCACACTCAGCGCGGGCTTGAACCAGATGTCGGAGGGCCGCCCGAGACGGAGCGCACCGGCGACGGGAAGACGGTGGCGGGTCGCATTGCTCATAGCAACAATTTAGCATGTGTTTTATATGTAAAAGATTTGCGGTCGGCACGCTCTCACCTGCTGTGCTCCGGTGAATGCTCCCCGTGTACACCCTTGCGCTTGCGTGCGCCCCGCATGGCGTGGGCATCGCATCCCTCGACCCTCCGTCGAGCTGGGGAGGTGCGCGTGCACGGATCGACGTCGCCGGCCTGGCTGCTGGTCGCGCTGTGCGCCGCGACCGGGGCCTACTGCCTGCTGCGGATGCGCAGCGGGGTCGAGGAGCAACGCCGTGCCGCGGGCGGCGAGGCACTGATGGGGTTCGGGATGGCCGTGATGGCCGTGCCCGCCACGGCGTTCACCCCGCCGGGATGGGCGTGGCCGCTGTACGCGGCCGTGTTCGGGGCGGCGGCACTGCGCACCCTGTGGGCCGCGCGCAGCGGCCCGCACCACCTGCACCACCTGGTGGGCACCGGCGCGATGGTCTACATGTCCCTCGCCATGGCGGCCTCCCCCACCTCACATCACCACGTGCACACCGGCGCCGGGGAACCCCTGGTGACGGGTGCGCTCCTGCTCTACTTCACCGGCTATGTCCTGGTGTCCGGGGCCCGCCTGGTGCCCGCGGCCGCCCCCGCGGGCGGGACGGTGGCACCACGCTGGGGCGACCGTCCCGAACTGGCGCGGGCGTGCCGGCTGTCGATGGGGATAGGGATGGTCGCGATGCTCATGACGATGTGAGCCGACGGGTCATCACCGAGGCGGGCACGAGTGTCGCCCGCGGGAGGCACGGGCGTTGCCTGCGTCACTTCGGTGCCGGGGACCGTACCCGCGAGCGGCTCGGGGCTCATAGGGTGCTGCCCATGATGGTCCCCGTGGCACTGTTGCTGCTCGGCGCCCTGACCGCCGTCATGGGCCCACGGCTTCTCGCCCGGGCCGACTGGACGGACCGCGAGCCGGTGGTCGCCCTCTGGATGTGGCAGTGCGCCGTGGCCGCCGTTCTGCTGTGCTGCGCGCTGTCGATGACGCTGAGCGCCGCGGTGGCCTGGCAGGCGGTGCGCGGGCACGTGTTCGCCCGGGCGCCCCGCGCGGTCGTGGACGCGTACGCGCTCGGCGCGAGTGGCCCCTGGGCGGCGACGGTCGCGGTGGTGCTCGCCTGCGGCGGGCTGTGGAGCGCGGCGATGCTGGTCCGTGAGGTCGTGCGGGCCGGGGCGGGACGCCGCCGCCGTCGGGCCGAACTCCTGCTGCGCGCACCGCTGTTGCCGGGCGAGGAGCCCGTGGGCGGGCGGCTCGTCCTGCTGGAGGGGGAGCGCCCCGACGCCTGGTGGCTGCCCGGTGCGGCGCCCCAGCTCGTGGTCACCACGGCCGCGTTGCGCCGGCTGAAGGGGCGGCAGCTGGACGCCGTGCTCGCCCACGAGCAGGGACACGCGCAGGCCCGGCACGACTGGCTGCTGCACTGCTCGGCCGCGCTGGCGGGCGGATTCCCCCAGGTACCGGTGTTCGCCGCGTTCCGCGACGAGATGCACCGGCTGGTCGAACTGGCCGCCGACGACATGGCCTCGCGCCGCTTCGGCCGCCTGACGACCGCGCTGGCCCTGGTGGAACTCAACGAGGACCGGGGCGTGTTCGGGCCCGGCCCCACCCCGCAGGCCCACGTCCCGCAGCGTGTACACCGACTGCTCACGCCCCCGGACCGGCTGAGCGCGATGCGCAGACTGCGGCTGACGGCGGCGGCATCCCTGGTGCCGGTGATCCCGGTGCTGGTCGCGCTCGTGCCGGCACTGCGCGCGCTCGGCTGAGCCGTCGGCGGGGCGCCCGCGCCTGCGGACGACGCGGTTCGGCCCGCCGCTTGATCGAACCCTGTCGACATCAGGTTCGGCGTCGACCTGTCGATATTCAGGTTCGGCCCCGGCACGACCGACGCACCACCGACGCAACCGACGCACGCCGGACGGCGGTCGGCGCGGGACAGGACCCCTGTAGGGTCCGACGCATGGCTGCCGTCCTCTTCGATTTCTCCGGAACCCTCTTCCGCATCGAGTCCACCGAGTCCTGGCTGCGAGCCGTGCTGGCACGGACACCCTTCACTCTCGACGAACCCGAACTCGCCGCGATCGCACGAGAGTTGGAGGAGGCCGGCGCACTGGCGGGCGGTGCGGACCCGACCGAAGTGCCGGAGGACCTCGCCGGACTGTGGGCGGTACGGGACGAGAGCGCCGAACTGCACCGGGCCGCCTACACCGGGCTGTCCCGGCGTGTGCCCCTGCCCGACCCCGGCCTCCACGACGCGCTGTACGACCGGCACATGTCCCCCGCCGCCTGGTCCCCGTACCCCGACGCCGCCGAGGTGCTGCACACGCTCCGTGAGCGCGGGATCGGGGTCGGCGTGGTCAGCAACATCGGCTGGGACCTGCGGCCGGTCTTCCGCGAGCACGGGCTCGACGGATACGTGGACGCGTACGTGCTGTCGTACGAACACGGTGTCCAGAAGCCGGACCCGAGGCTGTTCTCCGTCGCCTGCGCGGCGCTCGGCGCCGATCCGCGGACGGTGCTGATGGTCGGCGACAACAGGGCGGCCGACGGCGGTGCGGCCGCACTGGGCTGCCGGGTGCACTTCGTGGACCATCGGCCGGTGGCCGAGCGGCCCGACGCGCTGCTGCCGGTGCTGGACCTGGTGGGCTGACCCGCGCTGCGCCGCGTCCCGGCCCCGGTGAAATGCGCGATCCTGCTGGGCGGACCGCCGATCTGGCTGGGCGGACCGCCGCCCCACTCCAGCTGGCACCCGTGCCACCTGCGGGAACGGGGGCCCGGTGGGCGGATCGGCGGGACCGGCGCCCCCGCGCCGCCCGTCTGAGACGATCCCCCGCGTCGCCCCAGACGGGCGGCAGCTCTGAACTGGCCCCGCGCAGAGCGGTGCCGTCCGCGTTGAGTATAGTTGGCTGGCAGCCAGTCAACGCAGGAGTTACAGGATGTCCCCGCGCAGCGCCTCGGTCAATGAAGAGTTGCGGCGACGTTCCCGGGAGCGGCTGCTGCAGGCCGCGGTGGAGCTGGTCGACGAGCACGGGTTCGAGGCCACCACGCTGGCCGACATCGCCGACCGGGCGGGTTCGGCGCGCGGACTGGTGTCCTACTACTTCCCCGGCAAGCGCCAGTTGGTGCAGTCCGCCGTGCACCGGTTGATGCACCGCACGCTGGAGGAGGCGCTGGAGCGGGAGCCGCACACCGAGGACGGCCGGGAACGGCTGGCCCGGGCCGTCGACGCCATCCTGGGCCTCGCCCACGACCGGCCGGTGCTCATGCGCCAGCACATGGCGGGGCTGCTCCAGGCCGAGGGCTTCGTGCAGTGTCCGGAGCAGCGGCGCCTGGCGGAACTGCTCGGCGACACGGTCGCCCGGTACGGCTCCGAGGACCCGGCGGCCGACTATCCCCTGCTGCGGGCCCTGCTGATGGGAGCGGTGTACGCGGTGCTGGTCCCGGGGGTGCCGATGCCCGTCCCGGCGCTCCGGGCCGAGCTGTTCAAGCGGTACGGGCTCGACTGGGAGCTGGGCACGCCCCCCGGAAGCGAAACGGGCTCCGAGGCGGGGCGGCAGCAGGATCTGTCGCGCTTCTTCGCGACAGAGGAGCGGGACGAGCAACGGGACCAGTAGCGGGACGAGCGGCGGGTGGACGCGCCGCGGGCACCGGACCCGCCGCCGCCCGGCTCCCTGTCGGCCCTGTGTCACCGCCGGCCCGTCCACCGCCGAGCCCGTTCACCGCCGGCCCGCTCGCGGCCCGCCCCTTCGCCGCCGACCCGGTCACGGCCCACCTCTTCGCCGCCGTCCCTTTCACCGCCGGCCCGTTCACCGCTTGGCGTGGCGAGGCGCCAGGAAACCGGCGTCCCGCGCCTGCGCGATCAGCCAGAGGGAGCGCCGGCGGCTGTGCCCGGTCGCGCACATCACCGCGAGCACCGGGTCGACGCCCTCCTCCTGGGCCGCGCGGTACTCCCGGGCGGCCAGTCGGCACCCCTCGATGCCGCGCGGCCAGGCGGGGCGGGCGCGCCGCCCTCCCGCGTGTTCCGCGTCCCACGGCGCCCGGCCTCCTGCGTCGGCCCCCTGGCCCGAGCCCTGGCCGGAGCCCTCGCCCGAGCCCTCGTGCGACGCCTCGGCCGCCGCCCCGCACGCCTCCAGCAGCGGATCCTCGATCCAGTCGGCGAGCACGGTCAGATCGGTGAGGGACAGTGCGGGCTGCGCCTTGACGTCCTCGACGGACACATCTCCCCCGGTCACCACGGCCATGGCGTCGACGCGTGCCCCGTCGGGGAAGGCCAGGCGGACGTGGACCCAGGACGAGACGCCGCCGTGCCCCTGCACCTTCCAGGCGGGCCGCACGGACACGGTGCCGTCCTGGACACGCCGATCGGAAAGATTAAGAAAGGATGCTTCTAGCACACACGGAACGTAACCTCATGATCACATTCCATTCGGGCGGACACGCGTCCGGGTCACCCCCCCGGCCCCTGCCGGTGTGGGCCGGGCGGTGACATGCTGGAGCCGTCCGCACACCTTTCTCCTTCGAATCCTTCGAGCAAGGAGCACCGCCGTGCTGCGTGTCGCCGTCGTGGGCTCCGGACCGAGCGGGTGTTACACCGCCCAGACCCTGGTCCGGCAGGATCCCGAGGTACGGGTGGACGTGCTGGACCGGCTGCCCTGCCCCTACGGGCTGGTGCGCTACGGCGTCGCCCCGGACCACGAGAAGATCAAGTCCCTGCAGGGCAGCCTGCGCACGGTGCTGGAGCACGACCGGGTGCGCTTCCTCGGCGGTGTCCTGGTGGGCGGCCCCGGCGGACTGCCGGTGGCACGGCTGCGGACGCTGTACCACGCGGTCGTCTACTGCGTCGGCGCCGCCGCCGACCGCCACCTGGGGATCCCCGGCGAGGAGCTGCCGGGCAGCTGGTCGGCGACCGAGTTCGTGTCCTGGTACAGCGCGCATCCGGACGCGGGCGACGCGGGGTTCGTCCGCGGAGTGCGGTCGGCGGTGGTCATCGGCGTGGGCAACGTGGCCGTGGACGTCACACGGATGCTGGTGCGGGGCGCGGGGGAGCTGCGCCCGACGGACATGCCGCAGGCGGCGCTGGACGTGCTGGCGGCGAGCGGGGTCGCCGAGGTCCACATGGTCGGCAGGCGCGGCCCTTCGCAGGCCCGCTTCACCACCAAGGAGCTGCGGGAGCTGGGCGCCCTACCCGACACCGAAGTGAGCGTCGATCCGGGCGAGCTGGCGCTCGACCCGGAATACGCCGACCCCTCCGCACTGCCCGCCGTGCAGCGCCGCAACGTGGAGGCGCTGCGCGGCTGGGCGGACGGACCGCCCCGGCGGACGGCGCGCACGATAAGGCTGCGGTTCTTCCTGCGGCCCGTGGAACTGCTCGCGGACGGCGGCCGCGTGGGTGCCGTGCGCTTCGAGCGGACGGCACCGGACGGGCAGGGCGGGGTGACGGGCACCGGCCGGTACGAGGACCTGCCGGCCCAGCTGGTGCTGCGCTCGGTGGGCTATCGCGGAGTGCCGCTGGAGGGGCTGCCGTTCGACGAGGCGAGCGGCACCGTCCCGCACCAGGAGGGCCGTGTCCTGCGTGACGGCGTCGCCTCCCCGGGCGAGTACGTCTCCGGCTGGATCAAACGGGGTCCGACGGGCGTCATCGGCACCAACCGGCCGTGCGCCAAGGAGACCGCGACCTCCCTGCTCGCCGACGCACCCGCGCTCGCCCGCGAGGAGGTGCCCGAGGACCCGCTCGCCGCGTTGCGGGCCGCGGGCATCGAACCGGTGCCGTGGACGGGCTGGCTGGCCATCGAACGGGCCGAGGCCGCCCTCGGCGCCCAACTCGGCCGGGGCGTGGTCAAACTGGACGACTGGGACGCGCTGATGGGGGCGGCCCGGTCCGCGTAGCCGGGCCGCCGCACTGATCGGCACCGCACTGATCGGCACCGTACTCATCGGCACCGTACTCATCGGCACCGTACTCATCGGCACCGTACTCATCGGCACGTACTCATCGGCACGTACTGATCGGCATCGCGGCAGGTCCGATGACCGCCGCCGCGTCCCAAGCCGGGTGCCTGAGCTGCCGGACGCCTGCCCGGATCACCTCCTGCGAACCAACGGCACAGTGGTCACGTCACCCTTGATTCCAGGGCGGTGAGGCGCTTCTCCAAGGCGGCCATGCGCTTCTCAAGAGCGGCGTCCGGTACGAGGGCACGCTTCGGCGGAGCCGGAACCGCGGAGGCTCCCGGCTGCCCCTTGAGGCGGGCCGCGACCTTGGCCCGCATGTCGGGCATGGCCACGGGAACGCCCTTCGGGTCCGACTTCTCGTCGGACCACTCCAGATGGCCGATCACGCTCTTCGCGCTCCACTGGTGAGCGCGGCAGAGGGCGGCAGCGGCCTTGGCCATGGAAGCGACCTGGACGGCCGGCCACGGATCCTCACCGTCCCCGAGGTTGACGCATTCGAAGCCGTAGAAGTGCGCATTGCCGTCAACGGACCCCGCAGAGCCCTCGTGCTCGTGGGTCGGCGGGGGTCTGTCGCCGAAGTCCTCGGCGACCACCGCGGCCAAGACCTTGGGGTCCCCGCCTCCGGCGTGGTTGGCCCGGCCGTTGCCGACCATCCAGACCTCGCCCTTCTTGTCGATGACCCCATGGCAGAGCGGGCCGGGAAGGCCTGGGTGGCCGTCGTAGCAGAGGTCCACGGAGAAGGGCGTGCCGGAGGTGACGGTGTGATGGAGCATCACACCGTTCACCGGGCCCCAGGCCCCTTTGGCGTTGCGGTTGTGGTGGCGCCAGTCGCGCACCTCGTGCACGACCAGGCCTTCGGCCCTGAGGGCCGCGACCAGTCGATCGGCGGTCAGCGGAGTTGCCACGTCTGCTCCTTCACCGGCTCATGACGCCGTTCCGGGCGCCGGGGCCCTGCTCCTGCAGGGCGAAGTAAAGGTCCATGACCATCCGTCCGGCCCGGTCGCACTCGCTCGTGCACTGCGAGGTCTGCGCAGGCCGGCCGGAGAGGTCCGGCGCCATGGGTGCGCGGCAGCGGAACTCCGCGGACCACGGCGCCACGACCGTGTCCGTCAGGCCCCTGCTTCTCCGGGAACCACGAGCAGAGCTGCTCGCTGAGCGCGCGCAGGAACTCGGGCCGAGCCTGCGAGGGAGGACGGATCAGGTTGTCGCCGTCCCGTCACCCTTCGAAGGTTCGCCATGGAAGCCACGCCGAAGTCCGGGGTCCCACTGGTTGCTGTTCGTGTGGTGACCGGAGATCAGGCACCCGCGGCCGGCGGAGTACTTGCGTATCGGCTGGTCCTGCGTGGTGGAGGCCTGACTGGCGTTCTTTTCGACTCTCCCTTCCATGATGCCGTAGCGCTCCGTCAGGCGCTCGATTTCACCGCGCATCTCATGCGGCGGCATTCCCGCTCGTGCACCAGGACGAGGTGGCCGACAACGCGCTCTACGAGCGGGAGGATGTGAACCGCAGGGACCACGGAGGACGTCCCGACGCTCTCCGGGCTCACCGGCCCAGCGACTCACCGACCCACCGACCCACCGACCCACCGGCTCAGCGACTCACCGGCTCAGCGGCCGATCGCACCAGGACGCGTCGTAGTCGGGATGACCGGCGAACGGCAGGGCCAGCAGGCGCAGCGTGGCGCACGGCGAGCGGAGTCCGGTCGTCAGCCGGCGCCCGGTGCACGTGCGGCACCGGCCGTGCCGTGCCCCGTGCTCGTCCAGCAGTGCCCGCCTGGCGTCGACGTCGCGCAGCACCCGAGCCGGATCGTGCCGCGCCACGTGCGTGAGCAGCTTCACCGGGTCGTCGGCGCCGAACTGCACCAGAGGGGTGTGCGTGGTGCGGCCGGCCCGGGAGGTGAGCACCTGCTCGATGTCGTCCGCGATCACGCCCCAGACCGCGCCCGGGGCGCCGTCGATCGCGTCCCGGGCCACCTGCGCGTCCTCCTGGAGGCGAGCCCGCAGGAACCGCACCAGCGCTTCGTGGCCGCTCACGGCCGTCACTCCGGACGTCCGACCGAGGCGGCCAGCTCCTGCCGGTATCCGGCGTAGGCGGTCCGCAGGGTCTCCCCCGGCCAGTCCGCGGGCAGCAGTTCGGGGGGCAGCACGGGGTCGGTGAGCAGATGGCGTACGACCGCGGCGAAGGCGGTGAGACGGTCGGCCGGGCCCCGGGCGTGCGCCGCGCGGTCGAGGAGGCTCCGCGCGGTGTCCGCCCAGGCCTCCAGCGGCCACAGGCGGGCGACCAGGTCCCGTGGGGGGCCGTCGGGTCGCGCGGTGTACGACAGGGCCACGCGCGCGAGGTCGCCGGGCAGCGACCGGCCGAGGCTGGCCGGCCGCAGCCACACGCCCTCGCGGAGTTCGGCCAGGCGCAGGGCGGCCAACCGGGAGCGCAGCTCGGCGCGTTCGGCGGGGCCGCGGCCCGTCGCCGTGATCACCACCATCTCCCAGTCGCCGCGCCACGCGCGCGTACGTGGCTGCAGTGCGTCGTCCTGGCGGCGCTGGCGGGCCAGCAGCCGGTCGCTGAGCCGGTAGACGGCGTCCGTGCGCCTGAGGTCGCCCGCGGCCACCATTCGGCTCAGCGCGGCCCGGAGCGTGGAGCCGCCGACGCCGAACGGCTCCACCAGCCGGACCAGGTCCTTGACCGGCAGCTCGGGCGGGTGCACGCCCAGCAGCAGGCTCAGCACGACCGACCGCGCGGACAGGGGCCGCAGAACCGCTTCATCCGGCTCGGCCGACACGTTCATGCGCATGGGCACGTACTGTACGTGCGCTCCAGGTGTTGCACTATTGCTACAACCGCAAGAAGAGTGCAACATGACCGTATGGTCTCGATTCCCGCGCAGTCGCCGCCGCAGTCCGCCACGCACGACGTCACCAACCAGGCCCCGCCCCTGGCCCCCTACGACGCCTCCGAGGACCGTGCCCTGCTCGAAGGGCTGCGCCGGGAGGGCGCCGGCTGGGCCGAGGACGACGTCCGGCGGCTGGGGCTGCGCGCGGGCAGCGAGGAGGCCCAGGAGTGGGGCGAGCAGGCGAACCGGCACGAGCCGGAGCTGCGCACCCACGACCGCTACGGCCACCGGATCGACGAGGTCGACTTCCACCCCAGCTGGCACCACCTGATGCGGACGGCTGTCGCCGAGGGCCTGGCCGGCGCGCCGTGGGCGGACGACCGGCCCGGCGCCCATGTGGCCCGCACCGCGGGCGGGCTGGTGTGGGGCCACACCGAGGCCGGGCACGGCTGCCCGACGTCGATGACGTACGCCGCGGTTCCCGCGCTGCGCGCCCAGCCGGATCTGGCCAAGGTCTACGAGCCGCTGCTCACCAGCCGCGTCTACGAGCCCGGCCTGCGGGTGCCCGCCGAGAAGCCCGGCCTGCTCGCGGGGATGGGCATGACGGAGAAGCAGGGCGGCTCCGACGTCCGGACGAACACCACCACCGCAACCCCCACCGACGAGCCCGGCGTGTACACGCTGCGCGGGCACAAGTGGTTCACATCGGCACCCATGTGCGACGTGTTCCTGGTGCTGGCGCAGGCACCGGGGGGCCTGTCCTGCTTCCTGGTGCCGCGCATCCTGCCGGACGGCAGCCGCAACACCTTCCGCGTCCAGCGCCTGAAGGACAAGCTCGGCAACCGCTCCAACGCCTCCTCGGAGCCCGAGTTCGACCGGACGGTGGCATGGCTGGTCGGGCCGGAGGGCCGCGGGGTCAAGACGATCATCGAGATGGTCAACTGCACCCGTCTGGACTGCGTGATGTCCTCGGCGACCCTGATGCGCAAGTCGCTCGTCGAGGCGGGCCACCACGCGCGCCACCGCAGCGCGTTCGGCGCCCGGCTGATCGACCAGCCGCTGATGCGCAACGTCCTGGCCGACCTGGCACTGGAGTCGGAGGCGGCGACGACGCTCACGCTGCGGCTGGCCGGGGCGGCGGACCGGGCGGTGCGCGGGGACGCCGGGGAGCGGGCCTTCAGGCGGATCGCCACCGCCGTCGGCAAGTACTGGGTCACCAAGCGGGGCCCGGCGTTCACCGCGGAGGCCCTGGAGTGCCTGGGCGGCAACGGGTACGTCGAGGACTCCGGCATGCCCCGCCACTACCGGGAGGCTCCCCTGCTGTCCATCTGGGAGGGCTCCGGGAACGTCAACGCGCTCGACGTGCTGCGCGCCCTCGGCCGGGAGCCGGACACCGCCGAGGCCCTGTTCGGCGAACTCGCCCTCGCGGGCGGGGCGGACGCCCGCCTGGACGCGGCCGTGGTCTCGCTCAGGCAGCAGCTGGCCGAAACCGACCAGGTGGGCGCCCGCAGGCTGGTCGAACGGATGGCCCTCGCCCTGCAGGCCTCCCTGCTGGTCCGGTATGCCCCGCACCCGGTCGCGGACGCGTTCTGCGCGACCCGGCTGGGCGGCGACTGGGGCCACGCGTTCGGCACACTGCCCGCCGGAGCCGGCCTCGACGCGATCCTGGAGCGGGCCCTGCCCGACCGGAACTGATCCCTTCCCGGGCCCCGGAAACACATCCGCTCCCGTGGCCGGTGACAGCCGACGGATCGCACACAGTCAGCGCCCGGTTCCGGACCGTTGTCAGTGCCGTGGTGCACACTCGCGATCAGCTGGCACCGGCCTGGGGAGGACAACGTGTTCACGGGGATCGACGAGGTCGACTGGGCCGCGCTGCGGCACGCGCACGGCAGCGCGGAGGACGTGCCCGGACGGCTGCGGTCACTGGCCTCCGAGGACGTCTGCGAGCGGCAGGGCGCGCTCGACGGCCTGTACGGCACGGTGCACCACGAGGGAAACGTGTACGACTCGACGCTGGCCTGCGTTCCCTTCCTGTGCTCGCTCGCGGCCCGCGAGACGGTGCCGGACCGGGTCTGCATCGTGGACCTGCTGGTCAGCATCGGTGCGGAGAGCAGCGACGCACGTGCGCGTGAGGCGGTGCGTGCGCACGGCGAGGTGTTCGTGGTCCTCCTCGGGGATCCGGACGCGCGGGTGCGCCGGGCGGCCCCCGGGGCGGTCGTGCGGTTCGTCGACGGTCCGGCTCGTGTCCTGGACCTTCTGAGGCGGCGGATTCCGGCCGAGCGGGAGGACCGGGTCCTGCTCGCGCTCATACAGGCCGTCGGTCTGTTCGCCCGCCGCCATCCGGCGCACACCGCCGCGCTGGACGTCCTGACCGCCCAGAGTGCCCCACCGAACGGACCGGGGCTGCGGCTGGCCGCACTCGGCCAGCTCGCGCTCGCCGCCCCCGACCGGCTCCCCGCCGACCTGGTACCTGCCGCCGTCCGGCTGCTGCGGGACAGGTCCGCGCACCGCCCCCGCGTCCCGGACCACGACGGCACGGACACCCTCGTGCGGCGGATCCGGCGGCTGCGCCCCTCGGACGAGGAGGGCGCCCAGCTGCTGCGCACCCTGCACACCGCGCTCGGTGACCGGGCCGCCGACCGGACCGTGCTGCTCACCGGGCAATTGACCAGTCCGGACCCGATGGACCGGTGCAACGCGGTGTGGATGGCGGCGACGCTGTTCCGCGGTTGGCGCACCGACTGCGCCCGGCCCGTGGCGCTGGTGGGCGCCCAACTGGACACAGATCACGAGCGATTACGGGACGCCGCGGTCTCGGTCCTGGCGGAGCTGTCCGGCCTGGCCGCTCCCGCCGCGGACGACCTGCATGCCCTGGTGGCCGCCCGGCCCGATCTGTGGACGCACCGCTGGGAACGCGGCTCCCCCACCCTGGGCGGCCCGCTCAAGGCCCTGACCAGGACCGGCGATCCGCGAGCGCTCCCTTTTCTGGCCCAGGTCCTGGCGGGTGCGGTCGTGCCTGCCGGCCTGGGGTTCGAGATCGCCCATCTGGGCCCCGCCGCGGCTCCCCTGGCCCCCGCGCTGCGGTTCCGGCTGGGCCGGATCCCGCTGGACTCCCCCGCCGTCGACACGCTGGCCGCCCCGCTCCTGTGCGCCTTGAAGGCCGCCGGAGACAGCGATGCGGCACCGGAGATCCTGCGCCTGCTGTCCGGTGCGCCGGACCGACTCGGGGCGCGGGGCGCCCTCACCGCACGGGCCGTTCAGGCACTGGACGCGCTCGGGGCGGCCGCGCAGGCGGTGCCGGTCCTGCGGAGCCTGCTGCACACCCGGCACGCGGCCGTGGCGGCGGGCGCGCTGTGGTCGGCGGACGGCGACGCCCGGGCCGTCCTGCCGGTACTCCTGCGGGAGTTGACCCATGGGGAGCCGGAGGTCCGCCGCCTGGCCGCCCGGCAGCTGGGCAGGCTGGGCCCGGCCGCCCGCACGGCCCTGCCCGAGCTGCGCCGGGCGGCCGGTGCGGGGCCGGTCCGGCAGCGGACGTCGGCCGCGTGCGCGCTGTGGCACATCGGCGGGGACCCGCAGCCCGTGCTGCCGGTGTTCCGGGCCGCCTGGTCGCAGAGCCCCCGCACACGCGGTCCGATCGCCCGGTGCCTTGCCGCCCTGGGCCCGGCGGCGTCACCCCTGCGGGACCTGGTGACGGCGGAACTGGCCGCACCCCGGCGTCATACGGCCCGCAGGGGCGCGTACGCCGGCCAGGACATCGCGCGGGACGAGGCGTTGCTCGGCTCGTGCCGGGAGGTGCTGGCGGGGCTGTAGGCGCCCGGGCAGGGCTCAGCCGGTCATCCGGCCCCACTGGGGCCCCAGTCGGGCCCACTCCGCGTCCCAGCGGTCCATGCGGCGGCGCTCCAGACGTCCCCGCAGGACGAGTCCGCCGACGAAGGGGACGGTCGCGGCGCACGCGCCCACCAGGCCGCCGATCAAGGTCGCGCGGAAGGCGGCCTCGGAGGCGGTCGTGGGGCGGGTGACCAGGTGTCCGTGCGAGTCGGTCCAGACGGTGACCGGTGTACCGGCCTTGCTGCCCGGGGCGACCCGGGCCTGGCCGGTGCGCGCCGACCCGTCGGCCACCGTCCAGCGCACCTCGGCCCAGACCCGCTCGCCGCCGACGCCCGGGGCGGCGGGCCTTCCGGGAGCCTGGGCGACGACGCGGGCGACGGCGGGGTGCCAGTCGGCGCGTTCCCTGGCCAGTCCGTGTTCCACCGACCGGGCGGCGGCAAGACCGGCGAGCACCCCGGCCACGACGGTCAGCAGCCAGGCGGCCAGCACCACCCAGGCCTCCACCACATCGGCGCGGCGCCTGAGCGGATTGCGCCGCCAGCGCCACAGCCACACCTTGGGACCACGGAACGCCATCAAAGGCATCCTCCTCACGAGCGCACCGACAGGCCGGACCGACCTCCCATACGGGCAGGGCCGCCCCGTTGCTCACGACGAGCCGTTCTCGTCGACGGTCGCACGGGACACCCCTCTTGCGCAGGCACATGCCGCAACGGACCCGGCCGATCTCCGCGACAGGCCGATGGCACGGCTGTGACCTGCGGTGACACGCATACCTGGGGTGGTTGTCAGTGGCTGGGTGCAGACTGGCCGGTATCTGACGACTACCTGGACAAAGACGTCCCGGAGGTGATCGGCATGGCCGAAGTCCTACTCGCCGTGGGCACCCGCAAGGGCCTGTTCATCGGGCGCCGGCGCGGTGGCGCCTGGGAGTTCGACGGCAGTCCGTATTTCAACGCGCAGGCCGTCTACTCCGTCGCCATCGACACCAGGAGCGGCACACCGCGGCTGCTCGCGGGCGGCGACAGCGCGCACTGGGGCCCGTCGGTGTTCCACTCCGACGACCTCGGCCGCAGCTGGACGGAACCGGCCCGGCCTGCCGTCAAGTTCCCCAAGGAAACCGGTGCTTCCCTGGAGCGGGTGTGGCAGCTGCATCCGGCCGCCGCCGAGCCGGACGTGGTGTACGCGGGCACGGAACCGGCCGCGCTGTACCGCTCGCAGGACCGCGGGGAGAGCTTCGACCTGGTGCGCCCCCTGTGGGAGCACCCGACCCGCTCCCGGTGGGTGCCCGGCGGCGGCGGTGAGGGACTGCACACGGTGCTCACCGACGCCCGCGACCCACGGGCGGTGACCGTGGCCGTCTCCACGGCCGGGGTGTTCCGCACCACGGACGGCGGGGCGAGCTGGGCGCCGTCCAACTCCGGTGTCTCCGCGGTGTTCCTGCCGGATCCGAACCCGGAGTTCGGCCAGTGCGTGCACAAGGTCGCCAGGGACGCGGCCGACCCGGACCGCCTGTATCTGCAGAACCACTGGGGCGTCTACCGCAGCGACGACGCGGGCGCGCACTGGACGGACATCGGCGCGGGCCTGCCGTCGACGTTCGGTTTCACGGTGGCCGCCCATCCGCACCGCGGCGACACGGCGTACGTCTTCCCGATCAACGCCGACGCCGACCGGGTGCCGGCCGACCACCGCTGCCGGGTCTACCGCACGACCGACGCGGGCCAGAGCTGGGAGCCGCTGTCCCGGGGACTGCCCACGGAGGACCACTACGGCACCGTGCTGCGCGACGCACTGTGCACGGACGACGCGGACCCGGCCGGGGTGTACTTCGGCAACCGCAACGGCGAGGTGTTCGCCTCCGCCGACGACGGCGACAGCTGGGAGCAACTGGCGTCGCATCTGCCGGACGTCCTGTGCGTGCGGGCCGCGGTGACCGGCTGACGCGGCCGGGCCACTGCGGACCGGCCGATGCCACCACTCCACGCCACGCCACGCCACATCACCACGGAGACCTGCCGACGCCGCCGTGCCAGGACAGACCAGCCGACTCCGCCATGCCGCGCCAAGCCGGTCCGGTCAACCTCGGTCGGGTGCCGGTCGCAGCTTGATCGCCGACCGGTGTACGGCAGTAGGGTGACGCCCGTGGCACCACGACCCTTGCATGAAATCGTTGAAGCGGGCTGGGCGAAGGCCCTGGAACCCGTCGCCGGACGGATCGCCTCGATGGGCGACTTCCTGCGCTCGGAGATCGCCGCGGGACGCACCTACCTCCCCGCGGGACCGAACGTCCTGCGCGCCTTCCAGCAGCCCTTCGACGAGGTGCGCGTCCTGATCGTCGGTCAGGACCCGTATCCGACACCGGGGCACGCGGTCGGCCTGTCGTTCTCGGTCGCGCCCGAGGTGCGCCCGCTGCCGCCGAGCCTGATCAACATCTTCCGGGAGCTGAACACCGACCTGGGGCTGCCCCAGCCGTCCACCGGCGACCTCACCCCGTGGACGCAGCAGGGTGTCCTGCTGCTCAACAGGGCGCTGACCACGGCGCCGCGCAGCCCCGCCGCCCATCGCGGCAAGGGCTGGGAAGAGGTCACCGAGCAGGCGATCCGGGCCCTGGCCGCCCGCGGCAGGCCGCTGGTGTCCGTCCTGTGGGGCCGGGACGCCCGCAATCTGCGGCCACTGCTGGGCAACCTGCCGGCGGTGGAGGCCCCGCACCCCTCGCCCATGTCGGCCGACCGCGGCTTCTTCGGCTCGCGCCCGTTCAGCCAGGCCAACGACCTGCTGATCCAGCAGGGCGGGCAGCCGGTGGACTGGCGCCTGCCGTGACCCTTCCCGGGTACCTGGCCGTGGACTCCGGAGGCTCCGGCCTCCGGGTCGCCGTCGGTGTTCCGGGGCAGCCGCCGTCGGCCAGGGGCGAGTCCGGGGAGCCGGTACGCACCGGGGAGCGAGGAATCGACCCCGGCCATCTGATGGCACAACTCGTACCCCTGGCCCGCGCGTTGACGGCGGAGGCCGGGATGGGCGAGCCGGGCACGGCGGTCGTCGGCGCAGCCGGGTTCGCCAGCCTGGGTGACGGTCTGCGCGCCGAACTGCCGGGCGCGCTCGCCCGGGAACTGGGGGTCCGGAAGGTGGCGCTCGCCGCCGACGCCGTCACGGCCTATGTCGGCGCCCTCGGGCTCCGCCCGGGCGCCGTCGTCGCCGCTGGCACCGGCCTGATCGCCATCGGCACGGACCTGACCGGATGGCGGCGGGCGGACGGCTGGGGCCATCTGCTGGGCGACTGCGGCGGCGGCGCCTGGATCGGGCGGGCCGGGCTGGAGGCGGCCCTGCGCGCCCACGACGGCCGGGACGGCGGCTCCGCCGATCTGCTGGCGTGCGCCGAGAAGCAGTTCGGCCCGGTGCGGGGCCTGCCCGCCCGGCTCTACCCGCGCACCGACCGCCCCGCGATGCTGGCGTCCTTCGCACCACAGGTGGCCGCCTGCGCCCCGCGTGACCCGGTCGCCGCCCGGATCCTGCGCGCGGCGGCCCGGAGCATCGCCGAGTCCGCCGCGGCCGTGTGCCCGTCGGCCGGGGAACCCGAAGTGGCGCTCACCGGCGGCCTCGTCCGGATGGGCGACCCACTGCTCGTCCCGCTGCGTGAGGAGTTGGCCGAGCAGCTGCCGCATGCACGGCAGGTTGCGGCCGAGGGGGACCCGTTGCACGGCTGTGTACGGATCGCGACCGAGCTGGCGACGGGGAACCTCACTCTTCCGGGTGAATCGCACCTGCTCTGCGTGGTCATCACATAAGGGGATTGATCCTTGCACGGACCATGTGTCCGGCACGTGCCCGGAACATGTGCCAAAGGGGCGTAACTCATCAGACAAAAGCGGACGGAAACCGCTCACCTGCACCCTCCCCGAACAGAGGAGCCCAGGAAACCAGTAACATGCGGCGCCATGAGCTCCCCCACTGGACCCGCGTCCGGCCTGCCAGTACGAATGCCGCGACCCCGCCAGCCCGGACGGCACCGTCGACCGGAGCCGCTGGTGGCTCCCGAGGGCGCGCCCGCGCTCGTCCTCGCGGTGCCCGGCGCGCCCAGCGCCGCCTCGCGCAGCCTCGCCGAGGAGGTCGTGAGCATCGCCCGCTCCGAGCTGCCCGGTCTGGACGCCCGGATCGGGTACGTGGACGGGGACGATGCCGAGTTCCCGAGCCTGAGGCTGGTGCTGTCGCGCGCGGCCGAGCAGCGCACCGCCCGCTACGAGCAGGCCGTCGCCGCGGGTCTTGAGGTCAAGGAGCCCGACGGCCCGGTCGCCGTCGTCGTCCCACTGCTGGCCGGTCCGGACAGCGCCCTGCTGCGCCAGGTCCGCCAGTCCGTGATGGACAGCCGGGTCGCCGCCGAACTGACCGATGCCCTCGGCCCGCACCCGCTGCTCGCCGAGGCGCTGCACGTGCGTCTGTCCGAGGCCGGTCTGGCCCGCGCCGACCGTGCCCGTCTGTTCACCGTGGCCACCGCCGCGGACGGCATCGTCCTGGCCTCGGTGGGCGGCGAGGAGGCCGTGCAGGCGGCCGGCATCACGGGCATGCTGCTCGCCGCGCGCCTGGCCGTGCCGGTGATGGCCGCGGCCCTGGACCAGGAGGGCTCGATCTCCTCCGTCGCCGACCAGCTGCGCTCCTCGGGCTCGCAGCAGCTGGCCCTGGCGCCGTACCTGATCGGCCCGGAGATCGACCCGGGGCTGCTGGCAGCGGCCGCCGAGGAGGCGGGCTGCGCCACGGCGGAGCCGCTCGGCGCCTACCCGGCGATCGGCAAGCTCGCCCTCGCCAAGTACACGACCGCGCTGGGCATCGCCCCGCAGCAGGCGCAGGGCACGCCCGTCCGCTGACGCGGCACCGCACCCGCAACGTCGCAGGGCCCGCTCCGGTCATCGGAGCGGGCCCTGCGACGTATGCAGGCCACTTCGGCCCACGTACGGAGCGGCCCGCCTCGACCGATGTACGGGGCGGGCCGAGGCGGCGCACGTAGGGAGCGGGCCGCCTCGACCGGGGGCCGGGGTACGGGCGGGACGGGCCGCCTGGGCCGGAGTACGGCGTGGGCAGGATGCCCCAGGTCGGGTGCGGCGGGCACACCGCCTCGGCCGGTACACCGGGCGGGCAGGCCGATTCGGCCGGGGCACGGGGTCCGGCGGGCCGCCTCAGCCGAAGACGACGCAGGAGGCCGCGGCGACCTCGACGGAGCCGTCGTAGCGGGGCAGTCCGGTCCTGTCGTCGACCGCGAACCAGGTCACGTCGCCCGAGCGCTCGTTGGCCGAGTACAGGAAGCCTGCGTGCCCGGCCAGGGCGCGCGGCCAGTGTCCTCCGCACGGCACCGTGGCGGTCAGCCGGAGCGCGTCCGCCTGGACCGCGAAGACGGACAGGACGTCCTCGCCGCGGGTCGCGGTCCACACGAAGCGGCCGTCGGGCGAGACGACGATGCCCGACGGGTGGGCGTCACCGGCGGGGGCGCCCGGCAGGACCGGGACCTCGGTGAGCGGCTTCAGGGAACCGGCTCCGGCGTCCCAGCGGCAGACGGTGACGGTCGGGGTGAGTTCGTTGACCACGTAGGCGTGCTCGCCGGCCGGATGGAAGGCCAGGTGGCGCGGCCCCGAGCCGGGGCGCAGCGCGATCTCGCGGTGCACGGCGGGGGCCCCGCCCGCCAGGGTGCACACCCGGACCGAGTCGGTGCCGAGGTCGACGCTGAGCGCCCATCGGCCACTGGGGTCGGGCTGCACCTGGTGGGGGTGCGGGCCGCGCTGGCGCCGGTCGTGCGGGCCGGAGCCGGTGTGCTGGAGCAGTCCCGAGGGTGCGGCGGCCAGGGTGCCGTCCGGGAGCAGCGGCACGGCGGTGACGCTGCCGGAGCCGTAGTTGGCGGTCAGGACGTGACCGGCGTACACACTGAGGTGGGTGGGCCCGCTGCCGTCGACGCGCACGGGCGGCCCGGCGGGTTCCGGCTTGTCACCGACGCGGAACGCGGCGACGGCGCCGTCGGCCGTCTCGCTGACCGCGTAGAGAATGTCGCCGCCGGGCGACAGGGCCAGGTAAGAGGGATCGGGCACGGTGCCGAGACCGCCGGTGAGGATCAGGGCGCCGGTGCCCTCGTGAACCTCGGCGGTGACCAGTCCGGGGCCGCCCGCCGCCGTGAACGACCCGATGAACGCCCTGTGCCGCCGGCCGTCTGCCACCACCACTGTCCCCTCTCCGTCGGAGCCAGTGCCGACGGTAGCAGCCGATCACTCAAGGTCTAGACCAAATGGAGGAAGGGGGCGTGGTGCGTCGGCTCCCGTCAGGCTCCCACCAGCGGCGATCCCGCAGGGGCTCGGCAAGGTCGGCGAGGGCCCGTTCCAGGCCGTGGAGGTGGGCGAGAGCGGGTTCGGCCGGGGGCTCGCCGGGCAGGTGCACGTGGTCCGAGCCGCCCTCGGTGAGCGCCTCGACCGCAGCCTCCACCCGCCGGCAGGCGGCGGCGAGCCAGGCGTCGTGGGAGGCCTCGGGGTCGGCGGCGACGGCCACCAGGCCGCGGACCTCGCGGGCGCAGTCGTCGAGAAGGGCGAGCACCGGCGGGCGCGCCGCTTGCGGCCGAGCATCGGGTTCAGCGGGTGGACCAGCGGGGCGACCGAGAGCCGGACCCGGCCGAGCAGCTGTTCCAGCTCGGCCACACGCGGCGCGGGATCGGCACCGGCCACGCCGGCCAGACGTGCGGCGGCCTCGGCCGTGCAGTCGTGCACGCAGCGCAGGGCGCGCTGGATCCAGGCGTCGGTGGTGGCGTGGGGTGGTGACGGGCAACACGAACAGCACGGCGAGCACCGCGCCGAGGGCGCCGACGGCGGTCTCGGTGAGACGCAGGGCGAGCAGACCGGGGCCGAGGACCCCGAGCAGGCCGTAGAGAAGCTCGGCGAGCAGGGTCACCCAGAGCATCATGAACGCTGTGGTGCAGCGGTTCTCGCAGGTCAAGAGGCTGCCGGCCGAGAGGGGGTCAGCAAAGAGTCAGCATCAGCATGCCACGCGCCGACGGCAGGAGTCGTCGCCACTTCGATCGCGCTTGAAGGCCGGTGCGCTATCCGTGACGTAGCGAAGCCATGTCACATCTCGACGGGTCCATCCCAGCTGCTGACGGTTCGCCTTCGCTGCGGTGGCACAACCTCCTCGACAACCAGCCCTACTCCCCAAGCTGCCCCGCCTGAGCCGACAGCTCGCATGGGCAGCAGCCGACTCCCAACAGGTCTGTGCCCAGGACAGCGGTCACGCGTACCACGCGATCCCCGGTTACGGAAATCAGGGATTCCCCGGACCATGACCATTGTCCCCTGCAGCCTTCTTCGCCAATGGAACGCCTTTGAACCGGACCTGACTGCCCATCTGCACCTTCCCGATTCAGCTCAGCCCCTCCCCTCAAAGCAGATCGACCCCACCCTGAAGAAATCAAGCAATGGCCACCAAAACCCTCACCCGCGGCATGGGAACCTTCTTCAAGGAAATGGCTCCGGCAACCAGCACATGCAGCATTACTTCTACGGGAAACAGACCTTGCGGTGGCGATGGGACAGGTGTCTCGAACGGGCCGGTGTAGAGGTCAAGTACACGATGTACTCCCTCCGCCACTATTTCGCATCGAACTGCCTTACCCACGGCATTCCCATCACTGATGTCGCGGAGTGGATGGGACACAAATCAATCGAGGTCACCTACCGGATCTACCGGCACCTCGTGCCGGGCTCTATCACGAGAGCAACCAAGATCCTCAACGAGCGGCTGTGAGCCGTCCGGCAGAGAGCGCCGGACCGTGGGTCGACGCTCTTCCTCCCGTTCAGGAACGGACAAGGGGAGGGCGCGAAGACACCCCAAGCGGCGTCGCCAGCTCCGACAGAGCCTTCTCCAAGCCATGCAGATGCACGAGGGCCGACTCCGTCTCGTCCTGCCGGGACAGCCCGCCGCTAGCGGACGCCACTCGTCTGCGCCCCAGGTCGCTGACAGTGAGTGCATCCACCGCCGCCTCGACGCGCCAGCAGGCGGCGGCCAGACGGGCGTCGTGCGACGCGACGGGATCGGCGGCAACGGACACCAGACCCCGCACTTCGCGGGCGCAGTCGTCGAGCAGCTCAATGACCTGGCGGGCACGGGATTTCCGAGCACGAAAGGGAGTCAAAGGGTGCATCAACGGAGCGAGTGCCATCCGCACCCGGCCGAGCAGCAGTTCCAGTTCGGCGGCGTGCGGGCCGGGGTCGCCCTTCGGGTCTCCGGCGAGACGAGCGGTCGCTTCGGCGGTGGCCGCTTGGACACAGTGCAGTGCCCGCCGGATCCAGGCATCGTTCGTGGCGTGCGTGGTGACCGGCAGGACGAGGGCCACGGCCAGCGCAGCACACAGCGCGCCCACACCGGTCTCTGCAAGACGGAGCCCGAGCAGGCTGAGGTCCAGCACGCCCAGCAAGCCGTAGAGCAGGCTGACCATAACCGTCACTGCCAGCATCATCCAGGAATACGAGACGGCGGCGGTGTAGAAGATGCCGAAGACACAGACGGCAACGAGGGCGGCCGTCGGCGCGGGCGCGCCATGCAGCGGGATGGCGACCAGCAGGCCGACGGCGATACCGATCACAGTTCCCAAGACCCGGCGGAAACCGCGGACCAGGGTTTCGCCGCGAGAAGCCGTGTTGACGAAGATCCACCAGACAGTACCGACGGCCCAGTACCAGCGCTCTTCGGAGAGCAGCTGCCCGACCAGAAGCGCGAGAGTCGAGGCAGCGGTGGCCTGGAAGGCTTGCCGGGTGGTGGGCCGCGCCAATCCGCTGCCGGGCAAGGCCGGCGGGGCTGCCGCGGGTGGGGTGTAACGCTCGATGGGCCAGAGCACGAAGCGCATGGCACCGGCCGCGAAGAGGGCAAGGCTCATGGCGGCGTACAGCTCGGGCAGCTGAACGGGAACTGCGTGCAGGAACTGCGGGATGAAGAAGTTCATGAACGCGAAGATCCCGAGCGCGTGGCCCCGCGGGCCCCAGCGGCGGGCATAGACCCCACAGAAGACGACGGCCAGGAACGCGGCGTCACGGGCCGGGGCGATGCCGTGCAGTGTGGTGGCAAGCGCCAGCACGGGGAATCCGGCGATAGGAAGCAGGGCGGTGGTGAGCCGTTGGCCACGGACGGTCGCATCGGTGACCGTGAAGAGGGCGAGAAGTGCCGCGAGCCCTCCGGTGATCGATGCGGTGAGCGATAGCCCGCAGAGTTCGGAAACGGCGACGGCGGCGGCGACACCGATGACAGCACGGGTCGCGTTCCGCAGCCTCAAGCGCCCCGGGTCCGGAGCCACGAACATCCTTTTCACGGCGGTGCGCCGCCCCCTCATGGTGGTACGCGTCCTGCCGACGGTCGTCCCGGGTGGCGGACAACAAGCAGGCACGACGAAGGCACCGCGGTCCGGAATCGGCTTCGTCACCGTCCGGCGCTACGCGGCGCCACAAGTACATGGATGGGACAAAGGTAACCACCGCCCTACCCATTGGCTCAACTGTCGCACCGTTGACTGCACCAATGGCACAGCTGGCCCGTCTCGATGTCGACCGCCGGGAGGCCAATGGATCAGACTTCACCCAGGCCCTGGGTAACACCTGGCCTACCCCACGGGACTCTGGTAGCCACGCGCCACGCCCATCTGCGATCTCACGGCGACTTCCGCCGCACCTCACTTGGCCGGCTCCCCGACGATTGTGAAGACGTACCCGATTCCGGCTCACGGCGAGCCGATCTGCCCAGCGCCCGTGAACCGACCGCCATGGACACCAGACCTGCTGGCGAACCGACCGTATATGGCAGCGAATCCCCGGTTATGGAAACCGGGGATGCTCCGGAACATAGGGGTCGCCCGTGTGCGATACGTGGCAGTAGCGCACTGCGGAAGATGTTGACCGATACCCGCCTGAAGGACTCCGATGCTCGACGCCGCGAATACACCTCCTGATGGCATCCAGCCTTCGCCCAACCCCCCTCGAAGGGCCCACCGAGTGGAGCCCGTCCTCATGGATACCAATGAGCTCGCAGCGATGCTGAACATGTCGGCAAGCTGGGTCTACCGGGAAGCGGCAAAAATGGGACTAAAGAGCTACAAACTCGGTAAAGGTCGAAATGCAAAGGTTCCACACAAAAGGACCGAGGTCCTTAAGTGGCTTGAGCAGCAGAAGATCCACTTGGGATTGGGACTCCCAGCCACACCCACAGCCGAGATCGACCACGACGGCCAGACGGCCTACGGTCGTCGTGGCCGGCACCTCGCGTCAGGGTGGAAGAGCCGCGCCCGGGCCGGTGTGGCTTCAGCGACTGATCGTTGCGGTCCGGTCTTGGAGGGATCAGCGTGGGTTGGCCACGGACTGCAAGGGAGTTGCTGCACCAAGGGCCGTTCGTGGCGCTGCGTCCGGGCAGCACTGGGGTCTGATGCAGGTTCGGGTGACAGGGTTGACCTGCCCCACCGTTTGGGCCCCAGGCTCGGTGGCTAACTGGCAGCCGGGTCTTGCCCTCCTGAGTGCGGCGCTCAGTACGCCTGGGTGCGGGGGTCGACGCGCAGCCGGGTGAACACGATCCGGTGCAGGGCGGCGTTTGCCTGGCAGTCGCCGCCATGGTTGAGCCGACGTGAGGTCCGACGGCCCGAGGAGTACTCCACGGGGCTCACCCCGCACAAAGCGGCGATGGACGCCTCGGTTTTCAGCCGCTCGGGTTGTCTCCCATGGTGATCAGGAGCGTGACGGCGCTGTCCGGGTCTTCCAAATCTTCATGCGCGCGAACGCGTGCTCGACACGGGCCCGGACCTGCCTGTGGGAGCGGTTGTGCTCTCGCTTCCAGTCGCACAGCTCGCCGCCGACGGGACAGCGGTGCGGAATGACCAGTCCAGTGCCCGGGTAACCGCCGTCGGCGATCGTGGTGGTCTTCCCGACGGCGGCATTCGCGCCGGACTCAGCCCACGCCTTGTAGTCGTTGCGGTTCCCAGGCACCGGCCGGCCGACCACAACGACCAGCCGTGTGTCTGCGTCGATGACCACTTGGTGGTTGGTGGAATACCCGTAATTCTTGGACTGCTCGGCGGCGCTGTGGTCGCGGGTGGGCACGAGTGTGCCGTCTACGATGAGCACGGTGCCGGCGCGGAAGCGCTGCCGCTGCTTGAGGACCAGCAACGGCCCGACGTGGTCGACGATGCGGGCGGCAGCTGTTCACCGAACCCGACTTCAACGGCTGTGCGCACATGACGGCCAGCGCGGAGGCGCGGCACGGCAGCCCCGTCGAGTGCGCTGCGGACCGGTACCGGCTGTGGGTGCGGACCATGTACACGGATCTGGCGCGGGAGGCCGGCGTCACCGACGCCGAGGGCCTGGCGCGGCAGTTGCACCTTCTGTACGACGGCGCCGGGGTCTGGGTCCATATGGACCGCGACAAGTCCGCGGCGACGACCGCCCGCGCGGCAGCCGCAGCGCTGTTCGACGCTGCAATCAGTGACAAGGAACTGGTCGACGCCGGGCAGTAAGCCTCCGCTGAGAACCAACTCAACCGGGGCGCCCGAGGGCATTCACTGCGGTCCCGAAACGCTGGGCGGTGGAAGCGCCGACGGATCCTGACCTTTACACCCATTGCACATTCGCGGATGAAACACCGCGAGAAACGGCAAACTGACTTTGTTCGCGAGTTTCGGTTCTGGCTCGCTTTCCGTGAACCGGTCACGGTGGGTCATGCGACGTAGCTCAAGGGCTGTGGTTCTGGTGCGCTTCTGTGGCGAGAAGGTCTCGCGCCGCGGAGGTGACCCGGTCGCGAATGTGCTGCTGGTCCGGAGGTTGATCGTTCGGCAGGTCGAGCGCTCTCGCCAGATCAACGATGGGTTGCAGCGCGTCGGGGTAGTCGAGTTCGGCTGCAGCTTCCTCATAGATCAGCTTCGCTCCGTGCACGGGATCGAGTTGGCACGCCACGATCTGACTGGCCCACCACTGGGCCGCGGACCATCGCGCCTTGGCAAGATCTTCCGAGGTCAGCGGCAGCAGACCCAACTCTTCCAGCACAAGGTCGAACAGCTCGCGGGCCTGGGGATACTCACCACGCGCGAGGCCAGCCAGCGGGGGAAGCGAGGGAGCCTCGATGTCGGCCATCAGGGCGTCTAGGCCCAAGTGGACCAGGTAAGCATCCGAGGGGCGCTGCCAGGGTTCCATGGCCAAGTCTGCAGCGGCCATGCGGATCAGGCTGATCGCTACTACTGCGTCCACGCTGTCGCCTTCTCATCATCTTTCCGTAGAGGGAAGTCCTATCACCGAGAGCCGGGTGGTTGATCAGGTGGCCAGCAATACGCGCTTGCGTAGCAGGTTGAAACCGGCTCGGCCGAACATCTGGCGCTTGAGCATCTTGATCCTGTTGACGTGTCCTTCGACGACGCCGGAGTTCCAGGGCAGGGTCAGTCCGGCGATGACGGCATCGCGGTCTCGGTCGATGCCGGCCGCGAGAGTGTGGAGGCTGGGAAGGTCGTCCTGGCGGACGGCGTCGAGCCACTGCGGGAGTCGTTCCCCCTGCCGCTCGGTGAGCAGCTGGGCGAAGGACCGGACGTGACCGGTCAGGGCGTCAGGTTCAGGGCAGTTGGCAAGGGCGGCCTTGAGCCGGAGCTGTTCGGTCTCGGTCAGCGTCTCGGGTCGGCTGAGGATCCATCTCGTCACCACGCGGGGTGCCGGCGGTTGTGCGGTGACCGGCCGTGGCGAGGTGCGCTTCCCTCGCAAGTAGGCGCTGACCCGGCCGTAGCTGCCTCGATAGCCCAAGGGAACGATCTCCTCCCAGAGCTTCCAGGCGTTGGTGCAGCCCTCGTCCCAACGTTCGTCCAGGTAGGGCTTGTACTCGTCGAGGACGGAGATCCGGTTGTGCTGCCACTGGCCGCGAAAGAGGTCCTCCGGCTTCGCAGCGTCGGCGAGGCTCTTGACGGTGCGGTGGGTCATCTGGAGCTGACGCCCGATGGAACGGCGGCTGTGGCCAGCTTCCAGCAGCGCGTGGACCGTGGCGTGCCGCGCTCGGACGCGGTTGGCGAACCGCTCGCTCCGCCATGGAGAGTCCGCCTTCTCCTCGGGCAGCCCCGGTGGTTCGGCCTTCGCCTCGCGATCGGGGACCAGGACGCGAAGGCACTGGCGGTGGCGGGCGACAGCCCGCTCTGCGGCCTGGCCGAGGTTGTGCCACAAATGCCAGCGGTCGGCGACCTGCGTTGCCTGTGGTGCGCCGGCTGTGGCGCCTTCCGCGAAGAACGGCGCGCGGTCCCGGCAGACGATCTCGATCCCGGGTCGCTTCGCCAGCCATGCGGCCAGGCTGGACGCCTCTCGGTCGGGCAGCAGATCCACCGGCCGGCGGGTTTCGACGTCGACGAGCACGGTGCCGTAGACCCGTCCTTTGCGTGTGGCGTACTCATCAACCCCCACCACTCGCGGGGCCGGGACTTCGGGTTCAGGCAATGTATCGAGCAGCCGCAACACCGCGCTGCGGCTGATGGACACCCCGAAGGCCCGTAACAGCCGGGCGCCGGCCCCGCCGGCGAGGGCGAGACCCACCGCGGCGAGAGCCGACCGCAACCGCTCCGTCCACCTGCTGTGCCGCCGGGTCAGTCCCGGCATCTGCTCAGCGAACGTCCGCCGAGCACACGAAGGCTCCCGACAGAAGAACCGCCGGACTCGCAGTTGCAGGATCACCAGACGTCCCCCACTCGGCACGTCCGCTGGAAACCGCAGGTAAGAGCTGTGCACCCGCGTCGACTCGCTCCCACAGTCCGGGCATGCCGCCCCGTCCGCCGTACTGCAGACGTCCATGCGTATCGCCTCGTGGCTCACGTCCAGCGACAGCACCGAAACGTCCGCGATGGACGGTAACAGCAGGCCCTCCAGGCGGGGCGCCATCTCTTCCACGACGCCGCACTGTCGACCACATCAAGATCGGCCCTGGTCGTTTTCAGGCAACTTCCCGGAGCCCGATCGGAGCGCTAGCCGTCACTCAGCGTGCGCGCTTCACGGAAAGCGAGCCAGAACCGAAACTCGGCGAACAGAGCCAGCAAACCCTTGCCCGCCGCGACCCGAAGGCCCCTGGAGAACCCGACCACCGCGCCGGCACTCCTCCATGCCCGAACACCAAAATCACCTCGGCCACTCGACAGCTGCCCCGCAGCGACGCTTCATCACTCCAACCGGATCGGCGATGCCAGAGCAGGCTGAGGTACTGGGGCATCGACGGCACCTGGGAGCGTGTGTTCACGGCGCTGCTCGCTCAGGCGGGGAGGCGGCAATGCGCCATGTGGCCCCGGTCTGTCGGCCCTGTCGAACCGATGCTTCCGCTTCGAGCCGGTCACTGCGACTCCTAGGATGAAGCGTTGCTGGCTGCCCGCGCAGAGGGCGCCAACCATGGGGGCCATGACCTCGTCCCCCCGTCCTACAGCCACCGCCCGGACCGCGGGCGATTCCGCCCAGCCGGCCGCCGGCCTGACCAGGGCCGGCCTCGCCGTGCTGATCACCGCGGTCTTTCTGCCCCAGGTCGACTTCTTCATCGTCAACGTCGCGCTTCCCACGATCCAGTCGTCACTGGAGGCGAGTGGCGGCGCGCTCGAACTCGTCGTCGCCGGCTACGGGACGGCCTATGCCGCGACACTGGTCCTCGGCGGGCGGCTGGGCGACATGATCGGCCGCCGGCGGATGCTGCTGACAGGGATGTCCGGCTTCGTGCTCACCTCGCTGGTCTGCGGGGCGGCTCCCGGGATCGGCGTCCTGGTCGCGGCGCGGATCCTGCAGGGGGTCGCGGCCGGCATGGTCGTCCCCCAGGTGATCGCGACGCTCCACGCGACGCTGAGCGGGGAACGGCGGCACCGGGCCCTGGGGCTGTACAGCTCGGCCGCGGGCGCGGCGATCGTGGTCGGCCAGCTCGTCGGTGGCCTGCTGGTGACCGCCGACGTCGCGGGCACCGGATGGCGGCCGATCTTCCTGGTCAACGTGCCGATCGGTGCGGTGGCCCTGATCGCGGCCAGGCGCCTCGTCCCGGCGTCCCGCTCCCCGCACCCGCTGGGGCTCGATGTGGTGGGGACGCTCTTGTTCGCCGGGACCCTGGTGGCCCTGCTGGTGCCGCTCGCAGAGGGACCGACGATCGGTTGGCCCCCGTGGAGCTGGGGAGCGCTGGCGCTGGTGCCGGTGCTCGCGGCGGCGACGGTCGTCGTCGAACGCCGCGCCGAGGCGGCCGGGCGGGTGCCTCTGCTGCCCCCCTCGCTGCTGCGGCTGCGGTCGATGCGGCGCGGCTTCGCGATGCATCTCCCCTTCATGCTCACCTACGGCGCCTTCATGTTCGTGTTCGCCCTCACCGTCCAGACGGGCCTGCACAGCGGGGTGCTCGGCGGGGGTCTGGCGGTCCTCCCGCTGGCGGTCGCCTACCTCGCCGGGTCCCTCGCCGCGCCGCGCGCCATCGCCCGGTTCGACGCCCGCCGCGTCGTCGCCGTCGCCGCGGTGGCCGTCGCCCTCGGCCTCCTGGCGCTCGTCCTGGTCACCGTGACCACGTGGCCGCACACCGACTACTGGGCGTTCGCACCAGGACTCGTGCTGGCGGGGGCCGGCCAGGCGCTCGTCTTCGCCTGCCTCTTCCGGCTGATCCTGCTCGACGTCCCCGAGCACCTGGTGGGGGTGGGGGGCGGTGTGGTCACCACGGTGCAACAGTCCGGCCTGGCGCTCGGGGTGGCGACGCTGGGCACGTTGTTCGTCGGGCTCGAGAAGACCGGCGTCGGGACCGCCTTCGTGGTGTCGCTCGCGGTCCAGGCCGCGATCATGCTCGCGATCGCGGGCGGCTCGCTCACCCTGCCCCACCTGCATGCGCGACAAGGGGAGACCGGGGTTGCGGTCGACGTGTGATCGCCCGCGGACCGCAGGAGTGGCGTGGCCATAACGGGTTGATCCGCCTCCGCGGCTGATCGTCGGGCACGCGCCGCTGACCAGGGGCGAACGGCGAGACGGTGGCCGATGCCGCTCTGGCCGGTCTGCTGATCCGCGGGGGACTGACCCGACGACCGGGCCGAGCGCGGGGCTGGCTCAGCCGGCGTCGGCGACGAGCCTGGTCAGCCGCTCGACGGTGTGCGGGTCCGCGGGGAGCAACACCTGCAGCCGGGTCGTCGAGCCGGGCGCGACCCAGGTGTTGGAGACAGTGAAGGTCATTCGACCGATCGCCGGGTTGTCGATCTGGCGCAGCACACCGGCGTCGACACCGCGGACGGAGTGCCGGTCCCACAGTGCGGCGAACTCCGACGACTCCGCGCGCAGCCGCGAAACCAGCGCCTTCCATCGGCCGTCGTCGACGTGCTCGGCCATGGCGACGCGCAGGTTCGCGACCTGGCGAGCCGCGGCCTGCTCCCAGTCGACGATGCGCTCGCGCCAGCGAGGCTCGGTGAAGGTGAGCCAGACGCAGTTGCGCTGTGCGATCGGCACCTCGTCGAGGTCGGTGATCAGCAGGCGCATCGCGCTGTTGTAGGCGAGCAGGTCGAACTTGCCGTTCTGGACGCAGGCGGGGTAGGGGTCGAGCTTGTCCAGCACGGCGTGCAACTCGGCGCTCACGGCGTTGCACTCCGTGACCACGGCGTCGTCCGCGGCACCGGCGAGCCGGTAGAGGTGGTGGCGCTCGTCGTGGTCCAGGCGCAGCGTGCGGGCGAGTGCGTTGAGTACCTGCGGCGAGGGGCGTACGTCGCGGGCCTGCTCCAGGGCCGTGTACCAGGTGACGCTCATCCCGGCGTGCTGCGCGACCTCCTCCCTGCGCAGACCGGGGGTGCGCCGCCGAGTGATCGCCGCGATACCGAGCTCGCTCGGCGACATGCGCTCGCGTCGGCTGCGCAGGAAGACGGCGAGCTCTCGGCGCCGGGCAGACGCGCCGTCGGAGTCGCCGCGGCTCTCAAGACCGCTCGCGTTGCCGGAACCGGGCGACGGGGCGACCGGCTCCTCGGGCCGCGGCACGGTGTACACAACCATCAGGAACCTCCGGGGCCAGCCAGCCCCCACTCAGTCTGGAAACTAGCATCAGCGGTGACTTGATACCACTCTTGAGACCCGAAACGATACGGCCATCGGCCCTGTGCACCCTGCCCTGAAGGAGCCCTCCTACCGTGTCCGCCGTTACGTCCCCCTCGCCGCATCCCGCCGACGCACGCCACCTGCTCGTGATCGGTGCCGGCCCCGGCATCGGCGCCGCCACTGCCCGTCGCTTCGCCCGTGACGGCTACCGGGTGACCCTGGCCGCCCGGCACCGGGACAAGCTTGAGGAGCTCGCCGCCGACCTGCACCCAACCAGGGCCGAGGTGGCCGTCGTGCGCGTCGACGCGGCCGACCCCGGGCAGCTGCGCGAGGCGTTGAGCTCGCTCTACGCGGCCCCGAACCCGCCCGGCGTCGTGCTGTACAACGTTGCCCAGCTGACGCCCGACGACCTCCTGTCGGCCGCGCCCGAGGACCTGCTGGGCGCCTACACCGTCGACGTCGTCGGCGGGGTGGTGGCCGCCCAGGTCGCGGTGCCGGCCATGCGAGCCGCCGGCGGCGGCACGTTGCTGTTCACCGGTGGTGGTCTGGCCGACCAGCCGCACCCGAGCCTCGCCACGTTGTCCCTGGGCAAGCTGGGGCTGCGCGGGGTCGCGAGCCTGCTGGGCACCCAGCTGGCCGACGACGGCATTCGGGTCCTCACCCTCACGGTGAACGGGATGGTCGAGCCGGGCACCCCGTTCGACCCCGAGCACATCGCCGAGCGGTACCGGCGGGCGATCGACGACGCCAAGCCGGGTTTCGTCGACGAGCACTTCAACGGGGCCTGAGCCGACTCCATCCGGACCAGAGGAGCAACACGCGTTGGACAGCTCGACGGCAAGGTCGCCTTCATCACCGGCGCGGCCCGTGGCCAGGGCCGCAGCCATACGGTCCGGCTCGCCGAGGAAGGCGCGGACATCATCGCCATCGATCTCGCGGACCAGATCGACACCATCTACTACCTGATGTCCAGGCCGGAGGACCTCGCCGGGACGGCCCGCCAGGTCGAGGCGTTCGGCCGTAGCGCCCTTGGCGGAGCACGGTCAGGCAAGCAGCTGCATCACTGCCTGTCAGATGCCGATCTGGTATCTGGTCATAGCCGTTGTCTCCGCATCACCTGCCGGTGCCGCCCGAGTTCCCGGCACGGCGAAGGCACGTGCGCTCAGTTGGTGGTGTCGAGGAAGTCGGCCGAGGCGTGTACCCCGCCGGCCGCGTGAAGGCTCTCTGAGCCTGCCCTGGCCGCCGTCGGCGGCGGATCACTGCTGGTCAGGGATATCCGTTGTTTTCGGTGATTACTACTGGCAGGCCGGGACGTCCCGTCGCGCCTTGAGTCGGCGGTGCGGAAGGCGGCCGCGGGCCCGCCGACCAACACAATCGTAGCGAGCGAACCCACAGTTGCGGGACATCATTGAGTTTGAACATCCTGGCGCTGTGCAGCAAACGATCACGAGTGACGATCACGACCGCCGACCAGCCCGATCACACCGACCGAACCCAGGCCGCCCCATCCCACCTGCGAAAACAGGATGAAAAACCTCAATGTGAGCTGGAGCGCTGAGGAGGTCCAGCCTTATCCCATCCGGCTGGTGAACTGGTTCATGTCGAAATAGTCGCGCCAGGCGTTGATCTTGCCGTCAGCGACCTCGAAGGTCCCCATGACCGGCAGTTCGAACGATTTGTCAGGGAGCTTGAAGACGTCCACCCGCTCGGTCATCACGATCGGTCCGTTGGCTGCGATGTTGATGACGCGGAACTCGATGTGCTCAATGCCTGGCGGGCCAGGGCGGATGAACGAGGTGATGGTGTTGGCGATGGCCTCCCGGCCGGTGATCGGCGCCAGCGGGATGTTGTGGTAGATGGCGTCGTCGGTGAAAAATGCTGCCAGTTCGGCGGCCCCAGTGTTGTCCGACCACGCCGCGCAAAACCTGCGCACTACCTCGATTGGGCTCTCCATCTGGCTCCCCCTGCGGTTGATCTTGACAGTACGCTGCGATAGGCCGCTAAGCGGTGAGGATGAGCTTTTCGTGCGCTGTGCCCACTTCGAGGAGGGCGTGCGCCTGCGCGGCGTCCCGCATCGGCAGCAGCCGCTGTGCTCGCAGGCGGAGTTGCCCGGAAGCGAGTAGTGGCATGGTCTGCTCGACCGCGTCGGGGGCGCGGTCCGGGGTGGGGGCGGAGAGGGCGACGCCGAAGTCGGCCGCGTGCTCGTCGGCGAGGGTGATCACGCGCGCGGGGCCGCCCGCGAGTTCGACAGCGTCGCGGAGGCCGCCCTTGCCTCCGGCGTCGAAGACGGCGTCCACCTTGCCGACGTGCGCGCGCATCTGCGCAAGGAGCGCCGATCCGTAGCGGACCGGGATCGCGCCGAGATCCTTGGCGAACTGCTCGTCGCTCGGGCCGGTGGCACTGAAGACTGTGAGGCCCTGGGATACGGCCAGCTGGGTGGCGATCACGCCGACCGAGCCTCCGCCCCCGAGAACGAGCAGAGTCTCGCCGGAGGTGACGCCGAGCTGACGCAGGACGCCGACGGCGGCTTCGGCCGAGGCGGGCAGCGCTGCGGCGTCGGCCCAGCTGACGGTGGCCGGCTTGACGGTCCAGGCCGAGGCGAGGGCGTATTCGCCGTACCCACCGAGCGTGGGCAGCTGGGCGGCGACCTCGTCACCCGGCAACACGCCAGTCACGCCCGGGCCGAGAGCGTCGACGGTGCCGGCGGCTTCGAAGCCGAGAACGGCGGGGTCGGGCAGCGGGAAGACCTCTCGGAGGTCGCCGCGCCGGATCTTCAGGTCGGTCGGGCCGACTCCCGCCGCGTGTACGCGCATCCTGATCTGACCAGGTCCGGGTGCGGGCAGGGCGACTTCCGACCACACGAGCGTCTCGGGCGATCCGTATCCGGTGAGCATTGCGGCGTACGGCATCGGTACCTCCTGCTCCTGGCGGTCCGCGCGAGATGATATGGGACCGGCACACCTCGACGGTGGTGCTAGACAGAAAGCATAGGTGACATGTCACGCAATGCCAACGGCGGCGCGCCGGTGCCCGAGGGCGGGTGGCTCGACGGCGAACAGCAACGAGCCTGGCTGGCGTACATCCGGGTTCAGCTGCGGCTGACCTACGAGATGAATCGCCAGCTGCAGTCCGACAGCGATCTGTCCCTGCCGGATTACGACGTCCTGACGGCCCTGAGCGTCGCCGACGGGGGCCCGATGCCGATCACGATGCTGGCCGCGCAGATCGGCTGGGAGCGCAGCCGGGTCTCGCACCACGTGCGGCGGATGGCCAAGCGGGAACTGGTGAGCTGCAGCCTGTCAGCGAACGACCGGCGCGTGACCGAGGTGAGTCTGACCCAACACGGCCGGAAGGTGCTCGAGGCCGCGGCTCTGGGACACGTGGAACTCGTGCGTCGCCTGTTCTTCGACGGCTTGCCGCGCGAGCTTGTCGGGCCGCTCAGCCAGGCGCTGGAGAGCGTCTACGCGAACATAATCGCGCAGGGTACGCTGCCGCCGCCGGTGGACTGGCACCCGCCCGGGGCGAGTGACCGGCGGCGGGCGCCGGGCTTGACTTAGAGACCACCCGATAGGTCACGCGACAGACGATCAATCCCGGCGATCACAACCCCCTACCACGGTGAGTACCCCACATGAGTGCCATACCAGCCCGCCCACCAGCAGCTTCAAGTTGGAATTCGCTCATTGACCGAATGACCTTCCCTCGTGATCGGAAGAAGGCAGAAGGTCCGGTCGACCCTGTGGGACATCGAGGTCCGAACCGGGCCTTCGCCGTTCGGTCTGCAGATGGCGCGTGACCTGACGCAGTGGCGACGGGAGTTTGGACGGTAGGCAGGAACACCGTTCCTGGTGCCGCCGACGTTCGAGTACTGCCTGCGCCGCTTCTCCCGATTCGCCGCCGGGCAGGACACGGTGTGGCTGGAGCTGCGGCACCGGTCAGGGCGAGTGCCTCTCCGGTTGCGGCGCCCCGGTAAGGATTCTTTACTGGTAGGTACAAATCTGGCTGCACGAGGTGGCGTGCCGGAGCAATCCGTCGTCGGTGGGCGCGTGACCAAGTTGCCGGGCACGAGTTGCCGCGTGTCTCTCTGCTGTGGTTTCAGCCGGTCTCCGGAGGGATTGCATCGAAGAAGAAGCGGACATCAGCAGACAACTTAATGACAAGGCCGGTTTGGTAGCTGCTTGACCGGCATCAGTCTGTCTACAGCCCACCGGTTCCTCTCCGAGGGCTCTGCCGTTCCCCTCGCGGACGGAGCAGAACCGAACTGGATACAACCGCGGAAATCCTCGGGGGCCGAGTCGTCGACGTCCACGGCGGTCTCTCGAACTTCGCCGAGGCAAGGAGTCGTGTCCCATGCTCGCCATCCACCTCACCGAGTTCGGGGAGCCGGAGAAGAGCCTGGAGGTGACGGACGTGCCCGAGCCCCCGGCCCCCGCCGCCGGACAGGCGCTGATCCAGGTTGAGTATGCCCCGCTCGACCACCACGACCTCCTCCTGGCGCAAGGCATCTACCCCGTACGCCCTGAGCTGCCCACCGCCATCGGCAACGAGGGCGTCGGCACGGTCGTGTCCGTGGGGCCCGGCGTCACGGAGGTCCGTCCCGGCGAGAGAGTCCTGCTTCCCTTCGGCGTCTTTTCCTGGTCCGAGCGGGTCGTGGCCGAGGCAGCGGACCTGACCGTCGTGGACAAGTCCATCAGTCTGGAACAGGCAGCGATGCTCACCATCAATCCCGTCAGCGCGGGGCTTCTGGTCGGCATGCGTGACCTTCCGGCCGGTTCCTGGGTGGCGCAGAACGCGGCCAATAGCGGGGTAGGCCGGTCTGTCATCGTGTTCGCCAAGGAACGAGGGCTGCGCACGATCAACATCGTGCGCCGCACGGAACTCGTGAGCGAACTCCGTGACCTCGGCGCCGACATCGTGGTGGTTGACTCCGCGGACGCCGGCGCACGCGTGCGGAAAGCCATCGGATCCGATCCGGTGCTCCTCGGCCTCGACGGTGTCAGCGGGGCGGCGACCGCGCTGTTGCTGGACGTGTTGACCGACGGCGCCCTGCTGGTGATCTACGGGTATCTGAGCGGCCGGCCGTTCACGCCCGATCCTGACGTGCTGGGGACGAAGAACATCACCACGACGGAATTCTGGATGTACCAGGACGAGTTTCTTCCTCGGCTTCCGGCTCTGAACGCGCAGTCCGCGCGGCTGGTCGCCGAGGGAAGACTCGTCCTGCCCTCCGCGCCCGTCTACGAGGCGGCGGACTTTCCCGAGGCACTCGCGTACTTCCGGGAGAACGGCAAGGTCCTCCTGGACTTCAACCCGCATCGCGCGTAGGCGCCGCCGCACCTGCCGCTGAAGCCGGGACCATCCCGGCAGGAAGCGGCCGGAGCCGATCACACCGCCGCTGCCGGGGCGTCGGCACGGCCCCGACATACGATCAAGGATGGGCAGCATGGCCGAACACAGCACCATCGGCATCCTCGGCGCGGGCGAGATCGGGCAGGCCATCGCCGACAAGGCCGTCCGCCACGGACATGAGGTACTCATCGGCAACAGCCGGGGCCCGGAGACACTCAAGGCGGTCGTGGAGCAGCTGGGGCCGAAGGCCCACGCCGTGACAGCAAAGGAGGCGGCGCAGCCGGACCTCGTCTTCCTCGCCGTGCCGTTCTTCGCCGTACCGGACCTGACCGGCCTTACCGACTGGTCCGGGAAGATCGTCGTCGACACGACGAATCAGTTCGCCGCGGCCAACCCCTGGAGGGGCCGGTACGACGTCGGTGACCTCACGGGCAGCGAGTGGGTCGCCGAGCGCCTTGCCGGAGCTCGGATCGTGAAGGCGTTCAACAGCCTGTTCGCCGCGTTCATCGCCGCGGACCCCCAGCACGATGAGGGCCGTCAGGTGGTCTTCTACGCGGGCGACGACGCTGGCGCTAAGGCGGCCGTGTCCGGTTTGCTGGACCGGTTCGGGTTCGCCGCACTGGACCTTGGCGGTCTGCGGGAGGGCGGGCGGCTGATGCAGCTCGACGGCCCGCTCAGCGCACGGCACTTCCTGCTTCAGGATGCCGGCTGACGTCCCAGACCTCGCGCACCCCGGCCACGCACGCCGAACACACAGGAGGAGCGTCATGAGCCGTCGTGTCGTCTACACCTGCGGCGGGTCTCCCGCCGACGTCCTGACCGTCATCGAGGAGCCCGAGCCGGCTGCGCCCCAGACCGGTCAAGTACTCGTCCGCGTCACCGCGTTCCCCATTCACCCTGGTGACCTCCAAGCGGTCGAGGCGTATCAAGGCAGCGGCGGACAACCGGTCCCGGCCGGTGTCGAGGCCACCGGCGTGGCGGAGGCCGTAGGCCCGGGCACCCCGGTGCCGCCGGGGGTCGAGCCCGGCGCGCGGGTGACGGTCTTCCCGCACCCGGGCGCCTGGTCCCAGTGGATCATGACGGCCTCCCGGGCAGTGGTCGCCGTACCGCCAGGGGTGTCGGACGAGGTCGCCGCGCAGATGCTGGTGAACCCGATCACCGCCGTGATGCTGCGCCGCGAGGCGGAGGCACACGCCTCCATCGGGTACGACGGTGTGTTGCTGCAGACTGCCGCCGGCTCGTCGGTCGGACGTCTGCTGACCGCCGTGAGCCTGGCCCACAACATCTCGCTCGTCAACGTCGTCCGCAGCGAACGCGGTGCCGCGGAACTGCGAAACCGCTTCCCGGACGTGCCGGTGGTGACGACGGACCATGCAGGCTGGGCCGATGAAGTCCGCGGCGCGGCCGACGGCCGCCCGCTGGGCGTGGCACTCGATCCGATCGGCGGGAAACTCGCCGAGAGCCTTGTGGACCTGCTGACGCCAGGCGGAACGCTCATCTGCTACGGGCAGATGGCCGCGGAGCCGATCTCGCTGCCCGCGTCGACGCTGCTGCACAAATCGCCGACGCTGCGCGGCATGACCGTCGCCACTGGTTGTCGGACACCTCCCTCGACAGGCAAGCATCCGATGTCGCCGCCGCGAAGCTGATCGCAACGGCCGCCAAGGACCAGTTCGACGTAGCCGGCACCTATGGTCTTGGTGACCTGGCAGAGGCCGTGGAACACGCGCAACGGCCCGGCAAGGTCGGAACCGTCCTCATCCGCCCCTGGTAGACGCCCCCTGCGCTGCTGATCGTCCTGTCCGGGGCCAGACCTCCACGGCGTGCGACCCTGGCACTGAAACCCAAGGGCCGTCTACGTAAGGCCCCGGGTCACGGCGCTGAACGGCCCTCCTGCCGATCCGGCGCCCGCTCGTTCGTCGAAGCGCGGGGCAGAAGGTCCAAAGCCTGCTTGGCAGCCCCGATGACAACCTCCGCTGCGGCTCCCGCCCTGCCCAGGGCCTCCAGCCCTCGCAGCACAGCAAGGAGAAGGCTTGCGAGCCCGTCCGTGTCCGCGTCGGCATCCAGCGAGCCCTCCTCTTGGGCCCGGGCGATGCAGTCCGCCAGCTCGCCGTACAGCCCGCGGACGGTGGCAGTAGTCCGCTCGGCAACGCTCTTGTCGACTGCGGCGAGTTCCGTGGCACTCCTGGCCATCATGCAACCGCGCCGCTCCACGTCCCTGCTGATCGCTTCGGAGATGTCGCATACAAGGCGTTCCAGCCGAGGCAGGGCCGGTCCCGGGCCGCGCAGAGCCGAACGCCAGGCTCCGATCGCGTCACTGTTGTAGCTGTCCAGAGCCTGCAGGAACAGGGCGTGTTTGTCTCCGAAGGCCCCGTACAGGCTTCCGCGTCCCAAGCCCGTGACGGCGCTCAGATCGTCGATGGAGGTTCGGTCGTAACCGTGGGACCAGAACTGGTCGCGAGCAGCCCGCACAACCTCCTCGTCGTCAAATTGCCGAGGCCGGGCCATGAGAAAACTGTACGCCGCGAGTGGGGCATTACGGGGCGAAGACAGGGCAGTACGAGCCTGTTTCGAGGCTTGCGACACCGGCTCGCCCTGACGGCCAAGCTTGCGCTTCCCGCCCCGCTCGCCCTCAGAAGGGCACCCCAGGGACCCCTATGACCCGATGAACGGAAGAAACGGCAGAGGCCCCTTCGCCGACTGCCACACCCTTGATTGACCCATGCCGTACATCGCCTGCGGCAAAGACACGGGGAATATTCGTTTCAAAGGGAAGAGGGGGGCGCTGCAGTTCCTGCCAGGACGGCCCCAGATCTTTGTCAGCAATGTGCACATCAGTATATATGAATCCATCCTTGTCAGCTGCGCAGGCCGCATTCAGCCAATCGATTGCCGGTGTTGCACCTATGAAGCAGAATAGCCCGCCGCATCTCAGCAGAGATTCGGCGCCGGTGGCTGAATTTCTGATCCTGACGGCCTCCAGGGAGTCTTCCCCTTCGAGTGCTGTCACTTCACTTGACGTATGCACGGTAACGCGCGGATCCGCGAGGAGCCAGCGAACAAGATAGGAGGACATACGAGCCGCGATGTCGTCGCGGCGCAGGATGATGTTCACTGAAATTGACTTACCGGCCAGGAACAGAGCCGCTTGGCCTGCAGAGATAAGGAGCCACCCGCCGGGGTGTGCAGCACGCGAAGGAGCCGGGGCACGGGTCCGCACCGACGGGCTCGGGCTACGAGCCTGAGGCTCTTGAGCGCGGTCTTGGCCAAACGCAGCCACTGGTCGATGCGTCTGGGAACTGCTGCTACCTCAGTCCTTGACGGGCTGATTCTTGCCGGAAGCATCGAAGAGCCTCCGAGTCGGGAAGAGCAAGGGCTTTAGCGTGCGCATTAGTGCCCTCGTCGAGTTTGAAGGGAAGGCAGTCCCCTCGTAACTCCTGAATGCGCGCCGCTCATGGTGCGACCAGGTCGTGGCTGTCCCCTATCAGCTTCTGGATCAGTTCGTCCGGGACGTCACCGGCCAACGAAATGTTGACCCAGTTTCGCTTGTTCAGCTTGTACGCTGGATGCACTGCCTCGAAGCGTTCCAGCAACTCAATGACTCGCTCCGGATCAGCCTTGACTGTCACCTGGTCGTCCGGGAACTCGTGGCCACTGAGGATGGCAAACACCTTGTTGTTCGCCGTGGTCTTGAACACCACACGGTCCGGGGCGAACGGACGCGACTCGCTGACTCCAGCGAAGGAAAGCGCCAGCTCCCTGACGTCGTCCACGGTCATGGCTACCTCGCTTCCATAGCCGACACACGGTCAACCTACTCGGCTTCATCCGATGTGGCGCGTCCAGTTTGACGGCAGCGTTGTCACAGACGGCCACGTGGAGTCTGACGGAATTCCCCACGGGGAACGGTGGGGCAATCCGGACGTCGATGATCGGCAGCGGCTCCTCAGGGGTCAACATCACGACCGCTCCGACCCCTACTTCTCCGACGGCTGGGAGTCGCCATCAGCGCTACTGAGATTTTCGGCCTAAGGGTTGTCCCGTAAATGATCTCCGAGACGTCTCGGGCATGGTTGGCCGCAGTGCGGCCCGCTTGCCTATCCGGCGAGGGCGAGGTTGTGC
>NZ_JBIBJK010000021.1:0-197736 GCF_042958635.1 Streptomyces sp. NPDC007971
ACCCAGGCAGAGCCGAGCAGACGCGGCCCATGGCGTCCAGGTCGTTCGTACAGTGGCGCGCTCCACCTGGACGCCATGAACCACGCCCGCTCCACCGTGGTGTGGGTCGACGGCGTACGGGATGAGAGCTGGGGTGAGTGGTGGGTTAGGGCCGAGAGATCTGCTGAGGCTGCCGGGACTCTGCGGCCGGGGCACAAATTGTCGCCCATTCGGCGGTACGGCGGGGTGAGTTCCGCTTTTCCAAGCCCGGCACCTGGGGCGAGCCCGACGCGGAGGCCGTGCTGGTCACCAACCGCTACGGGTCTCGTCTCGTTCGACGAGGAGGCCGTTCTCGAAGCGGGCGCCGGCTCGAACGAGGGCGACGAGGTGCGGTGCGGTGACCGCTCGCCAGCGGGCCTGGGCGGACTCGACGAGTTTGAAGACCATCGCAAGGGCCGCGGCCGGGCTGCCGGCGCCGCGGGTGACCTTGGTCCGAGGCTTCACGGTGGAGAAGGTCGACTCGATCGGATTCGTCGTCCTGAGATGGACCCGGTGCTCGGCGGGGAAGTCGTAGAACGCCAGCAGCTCGTCGACCTCGCCGGTGATCTTCTTGACGGCCTTGGGGAACTTCGCCCCGCCCGCACGAGCGGTCCGACGGCCTTCTCCGTCCGTCAGCCGTATTCGTTCGTCAGCCGAAGTCGTTCGTTCACCCCGACGAGCCGAAGTCAGTAGCATCAGCCGACAGTCCGTGAACGTCCAGACGTGGGTGGCGCAGTCGCCCACCGTGCAGGGGGGCCGAGCATGACGCGTGGACTCATTTCCTACTCGCCCAGACACTTTGTCAGTGTGTTCGACGGTGACGATGCCGCCGACACCTCCGAGTCGGCCTATCTGAAGTCGGTCGAGGCGGCGATGCTGGCGGCCAACAACGCCTATGCAGGCCGCCGTTATCAGGAGGCGATCGACGGGTACCGGGCAGCGCAGGCGCTCGTGTACGGCCACCTGGACCCGGGGGTGCATGTGGGCGTGCTGCGGGGCATCGACCTGCTGCCGCGCCACCCCGATCTGTTCGCACCGCTGTTGTCGGCCGCTGTCGAGTGGGCCAACGTGTTGCCGGTTTCCGGCCCGTGTTCGGGCATCCAGCCGCGGATGGACGTCGACCCCGACCTGCTGGGACAGACCACTCTTCTGTCGGCCGCGGGGCTCACGTCGCCTCGGTTCGACGGCCCCGGCCTGCGCGCCGCCGCGGATGTGGCGATGTACCGGACCATGCAAGGCTTGGGCAACGAGGCAGCGGCGACGTTCTATCTGCGCCGCGCGGAACAGATCAGCCCCGAGGTCACCGGGCTCCTCCTGCAAGCCCCATCGCCCCAGGAGGTACGGGCCGACAACGCCGACAGCGCTCCTGCCGGCGCAGAGGCGCGCAGCGTCGACAACGTGCTCAGCGACGTGCCCGGCAAACGGGCGGCTCTCGAAGAGTCCGCGCCGTCGCCCCTCACGCTGCCGCCCTCCGTGACCGTGGACCGCGCTCTCGCGCTGGCCTTCGACGAGCGGGCCGAGCCGTGGGTGGTGAACTGGCAGCCCGGTGACGCACCCCCGGTCGACCAGGTGACCGAGGCAGCCTATGCGCGGCGGGTCTCCCTGGAGGTTTTGACCGATCTTGTCTCGCGGCCCCAGGTGCCCAGTGATTTCAGTGTGTCCCTTCCGCACCTATACTTCTACGTGATCCCGCTCGCCCTCGCCGAGTGCTATCACGCTCTGCAGGACTGGCAACGGTCCGAGCAGCTGTACCTGACCGCGAGTTCGTACCCGTACCTGAACACCGCCGTCGAGACGCCGTACGTCTGGCTGCGTCTTGCGGGCCTGTACGTGGACTGGGGCAATCAGCTCTACCGCGACGAGGACGCCGCCGCGGCGCTGCCGGTATACCAGCAGGTGTTGACCCTCGAGGGCACCGTTCCGGAGGGCAGCCCGCTGTACACGACGACGTCCCTGGCCGGGTGCGCCGACATGGCGCGGAAACTCATCGGCCTGCTGGACAGCGTGATGGACGACACGTCGAAGATCTCGGACCTCGGCATCGCCCCCGTCCTCGCCGCTCTCGTGCTGGAGACGCGCCAGCGGCTGCTGCAGATCGGAGCCGGGCTGGACTTCTGGGGCCACTGGAGTCCGAGCGTGCCGATCTGGACATTCGGCTACCTCCAGCAGGTCGCGGTGAGTTTCACCCAGCTCGCGGTCTCCGCGGAGCGGGACGTGATCAGCTTCTGGGAGCGTGCCGACCAGGGCCGGCTGACCCGGATACAGCTGTCCCAGGGGGTCGCTCAGGCACAGGCCGAATCCTCGGCGGCGGCGACGCAGGTCGCCGCCGCCCAGGCGGAGCGTGACGCCTATCGGGCCGGTGCCGATCTGGCGGACACCCGGGCCGCCGACGCCGAGGCGAACGCCGACGAGTACGACGCCATGTCCGCGGACGCGATCGTGCACCAGGCGTTACAGTCCCAGCTCGGTGGTGGCGACGACGGCGACTCGGACACGCTCAACGCCTACGCCGATCAGATGATGTCCGGCTCCTACAGCCTGACGGGCAGCCGCGGCACGCTGGCTGCGGCGGAGCAGCTGACCGCCTCACGCCTGAACCGGCAGTACGAGGTCGACTCCATGCGCCGCACCCAACAGGAGATGGCGCGGGCCGCGGCGCAGGCGAAGGCCGAACTGGCTGCGGCGGACGCCCGGGTCAGGGCTGCTCAGGCCGCGAATGCGGTGGCCGAGTTGCGGGCGAAGAACGCCGCCGCGGTCGTGGATGCCTTCGACGCGCAGACGTTCACGCAGGACGTATGGCACGCCATGGGCCAGGAGATGATGCGGCTCTACCAGCGCTACTTGGGTATGGCGCTGAAGACCGCCAAGATGATGCAGAGCGCCTACAACTTCGAGACCGACCAGGAGCTTTCCTTGGTCAAGGCGGACTACTCGTCCGAAGAGGTGAGGGGCCTGCTCGGGGCGGACGCCCTGATGGCCGATATCCAGAGTTTCACCTATGACCTGGTGACGACGACGCGTGGCAAGCCTCAGCCGGTGAGACAGACGATCTCGCTGGCCGAGCGGTACGGTTGGCTGTTCGAATCGGAGTTCCGCAGGACGGGTTCGATGAGTTTCGAGACCCGCGTCGACGACTTCGACGGCGTCTACCCGGGCTCCTACGCGGGCCGGATTCGTTCGGTGGAGGCTGAGGTGGTCGGAGTCGTGCCGGTCGCCGGGCTGTCCGGAACACTGACCAACAGCGGGATCTCCTCCTACCGCACGCCCGCCGCGCTGTGGGGTGACCCCGCGGACAGCGGGCTCAAGCACCGTGTGCAGCCGAAGGAGACACTGGTCCTGTCTGACTACTCTGCACGCTCCGACGGCCTCATTTCCCCGCCGGACGTACGCATGGGTGGCCTCTTCAGCGGTGCGGGGGTCGTGTCGTCGTGGCGGCTGGACATTCCCCGTGAGGTCAACGACATCGACTTCGGCGCCCTGCTGGACGTGCGGCTGACCTTCGTCTACGACGCCCGCTTCGATCCGGACTTGGCCTCGCGCGTGCTGACCGACCTGCGCGGTCGCCCTGGTGTGACGCAGCGGCAGCGCGGCCTGCCGCTGCGCTGGCTGTATCCCGACCTGTTCTTCCGGTTCCGCGAGACCGGTACTTTGGCGCTCACGCTGACCGCCGCGGACTTCCCCACGAACGAGACCGCGCCGACCATCACCAGCGTGGGTGTCGTCATCGGCACCTCGGCGCCCGCCACGCCCGGCGGCGTCACGGTGTCGCTGGCGACGCCCACCTCTCCCACAACGGTGTCGAAGGCCACCACGGACGCCCACGGATCGGCGAGTTCGACCACCGTCGGCAGCCCGTGGACTTCGCTGGCGGCGGGAAGCGCCCTTGGTGCCTATCAGCTTGGCGTGAGCGCGGACGACAACCCCCTACTCGTCCGGGACGGCCGTCTGGACTTGAGCGGGATCACCAACCTGGCACTGGTCCTTGGCTACTCCTTCACCCCGCGCGGCTGAGGGGGCGGCGTGGAGCGTACGAGCGGAGTCGACGAGCAGGTGATCTCCCTGCCCAAGGGAGGAGGTGCCGTACAGGGCCTGGGCACGACCGTTGACATCGACCTCAACACGGGCACGGCGGGCTTCAGCGTCCCCTTCGAACTGCCCCCCGGACCGGGAGGAGTCCGCCCGGAGCTGATGCTGCGGTATCACAGCGGCGGCGGGGACGGGGTGTTCGGGATGGGCTGGGGCCTGGGACTGCTGGCCGTAGCGCGGCGCACCGAAGGTCGGCTGCCCGACTACACCGCGGACGACGAGTTCGCGGTCCCCGGAGTAGAGAATCTCGTCGCGCTCGGCGGCGACCGGTACCGGCCACTGGTCGACACCGTGCACTGGCTGATCGAGCGGCAGGGCGATGGCTGGCTGGTCACCGACACCAGCGACCGGGTCCATCGCCTGGGGTTCAACCCGGGCGCACGGATTGCGGACACATCCGAGGGAACCGAGCGCGTGGGCGCCTGGCTACTGGAGTCGCTCACCGACTCCTTCGGGAACTCCGTGGCGTTCACCTGGGAAGCAGACGGCTCGCAGCGCTATTTGCACACGGTCCGCTGGGGCCCCTACACCCTCACCTTCACTTACGAAGACCGCAACGACCGTCTGTTGGACGGCAGATTCGGCTTCCTCGTCCCCACCGACCGGCGTGCCCGCACGGCGGAGCTGACCGTCGACGGCGTCGCTCAGCACCTCGTGCGTTCATGGCGGTTCTCTTACGAGGACGCGGACAGTCGGGGCCGCTCCCACCTGGCGGAGATCACGGTGCTCGGCCACACTGAGGACGGTGGCACACTGGCGGGCCGACCGCTGACGTTCAGGTACGCGGCCCCCGCCACTGCCGAACTGAAGCGCTTCACCGGCGCGGTGCCGCCGGACCTCGCCTCACGCAGGGTCGAACTCGTCGACTGGGACGGCGACGGCCTTCCCGACCTCCTCGACCTCGGCGGTGGCCTGCCGCGGCTGTGGCCGAACAGGGGCGACTGCACCTGGGGCGAGGCTCGCACGCTGACGCGGATGCCGGCACCGTACCGGCTTGACCGCGCGGCGGTCGCGTTCGCCGACATGAACGGCAGCGGCACCGCCGACCTGGTTGTCGCGGACCGCCCACTGCCCGGCTACTACCCGCTCGTCCCCGGGGGCGGCTTCGGCCCCCCGGTGCAATGGCGGCGCTCGCCCGCCGCCGCGCTCGCCCGCCGCGACAGCCGGCTCGTCGACCTCGACGGGGATGGTGTCGCGGACCTCATGACGAGTCTCGGCCGCACGTTCGCCCTCCATCTCCGCGATGGCGACGGCTGGTCGGACGAGCCACGGGTGCTGCCCGAGCACCAGGCGCCGCCGGTGGACCTGCGCGACCCGCATGTCGCGCTGGCCGACATGACCGGGGATGGGCTTATGGACCTGGTCCGCGTGGATGGCGGTGGCGTCACGTACTGGCCCGCGCTGGGCAACGGCCGCTGGGCAGAAGCCGTGCGGATGACCCCAGCCCCGGTGCTCCCGGCGCGCTACGACCCCGCTGACCTCTACCTCACCGACGTGGACGGCGACGGCTGCGCCGACCTCGTGCACGTTGGCCCGGGCAGGGTCACCGTGTGGTTCACGACTGGAGCCGACCGGCTCAGCGACCCCGTGGTGATCGAGGGAACACCGGCGCTGCCGCCCGGCGCGGTGCGGCTCGCCGACATGACCGGCACCGGCACCGCGGGTGTGCTGTGGACCGCGCCGTCAACACGCACCGGTCTGCCTGGCCCCTACGTGTTCCTCGACTTGACCGGAGGGATTAAGCCGCACCTGCTCACCGAGATAGACAACGGACTCGGCCTCACCACCACCATCAGCTACCGCTCGTCGACCTCCTACGCCCGCGAGGACGCCGCCGCGGGGCGGCCCTGGCGGACCTTCCACCCCGTCGCGGTCCACTGCGTCGGGCGTGTCGAGTCGACCGACGCCGCGACCGGCGTCACCTCGGCGACCGAGTACGCATACCGGGAGGCCCGGTTCGACCCGGACGCCCGGGCGTTCCTGGGCTTCAGCGAGGTGATAGCCGACACCATCGGCGACGAGACCGCCCCCACCACACGGGTCGTCACGACATTCCACGTCGGCCTTGACCCCGACGACCCAGGGCGCCCGCTCTCCACCGACGAACGGCTGCGGCTCGGCGCGCTGCGTCGTCGCGTGCTGTCCACGACGACCTACGGGCTGGATGGCTCCCCAGACGCGGACCGCCCCTACCACGTCGTCCGGCACCGTTACGACACCCACGTCGTGACGACGGCAGAGAGCGCCCGCGTCGTCGTGCCCTTCGAACGGAGGACCGTCGAAGAGACCTGGGACCGCGGCAGCGCACCCTTCGCCATCCGCGAAGTGGACTACCTGGAGGTGGACACCGCCGGCAATGTGCGCCGTCAGCGCAACCGTGCCTACCGCCCCGGACAGCCCACCGCCGACCAGGATGTGACAACCGAGGTGGCGTTCGCGCGCGGGGGCGTGAACCTCCTCGCCGTCCCGGCCCGGGTCACGCAGCGGGGCGCCGACGGCGTGCTGCTCGGCACATCGATCACCTACTACGACGGTCCGGACCATACCGGTCTGCCCGAGGGACTCGTCGACTTGGGCGCGGTGACCAGGATCGAGGATCTCGCCCTCACCGACGAGACGGCGGCGGCGGTGTATGGCGCGGATCAGCCGGACTGGGAGTCGCTCGGCTACCACCGGATGCCAGAAGAGCAGGGCTGGTGGGTGACCCGGCGCAGTCACGCCCGCGCCACGTCTTCGGAGGGGACCTCACTGGTCACCCGCAATTCCCTCGGCCACGACGCGCGGCTAGACAGCGACCCGACCGGCCAATACCCCCGGCGCACCACCGACCCACTGGGCAACGTGTTCACGGCCGAGGTCGACCGGCGCACCGGCCAGATCAAGGCGGTCACCGACCCGAACGGCAACACCACACGGGACGAGTTTGACGCGCTGGGCCGGGTGAGCGCCACCATCGAACCGGGCGACACCCCGGCACTGCCGACCGTGAGCTACGCCTACGACCTCACCACCGCACCGGTGCGGCTCACTATTGCCCGCCGGATCGCCTCCGGCAGCCCCGACACGCACACCACGTACGAGTTCAGTGATGCCATGGGACGCCGCATCGCCGCCATGGCGCCCGGTGAGGGCGGACCGGGCCGCGGGCGTCTCGTCACCGAATTCCGTCGCTACAGCGGCAAGGGGCACATCGCTGAGACCGCCGTGCCCTACTACGTCGACCACGTCGACACGCCCGCGTGCGTACCGCCTCCCGAAGGGGTGCAACGTGTGCGCATGCGCTATGACGCGCTGGGGCGGCTCGTTCGGCAGGTGGTGCCCGGCGTCGAGTCGGTCGAGCGTGTGTACACGCCGGGCGGTATGACGGTCACTCGAACCGCGCCGGGCTTCGCGCCGCGCACCATGGAGACCCAGGAGCACGACGCACTGGGCCGCAGCGTCTCCATCGGCCGCAACGACGGGACCCGGTGGATCCGTTCCACCTACACCTACGACCACGGCAACCGGATCGCCTCCGCGACAACCCCCGAAGGAGCGGTCACCACCCTGATCTACGACCTGCTCGGCCGCCCGCTGTTGCGTGACTCACCGGACACCGGCCGCGTCGTCACAGTGGTCGACGCGGCCGGCAACCAGGTGCGCCGCACCCTGCCGACCGGCCAGAGCGTCCTCACTGCCGTGGACCCGCTGGGCCGGGTGACCGAGGTGCGTGAGGCCGACGCCACCACACCCGAGATCAGCTATTCCTACCTGGACAGCGGCTCCCCACTGCCGTCCGACGGCGCGCGCAACAGGGTCGGCCGCCTCCACCAGGTCACCGACCGGCTCGGCACCATCACCTTCGCCTACGACCCGGCCGGCCGTCCGCTGGAGTCGACGCGGACCGTGACCGTACTGGGCGGAGCGTCGTTCGTCACGACCACCGACCACGACCGGCTGGGACGGCCCGTCAGCGTCACCCTGCCCGAGACGGCGCCGGGTGCGGGCCGCCGCGTGTTGCGTTACACCTACGACGCGCGCGGGCTGATCGCGTCCTGCCCGGGACTGGTGACCTCCGTCGAACGCGATGCCGCCGCCCGCATCACCCGCATGGTCTTCGCCAACGGCACCGAGAACCTTGCCTCGTTCGACCCGGTCACCGGACGCATGACCACCCAGCGGGTACTCGCGGGCGATGGCACGGTACTGCGCGAGGAGAACTTTAGCTTCGACGAACAGGGCAACCTCGTCGGCGTCAGAGCCCAGCGGGACGAGGACACCGTCACCTATACCTACGACGGCCTGAACCGCCTCGCGAGCGCCACCTACGGCAGCGGTGAACGGTTCGGCTACGCCTACTCCGACTCGGGCAACGTCACCCATGTGGACGGGCTCGGCGGCCTCGGCTACGCGCCGGGAGGCGGCGCCACGCTCGTCACGGCCGGCGCCGACCGCTACGCCCATGACGCCGCGGGCCGCCTGACCTCAGCGCCGTACGGGACGCTGACCTTCGACGCGTTCGACAACCTGCGCACCGTGGTGACAGCGGACGACGCCCGCCTGGACCACGACTACGACTTTCGCGGCCAGAAGGCGGTCACCTATCGGGACGGCGTTCTTCAGTCGGTGTCGGTTACACCTCACCTTGAGAAGCAGGGCGCCGAGTTCGTGCTGTGGCTGCCGTTCGGTGGCATGCGGGTGGCAGCGGTGTGCGGCGGGAAGCAGGTGTTCGTCCATTCCGACATGATGGGCACCCCGACGCTGTTCACCGGGGCGGACGGCGGCGAACTGCGGCGGCTCGCGTTCGGGCCGTACGGCACCCTGCGGCACGACACGGCACCGGGCCTCGGGGGAGCCGGAACTGGTTCAGAGGTGGGACTGGTCTGTCTCGGACGCCGGTGGTACGACCCACGCCTGGGCCGCTTCATCAGCCCGGACCCGATCGTCCCCGGAGTGTTCAATATCGACGCCTGGAACCCGTACGTCTACGCGCACGACAACCCGGTCGCGTTCGTGGACCCGAGCGGGTGCGGCTTCTGGAACGTGATGGCGATCATCGGTGTCGGGCTGGTCGTCGCCACGCTCATCGTGGGGGCGCTGTTCACCGGCGGCGCCACGCTCTGCCTGGCCGGTGTCGCCATCAACGTCAGCGCCGGCATGATGGCGGCGACGGCCGTCGGAGTGGCCGGCGGGGCCGTCGTCGGCGGTATCGCGGCGGCACGCGCGGGGGGCTCGGTCGCCGCAGGTGTACTCATCGGGGGACTGCTCGGCGGAATCGGCGCCCTGGCCGGCGGCGCGGCCGGTGCCGCCGTCGGCGGGTGGTTCAACACCTCGGCAGGCGCTGCGACCACGCTCAGCTATGTCACGAGCGGCGCGGTACAAGGCGCCATCGCCGGTGCCGGTACCGGTGCGGCGATCGGTTTCGCGGGCGGCAAGGGATCTGCGGGGAGCTTCTTCAAGTCCGCCTTGAAGGGAGCGGAGTGGGGTGCGCTCACCGGAGCGCTGCTTGGCTTCGGAGTGAAGGCCGTGCTGATCGGGTTCGGGGGCGGCCCGGCGGACAACTACCTCATGCTCGGTACGCTCCAGAAGTTCGATCCGAGGGAGCCGGCCGAAGCCGGATTGCTGTCTCTCAAGTCCTTGGGCTACGTCGACACCACCGCCTCCTTCGGCTGGGACGCCGCCAGCGAGGCCAACGCCATCTCGCGCGGTGGTCTCGGCGCCTTCAACGGCAACGGGATCACCGAGTTCGTGAACACCGGCTACATCAAGGGCGCGAGCGGGTGCTTCGAGACGACCTTCGACATCACCGGCGGCAACATCGGCGGGGTGCTGCTCGGCCGCAGCGGCGCACTGATCTGCGTTCCCATCGGATGGGTACCCCAAGCGGTGCTGTCGGCCGGGGGCCTGACGTCTGCGGTCAACCTCTCGATGGTGCTCGACTACAGCGGCAAGATGTCCTACGCGGACCAACTGGTGTTCCTCGGGAACGCCGTCCCCATCCTCGACCTCGCGCTCGGCGCCTTCGAAGAGTTCAAATACGGCTGGTGGGAGGACGGCAAGAGCGGGTTCTCCAAGTGGTTCAGATTCGTGCCTGACTCGGGCGAAAGCCCGAGTCAGATACGTCCTGAGAAGCGGTGTACGGGTTCGGCCTGATCCGATGGTCTGCTCCCGTGCCGGCTTATTGTCTTTCCGGGAGGCCTTTGGCTGATTACCGCCCGTCACGCCTTCGCCCTGGCTCATGGGGACAAGGCGAAGGCATGTTCGCGGCTCCCCTCTCAAGTGAGTCCCGCGTTCCGCGTAATTTGGAGCCTCTGGAGCAACGGCATGCCTACTGGCCTGCGGTTTCGCCTTGTCGAGCGCCGCAGGCCGCTTCTCTAGTGCTCGACGTTTCCGCAGGTCAGGAGGGGTTCTGCGAGTGACTCTGAAGTCGCTGGGAGGCGGTCTCGGGCGAGCCAAGCTTGGTGCCACGATAGGGGCGCAGCGCCGTGCTTGGCGCGAGAGACGTCAACTCGAAAGCGGCAGCCCACACCCCAGCTGCTGTATAGCAATGAAGTACAGCAACCAGCCCATCCGTAGCTGACCGTTACCTGCCCCAGCCCCCGGCTGACCAGTCGAGGAGACCTCAACGACCGCCCCGCCCATAGTTCGCATCGAGGAGCGCACCTGGTCGGGCGGGTGTCCGCCCGTCTCAGTTTCCGTCTCATTCAGCGACGGACACCACCGTTCAGGCGGGTCCAGCCCCCGGCACGTGAAGAGCGCCCGGACGGACATGAACGCAGGTGAATGCCCCGGCACGGCCTCTGGTGGGCCGCCAACAGACTTGGAAAGCGTGTTGCTGGGGGTGCGGGGATGCCAGACGCGGCGACGGCCTGCAGGCCGATGCGTGAGGCTCTGCAGGGTTGCTGCCAATGTCGGCGAAGAAGCTCACCGCAGCCACTTGGTGCGCTAGAAGTCTTCCGTGCGTAGTCTCCTGCAAAGGCTCGTCGAGAGCCGCGCGTGGCGGGTCGCCCGGGTGATGGCCTACTCCCTCGCAGGTCTTATCGGCGTGGGGATCTTCGTCGTCCTGCCGGTCACAGCCCAACTCAGTGGGTGAACTCCCGCCAGCCCTCCCGGAGATCGGCCAGCATGCCCTCGCCCGGCGCGCGCGGCGGGATGTGACCGACGTCGAGGAAGGAGCGCAGGGCGCCGGCGACGGCGAAGGCGGCCGCGTCGATCGCCAGGACCCAGCCGGGGCCGATCGCCGCGACCAGCGCGCCGCCGAGCGCGGCACCGCCGAGCGCCGCTCCCTGGGTGGCCATGCGGAACAGGGCGAACGCCCGGGCCGCCTGTTCCCCCTCCACGGACGACATCAGCATGCCCTCGGCCGCCGGGCCGAAGAAGGCCTGCCCGGTGCCGCCCAGCGCGGTGAGCAGCATCATCTGCCACAGCCGGGGCTCACCGGTCAGCACGAGCAGCGCGAAGGCCGCCTGGGAGAGGCAGTTGAGGGCGTTGGCGGCGACCATCACCCGGTGCCGGGGCAACCGGTCCGCGATCGCGCCGCCGATGAGCAGGAACACCACGAGGGGCAGGGTGCGGGAGGCGGCCACCAGTCCCACGTCCCCGCCGTCGCCCCCGGCGTCGAGCACGGCGAACGCGGCGGCGATGAGCGAGCCGTTCGCGCCGAGGCCGGTGACGACGGCCGCCGTGGTCAGGAGGGAGTAGTTGCGGCTCACTCCCGGGGCTCCGGGCGGGCGGCGGAGGACGGCTGATTTCACCGGGTGACTATCGCTTGTGGGTGCCACGGATTCAAACCCGTTTGCGACCTCGGCCGGCCGATCCGGCCAACTCGCCGTGCATGGCGCTTTTTTGACTGTGAACGGGAGAGCCCTTTAAGCTCATTTGATCATGTTCATGACTATTTGTCGTGAACGTGGCGGATATGTGTGACAGGAGAAGAGAGGATCTTCATGCGCAAGCATGTTGCAGCCCTGATCGGCACGGCTGCGCTCATCGGTGCGGCCGTGCCGGCCGTCGTCGCGGCGCCCGCTTCGGCCGCGTCATTGCGCTGCGAGCCCGTCGGTCACCGCTACGTCGTGACCAAGGACGAGGCCCCCATCCACAAGACGCCGAGCCCCCGCGGCAAGGTGATCGGTCACGCGCTCAAGGGCCACCACGTCGTCTCCCACTATGAGTGCAACAACAGCAGCGGCACCTGGGAGTGCCTTTCCGACTGTCAGGTCTCCGACAACGGCCCGAGTACGGTGTACGGCCACTGGATCTACCGCGGCTACCTGAAGCAGGGCTGAGTCTCCAGAGCGTTCCGGCCCGCCGAGTCGCGGTGGGCCGGAACATCCCGCGGGCTCAGTCGGAGGTCGGGGTTCCGTGCAGCCGGATCGTGCTGAGGACCTTCAGGACGGTCGCCTTCGGGATCTCACCCTTCACGCCAGTGGCCCCGTAGAAGTCGAACGACACGAAGTCGTGGGCCGAGTTCTGGAAGCCGAAGGTGAGGGCCTTGCCGTCGGTCACGCACTTGCCCTTGCGCGGCGTGTGGATCGACTGGGCCCAGGCGTAGCTGCCCTGGACGCCCGAGGCGGACTTGAAGGGGGTGGCCTTCTTGTCCCACGAGATGCTCTTCTTGTCCGGCATGGTGTATCCGCCGTAGACCCACCACGGCGGTGTGTTGATCGCGATCTGGTCCGAGTTCTTGGCGCCGCTCGCGCCCTTGCTGCCCACGACCGCCAGCGGGGTGTCCTCGGAGCGGCCGTCTTTGTCGTCGTCGGACGTGCACCACTTGGACTTGTACTCGGCAAGGCCCGACATGGTGATGCCCGTGTCCTTCTCGGACTTCGGGAAGTCGAAGTTGACCGCGAGGCCGGGCGACTGGACCTCCCAGTCCGCCGGCACGTCGAAGGCGACGCCCCACTTGGGGTTCACCACGACCTTCCAGCCCGCGATGGTCGGCTTCTCCGTCTCGTTGCCGCGCGGGTCGCTGTCGTCCGAGGACGAGGTGGCCGTGGGCTGCTGCGTCGGCGACTGGCTCGCGTGCCCACCGCCCTTGCCGCCGTCCGCCTTGTTGTCCTTGTCGTCCTTCGAACCGCCGAGCACCAGGAAACCGGTCACACCCGCGGTGATCACGACCGCCGCGGCCGCGATGACCGCGATCAGCTTCGCGCGCCCGCCGCCGCCCTGTGGGGGCTGCTGCATGGGCGCGGTGGGCGGCTGCTGCTGCCCCCACTGCGGTTGCTGCCCGTACCCGCCGGCCTGCGGGTACTGCTGGTACCCGGGCTGCTGGTACGGATTCGGCTGCTGGTACCCCGGCTGCTGGTACGGGTTCTGCTGCGGGTTCTGCGCGCCCCCTGGCGGCTGCTGATCTGGCCACATGGCCGATAACCCTAGTGCGACGGCGACACGGTTCGGTCACCGGCTCTTGTCAGGGTCGTAGCAATGGGGAGCGGTGTGACGCGATCGTGCTGGCCAGCCTCTCCTACCCGTGAGTAACATGGCGGCCATGAGCGCAGACCAGATGTCGATCGGCGAGATGCTCGCCGCCACCGTGCCCATGGCCCGGACGCTGAACCTGGAGTTCCTGGAGACCTCTCCGGAGAAGGCCGTGGTGTCCCTGCCGGACCAGGGCGAGTACCACAACCACGTGGGCGGCCCGCACGCCGGCGCGATGTTCACGCTCGGCGAGTCGGCCAGCGGTGCCATCGTCCTGGCCGCGTTCGGGGACCAGCTCTCGCGCGCCGTGCCGCTCGCCGTGCGGGCCGAGATCGCCTACAAGAAGCTGGCGATGGGCGCTGTCACCGCGACCGCGACCCTGGGCCGCCCGGCCGCCGACGTCGTCGCCGAACTGGACGCCGGGCAGCGTCCCGAGTTCCCGGTGTCGGTCGAGATCCGGCGCGCGGACGGAGCGGTCACGAGCGAGATGCAGGTCCTCTGGACGTTGCGGCCCAACAGCAAGGGCTGACGCAGCACCTGGAAGGAGGGGCCCGATCGGGCCCCTCCTTCTTTTTCGTCGCACTTCCACGCCGGCTCAGGCGGCCCGGCGCCCGTCCCGGGTGTCCGCCCCGCCGTCCCTGCTGTCCCCGCTGTCCTCCGGATCCGCCACGAACTCCTTGAGCCGGCCGGTGAACGCGGGGCCGAGGACCTGGCGGGCACCGGCCGGGCGCACCACCGTACGCAGACAGCCGGCCCCTTCCTCGCCGGCGGGTTCCACCGCCGCGCAGCCGTAGAGGTCCAGGCGCGCGGTGTCGCCCTCGGCCGCCAGGGCCTGCTCCAGCTCGAAGGCGTGGTCGAAGTGGTCCTCGATGGTCCGCTTGTGCCGGCCGGGATGAGAGTGCGCCGGGAGACGCATGGGAACCGGCTGTGGGCGGGCGTCATGCGGCCGGCCCGTGCGGCTGCCGTGGGGGCGTCGTGCGACCGGTGCCCGTCGCCCCGCTGCCGCCGGGAAGGCCGGGATCCCTTGTGCCGTCCGGCTTTTGGCGCACCGGTGGTGGTCGGGTGCCGTCCAGCCCTTGCCGCGCGCGGCGGTCGGGTGCCGTCCGGTCTTTGCCACGGTCGCAGCGGCCGTGTGTCGTCCGGCTTTTGCCACACGTCACCGACCGTGTGCTGTCCGGCCTTTGGCGCATGCGCTGCGGCCGTCACGCAACCCCCGCTTCGCAAGCGTGTGTGAATACCCGCGGTAACTGCCGTGTATTTCTTCGATTCTGAGGTCGGGTCAATCGAACTTCTTGTTTCCCGCGATGCGCATGTGCGAAGGTGAGCCTCCCCATGGGAGGGCAAAGGCCATGACCGAACGCTAAGGCCGGCCCATTAGGTATGCACCAATCAGGCGCTGCTTTCCGACAGGACGCCTTTCGCATGCCGTCCTGCGGCTGGAAAGGAAATGGTTTCGTGCAGTCCCCCTACCCCCCACGCCCACCGTTCCCGCCCCGCCCCGGTTCGCTTCCGGGCGAGTCCGACCGTGACCTCCTCGCCCGACTTGACGGCCCGGACGACGGCCGTCATCACGCCGTCGCCCTGCTGCTGGCCCGCCACTGGTGTGCCGTGCGCGACTATGCGGTCGTCTGCCTGGCCGCCACCGGGCCTTCGGCCCAGATGGTGGCCACCGCCGCCGTCCAGCGAGTGCTCGGCCGACTGGCCGGCGGGGCGGCCGGCGGCGCCCTGCGTCCGCAACTCCTCGTGGCCGTACGGGAGACCGTCCGTGTCTGGGCCGCCGACGACGCGGCTTGTGTCGTCGTGCCGGAATTGCGCAAACCCACCGGCGGGCGTGGCCTTCGCGCGGCAATGCCCGGCACGCCCGAAAGGCGACACCTCGCCGAACGCGCATTCCAGGCCCTGTCCGGCGCCGCCCAATGCCTTCTGTGGCATACCGAGGTCGAGGCGGAGCCCATATACATACCCGCTGGTCTGCTGGGTGTCGACGAGGTCACCGCGGCGGCCGCCCTGGAGCGGGCTCGCGAGCAATTCCGCTCGGCCTGCGTACGGGCCCACCGGGAACTCGCGCCCACCAGCGAATGCCGCTTCTACAACCGCCTGCTGGATGTCCCCATTCGCCGCGGCGGCTCTCTCCTCCCTGATGTGCAGCACCATCTGACGGCCTGCCGTCACTGCCGGTATGCCGCCGAACAGCTCGGGTATTTCGACGGCGGCCTGGACGTGCTGCTCGCCGAGAGCGTGCTCGGCTGGGGCGCCCGCCGCTACCTCGACTCCCGCCCCGGCCGCGGCGCCGCCGAGGGGTGCCCGGCCGGGCCCCGCGCGGCACCCCCGGCGGCGGGCGGCCGGCACCGTACGGCGCCCGAGGGGAGACGTCGTACGGCCCTGGCGGTCGGTGTCGGCCTGGCCTCGCTCGTCCTGCTCGCCACCGTGCTGGTGACCAAGGGATGGTCCGATGACAACGGTGTCCCCGGACCCGGCGCCACCTGGGGCGCCCCGGCCGGCCGGTCGACCCGCACCGGTACGGCGGGCGCCACCGGCGAGCGGTCTGCGGCCGCCTCTCCTTCCGCCGCCTCGGTCGGTGAACCCGTCGAGGTCGCGCACGGCCGGCTGCGCAGTCTCGACACCGGGCGCTGTCTGGACGTGCGCGGGGGCAGGGCCGAGCCGGGCGCCGGTGCCGTGCTCGCCGTGTGTTCGTCCGCCGCCTCGCAGCAGTGGTCGTACCGGGACGACGGGCTGTTGCGCAGCGCCGACGATCCGGCCCTCTGCCTGGCCGCCGACCCCGGCACGCACGGCGTCGTGGTGTCCGGCTGCCTCGTGCACGCCGGCGAGGTGGTGTACGACCTCACGGTCCGCGGCGAACTCCTGCTCCGTCGGCCCAGGGGTCTCGCCCTCTCCCCGGGTTCCGGCAGGCCCTCCGCCCCCGTGGTGGTGACCGCCCGGGACGGGTCCGGCCGGCAGCGCTGGGCCCTGGAAGCGGCGCCGGCACCGGCCGCGGTTCCGCGCGGCTCCGGCGCGCCGGATGCGCCAGGCGCTCCGGACGCACCCGATGTACCTCATATGCCCGATGTGTCTGATGCGCCTGATGACTCGGGTGTACCGGGCGTGCCGGGCGTGCCGGGCCGGGGCCGGCCCGAGTCCTCGCGGCGGTCCGCCGAGCGGCCCGGCGGGGACGCGCCGCGCGAGAAGTCGGCGCCCGGGGCCCGGCGGCCCGGGCGGGAACGGGTGTACCAGCCCCGGATCGCCCAGGTCGGCACCGCCGACGCCCCCGCTCCGGCCGTGCCCGCCCTCCCTCGGGCCGACCCGACTCCGGCCGACCCGGCTCCGGCCGACCCGGCTCCGGCCGACCCGGCTCCGGCCGTGCCCGCCTCCGCTCGCGACCTCGTGGGCACGCTCGTGTCCCCGGTCGCCGGCGTCCTCTCCGCCGCGCCGACGGCGGTGGGCTCGCTGCTCGGCTGAACGACGACCGGGGGTCACCGGAAGGCGGCCCCCGCTCGCCGTCTCCGGCTCCTGCCCGCCTTCCCTGGCCGCCGCTCGCCTTCCCTGACCCTCCTCGGCGATCCCCGACCCCTCTATGGCGATCCCCGGCCGCCGCTCGCCTTCCCCGGCCTTCGCGTGCCCTCCGCGATCCCCGCCTGCCGATCATCGCCCGCCGCCCGCCGCCCGCCGCCCGCCGCCCGCCGCCCGCCGCCCGCCGTCCGGCGCCCTTGCCGGTGTCCGGTCGGCGGTGTGCCGCGATCGAGCCACCGGCTGGATGTCATGGGGAATTTACAGAAGCCGCCTTCGTGTCCCGGTGTGTTGCCGTCGGGTGTGTCCGTGGTGAATGTGCCAGGCGCTTTGCCTGACTTGTGCCGGTGTGGGGGAAGTAAGAGAACTCCGTGCGGACCGGGCGCCGACTGGGATTGCTCGGATTTTCAATTGCTTGCGGGGAATTCGCCGGGCTGGCCGGATCAATGCCACCGACAGCAAAAGCGCCGCATCGTTATTGACCCGTGAGTAACAGCTCGCTAGGTTCCGTTGGCCTCGCCGCACAAAACCCCCACCGTGCTGTCCTCCCGTTTCTTCGGAGCAACATGACCTCCCCTGTGCGCGCCTACGACCTGATCCTGTGTCTCACCCCGTTCGGAGAGCCCGATGCCGGACTCGCCGCTGCCGCCTGCGGTTCCGGCGCCCTCGGCATCCTCGACCTGGGCGCGGGCGACCGCGGATCCCGCGAGGAGCTGACCCGCCTGCGCCGCGCCGCGCCCGGCCCGTTCGGCGTGCGCGTGAGCGGACGCTGCGCCCTGCGCCCCGCCGATCTGGACGGGGTGCCCGGCACCGTGGTCCTCGCCGCCGACGCCCCTTGGAGCGTGCGCGAAGTCGCCCCGCTACACCGGGTGCTGGCCGAAGTCACCGGTCCGGCCGAGGCGCGGGAGGCGGTCCGCGCCGGGGCGCACGGGCTGATCGCCCGGGGTGCCGAGAGCGGTGGCCGCACCGGCAGCCTGAGCACCTTCGTCCTCCTCCAATTGCTGTTGAATGACGATGAGTTGGACGTGCCCGTCTGGGCCTGCGGTGGCATCGGCCCGCGTACGGCGGCGGCTGCCGTGGCCGGCGGGGCGGCCGGTGTGGTCCTGGACAGCCAGCTGGCCCTGCTGACCGAGTCGGCACTGCCCGAGGCGACCCGGGCCGTGCTGCGGTCCCTGGACGGCTCCGAGACCGTGGTCCTGGGCGGCCACCGGGTGCTGCGCAGGCGCGGTCCCGGCACCCCGCACGCACCGGCCGACGACCCCGCGGCGGTCGCCCCCCTGCTCGGTGCCCGTGACCTGCGCCGCCAGCTTCTCCCGGTCGGCCAGGACGGCTTCCTCGCCGCACGGTTCGCCGAACGGTGGGGAGACGTACGGCGGACGGTGCGCGAGATGAGGGCGGCGATCACCGCGGCCGTCGGGCCGCAGGAGCAGAGCGGCGGTGCCCCGCAGGATCCGCGCGGCGACGGACCGCAGGAGCCTGTCCACGAGCCGACGGCATTCGCCGGTGACGGCTCCGCGAAGCCCCCAGGTGATGGGCCGGTGGTATCGGCCGGGGACGGGTCTGCGGAGTCGGCTGTCGGTGGGCCGGTGGTGTCTGCCGGGCACGGGCCTGCGTCGTCTGCGGGTGCAGGGCCGGTGGTGCCGGTCGGGGACGGGCCCCCGGAGTCTGCGGATGAGGGGCCCGGCCGGGCCCTGCGGCCCGGGTCGGTCATGAGCCGGGCGCTCGGAACCCGGATCCCGGTCGCCCAGGGGCCCATGACGCGGGTCAGTGACCAGGCCGCCTTCGCCGCCGCGGTCGCCGAGGACGGAGCGCTGCCCTTCCTTGCCCTTGCCCTCGCCGACGGCGCACGGACCCGGTCGATGCTCACCGAGGCGCGTGCCGTGCTCGACGGCCGGCCCTGGGGCGTGGGCGTCCTCGGCTTCGCGCCCGAGGACATCAGGAACGCCCAGCTGGAGGCCGTACGGGAACTGCGGCCCACGCACGCGATCATCGCGGGCGGACGCCCCGCACAGGCCGAGGCGCTGGAGCGGGCCGGGATCCGCACCTTCCTGCACGTGCCCTCGCCGGGGCTGCTGCACCAGTTCCTGCAGGCCGGTGCGCGCAGGTTCGTGTTCGAGGGCTCCGAGTGCGGCGGACACGTCGGACCGCGCGCCTCCTTCCCGCTCTGGGAGGCCCAACTCGCCGTGCTGGAGGACTTCCTGGCCGAGTCCGACGCCGATGGCGAGACCGCGCGGCAGCTGGAGGTGTTCCTCGCGGGCGGTATCCACGACGAGCGGTCCGCCGCCATGGCCGCCGCCCTCGCCGCGCCCCTCACCTCCCGGGGCGCAGCCGTCGGCGTCCTGATGGGCACCGCCTACCTGTTCACCGACGAGGCCGTGGAACTCGGCGCGATCCGGCCGCTCTTCCAGCGACAGGTGCTGACCGCGACCACCACGGCACTGCTGGAGACCGCACCCGGCCACGCCACCCGCTGCGTCCCCAGCCCCTTCACCGCCGACTACCGCGACCACGAGGCCCGGTTACGCACCTCCGGCCTGCCCGACCGCGAGGTGTGGGAGGCGCTGGAGCGGCTCAACGTCGGGCGGTTGCGCATCGCCAGCAAGGGCGTCGAGCGCTCGGCCCGCGGCGAGCTGACCGACGTGGGCGAGGAACGGCAGCTCGGCGACGGGATGTTCATGGCCGGCGAGGTGGCCGTACTGCGCTCGGCGACCACCACCGTCGCCGCCCTGCACCACTGCGTCACCGACGGCGCCGCCGACTTCCTCACTGCCCGGGCCGCGCGTCCCGCCGCCCGCCCGGCCGCCGTGGCGGCGCCCCCCGCACCGCTCGACGTCGCCGTCGTCGGGATGGCCTGCATGTTCCCCCAGGCCCCCGACCTTGCCACCTTCTGGGCCAACACGGTCGCCGGACACGACGCCGTCACCGAGGTCCCGCCCGAGCGCTGGGACCCCGCGGTGCACCACGCCGCCGGGAGCACGGCCTCCAAGTGGGGCGGCTTCCTGCCCCCCATCCCCATCGACCCGCTGGGCTACGGCATCCCGCCCGCCTCCCTCGGCAGTATCGAGCCGGTCCAGCTGCTCTCCCTGGAGGCGGCCCGGCGCGCCCTGGAGGACGCCGGATACGGCGCCCGAGGACGGGAGTTCGACCGCTCCCGCACCTCGGTCGTCTTCGGTGCGGAGGCGGGCAGCGACCTGTCCAACGCGGCCACCCTGCGCGCCGTCCTCCCGTCGTACTACGGAAAGGTCCCCGACGGTCTGGACGAGCAGCTGCCCCGGCTGACCGAGGACTCCTTCCCCGGCATGCTCGCCAACGTCATCTCCGGCCGGATCGCCAACCGGCTGGACCTCGGCGGCGCCAACTACACCGTCGACGCTGCCTGTGCCTCCTCCCTCGCCGCGCTCGACGTGGCCTGCAAGGAACTCGTCTCCGGCAGCAGCGACGCCGTCCTGTGCGGCGGAGCCGACCTGCACAACGGCATCAACGACTTCGTCCTGTTCTCCTCCGTGCACGCCCTCTCGCCGACGGGCCGGTCCCGGGCCTTCGACGACTCCGCCGACGGCATCGCGCTCGGCGAGGGCGTGGCCTGCGTGGTCCTCAAGCGGCTCGCGGACGCCGAACGCGACGGCGACCGCATCTACGGCGTGATCAAGGGCATCGGCTCCGCCAGCGACGGCCGTTCCCTCGGCCTGACCGCACCCCGTCCCGAGGGACAGCGGGCCGCGCTCCTGCGCGCCTACCGCAACGCCGGGGTCTCGCCCACCCAGGTCGGTCTCGTCGAGGCGCACGGCACCGGCACGGTCGTCGGCGACCGTACCGAACTCGCGGTGCTCGGCGAGGTGTTCACCGAGGCGGGCGCCGAGGCCGGCTCGTGCGTGCTCGGCTCGGTCAAGTCGCAGATCGGGCACACCAAGTGCGCCGCCGGACTCGCGGGCCTCATCAAGACCACCCTCGCCCTGTACCACGGCGTCAAGCCGCCCACCCTGCACCTGGAGCGGCCCAACGCGGCCTGGTCGGAGGAGGACAGCCCGTTCGCCTTCCACACCCGCGCCCTGCCCTGGGCGGCACCGGCCGCCGAACGCCTCGCCGGTGTCAGCGCCTTCGGCTTCGGCGGCACCAACTTCCATGCGGTCGTCGGCGCGTACGCAGACGCGGTGCCGCCGCGGCACACCCTGGACGCCTGGCCCGCCGAGCTGTTCCTGTTCCGGGGCAAGGACACGGCCGCGGCCCACCGGGACGTCGAGCGGATCCTCGCCGCCGCCGAGTCCGACGGCCGCCCGTGGCGCCTGCGCGACCTCGCGCTGGCAGCGGCCCGCCGCGCGGACAGCTCCCACGAACCGGTGCGGGCGGCCGTCCTGGCACGCGACGCGGCGGAGCTGACCGGACAGCTGCGCCGGGTCCTGGCCGGCGATCACGACCCGGCGTCCGGGATCCGTCTGAGTGACCCGGCCGCGCCTCAGGAGGACGGCGCCAAGGTCGCCTTCCTCTTCCCCGGCCAGGGCAGCCAGCGGCCCGGCATGCTCGCCGACCTCCTGGTCGCTCTGCCCGAGCTGCGGTACTACCTGGAGCTCGGCCGCGCCCACGCCGACCGGCTCTACCCGCCGGCCGCATTCGACGAAGCCGCCGGGGAACGCCGCCTCGCCGCCCTCACCGACACCCGGACCGCACAGCCCGTGCTCGGCATCACGGGCCTGGCAGCCCACGCCTTCCTGACCGCCGCCGGCGTGCACCCGGACCTCGCCGCCGGACACAGCTACGGGGAGCTGGTCGCCCTGAGTGCGGCCGGTGCCCTCGACCCGGAGACCCTCCTGGAGCTGAGCGGCGAGCGTGCGAGCGCGATTCTGGCGGCCGCGGGCGAGGCCCCCGGCACCATGGCCGCCGTCGGAGCCCGGGCCGAGGACGTCGAACGCGTGCTGCGCGCGGCGCCCACACCCGCGCCGGTCGTCGTGGCCAATCGCAACTCGCCCGAGCAGTCGGTGATCTCAGGTCCCACGGCGGACGTCGAGGCCGCCGTACGGCTGCTGAGGGAGGCCGGTCTGGGAGCGCGGCGCATCCCCGTCGCCTGTGCCTTCCACAGCCCGGTCGTGGCCGCGGCGGGGGAACGATTCGCCAAGATTCTCGCGGACACGGCCGTTCGGGCCCCCGAATTCCCCGTCTGGGCCAACCGCACCGCCGCGCCCTACCCCCGGGACGCCGACGCCGTCCGCGCGGAACTCGCCGCCCAGATCGGCGCGCCGGTCGCCTTCGCCGACCAGATCGAGGCGATGTACGAGGCGGGAGCGCGGACCTTCGTCGAGGCCGGACCCGGCCGGGTCCTCACCCGGCTCGTCGGCCAGATCCTCGGCGACCGCCCGCACCTCACCGTCGCCTGCGAGCCCCGCACCGACAGCGGGCTGACCGGCTGGCTCGACGCACTCGCCCACCTGGCCGTCGCCGGGCTGCCGGTGCGCACCGCCTGGCTCTTCCGGGGCCGCGACGCCGTCGACGCGCTGCGGGCCCCCGCGCCGCGGCGGCCCGGCTGGACGGTCGACGGACACCTCGTCCGCACGGCCGACGGAGCACTCCTGCCCGGTGCCCTCGCACCGGCCCGACGAGTCGTGGAGACGACTGTGACGACGAATGCGCCGCACGGCGACCCGGTCGGCCGGGACGCGCTGATCTCCGAATTCCTGCGCACCAGCCGGGAGATGATCGCCGCCCAGCGCGACGTGCTGCTCACCTACTTCGGGGCCGCGCCCGGAGCCGTCCCGGCGGCGCCCGCCGCCCCCGCCGCGCTGCCGCAGGCCGCGCTCCCCGAGCCGGACCGGTACGCCGCCCCGCCGGCGGCTCTGCCCGGGCAGTCGACGTCCGGGCAGTCGACGTCCGGGCAGTCGACGTCCGGGCAGTCGACGGCCGCGCAGTCCGAACCGGGGCGGCCGGCGCCCGGGCCCGCCGAACCCGGGCCCGACGTCGAGCGCGTCGTCCTGGACATCATCAGCGAGCGCACCGGCTACCCCGTCGACATGATCGAGCCCGACCTCGACCTGGAGGCCGATCTGAGCATCGACTCGATCAAACGGGCCGAGATAGCGGGCGAACTCGCCCGACGGCTGGGGATCGCGGGCGGCGCGGAGCTCCTGGACGACGCGGAACTGGAGGAGCTGACCAAGGCGCGCACGGCCGCCGCGGTGACGGCCTGGCTCACGGCACGGGCCGGCGGCGCCGGGGCCGCGGCGGGCGAGGACCGGGCGACGGCCGAGCCACCGTCCGGCCCGGACACCGGGCAACGAACACCTGCGTCGGTCCAGGAAGCCGGGGGACTGACACCGGCGTCCGGCGCGGATACCGGGGGACTGACACCGGCGTCCGGCGCGGAAGCCGGGGAACGGACACCGGCGTCGGGAGCACTCACCTCCGCGGAGGCACCGGCGACGCCCCTCGGCGAGGCTCCCCGGCGCTGTGCCCTGCGCCCGGTGACTCTCCCGCAGGCGAACCCCGCCCCGGACCCCCGGTCGGGGCTCTCCGGCCGCCGCTTCGTCCTCCTCGGCGACGGGCGGGGCGCCGCGGCCGAGGTCACGGCCGGGCTCACCGCCCACGGCGCCCACGCGGTGACCGTCGGCCACGACCATCTGCTCGGCACGGCGGACGGCACGGTCGACGGCGTCCTCTACCTGGGCGCGCTCGGCGGCCCGGAACTGCCGGTGCTGCCCGAGGCCTTCCCGGTGCTGCAGGCGGCCCTGGCGCGCGCCCCGCGCAGTCTGCTGGCCGTCCTGCCGGACGACGGTGCCGGGGCGACACGGTCGGCCGGTCTCCACGGCCTCTTCCGCAGCATCGCCCGGGAGTACCCCGACACCCTCGCCCGGATCGTCACCGTCCCCGACATCGCTCCCGCGGCCGTCGCCGACGCCGTACTCGCCGAACTGCTCGCCACGGAACCGGCCCCCGTCGTCCTGCGCACGGCCACCGGCGCACGGCACGGTTTCGAGCTGGTGCCCGCGCCCCTGGGACCGCTCGGCAGCACCGGCGCGGGCCCCGCCGGGGAGGGCGCCGCCGAGGCCGCGGCGCTCGGCCTCGACCGGGACTCCGTGGTGCTGCTCGTCGGCGGCGCCCGGGGCATCACGGCGAAGTTCGCGACCGCGCTCGCCGCCGCGAGCCGCTGCCGCATCGAGCTGCTCGGCCGCACGCCCGCTCCCACCGCGCCCGAGCCCCCCGCGATCGCCGCCGCCCGCACCCCCGTCGAACTGCGCGCCGCACTCGCCGCGGACGGCACGCCGAGACCGGCGGAGATCAACCGGGCCGCCGAACAGATCCTCGCCCAGCGGGAGATCACCGCCACCCTCGCCGAGCTCACCGCCCTCGGCAGCGAGGCCCGCTACCGCTCGGTGGACGTCCGCGAACGGGACGCCGCACTCCAGGCGGTCAAGGAGATCCACGCCGAACAGGGCAGGCTCGACGGAGTCGTCTTCGCCGCCGGGGTGATCGAGGACCGGCTGATCGCCGAGAAGACCCCCGAGTCCTTCCGGCGCGTGTACGGGACGAAGACGGCCGGGGCCGCCGCGCTGCTCGCCGCACTGGAGGACCTGCCGGGCGCACCCGCGTTCACCGTGCTGTTCGGCAGCATCGCCGCCGTCCTCGGCAACCGCGGCCAGGCCGACTACGCCGCGGCCAACGACGCCCTGGAACGTCTCGGCGCCGACTGGGCCGACCGCACGGGCCACCGTGCGCTCACCGTCCACTGGGGCCCCTGGGCGCCGTCCGGCAGCCACAACGGCATGGTCGGCGAGGAACTCGGCCGCGCATACGCCCGCCGCGGGGTGAAGCTGATCGATCCCGACGAGGGCACCGTGGCCCTCCTCCGGGAACTGGCCTGGGGCGACCCGTCGGCCCGCGCCGTCGTCTACACCGCCTCGGGCTGGTGAGATGACGCAGCGTCAGACAGCCGTCGCCGTGGTCGGGATGGCGGTGCTGCTGCCCGGTGCCGCCGGCCTGGACGCCTACTGGCGCAACCTGCGCGACGGCGTGGACGCGATCCGCGAGGTCCCCGAGGGCCGCTGGGACGCCGACTACTACCGCCCCGGCTCGGCGGTCGGCCCCGCCGCGGCCGACCGGATCTACTGCCGCAGGGGCGGATTCGTGGACGGCCTGGCCGAGGTGGAGGTGACCCGGTACGGCATCATGCCCGCCTCCGTGCCGGGCACCGAGCCCGACCAGCTGATCGCCCTCGACGTGGCCGCCGCCGCCCTCGCCGACGCGGGCGGCGAGGACCGGCTGCCCGACCGGCACCGGATCGGTGTGGCCCTGGGCCGCGGCGGCTACCTCACCCCCGGACTGGTCCGGCTCGACCAGCGGGTCCGGACGGCCGGTCAACTCGTGCGCACCCTCGGCGAGTTACTGCCCGATCTGTCCACCGCCCAACTGGAGCTGGTACGGACCGCGTTCACCGAGCGCCTCGGCCCGGACAGCCCCGAGTCCGCGATCGGCCTGGTGCCCAACCTCGCCGCCTCCCGCATCGCCAACCGGCTCGACCTGCGCGGCCCCGCCTACACCGTGGACGCGGCGTGCGCCTCCTCGCTGGTCGCCGTCGACCAGGCGGTCACCGAACTCGGCACCGGCCGCTGCGACATGATGCTGGCCGGGGGAGTGCACCACTGCCACGACGTCACCCTGTGGAGTGTCTTCTCCCAGCTCCGCGCCCTGTCCCCGACCCAGCGCAGCCGCCCCTTCCACCGCCACGCCGACGGCATCCTCATCGGCGAGGGCACCGGCGTCGTCGTCCTCAAACGGCTCACGGACGCCGAACGCGACGGCGACCGCGTCTACGCGGTGATCCGCGGGACGGGTGTGGCCAGCGACGGCCGTACCGCCGGGCTGGTCACACCCGACCCCGGCGGCCAGACCCGTGCCGTGCGCCAGGCCTGGCGGGCCGCCGGACTCGACCCCGCCGCGCCGCACTCGATCGGCCTGCTGGAGGCGCACGGCACCGCGACCCCGGCCGGCGACACGGCCGAACTCACCACCTTGGCCGAGGTGTTCGGGCCCGGAACGGCCCCCGGCGACGAGCGGCCCGCGCTCGGTTCGGTGAAGTCGATGATCGGGCACACCATGCCGGCCGCCGGGGTCGCCGGTCTGGTCAAGGCCGTCCTCGCCCTGCACCACGGCACCCTCCTGCCCACCCTCCACTGCGACGACCCGCACCCCGCCCTCGCGGCCACCCGCTTCCGCACCCTCGAACGGGCCCGCCCCTGGGAGACCCGCCCGCAGCAGCCGGTCCGGCGGGCCGCCGTGAACGCCTTCGGGTTCGGCGGGATCAACGCCCACGTGGTGCTGGAGGAGGCGCCGGGTGCGCGCCCGCGGCCGGCCGCCCGGTCCCGGCCCCCGGCGGTGGTCGCCGAGCCCGAACGCGTTCTCCTGCTCGCCGCCGACGGCGCCGACGGGCTCGGTGCCCTCCTCGGCGTCGACGACGCGGCCGTCCTCGCCTCGGGCCTGGACCCCGCGCGGCCGCACCCCGGCGCCGGCCCCGCACGCCTCGGCATCGTCGATCCCACCGCCAAGCGGCTCGCGCTGGCCCGGCGGGTCGTCGGCAAGGGCCGGGCCTGGCAGGGCCGCAACGACGTCTGGTTCCGGCCCGCGCCCCTGCTCGGGCCCGCGGGCGGCAGGCTGGCCTTCGTCTTCCCCGGCCTGGAGAGCGACTTCGCGCCCCGCGCCGACGACATCGCCGCACACTTCGGCCTGGCCGCACCCTCCAGCGTGACCGGCACGGACGTGCAGGTCGGCGATGTCGCACGGCACGGCCACTCCGTCGTCGGCGTGGGCCGGCTGCTGGACACCGCGCTGCGCCGCATGGGAGTCGTACCGGACGCGGTCGCCGGGCACAGCGTCGGCGAGTGGACGGCGATGGTGGCGGCCGGACTGTACTCGGGCAGCCAAGTGGACGCCTTCATGGCCGAGTTCGACCCGGACGCGTTGACCGTGCCCGGTCTCGCCTTCGCCGCGACGGGTGCCTCGGCCGACCGGGTCCGCGCCGCACTCGCCGAGGCGTGGGCCGGCTCCGGAATCGTGCTCTCCCACGACAACGCGCCCCGCCAGTCGATGGTGTGCGGGCCCGACGCGGCGGTCCGGGAGTTCGTACGGGCCTTCCGCGCCGAGGGCGTCCTGTGCCAGGTGCTGCCCTTCCGCTCCGGCTTCCACACGCCGATGCTCGAACCGTACCTCGCGCCCATCAAGGAGGCCGCCGACCGCTTCCGGCTCCATCCGCCGGCCGTACCGGTGTGGTCCGGGACGACCGCCGCACCCTTCCCGGCGGACGAGGCGGCGGTGCGTGAGCTGTTCGTACGGCATCTGCTGGAGCCCGTGCGCTTCCGCGAGCTGATCGAGGCCCTGTACGCGGCGGGCCACCGCGCCTTCGTCCAGACCGGCCCCGGCCAGCTGGCCTCCCTCGTCGCCGACACCCTCGCCGACCGCGACCACCTCACCGTCGCCGCCAACTCACCCCACCGCTCCGGCCTGTCCCAGCTGCGGCGTGTGGCAACGGCGCTGTGGGCGGCCGGAGCACGGGTGGCACCGGCCCTGTCAACCGCCCGGCCGGCCGAACCGGCAGCGCATGCCGGCGCCTCCGAACCGGCTCCGCGTGCCCACGCGCCCGCGGGGACGACCGCCCGCCCCACCGTCCGCCTCGACCTGGACGGCGCCCTGGTGTCCCTGGCCGGGCCGGCCCTCGACGCACTGCGGTCGCAGGTGCGGGCGGCCCGCCCCGCGCCTCACCCCTCGCGGCTGCCCCTGCCCGCCGCGTCCTCCCTGGACGGCCTCGCGGCCCGGTTCCCGGCCGCCGCCGAGCTGACCGCCCTGCTGCGGGACACCGCGGACACCGCCGCGGAACTGATCGCGGCACGTGACCGCCCAGACGCCGCCCCGGCGCCCGTACCCCCGACAGCCGTCACCACCCCCGCTCCCGCCCCGCCCGCCCCCACGACCGCCCCGCCCCGCTCCACCACCACGACGACCGTGCGCGTGTCCCCCGACACCATGCCCCACCTCCTGGACCACTGCTTCTTCCCGCAGCGCGCCGGCTGGCCCGACGCGGAGGACCGCTGGCCCGTCGTCCCGGCCACCACGCTGGTGCGGCACATGATGGAAGCGGCGGAGGAAGCAGCGCCCGGGCTGCGGGCGGTCGCCGTGCACGGAGCGCGGTTCGACCGGTGGCTCACCGCCACACCCCCGGTCGACGTGCCCGTCACCGTCACCCCCGAGCCCGGCCATCCGGACCGCGTGGCCGTCACCTTCGGTCCCACGGCCCGCGCCGTGGTCGAACTCGCCCCGCACCACCCCGCACCGCCCGCGCCCGGCCCCCGGCCCGGCGCCCCGGAACGCGCCCCCGAGCACACCGCCGCCCAGATCTACCGTGAGCGCTGGATGTTCCACGGCCCGGCGTTCCAGGGCCTCACCAAGCTGACGGCGATCGGCGACCGGCACATCCGCGGAGTGATCACCGCACCCGCGGCGCCGGGCGCGCTGCTCGACAACGTCGGCCAGCTGCTCGGCTACTGGATCATGGCGACCCGCACCGAGCGGACCGTCGTCTTCCCGGTGCAGATGCGGCACATGCGGTTCCACGGGCCCCACCCGGCCCCCGGGACGCAGGTCGTCTGCCTGCTGCGGATCACCTCGCTCTCCGACACGGTCCTGGAGGCGGACGCGGAACTGTCCGTCGGCGGCCGGGTGTGGGCCGTGCTCGACGGCTGGCAGGACCGCCGCTTCGACAACGACCCGCAGACCCGGCCCGTCGAACGCTTCCCCGAGCGGCACACCCTCTCCGAGGCCCGCCCCGGCGGCTGGACGCTGGTGCACGAGCGCTGGCCCGACCTCGCCTCACGCGAGCTGATCATGCGCAACGCGCTCGGCGGCGCGGAGCGCACCGAGTACGCCCGCCGCCCGCCGCGCGGCCGCAGGCAGTGGCTGCTCGGCCGGATCGCCGTCAAGGACGCGGTGCGGCAGTGGCTCTGGCAACAGGGCGAAGGCCCCGTCTTCCCGGCGGAGCTGCGCGTGCACAACGACGAACTCGGCCGCCCGTACGTCACCGGCGTGCACGGCCGCACCCTGCCCCCGCTGGACGTGTCGCTCGCTCACCGGGCCGAGGCCGGCGTGGCGATCGTACGGCCGCACCGTCCAGGTCCCGGGCCGGGCATCGACATCGAAGAGGTCACCGCCCGCGACCCCGCGACCCTCACCACCGCCCTCGGCGGCGACGAACTGCGCCTCCTGCGGTCGCTCTGTGCGGGCGGCCCCGACGGCGAGGCCCTGTGGTTCACCCGCTTCTGGGCCGCCAAGGAGGCCGTCGCCAAGGCCGAGGGCGTCGGATTCGACGGCCGCCCCAGGGACTTCGCCGTGCGCGAGGCAGCCCCGGACGGCAGCCGGCTGGTGGTCTCCGGCCGCCTGGAAGGCGCGTACACCGTGCACTGCGCGCCCGCGAACAACCCGCCCACCCTGCAGCAACGCGTCTACGTGGTGGCCTGGACGACGGGCCCCGCACCCGCCGACGGACAAGCCGCCGCGCCCGCCGAGGGATGTCACCTCACGCCCGCCGAGCCACAGGGCCCCGCAGCTGACGACGGACAGGGCCCCGCACCCGTCGCCGGGCCCGGCAGCGCACCCGGCGACGGACAGGACGTCGGACAAGACGACGAAACAGCCGAGGAGTACACCCGATGAACCCCACCCCGCCGGTCCCGGCGCAGCCCACCACCGACACGGTGCTCGCCGAGATCACCGGCATGCTCCGCACCCTCCTCGCGGAGTACGGCGAGGACGACGTGGTGATCGGCATGTCCACCACCTTCAACCGCGACCTGGAGCTGGAGAGCATCGACCTCGTCACCCTGGCGGGGCTGCTGGAGGAGCGGTACGGACGCAGGGTCAACCTCGCCGAGTTCCTCGCGGGCATGGAGTTCGACGAGATCATCGACCTGACCGTGGGCCGGCTCGTCGAGTACGTGGTGTGGAGCCTGAAGGCGACGGAGGCGGGCTGAGCCATGGCGATGATCGACGCCGCCGGAATCCGGCTGCACGTCCAGCGCATGGGCCCGGCGGACGGCCGCAGTCCGCACGCCACGGTCGTCCTCGTGCACGGACTGCTCACCGACAGCCTGGCCAGTTACTACTTCACCGTCGCCCCGGCCTTCGCCGCGGCCGGCCTCGACGTCGTCATGTACGACCTGCGCGGGCACGGCCGCAGCGAGCGCCCGGCGGCCGGCTACACCCTCGACCACAACATCGACGACCTGGAGGCGCTCCTCGACCGGCTGGGGATCACCGGCCCCCTGCACCTGGTCGGCAACTCCTACGGCGGCACGATCGCCTTCGGCTACGCGGCCCGCCACCCGGACCGCACGGCCTGCCTCACGCTGATCGAGTCCGAACCCGCGACCACCGCCTGGGCGTCCAAGCTGGGCGGCATCCTGCGCCGGGTGGTGGCCCAGCTCGCGCACAACGAACCCGACGCCATCGCCTGGATCACCGCGAACCGCGGCCACAACACCGCCCGTCTGGCCAAGGGCGCCGCCCGGCTCGCCCGCGAGACCACCCTCGGCCGGGACATCCCCGCCAGCCGGGTGCTGACCGAGGAGCAGATCGGGGCCGTCCGCTGCCCGGTCCTCGGCGTGTACGGCGGCGACTCGGACCTGGTGGACCTGGTGCCCCTGAAGCAGGCGCTGCTCGCGGACTTCCGGTCCGTCGTGCTGCCGGGCCATGAGCACTCGGTGCTGGTCGAGGCGGCCGGCGCCGTCGGCGGGCACATCCTGGACCTGATCGGCTCCGTGAGCGGCGGCGTGCGGGCGGGGGTCCGGTGAGCCGGTTCCTGTTCGTCGTCCCGCCGCTGGTCGGGCACATCAACCCGGCCGTCGGTGTCGCCGCACGGCTCGCCGAGCGCGGACACCGGGTGGCCTGGGCCTGCGCCGACCCCGCACTGCTGCACCGGCTCGCGGGCGAGCAGGCGCGGGTGTACCCCTGCGACGGCCCGGTCCCGGGTGCGGAGGGGGCCGTCCGGCCGCCCGACCTGCGCGGTGCGGAAGCGCTGAAGTTCCTGTGGGAGTGGTACCTGGTGCCGCTCGCCGACGCGATGGCACCGGGTGTCCGTGCGGCCGCCGAGGAGTTCCGCCCCGATGTGCTCGTCGCCGACCAGCAGGCCTTCGCCGGTGCGCTGGTGGCCGAGCGCCTCGGCCTGCCGTGGGCGACCTCGGCCACCACCTCGGCCGAGTTCACCGGCGCCTACGACGGCCTGCCCAAGGTCGTCGAGTGGCTGCACCAGCGGCTGGCGGGACTGCGCACCCGGATCGGCGACCCGGCCGGCACCGCCGACCCCCGCTACTCCCCGCACCTGATGCTCGTCTTCAGCACACCCGAACTCATCGGCCCCCTGGCCCCGTTGGGGCAGCGGATCCACTACGTGGGACCGTCCCTCGCCGACCGTCCCGCCGGCCCCGGCTTCCCGTGGGAGTGGCTGGACCCCCGCCGGGCGAAGGTCCTGGTGACCCTGGGCACCGCCAACGCCGACGCCGGCGGCCGCTTCCTCGCCGAGTGCCTGGCCGCACTGCGCGAACGCGCCGACCGGGTGCAGACGGTGCTCGTGGACCCGGGCGACAGCCTCCAGGCCCGCCCCGCCCGTCCTGCCGGCCCCGGTGCCCCCACCCGCCCTGCCGGCCCCCGCGCCCCCGTCCGCCCCGGCGATCCCGCCCGCCCTGTCGGCCCCGTTGGCCCCGGCGGTCCTGTTGGCCCCGGCGGTCCTGTTGGCCCCGGCGGTCCTGTTGGCCCCGGCGGTCCTGGTGGCTCCGGCGATCCTGTTGGCCCCGGCGGGCCTGTCGACAAGGACGTGCTGATCCTGCCGTCCGTGCCCCAACTCCCGCTGCTGGAGCGGATGGACGCGGTCGTCTGCCACGCCGGGCACAACACCGTGTGCGAGGCGCTGTGGCACGGTGTCCCGCTCGTGGTGGCCCCCATCCGGGACGACCAGCCCGTGGTGGCCACCCAGGTCGTGGACGCGGGCGCCGGCGTGAGGGTCCGCTTCGGCAGGGTCACCGCGCCCCGACTGGGTGCGGCCCTCGACACCGTCCTGAACGACCGTGCCCACCGCGCCGCCGCGGCCCGTGTCCGCACGGCGTTCCGCTCGGCCGGGGGCGCCCGCGCAGCCGCCGACCACCTCGAACGACTGGCCGCGCACAGCAGCCGGTGAGCCATGCCCGCCCGGAGGGACGAGGGAGGGCCGACGGGCGATCGAGGGACGACCGAGAGCCGATGAGCGATCAAGGGACAACGGAGAGCCGATGAGCGACCAGAGGAAGAACACCGAGCGCATCGCCGCCCTGCGCCCTGCCTACCAGGTCGATCTGGCCGACGGCACGGACCGCTTCTTCGCACCCCGGCGCACCACCTGCCCCTGGTGCGCTTCGAGCCGTCTGACGACCCGGCTGCGCACCACCGACCTGCTCCAGCACAAGCCCGGCCGCTTCGGCCTCGACCGCTGCACCGACTGCGGCCACACCTTCCAGAACCCCCAACTGACCGCTGAGGGGCTGGAGTTCTACTACCGCGACTTCTACGACGGTCTTGGCGAGCAGCGCATGGGTGGCACCTTCGGCGGCCGCACCGCCATGTACCGGGACCGCGCGCAGTCGATGGCGCCGCACGACCCCACCCCGAAGAACTGGCTCGACGTCGGCACCGGCCACGGCCACTTCTGCGAGGCCGCCCGGACGGTGCTGCCCGGCACCTGCTTCGACGGCCTCGACTTCACCGACGGAGTCGACCTCGCCGCCCGCGAGGGCCGCGTGGAGCACGCCTACCGCGGTGCCTTCCCCGACCTCGCACCCGACCTCGCCGCCCACTACGACGTGGTGAGCATGTTCCACTACCTGGAGCACAGCACCGACCCCGACCGCGAACTGCGCGCCGCCCACGAGGTGGTACGCCCCGGCGGTCATCTGCTCATCGAGGTACCGGACCCGGAGAGCCGCTACGCCCGTCTGCTCGGGCGCTGGTGGCTGCCCTGGCTCCAGCCGCAGCACCTGCACTTCATGCCGGTCGCCAACCTGCGCCGGCGGCTGACCGACCTGGGCTTCACGGTGGTCGCCGAGCAGCACGCGGAGCCGCACGACCCGGTCGACCTGCTCGCCGCCGTCTGGCTCTGCCTCGACCACACCGCCCCGCGCGAGGACGCCCCCTGGCTGCCCGAACCGCCCGGCGCCCTGCGGCGCACCCTGCGCACCGCACTCCTCCTCGCGTCGGTGCCCGCCCTGATCACGGCCGCCCTCCTCGACCGGCTCGCGATCCGACCCCTGTCCCATCGCCTCGGCCTGTCCAACGCCTACCGGCTGGTCGCCCGCCGCGAGTGACCGGCGCTCACAGGACCTTCGCGCGGATCAGCGCCGACAGCACCAGGGCGCCCGGCAGCAGCGGCAGCCAGTCGGTCAGCACCCGGTAGCCGATCACGGTCGCGGTGGCCACCGCCGGCGTGGCGCCGAAGGCGACCAGGGTCCACACCAGGGCGGCGTCCACCGCCAGCCCCCCGGGGGACGGTACGGCTCCCACGGCGGTGCCGGCCGCCAGATAGGCGAGGACCACGTGCTCCCAGGGCAGTCCGAGGCCCAGCGAGGACCCCACGCACACCAGCGCGCCGCCCTGCACCAGCGGCATCGCGGCCGCCCCGCCCCACAGGGCCAGCACCCGCGCGGGCCGGCGGTGCACCTCCCGCGCGTCGGCGACGGCGGAGCGCACCAGCTCCGTCACCGGGCGCCGCAACGGCCGTACGACCGTCATGAGCACACCCACCAGCGCGAGCGCGCCGCCCGCGACGGCGGCGACGGGCACCAGGAACCGGCCGTCCGGGACCAGGTCCCCGAGCCGCCGCCAGGCGGGCGTGACGGCCAGGAACACCAGCAGCACCACGGTCTTCGCGCTCGACTTGGCCAGCGAGTACAGGCCGATCGAGGCGGTCGCGCGGGCGAGCGGCACGCCCTGGGTGCGCAGGAAGCGGACCGTGACGGCGTGCGCGCCGAGGCCGCCGGGCAGGGCGTGGTTCGCGGCACCGGCGGCGAACTGCGAGGCCAGCAGCAGCCCCGGCGGGACGCGGTCCGGCAGCGCTCCCTGCCGGACGCAGGAGGCCGTGACCCAGGTCAGGCAGGTGAACCCGCCCCCGGCCAGCAGCCACCAGGGGTCGGCCGCGACCAGCCGGGCGGCGCCCTCGTACGCCAGGGGCCGGTTGGCCAGGACCCAGCCCGCGGCGAACAGCAGGGGAAACAGGCACAGGGCGAGCCGGACGGGCCGGGCCGCCATGAGGGAGGCACGACGCGCCGGAGCCCCGGACCGGGGAGGGGAAGTGGCGCCGGGCGCGGCGAGCGAGGGCGAGGCGAGCGCGCCGAGCGGAGAAGCCGAGGCGAGTGGGGAGGGCGACGGATGCGAGGCGAGCGGGGAGGGCGGAGAAGGTGAGGCGAGTGGCGAGGGCGGAGAAGGTGAGGCGAGTGTCGAGGGTGCAGTGGGCGACGTGAGCGGGGAGGGTGAGCCGGGTGAGGAGAGCGGGGACAGTGAGGACACGGGGACGTCGTCCTTCCGCATCGGGCTCCACGGGGGTGGGGCCTGGGGGAGGCGGGGCGGCGAAACCGCGGGAAGTTTTCCCCTCCCGTATGACACCGGGATGTCCGAAACCCGAAGGCGCGAGGGCGGGACGGTGCCGCCGGGCGTGCGCGGGAGCCGCCGTTCACCGCCGACCAGGTAGCCTTCCCATGGGGTGGGCTGCGCAAGCCACGCTCCGGCACCCAAAGACGACGACAGGGGAGGAACCGGCGTGCACGTCCAGGAATGGCTCGACACGGTGCCACCGGCTGCGGTCTACGCCGTCGTGGCGCTGGTGATCGGCCTGGAGAGCCTGGGCATCCCGCTGCCGGGCGAGATCGTCCTGGTCTCGGCGGCGCTCATGTCCTCCCACCACTCCGGGATCAACCCGGTCGTCCTCGGCGCCTGTGCGACCGCCGGTGCCGTCATCGGCGACTCCATCGGCTATGCGATCGGCCGCAAGGGCGGACGCCCGCTGCTGGCCTGGCTCGGCAGGAAGTTCCCGAGACACTTCGGTGAGGGCCATGTCGCCACCGCGGAGCGGTCCTTCGAGAAGTGGGGCATGTGGGCCGTCTTCTTCGGCCGCTTCGTCGCCCTCCTGCGCATCTTCGCCGGCCCGCTCGCGGGTGTCCTGCACATGCCGTACTGGAAGTTCCTGACGGCCAACGTCCTCGGCGGCATCTGCTGGGCCGGTGGCACCACGGCCGTCATCTACTACGTGGGCGTCGTCGCCGAGGACTGGCTGAAGCGCTTCTCCTACCTGGGCCTGGCGGCAGCGGTCCTGATCGGCCTGGCCTCGATGCTGATCATCAAGCGCAAGGCGAAGAAGGCGCAGACGCAACAGCGCGAGGCGGAACCCGTCGGCACCGGGGACTGAAGCGCCCCGCAAGGGGCGCGGGCGGTGGCGGTGTGCGGCTCCGCCGCGCGGGCGCGACCGGCCCCGGCCCGCCCGCGGACGCCGCACTCCCTACTGATGCACCTCGCGGTGCGCCTTCGCCAACTCCGCGTACAGGGTGCCGTTGAGGGTGACCCCCTCGCGCTCCTCGGCGGCCAGTTCCCTCTTCACCTTCGCCGGCACCCCCGCCACCAGCGACCCGGGCGGCACCACCATCCCCTGCGGCACCAGCGCCTGAGCGGCCACCAGCGACCCCGCCCCGATCACCGCCCCGTTGAGTACGGTCGCCCCCATCCCGATGAGGCAGTCGTCCTCCACGGTCGCCCCGTGCACGACGGCGTTGTGCCCGATGGAGACCCGCTCGCCCACGCGGACGGGAAACCCGGGATCCGCGTGCAGCGTGACGTTGTCCTGCACGTTCGCGTCCGCCCCGACGGTGATCGTCTCGACATCGCCCCGCACGACCGCCCCGTACCAGACGCTGGCCCCCGCGCTCAGCGTGACATCCCCGATGACCGAGGCCGTCGGTGCCACGAACGCCTCAGGATCGACCCGGGGCTCCTTGCCCCCGATACCCACGATCAGCGCCTTGTGCGTCATCGCCGTCTCCTCGTCTGCGTCGTGTCCCCGAACGGTACGACACCCGGTGGGGCAAAGATCACAGCGGTCCGCCCTCTCGCCGGTGGCGACCGCTGAGTAACGTGACCCCGTGCCGAAGCGCAAGAACACGTTCTCGTCCCGGAGGCGCAGCCTCGCCCAGCGCGCCGTCCACGCGGCCTGGTCCTGGGTGCAGCGCACGGGCTCCGTCACGGCCGAGCACCCTGCGGGATTCCGCTTCGGCGCGTTGGGATCGGGTACCCGACTCGCCTTTCCGCTCGGCACGGTCTTCGGCGAGCCCTGGATCCACCTCGGCGCCCACTGCATCATCGGCGAGCAGGTCACCCTCACCGCCGGCCTGATGCCGGACCTGGACCTCGGCCCGGACCCGATCCTGTGCATCGGCGACGGAGTCGTCCTCGGCCGCGGCAGCCATGTCATCGCCGACACCACCGTCACCATCGGCGGCGACTGCTACTTCGGGCCGTACGTCTACGTCACCTCCACCAACCACTCCTACGACGACCCGCACGAGCCCATCGGCAGGCAGTGGCCGCGCATGGAGCCGGTCGAGATCGGCCCCGGCTGCTGGATCGGCACCGGCGCGGTGATCCTGCCGGGAGCCCGGATCGGCCGGAACGTGGTCGTGGCGGCCGGCGCGGTGGTCCGCGGGACCGTGCCCGACCACGCCGTGGTGGCGGGGGCTCCCGCCCGGGTCGTGCGGCGCTGGACGCCCGACGAGGGCTGGCAGCCGCCGCTGCGGACCCCGGCACCGATACCGCTCCCGGACGGGATCACCCCGGAGCAGCTGTGCGCCCTGGCCGACCTGGACGAGGAGGCGGCCGCCCGGCTGGCCCGTCTGGAGGCCGACGGCTGACTCAGCCGGTCGCCAGCAGCACCGTGCCCAGCAGGGCGAGCCCGGCGCCCGCGGCCTGGATCCCGCGCAGCCGCTCGCTGAGGAAGCCGCGCGCGGCCAGCGCGGTGACCACCGGGTAGAGCGAGGCGAGCACCGCGGCCACGGTGACCGGGCCGTGCTGGGCGGCGACCGCATAGGTGCCGTTGGCCGCCACGTCCGCGAGGCCGACGAAGGCCAGCGCCGGCAGCGCGGTGCGGGGAAGGCCGCCTTCGGGCAGGGCGGGGGTGCCCCGGCGCACTGCTGCGTACAGCGCCGCGCCACCCGCGGCGACGCTCGTCACCCGCTGCACGAACAGCGACAGGAAGAGGCCGGTGACATTGGTCGAGGCCTCCGTGATCAGCGCGAACACCGTGCCGAAGCCCAGCGCCGCGACCAGTGTGAGCAGGATCGTCAGCCGCTGCACGGGCGCACCGCGCAGCTGCGGACCGCCCGCGAGGACGACTCCGGTGACGGCGACACCGATGCCCGCGACCTGGAGGGCTCCCGGGCGCTCGCCGAGCAGCAGCCCCACCCCGACCGGGACGGCCACACTGAGTGTGGCCAGCGGGGAGACCACGCCCATCGGGCCCAGCGCCAGCGCTCTGTAGAAGCAGAACACGGCCAGCGGGCCGGCCAGGCCCGCCGCGACCGCGAACCACAGCCGCGGGCCGGCCTCGCTCCAGCCGCCGGTTGCGACCACGACCGCGCCGAGTACGGCCGCCGCGATCGCCTGCGAGACGACGACCACCGTCAGCGCGGGTGTGCGGCGTGTCAGCAGCCCGCCGCCGAAGTCGGCCAGGCCCCAGAGGAGACTGGTGGTCAGTGCGAAGAATGCTGTCACGGGCCACCTCGCAGTACAGTGCAGTGAACATGTAGGTGCACCACAGCATAGTGCAACAAGCTGAACCTCGTAATTCAATAAAGTGAACCCTCCTGGATGTGATGTGTCGGACCTCGACCTGCTGACCCAGTCCCTGGCGCGCAACGTCAAACGCTGGCGTGCCGAGCGCGGCTTCACCCTGGACGCCCTGGCCGCCCGGGCGGGAGTCAGCCGCGGCATGCTCATCCAGATCGAACAGGCCCGCACCAACCCCAGCATCGGCACCGTGGTCAAGATCGGCGACGCGCTCGGCATCAGCGTCACCACCCTGCTCGACTACGAACAGGGCCCCAAGGTCCGGGTCGTCCCCGCCGATCAGGCCGTACGGCTGTGGCACACGGAGGCGGGCAGCTACAACCGGCTCCTGGCGGGCACCGAGGCCCCCGGACCGCTGGAGATGTGGGACTGGCGGCTGATGCCCGGCGACCGCAGTCCCTCCGACCCGCACCCGTCCGGCACCGTGGAACTGGTCCATGTCACCGCGGGCGAGCTGACCCTCACCGTGGACGGTGTCGAGCACCTCGTTCCGACGGGCGCGAGCGCGGCCTTCGAGGCCAACACCCCGCACACGTACGGCAATGAAGGGGACGTCCCCATGGAGATGGTGATGGCCGTCTCGGTCCCGCCCGTGCGCTGATCGCCCGCCGGTGCCCGGTCCGCGGACTGCTAGCGTGCGGCCATGCGTGCACCCATCGGAGACTTCGACTCCGCCACCCCCGCCCCGGAGTGCCTGGACGCGCTGACCGCGCCGGTCGCCGACGCCGTACGCCACTGGCGGGGGAGTGTCCCCGCCGACCGGATCGTCTACGTCGACACCGACCCGCGCTGGGCCGACACGGCCGTGTTCGTCGAGCACTACGGCCGCGACCTGCTGGAGCGCTCGGCGAACTGCGTGGTGGTCGCGGGCAAGCGGGGCGGCGACACCACGCTCGCCGCGTGCGTGGTGCTCTCCACCACCCGGGCCGACGTCAACGGCGTGGTGCGCCGCCATCTCGGGGCCCGGAAGGCCTCGTTCGCCGCGATGGACACCGCGACCGGCGAGACCGGCATGGAGTACGGCGGCATCACCCCGATCGGGCTGCCCGCCGACTGGCCGGTGCTGGTGGACGCGGCCGTGGCCGACCTGCCCTACGTCCTGATCGGCAGCGGCCGGCGGCGCGGCAAACTGCTGGTGCCGGGCAAGGCCCTCGCGGAACTGCCGGGCGCGGTGGTGCTGGAAGGGCTCGGGGTCGCCTGAGGCCAGGCCGTCACGCCTTGGATCAGGCCGGCAGGTGATGGGCCAGCGCCAGATGCGGGTCCGTCCCGCCCGACACCGGTGCCGGATCGGCGTGCACCAGGGCAGCCGTGAGCCTCGGTACGGCATGCAGCAGGGCGTGTTCGGCCTCGACGGCGATCGCGTGCGCCTCGCGCACCGTCGCCTCGCCGTCCACCACGACCGCCAGCTCCGCCCGCAGCCGGTGACCGATCCAGCGCAGCCGCAGCTCGCCCACCCCGCGCACGCCGGGCACCGCACGCACCGTCTGCTCGGCCCGGTCGACCAGCGCCGGGTCGACGGCGTCCAGCACCCGCCGGAACACCTCCCGCGCCGCGTCCCGCAGGACCAGCACGATCGCGGCGGTGATCGCCAACCCCACGATCGGGTCGGCCCGTTGCCATCCCAGGGCCGCGCCCGCGGCCCCCAGCAGCACGGCCAGTGAGGTGAACCCGTCCGTGCGGGCATGCAGTCCGTCGGCGACGAGCGCGGCCGAGCCGATCTCCCTGCCCACCCGGATCCGGTACCGAGCCACCCACTCGTTGCCGACGAAGCCCAGCAGCGCGGCGACCGCGACCGCCGGCACCTGCTCGACCGGGCGCGGATCGAGCAGCCGCCCGACGGCCACCCAGGCGGCGAACGCGGCGGAGGCGGCGATGGTCAGCACGATCGCGAGACCCGCGAGATCCTCGGCGCGCCCGTAACCGTAGGTGAACCGCCGCGTCGCTGCACGGCGCCCCAGCACGAAGGCGATGCCCAGGGGGATGGCCGTCAGCGCGTCCGCCGCGTTGTGCACGGTGTCCCCGAGCAGCGCCACCGACCCGGACACCGCTACCACCGCCGCCTGTGCGAGGGCGGTCCCTCCGAGCACGGCCAGCGACACCCACAGCGCCCGCATGCCTCGTGCCGAGGACTCCAGGGCGGGGTCGAGCTTGTCGGCCGTCTCGTGCGAGTGCGGGGTGATCAGGTGGGCGAGGCGGTGCCGCAGCCCGGGAGAGGTATGGGCATGGCCGTGCTCATGGGGTTCCTGGCCCTGCTGGTGCGTGTGCCGGTCGCTCACGTGGATCCCCTTCCGGTGTGCGGGCATGGACGTACGGCGCCCATGGAGCCATTATGTGCGTATGAGCGCACGCATGCACCTATCACCTGCGCATCATGCGCAGCCGCGCAGCCCCGGCGACGAGCAGTTCGCGGTCGCCGCCGAACTCCTCGCGCTGCTCGGCGACCGCACCCGCCTCACCCTGCTGCATTCCCTGACGGCGGGCGAGGCCGACGTCACCACGCTCACCGAAGCGTGCGGCTCCGCCCGTCCCGCTGTCAGCCAGCACCTGGCCCGGCTGCGCCTCGCGGGCCTGGTCGCCACCCGCAAGGAGGGCCGCCGCGTGGTCTACTCGCTGAGCGACGGCCATGTGCGCCGCCTGGTCGGCGAGGCGCTGAAGGTGGCCGACCACCGCCTCGCCGAGAAGGTCACCGCCCCCGAGCGCTGATCCGCCGTGCGCTCAGAACGCGGCGGCCGCCCCCAGATACTGCTCGGCGAAGGCCGCCGCCGCGGCGGGCGAGGTGAACAGGCGGCGCAGCCGGGCCGGCGTGGTGCCCGCACGGAACGGATCGCCCGAGGCGCCACCGTGATGGATGTCCGACAGCCACTGCGAGAACTCCTGGTAGTCCCACACCCGCCGCAGAGACGCCGCCGAGTAGCCGTCCAGGCCGCTCCCGTCGCCCCGGGTGACGTACGCGACGAGCGCGTCGCCGAGCAGGAAGGCGTCGTGCAGGGCGAGGTTCATGCCCTTCGCCGCGATCGGCGCCGTGGGATGGCCGGCGTCGCCGGCCAGCGACAGCCGCCCGTGGACGAGGGGTTCGACGACGTAGTGGGGCATGTCCAGCACCCGCTTCTCGGTCAGCCGCCCTTCGGTCAGCGGCGGCGCGCCGGCCGCTCCGAGGCGGGTCCGCAGCTCGGCCCAGACCCGCTCGTGCGGCCAGTTCCCCGGGTCGTCGCAGCGCAGCAGCCGCCGTTCACCCGTCTCCGGACACTGGTACGACACGGCGGGCCGGTCCGAGTCCCGGTCGTGCAGCCGTACGTCGCGCACGCCGAAGCGGATGTCACCCGCCGCCCACGTCGGCGTACTCCCGCACCGGGTCCGTCACCAGCAACGGCTGTGGGTAGACGTGGTGATGATGACCCGTCAGATGGCTGTAGGGGAAGCGGTACCGCCCGCCGCCGAAGCGGAACTCGCAGGTGTCGTTCACCTGGGCCCGCGTCAACAGATTGTCGGCCAGGCCGCGCCGGGCGAGTTCACGGACCGCCCATTCCTCGATGACGCCGGCTCTCGGCCGGGTCTCGATGAACTGCCTGCTCTCGTTCTCCAGGACCACGCAGTCGACGGAGGCGGCCCGCAGGACGGCGCCGATGGTGAGCCCGGCGGGCCCGGCGCCCACGACGATCACCGTACGGCGTTCCTCGGGCGTGGAGTCGGGGTGGGGAGAAGGGGAGATCGCCCCCACATTGTGACGGTGTCCCGTCAGCCGCAGGCCGATGTGACACCAGGGGAGAGCAGGGTCAGGCGCGGGGGCGTCGGCGCTGGTGCAGGAGGTCCTGAAGACGGCGGACCACCACCTTGCCGAGCGGTGAGGGTGCGCGACGCGAGAGGGGTCGGCTTGTCGTAAAGGGAAAAACGACCCCTGAAGGGCCGTTTTCCCGGTCTTCGTGGTCAGACGGATCCGGAGGGGATCACGAGTGGATCTTGAGGGGCTCGGTGCACAGGCTCTTGGCGGGGATGTCGCCGGTGACCTCGCTCAGGCAGACCTTCATCGTGGTCCCGTTCGCGTACTTCTTGTCGAACTTCGATGGGAAGGCGGTCAGCCAGTCCTGCGTGGTCTTCGGGGACTTCAGGCTGGACGCCAGCTTTCCGTTGATGTAGAGCGTCAGCTTCGGCCTGCCCCAGATGCCCATGAACCGTCCGTGGATCGACTTGACCGTCAACCCCTTGCCGTCGATGAAGATGCACACAAGGTTCGATTCCTCGCGCGTCACCTGGTGGTTCTCGCAGTCATTGGAGGAGGCGGACGCGATGCCGGTGGACCCGACCACGAACGTAGTGGCCATCAGCGGTACCAGCAGGGCGGGCACGGCCGCCCGCAAACCCTTGATCTTCACGTGAACTTGTTCTCCGTTGGCTTCTGTTCGGTCATGCCTGGGTCCCAGACCCTTCTCGATGATCATGGTATTGCCGGAATCAGGGATTCCGTCCCGTGCTTACTCGCCCTTGACCGAGCCATGTGTCGAATTTGATGTGAGCATGTCATGTCAGGGAGGCGAGAACGCCGCCGGCCACGGCCACACGGTCGTGGCTGACGGAGGACGCCCTTGTTGGAGAGGGGTGACTGGTCAGCGCGTGGGTACGTCCACAACCGCGACCTCGTCGATGCCGCGCTGGATTCCCCGGGGCACGGGGAGAGGCTCGGGCCGGTGGCAGACGCCCGGCGAGAAGGGGAGATCACTCCCACATCATGACGGTGTCCCGTCAGCCGCGACGCGGCCGACGGGACACCGGGGCAGGAGCGGCGTCAGTGCGCCGGGGCGTCGGTGACCACGACCTCTTCGATGTCGCGCTCGATCTGCTCGGACGCGGAGGCGGTCGCCTTGGCCCAGAAGTAGATGCCGAGCGAGAACACCGTGACGGCCAGGATGTCCCACCACAGCGGGAGGTCGCCGTTACCGCCGAAGGTGCTCAGGTAGGACATCACGCCGATGCCCGCCAGGTAGGGGAGCAGCCACTGCGCGGCCTTGAAGTCCAGCCGCGGCGCGTTGGGCAGGCCCTTGCGGATCGCGTACCAGGCGTAGGAGCCGAGCAGCACGTAGCCGATCAGGATCGCGAAGCCCAGGCGCCACAGGGTGTCCCAGCCGGACCAGAAGATGATCAGGTTGGCGACCACGAAGGACAGCGGGGAGATGAATTTGCCGCCGGGCAGCTTGTACGGACGCTCGTGGTTCGGCAACCGGTCCGAGAAGACGCCGTAGGCCAGCGGGGCGCCCGCGTACATCAGCACGCTCGCCGAGGTGATGAAGCTGACCAGCGTCTGCCAGCTCGGGAAGGGCAGGAAGCAGATCACGCCGGTCACGAAGGAGATCGCGAGGCCGAACCACGGCACACCGCGCGAGTCCGTCTTGGCGAACACCTTCGGCGCGTAGCCGTTCTTGGCCAGGCCGTAGGAGATGCGGGAGGTGGCGGTGGTGTAGATCAGGCCCGTGCCGCCGGGGGAGATGATCGCGTCGGCGTACAGCACCCAGGCCAGCCATCCCAGGCCACACAGCGTGGCGAGACCCGCCCAGGGGCCGCTGATGCCGGCGTAGTTCAGGTTCGCCCAGCCCTTGGCGAAGGAGGCGTGCGGCAGGGCGCCGATGAACACGATCTGGAGCAGCAGGTAGATCACGGCGCCGATCGCGACCGAGCCGAGCGTGGCGCGCGGCAGGTCACGCTTGGGGTTGCGGCTTTCGCCGGCCAGCTGGATTGCCTGCTCGAAGCCGAGCAGCGCGAAGATGATGCCGCTGGAGCTGATAGCGCCGAGAACGCCCGCGGCGCCCTTGGGCGCGAAGCCCTCGGAGGTGAAGTTGGCCGGGTGGAAGTTGCCGATGGCGATGACGAAGATCGCCGCGAGCGGGACCGCGATCTTCCACCAGGTGGCGGCGCTGTTGGTGTGCGCGAGGATGCGGACGCCGAGGAAGTTGACCGCGACGAACACGGCCATGAGGATCACGGCGACGGCGATGCCGCTGGCCGTGAGTGTCTGGTTGGCGTTCTGCAGCCCGTCGGCGAAGTGCCAGTGCTTGGCATAGCCGATCATGGCCTCGACCTCGATCGGGGCCACCGTCGCGGCCTGGAGCCAGGAGAACCAGCCGAAGGACATGCCGGCCAGGCCACCGAAGGCGTAGTGCGGGTAACGGGCGGTGCCGCCCGCCACCGGGAACATGCCGCCGAGTTCGGCGTGCACCAGCGCCAGCAGCACGATGGCCACCGCACCGATCACCCACGAGATGATCGCCGCGGGGCCGGCCGCCGCGACCGCCTTCTCGGCACCGAACAGCCAGCCGGATCCGATGATGGAGCCCACGGAGGCCCACATCAGACCGATCAGACCGACGTCGCGGCGCAGGCCTCCGGCCTGCGCCGTCGTGTCTACAGGCGCGGCATGGTCGACTTTCGCCATGTCAAGTGGCCTCTCAGATCGTAAACGCGGAATTAACGGGGAAGGAGGCCACAGGCTAGGAACGCTTTCCGTCTCAGCAAAAGACTACTTACCAAAACTTGACCCAGGATCTTGTCCGTCTTGGGGACAGCCTTCTCACAGGTCAGACACCCAACCCGAATGTCAATATTCAGCGGCTAATTGTGATGAAGAAGGAGTGACACTAGGTCAAGAGGGGAATTTCGATCGCCGGGCACCGGTCCATGACCATCGCGAGACCCGCCGCCCGGGTCCGGGCGTAAGCGGTTTCGTCGACGACGCCGAGCTGGAACCACACCGCCTTCGCACCCTTCACGACGGCCTCGTCGGCCACCGCTCCGGCCAGCGAACCGTTGACGAAGACGTCGACCACGTCCACCTCGAACGGGATGTCCGCCAGGGAGGGGTAACCGCGCTCGCCGTGTACTGTCTGTGCCGTCGGATGCACGGGCACGATCCGCTTGCCGTACCGCTGCAGCACCTGCGCCACGCCGTACGCGGCACGCTGCCGGTTGGTGGACAGGCCCACCACGGCCCAGGTGTCACCCAGCTCGGTCAGGATCCTGCGGATGGTCGCTTCGTCGCCGTACACGGCCGCCTCCTCGGGCTGCGCGGGGGAGTTCTCGGCTGCACAACAGCGCCCGCCAGCTGCGGATTCCCCATCCGGAGCCCCGCCACGGTGTCCGGAATCGGCGCAAGGTGCCTGCGTACGGACGCTCGCGCGCCTACGCTCGGGCCGTGCTGCGCATCCTCGACGCCCGAACCGGTGAGCCCGTCTCCGCCGCGCCCGCCCGCCGCGGCCTGACCCGTATCGAGGCCTACGCCTCGGACCTCGACCTGACCGCCCTGCGCGTGCTGCTCACCGCCGACCTTCTCGTCCGCGCCCTGGAGCTCGGCGGCACTCCCGTCTGGACCATCCTCACCGCGCCCCGCCGGACCGCGGAGCTGCGCGCGGCCGCGACGGCCCTGGCCATCCGCCCCTTCGAGGACGGCCGCGACCTCGCGTCCGGGCTGGGCGAGTCACAGGTGATCCACGTGGTGGCGGAGACCACCGAGGACCCTCCTCCCGAGGGTCCCCTGCTGGCCGTCGCCCCGGCGATCCCCGGGGAGATCCCGGCCCCCGCGCCGGGCGAGACCCCTGCCGCCGCGACCGCCCCCGCCGCCGTGCCCGGCGCGAGGGGCGGTGACCTCCCTGTCGATCTCTCCCTCCTCCTCTCCGACCCCGCCTCCCTGCGGCTCGCTCTCTTCTGCGTCCCGCGGAACACGGCCGTACGGCTGGACGCCGGCCGGCTCGCCGAGGCCGCACGGACCCTCGACCACTGGCGGCACGCCGTCGCCGGGTGGGCGCGCCGCCCCTCGCGGCCGGTGCCCGACGAGGTGCGGGCGCGTCTGCGGGCCGCCTGGGAGGACGATCTGGATCTGCCCGGGGTGCTGGACGTCCTGCGGGGCGTGGAGCGCACGCCGGGGCTGCCGGACGGCGCACGGTTCGAGACGTACGTCTACGCGGACCGCCTGCTCGCCCTGGACCTCGCTCGCGACCTGGGCAGCCTCGCATGATCGAGCGCGCGGGCACGGGCCCGCTGCGCCGGCTGGTCGTGCTGCGGCATGCCAAGTCCGCCTGGCCCCCGGGTGTCGAGGACCACCGGCGACCGCTGGCCCCGCGCGGCCTCAGGGACGCCCCGGCCGCCGGACGCGCCCTCGCGGAGTCCGACTGCCTGCCCGACCTCGCCCTGTGCTCCACCGCCGTGCGGGCCCGTCGTACCTGGGAGCTGGCCTCCGGCCAGTGGGGCACACCGCCGCCCGTGCACTACGACCGGCGGTTGTACGCGGCCGACGTGCCCGACCTGCTGGAAGTCGTGCGCGAGGCACCTCGCGAGGTGGAGACGCTGCTGCTCGTCGGGCACAACCCGGGGCTGGAGGAGCTGATCGTGGCGCTGGCCGGGGACGGGCTCGACGACGCACTCGACCGGGTGCGGGTGAAGTTCCCGACCTCCGGGATCGCCGTGCTGGCCTGGCGCGGCACCGGCTGGCCGGCCCTCGCCCCGGGCGCGGCCCTGCTGACGTCGTTCACCGTGCCGCGCGGACGGAAGGACAAGGCCAAGGCCAAGGCCCGGGATAAGGGTGACGACAAGGTGCGGGATCAGGAGCCGGGGCCGGAGCGGACCCGCGAAGGTGAGCGGGGGCCGGACCAGGAGCGGGGCCCGGAGTAGGAGACCGGGAGCCGGAGTGGAGGACGAGGGCCGCAGCTAGGGGACGGGGGAGAGCAGCACAGGCATCCGTCCGGCACCCACGCGACCACCACCATGAGCACAGGGACCACGCGCCGCTCTATGCGGAGGTCTCATGAGACCCGGCTGGCCGGAGGCATCGCAGCCCCGTACTCGAACATCCCGCGAAGCATCCGCCCCGGCGGAACGTCCTTAACTACGGATTAGGCTGGCGGGATGCAGGACGAGTACCGCACAGTCGCCCGCGCGGGCGTGCACGAGACCGAGATCAACCGCTCCCGCTTCCTGTGCGCCCTCGCCCCGGCGGCCACCGAGCAGGAGGCCCAGGAGTTCGTCGCGGCCGTCCGCAAGGAGCACGCCGACGCCACGCACAACTGCTGGGCGTACGTCATCGGCGCCGACGCGTCCGTGCAGAAGGCCAGCGACGACGGCGAACCGGGCGGCACGGCGGGTGTCCCGATGCTCCAGATGCTGCTGCGCCGCGACATGCGGTACGTCGTCGCCGTCGTCACCCGTTACTACGGCGGGGTCAAGCTCGGCGCCGGCGGGCTCATCCGGGCCTACGGCGGAGCGGTCGGCGAGGCCCTGGACGAACTGGGCACGCTCACCCGGCGGCGGTTCCGGCTGGCCACGGTGACCGTCGACCACCAGCGTGCGGGCAAGGTCCAGAACGATCTGCGGTCCACCGGGCGCGAGGTCCGGGACGTCCGCTACGGCGAGGCCGTCACCATCGAGATCGGCCTGCCCGACGCCGACGTGGACGCCTTCCGAGGATGGCTCGCCGATGTGACGGCGGGCACGGCCGGGTTCGAACTGGGCGGAGAAGCCTACGGAGATGCGTGATATTACCCCTCAATCGGACATAACGGGCGCATGGTGGGCGGGTCATGGCGGGCCGATACGGGAGTAACCGCCCGTGATGTCAGACCCGGCCGTTAGTCTCGGGGATCATGAGACTCCTGCACACGTCCGACTGGCATCTCGGCCGGGCCTTCCACCGGGTGAACATGCTCGGGGCCCAGTCCGAGTTCGTCGGTCACCTCGTCACCACCGTGCGCGAGCACGCGGTGGACGCGGTGGTCGTGTCGGGGGACGTGTACGACCGCGCGGTGCCCCCGCTCGCCGCGGTCGAGCTCTTCGACGACGCCCTGCACCGCCTCGCGGACCTCGGCGTGCCCACGGTGATGATCTCCGGCAACCACGACTCGGCCCGCCGGCTCGGCGTCGGCGCGGGGCTCATCGACCGCGCGGGCATCCACCTGCGCACCGATCCGGCCGCCGTCGGCACCCCGGTCGTGCTGACGGACACCCACGGCGACGTCGCCTTCTACGGGGTGCCGTATCTGGAGCCCGCGCTGGTCAGGGACGAGTTCGCGGTGGAGAAGGCGGCCCATGAGACCGTGCTCGCCGCCGCGATGGACCGCGTCCGCGCCGACCTCGCCACCCGCGCGCGCGGCACCCGTTCCGTCGTCCTCGCCCACGCCTTCGTCACCGGTGGCCTGGCCAGCGACAGCGAGCGGGACATCACCGTCGGCGGAGTGGCCGCCGTACCGGCCGCGGTCTTCGACGGCGTCGACTACGTGGCGCTGGGACATCTGCACGGCAGCCAGACCATCACCGAGCGGGTGCGGTACGCGGGCTCCCCGCTCGCCTACTCCTTCTCCGAGGCCGACCACCGCAAGAGCATGTGGCTCCTCGACCTGGACGCCGACGGCTCCGTCACCGCCGAGCGCGTCGACTGCCCGGTGCCACGTCCGCTGGCCCGCATCCGCGGCACCCTCGACCACCTCCTCGCCGACCCCGGGCTGGCACACCACGAGGACGCCTGGGTCGAGGCCACCCTCACCGACCCGGTCCGCCCGGCCGACCCCATGGCCCGGCTCACCGAGCGCTTCCCGCACACCCTCAGCCTCGTCTTCGCCCCCGAACGCGCCGACGACGACCCCCAGGTGTCCTACGCCCGGCGGCTCGCGGGCCGCAGCGACCAGCAGATCGCCCAGGACTTCGTGGCGCATGTGCGCGGCGCCGGGCCGGATCCGCGCGAGGCGGCCGTGCTCGGCGAGGCCTTCGACGCGGCGCGCGCCGATGCCACCGTCCGGGAGGTGGCCCGATGAGGCTGCACCGGCTCGACATCACCGCCTTCGGCCCCTTCGGCGGTTCCCAGGCCGTCGACTTCGACGCCCTGTCCGCCGCAGGACTCTTCCTGCTGCACGGGCCCACCGGCGCGGGCAAGACCTCCGTCCTCGACGCCGTCTGCTACGCCCTCTACGGCTCCGTCCCCGGCGCCCGGCAGAGCAGCCAGGGCATGAACCTGCGCAGCGACCACGCCGAACCGCGCACCCGCACCGAGATCCGCCTCGAACTCACCGTCGCGGGGCGCCGGCTGGAGATCACCCGGCAGCCGCCGTGGGAGCGGCCCAAGCTGCGCGGCAAGGGCACCACGGTCGACAAGGCCCAGACCTGGCTGCGCGAGTACGACGCCCCGGCCCGCGCCTGGAAGGACCTCAGCCGCTCCCACCAGGAGATCGGCGAGGAGATCACCCAGCTGCTGGGGATGAGCCGCGAGCAGTTCTGCCAGGTCGTCCTGCTGCCTCAGGGCGACTTCGCCCGCTTCCTGTGCGCCGACGCCGAGGCCCGAGGCCGGCTGCTGGGCCGCCTCTTCGACACCCAGCGTTTCGCCGACGTCGAGAAGCGGCTCGCCGAGCGCCGGCGCGCGACCGAGGCCCGGGTGCGCGAAGGCGACGCCACGCTCCTCGCTGACGCCCACCGCATGCAGCAGGAGGCGGGCGGCACCATGGAGCTGCCCGAGCTGAGCCCCGGCGAGCCCGGCCTCGCGGAGGCCGTCCTGGAGACGGCCGCCGTGGCCCGCAGCACCGCCCGCGAACACCTCACCCTCGCCCACTGTCGCCTGACGGCCGCCGAGTCCGCCCACGCCGCGGCCCAGCACGCCCTCGGTGACACTCGCGAACTCGCCCGGCTGCAGAGCCGGTTCACCGAGGCGCGGCGACGGGCCGCACTCCTGGAGGAGCGGGCCGGTGAGCACCGCGAGGCACAGCGGCGCATGGAACGCGGCCGCAAGGCGGAGACCGTCGCGCCCGCCCTGGAACTGCGGGACGCCGTCGAGAACGAGCACCGCAGGGCCGCCGCGAGCGAGGCAGGCGCACGCAGGCTCCTCCCCGACTCCTTCGCCGACGCCACTCCCGCGGGCCTCGCGGCCGCCGCGCGCAGCGCCGCCGAGCAACTGGGCGGCCTGGAATCGGCCCGGCGCGCCGAACAGCGGCTCGCCGAACTGACCGACGAGCGCTCCGGGCTGGACCGGCAGGAGCGCGCCGACGAGGACGTCCTGCGCGAGGCCGAGGCCTGGCTCGCCGACTGGGACGGCACGCGCGCGGCCCTCCAGGCCCGCGTCGAGTCCGCCCAGGAGGCCGCCACCCGTGCCGAACAGCTCGCCGTCCAGCGTGAACCCGCGCGCAGGCGCCTGGAGGCCGCCCGCACCCGCGACGCGGCGGAAGCCGACCTGGAGGAGGCACAGCGCCGGCTGCTCGCCTCCGGACAGCGGGCCCTGGACGCGCGCGCCCACTGGCTCGACCTGAAGGAACAGCGCCTCAGCGGCATCGCCGCCGAACTCGCGGCCCACCTCACCGACGGCGAGCCCTGCGCCGTCTGCGGATCCGCCGAACACCCCGCGCCCGCCCGCAAGGTCGCCGGGCACGTCGACCGCGAGGCCGAGGAGCGCGCACTCGCCGACAGTCGGCGTGCCGACGAACAGCGCGCCGAGGACGAGCGGCGCCTGGGCACCGTCCGCGAGGCGCTGGCCGCCGCCACCGCCGAGGCCGGTGAGATGCCCACCGAGCGCATCGCCGCCGAGGCCACCGCCCTGGAGCAGGAGTACACGCGCGCCCGCCGGGACGCCTCCGCCCTGCACACCGCCCACGAGGAACTGCGACGGGCCGAGCACGAGCGCGAGCGACGCCTGGCCGACCGCCAGCAGGCCGCCGTGCGGACCGCCTCCCGGCTCACCCGCCGCGAGAGCCTGGAGCGCGAACAGGCAGCTCTGGAAGAGGAGTTGACGCAGGCGCGCGGGACCGCCGCCAGCGTGACCGCCCGCGCCGCCCAGCTGGAGCGGCAGGCGGCACTGCTCACCGACGCCGCCGACGCCGCACGCGCCGCCGAGGACACGGCCCGGCGGCTGAAGGACGCCGACGCCCGCCTCGCCGACGCCGCCTACCGCGCTGGTTTCGACACCCCGCAGGCCGCGGCCGCCGCCCTCCTGGACGACGCGGCCCATCGCGAGCTGCAACACCGCCTGGACGAACGGCAGTCGGAGGAGGCGGCCGTACGGACCGTCCTGGCCGAGGCGGACACCGCGGCCGCGGCCCAGCAGCCGCCCGCCGACCTCGCCGCGGCCGAACGGGCCGCCACCGAGGCGGAGCGGCGACTGCGCACGGCCGCCTCCGCACGCGACGCGGCCGCCCAGTGCTGCACCGAGCTGGACCGGCTCTCCGCCCACGCCACCGAGGGTGTACGCCGGCTCGCCCCGCTGCGCGAGGAGTACGACCGGGTGGCCCGTCTGGCCGCCCTCACCGCGGGCACCTCGGCCGACAACGAACGCAAGATGCGGCTGGAATCGTATGTGCTGGCGGCCCGCCTGGAACAGGTCGCCGCCGCCGCGACGGTCCGGCTGCAGCGCATGTCCTCGGGCCGCTACACCCTCGTCCATTCCGACGACCGCACCGGACGCGGCCGCAGCGGCCTCGGCCTGCACGTCGTCGACGCCTGGACCGGCCGCGAACGGGACACGGCCACCCTGTCCGGCGGTGAGACCTTCTTCGCCTCCCTCGCCCTCGCTCTCGGACTCGCCGACGTCGTCACCGACGAGGCCGGAGGCGTCCGGCTGGACACCCTCTTCATCGACGAGGGCTTCGGCAGCCTCGACGACCAGACCCTGGACGAAGTCCTCGACGTCCTCGACTCCCTGCGCGAACGCGACCGCAGCGTCGGCATCGTGAGCCATGTCGCGGACCTGCGGCGACGGATCCATGCACAGCTGGAGGTGGTGAAGGGGAGATCGGGGTCGACGCTGCGGCAGCGGGGTGTCTGACGGCTCGCGAACCTTCAGCTGCTGCCGCGACGTTGCGGCCAATGGGGGATGGATTTGTACCTGTCTTTCCGTACCTTTCCTTGATCTTCTTTGCCCTTCTGTCCCCCGCCTGCCCCCCCCGGACAGCCCCCGGAGCAGCCATCGCATGATTCGGACCTGTGGGCTTGTCCGTCGTCGCAGGTGGCGGGCAGCGAAGGTTTCGTGACTACCGCTGTGAGTTCGCGAACCTGGTGGTGGCTGTCACAGCTTGCCCTGCTACGCGGTCTGCGACTTGAACCGCCGAACGGCGTGCTCGAAGCCACCGGGTTCCTGGCCCAGGAGGGTCGCGGTTTCCTCGTACACCGCTTGCAGTTGCTCGTACGTCAGGCCCGAGACGCCGGCATCCGCGGCGAAGGCGCGAAGGTGTACGTCGATGGCGACCTGCGAGCGGCCGACGAGGTTCCCGATGTAGTCCACGGTCTTTGGTCCCACACCCTTGACTGTGCGCAAGGCAGTGCGGCTGGCCTGGTCGTTGAGCCACGCGTGAAGGTCTGCCCGGGAGTCGACGCCGTTTGCAGCCAGGAGGGCGGTGATGCCATGGGCTGTTGCGATCCTGCCAGGGCTGTTGAAGTGCATGGCGGCGGCTAGGTCTTCCGTGGCGAGGCGTGCCTGGAAGCCGCGGACCGTCGCGGCGTCGGGTAAGGGGAGCGATCGGTGCTGCTGGGTGCCGCTGAAGCGTGACTGTGTGACCAACGGTCACAGCCCGTCACCGGAGCTCCGATTCGTGACGGGGTGGTGACGGCTTGCCGGAGGGGATGAAGGCGCCTCATGCCTTGGCGCGTCGGGCTTTGTTGCGATTTTGTACGCGTGGCTTGGCCTTGGCGGGTGACGGGTAAGCAGTGCTGCGGTATCAGGCGGTCACGCACCGCTCGATCACCGATGGGGGAGAGATGCTCGCTGAGGCACTGGCCGCTGCGGCAGCGGCCGGCGGAACCGCAATGGTGCAGGCCGCAGGCACGGACGCCTGGGCTTCTGTGCGTTCACGCATCGCCCGGGCTTTCGGCCAGGGCAATCCGCGGGTGGAGGCCGCGGTCTCTGCAGAGCTGGATCAGGCTGCAACGGCAGTACGAGGCTCCCCGGAGCAGTTCGCTGCCGTGCGGCGGATGTGGCAAAGCCGCTTCGAAGGCCTGCTGCAGGAACTCGACCCGCCGGAAAGGGAGATGGCGGCTCAGTTGCTCCGTGAGGCGGCAGCGGTTTCCCAGGTGACGGCCGCGGTCGGCCCTCACTCCCTCGCTGTCAGCGGCCGCCTCGAGGTGAGCGCGGATCCCGGAGGTGTAGCGGCCGGAGTGGTTGAGAGTGCGTTGGCGGTCCGCCGCGCCGGGGTGGCCGCCGGACAGGTCGAGCAACTCAACGTGTACTTGCAGAAGCAGATCCAGTTCGCCGCAGCGATCCTCACCCCTCCCTACGGCCGACGCGATCCCGCGCATCCCCTACGGGGGAGGGATATCTTGCTTGCTGAGCTGGTAGACCAGTTGACGGATGATCACCGCGACGGCCGCGTTCACGTCCTGCACGGCATGGGCGGCGCCGGCAAGTCGGCCTTGGCTCTGGAGATCGCGTACCTCGCGAGGCAGACGGGATCGCGTATCTGGTGGGTCCGCGCGACAGACGGCGAGGCCCTCGTCTCCGGATTGCGCACCGTGGCCGTGCAAGCAGGAGTCATCGAAGAGGAGTTGGGAACCCACGACCTGGGCGATGCCCTGTGGGCCGTGCTCAACCGGTCCGCCGAGCCCTGGCTCCTGGTTGTGGATGGCGCCGACAACACTGCCCTTCTGGACGGATCCGGCGCCCTGCACGAGAACACCGGACTCGTCCGCGCCCACCAGTCCCCAGGTCTCGTCCTCGTCACCACCCGCGAGGCCAGCGCCGCCGCCTGGGGGACCAGCGCCGTGCTGCACCGCGTCGCCGGCCTCCCCACCGCTGAGCCCACGGCAGAGTCCACGGCTTCCCCTTCCGCTGCCGCGGCCGTCCTCCTTGACCAAGCCGGCCCCGGCTGCGGCTCTCCCCAGGAAGCCGAACACTTGGCCCGCCGCCTGGGAGGCCTGCCCCTTGCCCTGCGGCTGGCCGGTGGCTACCTCGCCGAAGCCAGAGAACAACCCTGGCCCTCTGCAGACACGATCTCGTCATTCCTCGCCTTCCAACACGTCCTCGATCAGGACACTGCCAGCAGCCTCGAACCCCTCGTCATCGTCAGGAGCACGCTGATGCTCAGCCTGGAACGCCTGGACAGCAGCGGCATCCCTGAGGCGAAACCCCTGCTCAGCCTCCTCGCAGCCTTCGCGGACGCACCCCTGCCTTACGTCCTGGTCCTCGCCCCTGAGGAACTCGAGCAGATTTCGGGTCTCGAGCACATCGACGGCACCCGCCTGTGGCGCGCCCTGAAACTGCTGGCAGAGCTGAACCTGATCGAACTGAACACGCAGTCCACCGCCGTGCCGCTGCTGCATTTGCACCCACTCGTTCGCGACACCCTCCGCGCACAATTCGGCAGCGAGCCCGAGGCAGCAGCCCGTCGCCTCATCAACCGCGCCAGCACCCGACAGGGCAGCATCGACGACCCTGCCACCTGGCCGCGCTGGGAGATGCTGGCCCCGCACGCGTTCTTCCTCCACCGGCATGTCGTGCAGCAGTCGGCGCCGCCCGCCGACGTCATCGCGATCGGCACCGCTGCGCTGCAGGCCGCACGCTACCTGGACCGCCGAGGCCTCTATCCCCAGGCAGCCTCACGTGTCCTCGAAGTCTTCGAGGGACGCCGGGAACTTCTCGGTGACGATCACCGCGCCACCATGGCCGCTCGTCTCAGCCTCGCCCGGGAACACCGCAAGCAAGGCGACCTGGACGCCGCCGACCGGGAACTCGAGGAAGTGGTCCAGTACCTCAGCCGCACCCTCGGGGACGACGACCTGGACACGGCCGAGGCCCGTCACACCTGGGCGATGGTCCTGCGCGAACGCGGCGACCTCGCCGCGGCCGAGCGCGAGTGTCAGGCAGCCGAACGAGTCCGCACCGCCATCCTCGGCCCGAACCACCCCGACACCCTTGCAGTCGCCTACAGCCTCGCCCGGATCCACCGCGAACGCGGAGAACACACCCGCGCCCTCGCCGCGTACGAACGCGTCTATCAAACACGACGCTCACTGCTGGGCGACCTGCACCCCGACACCCTGGCCACCAGGCACAGCCTGGCGTGGGTAGCTCGGCGACAGGGGCACCTCCACACAGCCGAAGCGGAGTTCAAAGAGGTCTATGCCGCACGCCGCCGTATTCTCGGTGACCACCACGCCTACACCCTGCTCACCCGAACCGAACTCGCCCTGCTGGCCTGGGAAACCGGTGACCGCGAACACGCCCAGCACGAACTCCAGGAGATCCATGCCCTGCGTGAACGCACCCTCGGCAGGGAACACCCGCACACCCGCTGGACCCTCCAAGCCCTGCATCAACTCCAGAACCATTCAGCCACGGCGCCCACACCAGGCGTCCGCCACCTTCCCGAACCGCCGAGCTTCTGAGGGGGACAGTTCGCGTGCCCGCGATCAGGGCGAGGAGTACGGGCCTGCACTGGCGCGGGCTGGGGGCTTGTCGCTGGATCAGGTCGCCGCGTACCGGGACGTGGCCGTGCACAACGCCGCAGTGAAGTCGGGCGATGCGGACGCCCAGGAGATTCGGGCCCGGCAGGCGGTGATCCGCCTTCACAGGCTGGAGCGGCGCGCCGAGTAGCGCCGGGCGATGGGGGCATGCTGAAGCGTGCGCAGAACGGTCGCCGCCGGCTGTCATCGGCCCGCCGTCATCCGCGAGGAAGTCTGCGAGCCGACGTGTTGTTCGCTCGGTCCAGGTTCCAGCGCCAGTCGGCGACGGGGATCTCGGCGGTGAAGTTCCTTCTGGGTGTGCAGATCAGAGACGAGCGTCGCGATGGCCTGCCGACGTTTCGCCTCACGCCAGCCGTACTTCTCGGTGAGCGGCGCGTCGTCGGGTCTGCTGCACGATCGGATGACGTCTGATCTGGTCTGCCCTGTGGGGCGGGTGGGAAGGATGTCGCTGTGCCCAAGCCTCATCCGGAAGAGTTCCGCGAGGATGTCGTACGGGTCGCGCGGAACCGCGGAACCCCGGTCCGGGCGTGACGGTCGAGCAGGTGGCCGCCGACTTCGGAGTGGCACCGGATCGTCGGCTCGATAGGGAGGGTGGGGGCGGCAGGCGACAACGCGGCCATGGAGTCCTTCTTCAGCCTGCTGCAGAAGAACGTCCTCGACCGTCGGGCGTGGGCCACCCGCGAGGAACTGCGGATCGTGATCGTGACCTGGATCGAGAGGACCTACCACCGACGCCGCAGACAAGCCTCGCTCGGCCGGCTGACCCCCATCGAATTCGAGACCGTCATGACCACACCGGCCCTTCAGGTCGCGTGACCGAACCCGTCACCCAAACCTGCAGCAGCCCCAACAGGCAGATGGCCTGGCGCAGGCAGTGCGGAAGCAGTGGGGGGAAGAGGCCAGCCTCCGGCGCATGAATGACCCCTACTCGATGCCTGTGTCCTGGCAAGCGGCGCCGCCCGACCTCGTCGAGACGTGGCCTCAATTGCGGGCGGCCGCGCTGGGATGGCCAGAAGGCCCGACTCCCGTGCCAACTGGCTGGGCTGCTCTGATTCCGCTCGCACGCAATCTCCTCATGGCGGCTGTGGTCGACGTGAGGGTCAGCCCAGTCCCGGGCATTGGGGGGATTTCCCCATCGTGGGCGGGACTGTGGCTGCGTAAAGTCGCAGTGACTGATCACCGATCCAACTCGCTCCAGACGGGGGAACTTCATGCGACGCCTACAGACGCGTCTCCTTGCAACGGTGGCTTTCGCTGCTCTCACCGTCGGCGGGCTCTCCGCATGCTCGGCCCTCGACCAGAAGACCTTCGAGGACGATGCCAAGGTGCCCCAGAAGATCTCCTCGATCCGTCTCGACACCGGGAACGGCGGGGTGAAGGTGGACGCCTCGGCGGATATCTCAACGACCTCCGTGCACCGCAAGGTCAACTACCGTGGTGACAAGCCGAGTGGCACCTCGTTCAGTGTCGAGAACGGCGTCCTGACGCTCTCCGGCTGCGGCAAGAACTGCGGCGTCGACTACGTCGTCAAGGTGCCCGCCGGTCTTGCGGTGACGGGAGGCACCTCCAACGGCAGTCTCGCACTGACCGATGTCGGCATGGTCGACGTGCACACGAGCAACGGCGAGATCGCGGTGAACAAGACAACGGGCCCGGTGAAGCTGCGCACGTCCAACGGTGACGTGAACGTCAAGGACGCCCAGGGCGGCGACATCGACACGCAGACGTCGAACGGCGAGGTGACGATCCGGACGGCCACCCCACAGAACATCAGGGCCCGCACGACCAGCGGCAGCCTCACGGTCACGGCCCCGCCCGCCAACTACCAGATCTCGGCGAACGACTCCCACGGCGACAAAAAGGTGGCGTTCAGGAACGACCCGTCGGGCAAGTACCGCTTGGATCTGTCGACAACGAACGGGGACTTGACTGTGGAGTCGGCAGGCTAGTGACCTTCTTCGGAGAGGCCACTGATCACAGCCTTTCAACCGTCGCTCTTCCGCCTCCCTTTCGGCACCTTCATCTTCGGCTCGGGCGGCGAGGTACTCGGCCCAGTCACGTCTGGCGTAGGCGACCCAGCGGAGCGCGGTGTGGCGGTGCATCCCGGTCACGTCGGCGAGGATCGGGCTGGGGAGATCAGCAGCGAGCGCAGCCAGCGCCCACCGCAGATTCGGCTTGATGTAGATCGTCGCTGAAGGACCGAGTGGTCATGTCTGGGGGCGCCTTCCTGATCGCTGATGAGGCGGAGGTGTCCGCTCTGCCCGTGCTGGCCGCTGGAGCCGGTGAGGACGTGGGGAGCTAGGGGCTGTTGCGAAAGTGGATCTTGTTCGTTGATGATCACCTGTCGTGGGACGTGGTGATCTGACGAACGGCCAGTGGACCAAGATCCACCTCGCGGTCGAGCAGGGGCAAAAGCCCCTGTCGGTGGTGATCACGGCCGTTCGCGCTGGACGGGCGCCCCCCTCAACGAACTTGAGCACACGCCATGCACGAGCACGACGCGTTCCTCGACGGACGCCGGCCGCTCCGTCGCGTCCACCGCGCCCCGAGGGGTCAACACGTGCCCTCGGTAAGGGCGTTGGAGCCGACGACGAGCGATACCAAGGCTCGCGCAGTTGCCTTCCGTTTGCCGCCGGTACTGTCGGCTGCCGCGATCCGGCTTGGGAAGCGCAATCATTCGGTCCTGCTTCCCGCGGCGCGCAATCATTCGGTCCGGCTTCCGACGTGCCATCACTCGTTCGTCGTGATTTCGGATATGTGCACCGTGGACGGGGTGCCCTCGTCCCATGGGTGAGGCTTCTCGTAGGGCACGCTGACCGACCCCTCGGTGGTCGCGCGGGTCTCCACACGCTTGTGGACGCTTCTGGTTGTTCCGTTGCCGAAGTCGAAGACGATCCGGTAGGTGACCGGCTGCGGCTGGTCGTTGTGGACGGCGTAGTCGGCAGTGAACACCTGACTGTCGTGCTGGTAGGAGACGCGGGAGTCGGTGATCCTCACCGGCTCGTCCTGGCCGGCATCCGGCCGGGAGTCGTCGTTCATGCGGTGCCCGAGCCAGGCCGCGGCCGTGAAGGTGACAGCTGCGGCCGTGCACCAGGCGAGGAGGATCTTTCCGCTCACTGTCGTGATCCCTTCGTGCGGTGGCGTCCCGGCACCAGGGACCGCCGGGGCAGGACGCGGCAGACTGCGTGCCGGACGGACCGGGCGTGAAGCGGAACCCGAGCCTCTGCACGCACTGCCGCTTGCGGATGTCCCTGGCGTTCTCGACGTCCACGACGTCCGGGTGGCCGAGCGTGCGGTCCGCGAGCGGCAGAGGCGTACCCCCGTGTTCTCACCGCCCCGGCCCGCTGGGTCAGCCGCGGAATTCGGCTGGGTGGTCTGGGCCAATCCGTCCGCGGCCCGGCCACTGTAGCCCCGGCCACGGCACGCCGATCAGGTGCCGGCGGCGGCATGGCAAGAAGCAGCCCACCGCCTCGTGCAAGCGGACCGACGACCGGCGCAGGGCCTGAACTGTGTGATTCCCGGGAAACGGAGGAAGGGGCGAGTCGGCGGATCACCAGGGCGATTGTCCATTTCCCGGCTCTCGTCCACGACGTGCTCGCGCCGACGATCACCGGCGGGCGTGCCACCGTGGTGCCGGGTGAGGTCAGTGGCCCAGCGGGCGCCGGGGCAGCGGTGAGGAGTACACCACGCTGGTGGTCACCGAGCCCAGCGCGCCGATCCTCCCCGAGATCTCTTCCAGATGGGACATGGACCGGGCGGTGACCTTGATGACGAAGCAGTCGTCGCCGGTCACGTGGTGGGCCTCCAGGATCTCGGGGGTCGCGGCCACCAGGTCGTGGAAGGGCCGGTAGTTGCCGTTCGGGTACCTCAGGCGCACGAACGCGAGGATCGGCAGACCGACGCGCTCGGGGTCGACGACCGCCGCGTACCCCTGGATGACACCCGCCTCCTCCAGGCGGCGCACCCGCTCGGTCACCGCGCTCGGCGACATGGAGACGGCGCGCGCCAGCTCGGCGTAGCTGGCGCGTCCGTCCCGCTGGAGGACGTCGAGGATGCGCCAGTCGGTGGCGTCCGGGGAATACGCGGTCATCCAGGATGAATAGCAGGGAATTCCACGGCCGGACAAGAGGAAGCCCGGGGATCGTCCCTTCAGGGAACGGTACGCAGCCCATAGATTTCCAGTCATGATCACTGACTCCGTGAACCCCGTTCTGCGCGTCGCCCCCGCGCCCTGCGCCGAGGCCGCCGTCCACTTCCGGGCGAGCCTCGCCTTCCACGCCGACGTCTCCGACGTGGCCGCCGCGCTCGCGGCCGGAGGCGACCCGGGCTTCGTCGTGGTCGACTCCCGCTCCACCGAGTCCTGGGACCAGGGGCACGTCCCCGGCGCGATCCACCTGCCGACCGCGCTCGTCCCCGAGCAGGCCGAGCAACTCCTCGACAAGTCCGTGCCGGTGGTCACGTACTGCTGGGGCCCCGGCTGCAACGGCGCCACCCGTGCCGCCCTCGCCCTGGCCGAACTCGGTTACCAGGTCAAGGAGATGCTCGGCGGCTTCGAGTACTGGGCCCGGGAGGGCTTCGCGTACGAGACCTGGCAGGGGCCCGCCCGCCAGGACGCCGATCCGCTGACGGCCCCCGCGGCAGGCGCGTGCGGCTGCTGAATCCCGCCCGTGTAGGTTCTCTGCCCATGGCTCGATACGCGGATCCAGGCGCGCTGGAGTGGGTGGAGTCGGGCGGCGGCCCCCTGATAGCGGTGCCGGAGACGGTACTGCCGTTCTGGGCGGGCGCCGACAGCGAGGAACTCGACACGGACTACGACCGTGCGTGCGAGGTCGACGGCTACGTCGGGCTGCTTCCGGTCGGCGACAGCGCGGCCCTCGTCCTCGGTGACGAACCGGCCTCCACCTCCTACCTGCCCGCCCATGGCACCTTCGTGCGCTGGTCGGCCGCGGACTCGGAGGACGACCTGCTGGCCCAGGTCCCCGCCGCGCTCGATGCGGCCGTGTGGGAGCCCGAGATCCGCTGGGACGTGCCCGGCCCGGTGGTGCTGTTCGACTCGGCCCGGCCGGGCGCCGCGGCCGAGCACGAGGAGCACCTGCGGGTCCCGCTGGCACCGGGCCCGTACGCCGTGCGCGCCGCGTACACCCGGCCGGGGCCGGAGACCTGGGTCGGTCTGGTCCAGCTCAGACGGCTCGCCCGCTGACCCGACCGCCGAGGGGAGTGCCCCCGGCGCGCCCGGCCGGGCGCGGGGGACGTCAGCGCAGTGACTCGAAGGTGATGTTCAGATGGCGCGGGCCGCGCAGCACCGCGTTCGGCCGGTACGGCGGCGGGTCCTCGACGAGCCGGGGATTCTCCAGCCGCCGGGCCAGCTCGGCCAGCGCGATCTGGGCCTCCAGCCGGGCCAGCGGAGCGCCGAAGCAGCTGTGGATGCCGCTGCCGAAGCCGAGGTGCTGGATGTCCTCGCGGTCCGGGTCGAAGCGGTCCGGGTCCTTGAACCGCTCCGGGTCCCGGTTGCCCGCGGCGAGCACCAGCCAGATGCGGGAGCCCTTCGGGATGGTGACACCGCGCACCTCGATGTCGGTGATGCAGGTGCGCTGGGGCACGAGCTGCACCGGCGGTTCGTAGCGCAGCAGTTCCTCGACGATCTTCACCGACAGACCCGGGTCCTCGCGCAGCCGCCGGAGGTGGTCGGGGTGGCGGAGCAGGGTGAGCATGCCGTTGGTGATCAGGTTGACGGTCGTCTCGTGCCCGGCGATGAGCAGCAGCACCGCGGTGCTGAGCACCTCCATGGTGGTCAGGGAGCCGTCCGGCCCCTGGCTGTTCACCAGGTCGGACAGCATGTCCTCGCGCGGTTCCCTGGCGCGCTGCTCCACCAGCCCGTTCAGGTACATGCCGAGCTGCAGCCGGGCCTCCTGCGCGGTCTTCTTGGACTCGGCGCTCGTGCGGGAGTCGGGGTCCAGGCCGGCGACGATCGGGTCCACCCAGGAGCGGAAGCGGGGCTCGTCCTCGCGCGGCACGCCCAGCAGCCGGCAGATGACCGTGACGGGGAAGGGGTAGGCGAACTGGTCGACCACGTCGACCTGCCGTGCGTCCCCGAAGCCGTCGATCAGACCGGTGACGATGTGCTCCAGTTCGGGCCGCATCGACTCGATCCGGTGCGGCCTGTGCGGCGGACCGAACGAGCTGTTGGCGATCCGCCGCAGCCGGTCGTGCTCCGGCGGGTCGAGCCGGATGAAACTCGGCGGCAGCCCCGTCGCCTCCGGCCCGGACAGCTCGTCGTCCCCCGCGGCGGTGACGTTGTTCTCGTCGGAGCTGATCCGCGGGTCGTGGAGGAGGTTCTCGATGTCCCAGTACGAGCTGATGACGTACGGACCACCCTCCTCCTCGTGCAGCACCGGCGTCTTGCGGAGCTCCTCGTACAGCGGATACGGGTTGGCGCGGTTCGCGTAGTCGGTGATCCGGCGCAGGAGCGAGGCGTGCGTCATGCGAAGTCCTTGGGGCGGGAAGGCCGGTGGCGGCCGAGGCGGGAGCCGGGCACCGGATCAGTGGCCCGGGGTGAAGACCAGCTGCCGGTCGGTCGGCGAGTAACCGCTCAGGGTCACGGTCGGGCCGTGGGTCGGCAGCGACGGGTCGGGGAATTCGGCCGGGACCGGCTGGCGGCCCTCGGGGCGGCGGTCCACCGTCGGGTACTCCACCGGGAACGGCGCACCCCGCTCGATCTCCCGCTGGTAGAACTCCAGCCACCGGGTGTTGTCGAAGCTCACCGCGGCGATGATGCGGCCCTGGTAGCCGTAGACGCCCACGAACCGGCGCTCGCCCAGTGAGCCCTGAGTGATCATGATCTGGTCGCCCATGGGCGGGACGCCGACGGACTTGATGTTCACCCGGAACTGCGAGGACCAGAAGGCCGGCACCCACAGGTGCGGGCGGCGGTCGCTGCTGGGGCTGATCATGTTGTGCGCGGCGATCTCGGCCTGCGCGACGGCGTTGCCCCAGTGCTCCAGGGAGAGGAACTGGTAGCCGAACAGCCCGTGCGGGGACCGGGCGACGTCGCCCGCGACGAAGACGTCGTCCGTGACGATGCCCCGGATGTCGAAGGCGCGGCACCCCGCGTCACAGGCGATGCCCCGGGGACCCGCACCGAGCTCCGAGCCCCTCAGCCACTCCGTGTTGCGCATCGAGCCGAGCGAGACGACGACGAGGTCCGTCTCGACGACGCTCTCGTCGGACAGATGGGCGGCCCTGACCCGGCCCACCGAGTCGCCCTCCAGGCCGGTCACCATGACACCGGTGCGCAGGTCCACACCGTTCTCGCGGTACATCTCCGCCGACACCGCGCCGACCACCCCGCCGAGGGCTCCCACCAGGGGCGCGCCCGCGCGTTCGGCCACGGTGACCGCGAGGCCCATCTCCCGGCAGGCCGAGGCGATCTCCGACCCGGTGAATCCGGCGCCGATGACGAGGACGCGGCGCGGCCCTGCCTTCAGCCGCCGGTACAGGGCGGCCGCGTCGCCGCGGGTCCGCAGCACGAAGACGCCGTCCAGCTGTGCCTCCGACTCCTTCGGCCAGGGGCGGGCGCGCACCCCCGTCGCGATCAGCAGGCGGTCGTACTCGACCTCGTCCCCGTCGGCCAGCCGCACCCGCTTCGCGGGCATGTCGAGACCGGTCGCCGGGACGCCGAGGCGCCACTTCGCGTCGATCTCCCGCAGGCGGGGCAGCTCGGTGTGCTGCGGATCCGCCTTTCCCAGCAGGACGGCCTTGGACAGCGGCGGGCGGTCGTACGGCTCGTACGGCTCGTCCCCGATCAGGGTCAGCTCGCCGGTGAATCCCTCGGCACGCAGGGTCTCGGCGGCCCGCAGACCGGCCAGCGACGCACCCACGATCACGATCCGGCCCTCGCGCCGGAGCCAGTCGAGGTAGTCAGCGGCCATCGGAGGCCTCCCGGCCGGACGCGGCGCCGTCCCCCGTGCCGTCCAGCCCGTCCGCCGTGATCGCCTGCACCGGGCAGGCGGCCACGGCACGTGCCAGCCGCTCGCGCTGTTCCTCCTCCGCGCGGGGGTTGTAGATCAGCGACTCCTCGCCGTGCATCGCGAAGACGTCGGGCGCGAGGAAGGCGCACTGCGCATACCCCTGACACTTGTTGAGATCGACGACGAGCCTCATCGACGCTCCGCCCTTCCGGTGGCCAGGTCCGGTGCGCACCACCGCGTCTCGCGCGGGCATCCCCGGACGGCGGTCATGTCCCGTTCGTCAGCATGGGAGCGGCGCCAGGGTCCCGCCCTTCGGGGCATGCCGTCCGGGTGAGGAGCCTCGCCCTCGTTCCGCCGGGCCCGGGCCCCGGGCGCCGGTCATGAGGGCGCCGCGCGGCCTGCCGCGGCGCGACGGCCGACCACGAGGATGTGGACGCTGAGCACCAGGGACCAGGCCGGGAACACCAGCTCGGACCAGGGGACGTTCGTCGAGACGAAGAGCAGCGTCAGGGCGGCGAGGAAACCCAGGACCGTCAGCCAGCGCGGCAGCACGCCGAGCCGGTGTCCGATCACCGACATCGAGCACACGAAGACCGCCGCCATCCGCATCGCGTACCCCGTCATCAGCGTGTACGCGAAATGGCGGCCGAAGTCCCAGGCGGCCGGCGCGGGCGGGGCCCCGGAGGGCTGCGCGAGCGAGAGGACGGCGGTGGCCGCCGCGGCCGCCCCGAACATCGTCGCGGTGAAGACGATGCCGCTGCCGAGGAAGACGGTGGCGAGGAACTTGTCCTCGACCGCTCCGACGTGAGCCCGGACGGAACCGACGAACCACAGGAAGAAGATGCCGGCGAACGGCACGAGCGCGACCGCGCTCTGCACCGCGCTGCGCCGCCAGGAGTTGGTGAACCCCGGGGCGCCGGCCGCGTCGGCCCCTTCGGGGATGCCCAGCCGGATCAGCACGATCGCCGCGCCCAGCAGCAGGGCGAAGACGACCCCGGCCAGCCCGGCGGCCCGAGGGGTCTCCAGCGCCTCCCGTCCCCGTCCCGGCCCCTTCGCCTGCATACCCGGCCCGCCTCTCCGAATCGGCCTGAGGCACCAGCAAGCCGCTTCGCCGACGCCCGCGCCACCGGGGGACGGCCGTACGGCCGAGCGGGTGTCACGGGTCTGCGGCCCCCGGTGCCGATCACGGGCTTGCGGCTGCGGGCTCCGGGGGCGGCACCCGGCATGGAGACCCCGGGGCGGTCAGAGCCGGGACAGCTCGTCCACCAGGTCGTCCAGGCCCAGCGACCCCTGGGAGAGGGCCGCCATGTGCCAGGCCTTCAGGTCGAAGGCGTCGCCGTGCCGCGCGCGGGCGTTCTCCCGGCCCACCAGCCAGGCCCGCTCGCCCAGCTTGTAGCCGATCGCCTGGCCCGGGATCGTCAGGTAGCGGGTCAGCTCGCTCTCCACGAAGTCCGCAGGGCGGCTGCTGTGCGCCCCGAAGAACTCCTCGGCCAGCTCCGGCGTCCAGCGCTCGCCCGGGTGGAAGGGCGAGTCCGCAGGGATCTCCAGCTCCAGGTGCATGCCGATGTCGACGATCACCCGGGCCGCGCGCATCATCTGCGCGTCCAGGTAGCCGAGCCGCTCCTCGGCGTCGGTGAGGTAGCCCAGCTCGTCCATCAGGCGCTCCGCGTACAGCGCCCAGCCCTCCGCGTTGGCGCTCACCCCGCCGATGGTGGCCTGGTAGCGGGAGAGGTCGTCGGCGACGTGCGCCCACTGGGCGAGCTGCAGGTGATGTCCGGGCACGCCCTCGTGGTACCAGGTCGACACCAGGTCGTAGACGGGGAACCGGGTCTGTCCCATGGTCGGCAGCCAGGTTCGGCCGGGACGCGAGAAGTCCTCCGAGGGGGCCGTGTAGTACGGGGCCGCCGCACCGCCGGGCGGAGCGATGCGCGACTCGACCTTGCGCACCCGCTCGGCGAGTTCGAAGTGCGTGCCGTCCAGTTCCTCGATGGCCCGGTCCATCAGGCCCTGCAGCCACTCCCGGACCTCGTCGACCCCCTCGATGTGCCGGCCGTGCTCGTCCAGGTGCGCGAGCGCCACCCACGGCGTCGCGGCGCCGGGCAGGATCCTCTCCGCCTCCTGCTTCATCTCGCCGAGGATGCGGTGGAACTCCGACCAGCCGTACGCGTACGCCTCGTCCAGGTCCAGGTCGGTGCCGTTGAAGTAGCGGGCCCAGCGCGCGTACCGCTCGCGGCCCACCGTGTTCGGGGCGCTCTCGGCGGTCGGCGCGTACACGTCCCGCATCCAGTCGCGCAGCTCCACCACGGCGGCGGTCGCCGCGCGGGCCGCCTCGTCCAGCTCCGTGCGCAGCGCGTCCGGGCCCGCGGCGGCGAAGTCCTCGTACCAGCCGCGGCCCGTGCCGTCGGTGTCCGACCACTCGGTGAGCTGCCCGACGAAGGTCGCGGTCGGCCGCGGCGCGGCGTACAGCTTGCGCTCCAGGCCGAGCGCCAGGGACTCCCGGTAGCCCGCGAGCGCGGCCGGCACCGCGCGCAGCCGCTCGACGATCGCGGCCCAGTCCTCCTCCGTCTGCGACGGCGTCACCGTGAAGATGTCCCGCACCGAGTGCCCGGGCGTGCTCAGGTTGCCGACCGCGCGCAGGTGTTCGTCGGCCTCGTGCACGGCCAGCTCGGCGGTCAGCCGCTCGCGCAGCAGACGCGCGCAGCGCCGCTCGACGTCACGGTCCGCGCCCGGCTGCCGCTCGGCCTCGTCGAGCCGGGCGAGGGTGGTCCGCGCCAGCTCCGCGAGGGCCTCCTGACCCTGCGGCGAGTAGTCGGGCAACCTGCTCGAACTCTCCTTCACACCCAGGTAGGTACCGGTGACGGGGTCGAGGGCGATGAGGTCGTCCACGTAGGCATCGGCGACCTGGCGGGGCAGCAGGTTCTGGATCTCAGACATGCCGCCCATCCTCGTACGGGGACCGTCCCTGCGTCACCCGTGTATCACTGATTCAGCTCAGGGCGTGGCCGGAGGCAGCAGGGGCCCGCAGTCCCACTGCTGGAAGATCAACCGGGTCTCCACGCGGGCCACTTCCCGCTGGGAGGTGAACTCGTCCAGCACCAGCCGTTGCAGATCGGCCATGTCCGCCACGGCCACGTGCACCAGGTAGTCGTCCGGCCCCGTCAGATGGAACACGCTCAGTGACTCCGGCAGCACCCGGATCCGCTCCACGAACGGCCCCACCAGCTCCCTGCGGTGCGGTCTGACCTGTACCGACAGCAAGGCTTCCAGACCGCGCCCGAGTTTGGCCGGATCGAGCCGCAGCCGGTGCCCGAGGATCACGCCGGAGCGGCGCAGCCGGGTCACCCGGTCCAGGCAGGTCGACGGCGCCACCCCCACCTGAGCGGCGAGATCCCGGTAGGTGGCCCGGGCGTCGTTCTGCAACAGCCGCAACAGATGGAGATCCACCGGATCCAGTACGACGGATTCAGCCATTGGCCGAACGTAGCACGGTGTCCGGTCCCTGTAACCCGTCCGGTGTTCAACCTTCCGCCATGGACGCAGCGAGCACGGGTGCCTACGACGCCGTACGCACCGCACCGAGAGCACTGGCCACCGAAGCCGTTCACGCCGGCCGTGACGACCTCGCCCGGCAGGGGCTGCACGCTCCGCCGATCGACCTGTCCACCACCTACCCGTCCTACGACAGCCGTGGCGAGGCCGCTCGTATCGACGCCTTCGCCACCGACGGCGCCGACCCGGTGGGCCCGCCCGTCTACGGCCGCCTCGGCAATCCGACCGTCGCCCGCTTCGAGACCGCACTCGCCCGGCTGGAGGGCACCGAGTCGGCCGTCGCCTTCGCGAGCGGCATGGCGGCGCTCACCGCGGTCCTGCTCGCCCGCTCCGCACAGGGTCTGCGCCATGTGGTCGCGGTACGGCCCCTGTACGGCTGCAGCGACCATCTGCTGACCGCCGGGCTCCTCGGCACCGAGGTGACCTGGACCGATCCGGCCGGCATCACCGACGCGCTGCGGCCCGACACCGGGCTGGTGATGGTCGAGTCCCCGGCCAACCCCACGCTCGCCGAGATCGACCTGCGCGCCGTCGCCCACGCCTGCGGCTCGGTCCCGCTGCTCGCGGACAACACCTTCGCCACGCCCGTCCTGCAGCGCCCCGCCGAACAGGGCGCACGTCTGGTGCTGCACAGCGCCACCAAGTACCTCGGCGGTCACGGCGACGTGCTGGCCGGGGTGGTGGCCTGTGACGAGGAGTTCGCCGGACGACTTCGGCAGATACGTTTCGCCACCGGGGGTGTGCTGCACCCGCTGGCCGGCTATCTGCTGCTCCGGGGCCTGTCCACGCTGCCGGTGCGGGTCCGGGCCGCCTCGGCCAACGCCGCCGTACTGGCCCGCCGGCTCGCCGCCGACCCGCGCGTCGCCCGCGTCAGCTACCCGCGCCTGGGCGGGGCGATGCTCGCCTTCGAGGTGCACGGCGACCCGCACGAGGTGATCTCCCGGGTCCGGCTGATCACCCCGGCCGTCAGCCTGGGCAGCGTGGACACCCTGATCCAGCACCCCGCGTCCATCAGCCACCGGATCGTGGACGCCGACGACCGGCGCGGCGCCGGGGTGAGCGACCGGCTGCTGCGGCTGTCGGTGGGCCTGGAGGACGTCGACGACCTGTGGATGGACCTGGACAACGCGCTGGGGGAGCGGGCCGGAAGGCCCGTACGGCGCCGTGAGGCCGCTCGCCTCTGGGAGAACGCGGGCTGACCGGCGCCGGTACGCCGACGGCCCGGCGGTGATCGCCGGGCCGTCGGCCGCTGTGGCACCTCAGTCGCGGGCCGCCTGGCCGAGCCGTGCCTGGTCGCCGCCGTGGGGCGGCCGGGCCGCGACCGGGGCGGCGTCCAGCCGGGCCGTGATGACCAGGGTGCCCTCCTCGATCTGGTAGTCCAGGGGCAGCCCGAGACCGCGCATCGCCGCCACCATCCCGGTGTTGGAGGCCTGGGTCACGGCGTACACGCTCGCGCAGTCCGCCTTCACCGCCATCGCCACCAGCCGGCCGAGCAGCTCGGCCCCGATGCCCCGCCGCTGCCACTCGTCCTCGATGAGGATCGCGACCTCGGTCTCGTCGCCGTCCCACAGCAGATGCCCGAGGCCGACGATGCGTCCGGACGCCGTCTGCGCGGCCAGGGTCCGCCCGAAGCGCGGGCTGAGCAGGTGCTTCAGATAGCGGTCGACGTCGCCGACGGGCCCGTGGTAGCGCAGGCCGAGAGTGCGCTTGGAGCACCGCTCGTGCATCGCCCTGGCCGCCGTCAGGTCACCGGTGTCCACCCGGCGCACCGTGATGTCGTTGCCCTCGGGCAGCGTCAGCACGTCCTGGCTGCGCGGGATCCGCGGACCGAGACGGCCGTCCAGCTCCACCAGGGCCCTGGCCCGCGCGAACTCGGTCGGCGTGAACGGCAGGTACGGCCGCTCCACGGTGAGCACGCCGCCCTCCGGCGCCCGCAGCCGGATGACGGTGTCCTCCAGGACCCCTTCGGCCGGTACGGGCTCCGGTCCGCGACCTCCGCCGAACGGTGTGGCGGGCAGCGAGCGGATCGTGCACCGGCCCAGCAGCTGCCGCAGCGCCAAAGGCAGTTCCGCCGCGTCGAGCGCTGTCCGCGCGGCGAGGCCGAGGACCCGGGTCGGGGCGTCCACCAGGTCGTGGGCGTCGGCCCGCTCGATCCAGGTGGACACGCCGCCGGCCAGCGACACGGCCCGGGTGATCTCGGTCGCCGTGAGCGTGTCGGGCGCCCGCAGCAGGAACTCGTCCACCGTGCCGTCGGCCAGCGGGTGGGTCTGCAGGCTCAGGATGTCGACCCGCCGACCGGCCAGCGCCGTGCACAGTCCGGCCAGCGAACCGGGCTCGTCCTTCACCGTCGTCCGCATCCGCCACAGCGCGCTCGCCCCGGCCGCGTTCCCAGCCGTCGCGTCCGCGTCCTGCGCGGGCCCGGCCGACCGCACCTCGGCGGCCGGCCGGGCACCGGTATCGTCCGCGGGCGGTGCGTGCCCGTGGCGGCGTGCCCACCATGTGTGGAACCCCGCCGTGGAGACCAGCACGATCGCCGAGATCACCAGCAGTGCCGGACCGTCGGGTCCGTGCCCGATCAGGTTCGCCACCGCGTCCGCCACCGCCACCGCCGTGAACAGGGCGGCGAGTTCGACGAGGTCCCGCCGCCAGTGGTGTACGGGCCGTCCGTGCCTGGCCCGGGAAACATGAGACATCTCTGGAGTCATGCACCCACTGTGAAGGAACGGTGTTGCGTGATCACGAACGGTTTGTGTCCGATGGGTAAAGCATGCCTTCGCCCCTTTTGTTGCATTTTCTACCGTTGAAGGGACGGGCCTCCCGGCCGGAATCCAGGCGATCGCGTCGCGTCCCCGCATCGGGCGGCCTCTTCCGGGGCCGGTGCGTCCCGCAGTCGCCAAGGCCGCTGCCTCAGGACTCACGGCCACGAGCCTCACCGGCGGGGCGGGAAGGGTGTGCCGGAGCGCCCCCCCATCGTCGCATGGGCACCGGGGGCCGGCGGACGCACCTCCCCGTGCGCCTCGGGTGCCGGGCCGGCCGGTATCGCCCGGGCCTCGGCGCCCGCGGCGAAACCGCGCAGTCGTCGGCAGGGCAGCGGGACCTTGTCCGTGGGTGTCACCGCCCGGGGCGTCTGCGGCCCGAGGAGGTCCCGTCGCCCCGCGATGCCCTACTGTCCGACCCGGCCCGGCTGAAGGGTCTGTGTGAACAGCAGCGTGCCGTCCTGCTCCCGCAGCCGTACCGTCAGTTCGCCGCTGCCGCCGTCGATGTCGACCTCGCCGAAGAACTGGTAGCCGCCGGCGGGCGAGACGTTCGACGCGGTCGGAGCCTTCACGAACACCCGCTCCGGGCCGAATGTGCCGTCCAGCGCACTGGCCGGGAAGGCACCCGCGTTCAGCGGCCCGGAGACGAACTCCCAGAACGGCTCGAAGTCGGTGAACGCGGCCCGCGACGGCTGGTAGTGCTGGGCCGAGGTGTGGTGCACGTCCGCCGTCAGCCACAGCGTGCCGGTGATCCGCCGGTGCTTGATGAAGCGCAGCAGCTCGGCGATCTGCAGCTCACGGCCCAGCGGCGCGCCCGGGTCGCCCTGTGCCACCGCCTCGAAGTTCGGCTTGTTCTCCATCGGGTCGGGCACCACCAGGCCGAGTGGCATGTCCGCGGCGATCACCTTCCACACCGCACGCGAGCGGGACAGCTCCCGCTTGAGCCAGTCCAGTTGCTCACGGCCGAGGATGCCCTGCGGGTCCGTCTTCTGGTCGTCGGTGGAGTTGGCGTTGCGGTAGGTCCGCATGTCCAGCACGAACACGTCGAGCAGCGGGCCCTGGCGCAGCACGCGGTAGATGCGGCCCTCCCGCGTGCCCGGACGCAGGGTGGAGAGGGGGAAGTACTCGCTGAACGCCCGCCGGGCCCGCGCGGCCAGCACGTCGATGCTCTTCTCGGTGTACCGGGTGTCCGTGGCGGCGATCACCTCGCCCGGGTACCAGTTGTTGCGGACCTCGTGGTCGTCCCACTGGACGACCGACGGCACCTGGGCGTTGAACCGCCTGAGGTTGTCGTCGAGCAGGTTGTAGCGGAAGTTGCCCCGGTACTCGGCGAGGGTCTCGGCGACCTTCGCCTTCTCCTCGGTGGTGATGTTGCGCCAGGTGCTGCCGTCCGGCAGGGCCTGGGTGGCGGTGATCGGGCCGTCGGCGTAGATGTTGTCGCCGCTGCACAGGAAGAAGTCCGGGTCCAGCTTCGCCATCGCGTCGTAGATCCGGTAGCCGCCGCGGTCGGGGTTGATGCCCCAGCCCTGACCGGCCAGGTCGCCCGACCACAGGAACCGCACGCCGTCGCGGCGGTGCCGGGTGACCGTGCGGAAGGTGCCGGTCACGGGCTCGCCGGTGCGGCGCGGGTCGTCCGGGTCGGCGAGGAGCACGCGGTAGTGGATCTGCTCGCCCGACGGCAGACCGTGCAGCCGGGTGGTGCCGGTGAAGTCCGTGCCCGCGCCCAGCAGCGGGCCGTGCCATCTGCGCGGGTTGCGGAACGACTCGGTGGCCGAGGTCTCCACGATCATCCGGGCCGGCCGGTCCGAACGCACCCACACCAGGCCCGAGTCGGCGGTCACGTCTCCCGTCTGCACGCCCCAGCCCGCCTCGGGGCGTCCCGAGAGGGCGAACGCCGGTGCCGCGGCGAGGCCGGCCGGCAGGGTCAGGGCCGCCGACGCGGCGAGGGAGCCGCGCAGCACGCTGCGGCGGCCGGGGAGCGGACGGTGGGACATGGCTGCGCCTCCAGGGAAGGGATCCGGCCAGTGTGCAGAGCCACACCTACTGGTGCGCTGCGGCGCGCACGCAAACCACAAGTGAACAACGGCCCGTGGGGACGTCGGCGGGATCCGGACACGCGGCCCGACCGCAGGTCAGACGGCGAGCGCCTCGGCCATCAGCCGTACGCCCGCCCGGATCCGGGCCGGCGGCAGATGCGCGTACCCGAGGACCAGCCGCACACCGTCCTCGCCGCCGCCGCACGCGTGCGTGCAGTCGCCGAGCGGGCGCACGGCGATCCCGGCGGCGGCCACCCGCTTCAGGAACTCCTCCTGGGGGCCGTACCGTTCGGGGAGTTCGGCGATCGCGTGCAGGCCCGCCGCGATCCCCGACACCCTCGCCCGCGGGAAGTGCTCGGCCAGGGCCGTCACCAGGACGTCGCGCCGCTCCCGGTAGGTGCGCTGGCAGCGGCGCAGCTGCCGGTCGTAGTCGCCGCGTTCCACGAAGCGTGCGAACAGTGCCTGGTCCAGGGAGGGATGACCGAGGTCCGTCGTCCGCTTCCGCGCCACGACCTCCTCCGTCAGGGCCGCGGGTACGAGCAGCCAGCCCAGCCGCAGCCCGGGCGCGAGGGACTTGCTGACCGAGCCCATGTAGGCGACGCGTTCCGGGTCGAGGCCCTGGAGGGCGCCGACGGGAGCGCGGTCGTAGCGGAAGTCCCCGTCGTAGTCGTCCTCCAGCACCAGACCGTCCACCGACCGTGCCCAGTCGAGCAGTTCGGCGCGGCGCCGCGCGCCGTACGCGATCCCGGTCGGGTACTGATGGGCGGGCGTCGTCACCACGGCCCGTACGCCGGAGTCGCGCAGCGGGCCGAGGGTCAGGCCGTCCTCGTCCAGCGGCAGCGGTACGGTGCCCAGACCGGCCGCCGCGTACAGGCCGTCGTGCTGGGGGCTGCCGGGGTTCTCGACCCCGATCGCGCGCATCCCGCGCGCGTGGAGCACGGATCCGACCAGGCTGCTGGCCTGCGCGACTCCGGAGACGACCACGATCCGCTCCGGGTCGGCGACCACTCCCCGGCGGCGGGCGAGCAAAGCTGCGAGCGCGGTGCGCAGCCGGGGCAGTCCGCGCGGATCGGGGTAGCCGAGTTCGTGGTGCGGCAGTTCGGCCAGCACGGCGCGCTGCGCGGCCGCCCAGGCGGCCCGTGGGAACAGCGACAGGTCTGGTGTTCCCGGGACGAAGTCGACGCGGGTGCCGAGGGTGCGCGGAGCGAGGTCGTGCGCGCGGGGGTGGGCGGCCCGCACGGCGTCGCTGACCCAGGTGCCCGCGCCCCGGCCGCTGCGCAGGTACCCCTCGGCCGTCAGCTGCTCGTACGCCTCCGTGACCAGGCCTCGCGACACGCCGAGGTCGGCGGCGAGATCCCGGCTGGAGGGCAGCCGCGTGCCCGGCACGAGCCGGCCCGAGCGGATCGCCTCGCGCAGTGCCTCCTGGAGGGCACGGCCACGCGCGCGTGCCGGGGCCGAAGCGGCGGGCAGCAGCAGCTCCCACGCCGCCGATCCCGCAAGGCCGCCCGCATTGGTCCCCGATGACGTCATGGAAGTGGACCTTAATCCGGACCGCCCCGCTTCCTAGCGTCACCGTCATGAAAGCCACCACCGTCCGTCCGCCGGCCACGACCACCCGAGGGAAGCCCGGCAGCACCCGCGGCGCCCTTCTCGCCGCCCTCGCCTGTGTGCTGGTCGGCGGCTCCTTCACCGCCAACAGCGTCCTGGGCCGCTACCCCGGTGCCGGCGGCCAGTTCCTGCGCTACGCCGTGGCCTGTCTGCTGCTCCTCCCGCTCGCGGCGCGTGACGGCCTGCACCGCCTGCGGGCGCTGGGCGCCCGTCAGTGGGTCCGCCTCGCCCTGCTGGCAGCGGTCGGGATGGTCGGCTTCAACCTGGCGGTCATCGCCGCGGAACGCAGCGCGGAACCCGCCGTCCCCGGTGTCCTCGTCGGCTGCGCACCGGTCGTGGTGGCCGTCCTCGCCCCGCTCGTCGACGGGCGCCGGCCGCGGCGCGCGGTGCTGTCCGGCGCGCTGCTCGTGGCCGGCGGAGCGTTCACCGTGCAGGGCTGGGGCCGCACCGACGGACCCGGGATCGCCTTCTCGGCGTGCGCACTGGGCGGCGAGGTGGGGTTCGCGCTGCTGGCCGTGCCGGTGCTGGGGCCGCTCGGGCCGCGGCTGCTGTCCGCGACGGTGTGTGCCGTGGCCGCCGTCGAGGCCGCGCTCGCCGCCGTGGTCCTGGACGGCGGCGCGTGGCTGCGCCTTCCCGGAGCCGAGGAGACCGCCGCGCTGCTGTGGCAGGCGGCGGTCGTCACCGTCGTCGGGTTCGTGTGCTGGTACAAGGGCCTGCAGCGGCTCGGTGCGGAGCGGGCCACGCTGTTCTCCGGGCTCATCCCGGTGGCGGCCGCCTGCACCGCCCCGCTCGTCGGCACCGGCTCCTACGGGCCCGCGCAGGTCGCGGGGAGCGCCCTGGTGGGCACCGGGGTCGCCCTCGGCTCCGGTGCGCTGCGGGCGCGCCGGTCAGCGGCTGGTGTCGAGGATGACGCGGGCGACGAGCGCCGGATCGTCGTTCATCGGGCAGTGCCCGCAGCCGGGCAGCCGCACCAGCCGGGCACGGGGGATGATCGTCTTGGCGCGGACGCCCTGGCGACGCACGAGGAGCCGGTCGCGGGTGCCCCAGGCCACGGTGACCGGCAGACCCGGCACGTCGTCGGTGAACTGGACGGTGCTGCCCGCCCGCAGGGTCGCCTGGAAGCCGGTGGCCGCCACCAGGGCGAGCGTCTCGGCGACCACGGCCTCGGGTGAACGGCGCGCCGGACGGGCGTAGATGGTGCTCGTCAGCGCGGTGCGGCCGGCCGCCGTGCGCGACAGCCGCTCCACCAGGGGCAGCGGGAGCCGCTGGGCGATGCCCCGCATCGTGAGCAGTACGGTGAAGGCGTAGCGCCGCTCGGCCTCCGTCCAGAAACCGGCCGGCGAAAAGGCCGTGACGGACCGTACGAGCTTCTCCCGGCCCAGTTCCAGGGCCAGCAGGCCGCCCAGCGAGTTGCCGGCCACGTGCGGGCGGTCCAGCTCCAGGGCCTCGAACAGGGCGGCCAGGACGGAGTTGGTCGTGGGCAGGTCGTAGTCGAGGCCGCCGGGCAGAGCGGGGGAGCTGCCGAAGCCCGGCAGGTCCACGGCGATCACGTCGCGCTCCGTCGCGAGGATGTCCACGACCGGGTCCCAGGCCTGCAGATGGTGGCCGATGCCGTGCAGCAGGACCAGCGGCTCGCCGCGTCCCACGCGCGTGTAGGAGACGGTCACGTCTTTCGGGCCGTGCGGGGTGGGGACCTTGAAGGAGACGGTGGCGGACATGGGGTGCTCCTCGGCTGGGCTGCTGACGGACGCCGTAGACAGTTTGTCAGCAGTTGCTACCGGCGGGTAGCCCCCAGTTGCCATTGCCATTGCCATTGCCATTGCCGTTGCCGTTCCTCCTGGAGGACGCCAGGCGTGTCGGCAGGGACGGGACGGGGACGGCGGCGCGCCGACATCCCGACCGACGTCTTCGAAATGCATCGTCCCTGCTCATGAGCCTCGCCCACCGCATGCCCGGCCGCGTCACCGATGCCGAGGACGCGGTCCGGGACGTCCGGCTGCGCCGGTCGCGCGCCGGCGGCAGCGCGGTCCGCGATGCGCGCGCCCACCTCGCGCGCATCGCGCCGCGGTGTTGGGCCGGCCGCTGAGCACCGGCGCACCGCGGGCCCTCGTCGTACGACGAGGGCTTTGCCGCGATGTCACACACGCGATCACGTACGAACGCCTCGTGAACGCTCCGCTGCGCGATCCCTGCGCAGGGCCGCAGGGAACGAGGATTGGTCTTGACCAAGGGTGACGGCCGCCCTATGGTCGCAGAGAAGTGCAACAACCTTTAATAAACAAGGGCGCTAAAAACCGCCGGACCACGGCTCTTGCGGAGGACAGGGTGGGGACCACGCAGCTGGAATCGGTGCCGGAACCGAAGTACTGGCATCTCAAGACCGTGCTCAGTGAGGCACTGGACTCGGAGTTCTCGGTCGGTGAGATCCTGCCCAACGAGCGCGACCTCGCCGCCCGCTTCGGGGTGGCCCGCGCCACGCTCCGCCAGGCCCTCGAACAGCTGGAGCTGGAGGGCCGCCTGCAGCGCCGCCGCGGCGTCGGCACGACCGTCGCGCCCCCGCGCGTGGGCGTGGCCGTCGGCACCCGCCGGCACGACTGGCCCGGAGCTGCCGACGACACCTGGCAGCCCGCCGACAGCGTCATGTCCGCGCCGCCCGCGGCCGTCGCCGCCGCCCTGGACAGCGGCGCCGGCGAGCCCGTGCACATCGTGCGCCGCTCCCGGACGTCCCACGGCCAGCTCGTCGCCACCGAGCTGCTCTACATCCCGGCCGCCTCCGTGCCCGACCTCACCGCCATCGACGCCCCGTCCGGCCCGGCACGCGCGCGTGCGGTGCTGCGCGAACTGCAGCGCCTGGACCTGGAGAACCAGGACCGCGCCGTCGAGCTGGGCTCGGCCCGCGCGGACGACGCGAAGGACCTCGACCGGCTGCCCGGGGCCCCCGTCCTCGTCGTCACCACCCGCTTCTTCGCCGAGGGCCGCACCGCGGCGCTCTCCGTGGCCACCTACCGGGCCGACACCTGCCGGCTCACCTTCGGTGACTCGCCCGACGTGGAGATACACCACGACCCCGAGCAGCAGGCCTCCTGAGCCTTCCTCCCGACCGCGCCCCGGAACTCCACCGGGGCGCGCGGCGTTTCGGAGACGAACGGGGGCATGGGTGGCATGGGCGGCCGGCCGTGCGGGGGCCGCACCGTCGGCGGCAGGCCCACCCGCGTTCGCGTCGGTCGGCAGGGCTGTTTCCGCGTCGGCGGGCAGAGTTGCTTGCGCGTCGTTCGGCTGAGCCGCCTGCGCGGCGGTGGCGGCCTGCTCAGGGCCGTGCCGTCACCGTCCCGTCCACCGCGAACAGCTGCTCCTCGACGTGGTCGAGAGCCAGCCGCAGCGCGCCGGTGGGCACGGCCGCCTCACCCAGCAGGGACAGCGTCACCCGGGGCGGGCGAAGGCAGTAACGCGCGAGTTCGCGGCGCAGCGGCTCCAGCACCCCGTCCAGGCCGGCCGCCCAGCCGCCGATCACGACCAGCTCGGGGTCCAGGGCCAGCACGAGTGCGGCCACGTCGTGCACGAGCCGCTGGATGAACCGCTCCACCGCCGCCCGTGCCCGCTGGTCGCCCTCCCGGGCGAGCGCGAACACCTCGGCGACCGCCGGTTCGTCCAGCGGGTGCAACGGCTCGTCGGTGGTGGACAGCAGCGTCTCCGGAGTGGCCTCCCGGCCCAGCAGATGCAGCGCGCCGATCTCCCCGGCCGCACCCCCGTACCCCCGGTGCAGCCGCCCCCCGATCAGCGAGCCGGCTCCGGGACTCAGCCCGGCGAGCACGAACACCACGTCGTCCGTCTCCGTGGCCGCGCCCTTCCAGTGCTCGGCGACGGCGGCCGCGTTGGCGTCGTTCTCCACCAGCACCGGGCACTTGAAGGAGCGGCTGAGCCGCTCACCGAGCCTGAGGCCCGTCCACTGCGGCAGGGCGGTGCCCAGCCGTACCGTTCCGTCGGCCTCCACGATGCCCGGTGTGCCCACGCCCACCGCCCGCAGCGAGCTGCGCGCCACCCCGGCCCGGCGCAGCAGCTCGGCGACGGCGCCGCGCAGCCGGTCCAGCCGCTCGTCCGCAGGAGCCGTCTCGTCCACCTCTTTGGCCTGCGCGCCCAGCACACGCCCGTCCAGGTCCGACAGGAGTGCCGCGACCCGGTGCGCGCCGATCTCCAGGCCCAGCAGATGCCCGGCCTCGGCCCGGAACCGGAACCGGCGGGCGGGCCGTCCCTGGCGGCGTGCGGTGCCCTCCTCGGCCGCCGTCCCGACCACGAGCCCGGCCTCGATGAGGCCTTCCACGACCCCCTCGACGGTCGGCCGGGACAGTCCGGTGACCCGGGTGATCTCGGTGAGCGTCGCGCAGTCCGTGGCACGCAGGGCGTGCAGCACCACCGCGGAATTGATCCTTCGCAGCAGCGAGGGATCGCCGCCGGTCAGCTGCGCCACCGTCCGTCCTTCCAGCTCGCGGGCGTGTTGGGGCGGATCGTACTCGGCACGGCGGACCCCGGCGAGTGCCGGGCCGCCTTGGACCCGTGGGCGCACCGGATCAGCCGGGAGCCACGAAACCCGATTCGTACGCCGTGATCACCGCCTGGGTGCGGTCCCGGGCACCGAGCTTCGCCAGAACGGCGCTCACATGCGACTTGACCGTCTCGGTCCCGACGACCAGCCCATCCGCGATCTCCGCGTTCGACAGCCCCCGGGTCATCAGCCGCAGCACCTCGGCCTCCCGCTCGGTCAGCCGGGCCCGGTCCAGCGCGGCGCGCGCCGCCCGGTTTCCGCCGCCGTCGCCGTACTGCGCGGCCAGTTGGCGCACCGACGCGGGGAAGAGCAGGGACTCGCCCGTGGCGACCAGCCGTACGGCGTGCACGATCTCGGCGGGCCGGGCCCGCTTCAGCAGGAACCCGTCCGCGCCCGCGCGCAGCGCCTCGTAGACGTACTCGTCGTTCTCGAACGTGGTCACCACGAGGATCTTCGGCGGATCGTCGACGGTGCGCAGCACCGCGCGCGTGGCCTCGATCCCGTCGAGCAGCGGCATCCGTACGTCCATGGCGATCACATCGGGCCGCAACTGCCGGACCAACGGGATCACCGCCGCCCCGTCGGCCGCCTCGCCGACCACCTCGATGTCGGGCTGCGCCTCCAGCACGGCTCGCAGACCGGCGCGGACCAGGGGTTCGTCGTCGACGAGAAGAACGGTGACCGGCATCCGCCAAGCCTAGATCACTGCAAGGGCAGTTCGGCGTGCACCTGCCAGTCCCCCTCGTGCGGTCCGGTGTGTGCGCGGCCGCCGAGCAGCGCCGCCCGCTCGCGTATGCCCCGCAGCCCGCTGCCCCGGCCGGGTCCGGACACCGGGACCGTGAGCGGATTGCGCACCTCCAGCGCGAGGGCGCCGCCGGCGACCGTGACACGGACCCGCACGGGCACGGCCCCCGCGTGGCGCAGCACATTGGTCAGCGCCTCCTGGAGGATGCGGTAGCCCTCGCGGGAGACCGGACCCGGCACCGTCTCCACGCGGCCGGTCACCTCGGCGTCGACCTCGGCGCCGGAGGCGCGCGCCGATTCCAGGAGCCGGTCGGCGTCGGCCAGGGTGGGCCGGCTGCTCACCGGCCGCTCCGACTCCCGCAGGACACCCAGCACCCGCTCCAGGTCCTCCAGCGCGGCCCGCCCCGTCTCCTCGATGGCGCCCAGGGCGCGCTCGGTGAACTCCGGGTCGCCGGCCGTCCGCGCCGCGCCCGCCTGCACCACCGCCACCGTCAGGGCGTGCCCGATGGAGTCGTGCAGTTCACGGGCGATGCGGGTGCGCTCCAGGAGCTGCTCGGTCCGCTCCTCCAGGGCGGCGAGCCGCTCGGCGGCGGACGTACCGAGCAGCCGCCGCGCGACGGCGGTGGCGAGCTCGCCGAGCCCGACGAGGGCGCCGTAGACCGCGACCAGGGGGAGCGGGATCAGCAAGGCGTAGGCCCAGTGCGGCTCCGCCCGGTTCAGTACCGGGATGTCGGCAACGTGTCCCCACGCCATCCTGCCGAGCTCGTACGCGAGCAACGGCAGCCACACCGAGACCATCGAGGTGACCAGGCCCAGGACCAGCCGCACCTCCATCCACAGCACCGTGCGCAGCCGGTCCGGCCAGGTCGCCGACGGTGTCACGGAGATCCCCGGCTCCTCCACGCCGGGTGTCAGCAGCAGCCGGGCCTGCACGCCCTCGCCCATCCGCACGACGGGGACGAGCCCGACCGGAACGAGCACGAGCGCGGGCACCCACGGCTTCGACGAGTCGATGAACATCCACACGCTGAAGATCAGCAACGGCAGCCACAGATGCAGCAGTCGCGTGTAGGTCGTCCCCCGCGTCAGCGGGCGCAGAAAGCGGGCCATCGGGCCATCGTCGCAGGTGGCGCCGACAACTCGCCTCCCCCTGGCGGGGGAGGCGATCTCCACCGGCGGGGGAGGAACCAACGCCCGCGAGGCGTCAGGGTGTTGCCATGACCAGCATCGACGTACGAGACCTCACCAAGGAGTACGGCAGCCGACGGGCCGTGGACCATCTCACCTTCAGCGTCCGCCCCGGCCGCGTCACGGGCTTCCTCGGACCCAACGGGGCCGGGAAGTCGACCACCATGCGGCTCGTCCTCGGCCTCGACCGGCCGACCTCCGGTACCGCCACCATCGGCGGCCGTTCCTATGCAGCACTCCGTGAACCGCTGCGCCAGGTGGGCGCGTTGCTCGACGCAGGGGCCGCCCACGGCTCCCGGACCGCGCGGCACCATCTGCTCGCCCTGGCGACGAGCAACCGCATCCCGGTCGGCAGGGTCGACGCCGTGCTGGAGGAGACCGGACTCGCCACCGTGGCCTCGCGCCGCGTCGGGACGTACTCCCTCGGCATGCGGCAGCGGCTCGGCATCGCCGCCGCCCTGCTCGGCGACCCCGAGGTGATCCTGCTGGACGAGCCCGCCAACGGACTCGACCCCGAAGGCATCGTCTGGATCCGCACGTTGCTGCGCAGGCTGGCCGGGGACGGCCGTACCGTCCTGGTCTCCAGTCATCTGATGCACGAGACCGCCGCCTTCGCCGACCATCTGGTGATCCTCGGGCGCGGCCGGCTCCTCGCCGACACTCCCGTCCAGGACTTCATCCACGCGCGTGTGCGGCCCCAGGTCAGGATCCGCACCACCGACGCCGCAGCGCTCGGCGACCTGCTCGCCCGCCACGGCCACGACGCCTCCCGGGACGAGGACGGGACCTGGACCGTGCGGCACGCGCGCGTGGACGACCTCGGACGCCTCATGTCCGAGGCGGGCGTGCCCGTGCTGGAACTGGCCGCCCAGGAGGCCACCTTGGAGCAGGCCTACCTCGATCTGACCGCGGCCGAGGCCGAGTTCACCGCCCAGTCCCAGGAGGTCTGACCATGCCCTTCGTCCCCGTTCTGCATGCCGAATGGATCAAGGTCCGGACGCTGCGCTCCCTCCTGGCCGGCCTGGCCGCGATCCTCGTGGCCACCACCGCGTTCTCCGCGCTCTTCGCCTCCTCCGCGGACTCCGGCGTCGACGACACGGATCCGCTGTACTCCGCCTTCTTCGGCGTCGGTTTCGGGCAGATCGCCGCGATCGCCGTCGGTACGACGGCCCTGTCCTCGGAGTTCCGGGGCGGCGCGCTGCGCCTGACCCTGTCGGCCGTGCCCGGCCGGCGTCGCTGGTTCGCGGCGAAGGCCACGGCGATCGCCCTGCCGGTGCTGGCCGTGGGCCTGCTCACGGGCCTGGTGACGCTGCTGGTGGGCAGGGCCGTCCTCGGCTCCGCCGGGCCGGCCTGGGGCGAGGGGCTGCGCGGTGCCGTCGGCTGCGGCCTCCACCTCACGCTGATGGCGCTGTTCGCGACCGGACTGACGGCCGTGCTGCGCAGCGGCGTCGCGACCCTCTCCCTGCTGATCCCGTTCGTGCTGATCGTGTCCTTCGTGATCGGCGACATGTCCTCGGGCGTCGCCGACTTCCTGCCGGACCGGGCCGGCCAGGTCGCCCTGCACAGCACCTGGGACGGCTCCCTCGGCCCCTGGAGCGGACTCGCGGTGACCGCGCTGTGGGCCGCGGCGGCCCTGCTCGCGGGAGCCTGGAGCATCCAGCACAGGGACGCCTGACGCCCCGGCCGTCGTCGGCGAAGCCCGCATCACCGGCTCCCACGGGTGCCCGGTTGACCGGATCGCAGGGGAGCCTGTTTCACCGGATCACACGGGAGCCCGCTTCACCGGATCGCAGGGGAGCCCGGTTGACGGGATCGCAGGGGAGAGGACGGAGCACGGCACACGGCGGTCGGCGGCCGGCGGCCGGAGTACGGCGCGAGCGGGTCGGGTCCGTCCTGGCGCCCCTCAGGCCTGCGAAGCCTCCCGCAGTCGCGCGAACTCCTCGGCCATCGTCGCCGCCGTCCAGTGCGCGTTCAGCCCGCTGGGATTGGGCAGCACCCACACGCGCGTGTCCCCGATGGTCCGCTCCTGCGGCCCCACCTGAGCCCTGCGGTCCGCGAAGGCGGCCCGGTACGCGGTCACCCCGACCACGGCCAGCCACCTCGGCCGCCACCGCGTCACCCTGGCCGTCAGCAGCCGGCCGCCCTCGGTGTACTCCTCGGCGGTCAGCTCGTCGGCCCGCGCGGTCGCCCGCGCCACCACGTTGGTGATGCCGAGCCCGTAGGCCGGCAGTTCCTGCTGCTCCGCGGGCTTCATGAGCCGCGGCGTGAAGCCGGACAGGTGCAGCACGGGCCAGAAGCGGTTGCCGGGGCGGGCGAAGTGATGGCCGGTGGCGGCCGTCATCAGGCCAGGGTTGATGCCGCAGAACAGCACCTGGAGACCGTCCGCGACCACGTCGGGGACGAGCCGGTCGCGGGCGGCCTCCAGTTCGGCCCGGGTGAAGCGGGTCAGAGGATCGCTCCGGGGGTGTAGCCGGCCGCCTCCGGGCGCTGCTTGACGATCTCCTCGATCCGGCCGACGACCACGCCGACCTGGTCGGCGGCCGCGCCGGTGAAGGACAGCTTGTCGGCCATCAGCGCCGCCAGCTGCTCACGGTCGAGCGGCAGGCGCCCGTCGGCGGCGAGCTTGTCGAGCAGGTCGTTGCGCTCGGCGCCCTGCTCGCGCATCGCGAGCGCGGTGGCGACGGCGTTCTCCTTGATCGCCTCGTGGGCGACCTCGCGGCCGACCCCGGCCCGCACCGCGCCCATGAGCACCTTGGTGGTGGCGAGGAACGGCAGGTAGCGGTCCAGCTCGCGGGCGACGACCGCGGGGAACGCCCCGAACTCGTCGAGGACGGTCAGGAAGGTCTCCAGCAGGCCGTCGAGCGCGAAGAACGCGTCGGGCAGCGCGACCCGGCGCACCACCGAGCAGGACACGTCGCCCTCGTTCCACTGGTCGCCCGCCAGCTCACCGGTCATCGAGGCGTAGCCGCGCAGGATCACCATCAGGCCGTTGACGCGCTCGCAGGAGCGGGTGTTCATCTTGTGCGGCATCGCCGAGGAGCCGACCTGGCCCGGCTTGAAGCCCTCGGTGACCAGCTCGTGCCCGGCCATCAGCCGGACCGTCTTGGCCAGCGAGGACGGCGCCGCCGCCAGCTGCACCAGCGCGGTCACGACCTCGTAGTCCAGGGAGCGCGGGTAGACCTGGCCGACCGAGGTGAAGGCCTGCGAGAAGCCCAGGTGATGGGCGATCCGCTGCTCCAGCTCGGCGAGCTTCGCGGCGTCCCCGCCGAGCAGGTCCAGCATGTCCTGCGCGGTGCCGACCGGGCCCTTGATGCCGCGCAGCGGGTAGCGGCCGAGCAGCTCCTCGGTGCGCCCGTACGCCACCAGCAGCTCGTCGGCGGCGGTCGCGAAGCGCTTGCCGAGGGTCGTGGCCTGGGCGGCCACGTTGTGCGAGCGGCCGGCCATGACCAGCTCGGCGTACTCGCCCGCCAGCTTGCCCAGACGCGAAAGGACGGCCACCGTACGGTCGCGCATCAGCTCCAGCGACAGCCGGATCTGCAGCTGCTCGACGTTCTCGGTGAGGTCGCGGGAGGTCATGCCCTTGTGCACGTGCTCGTGCCCGGCGAGGTCGTTGAACTCCTCGATCCGCGCCTTGACGTCGTGCCGGGTGACCTTCTCGCGCTCGGCGATCGAGGCCAGGTCGACGGTGTCGAGAACGCGCTCGTAGTCGGCGATCGCCTCGTCGGGCACCTCGATGCCGAGGTCCTTCTGGGCGCGCAGTACGGCGAGCCAGAGCTGCCGCTCCAGCTTCACCTTCTGCTCGGGCGACCAGAGCGTGGCGAGCTCGGCGGAGGCGTAACGTCCGGCGAGGACGTTCGGGATGCGGGGCTTGGCGGGCGCTGAAGTCACGTGTACGGAGTTTACCCGGCGTCCAGAGCGCTTCTGGTACGTCCATACAGTCCAGAGCGCCCAGGTCATGGGCGCTTCGCACAGGACTTCTCTGTGGGGCTGTGAGACGAGTGTGAGACGGCCGCGGGTCAGGACTCGGCGGCCGTCTCGGTCTCGCCGGCCAGCACGATGCGCCGTACCTGCTGGCGCGTGTACCCCGTGGCCTCACAGATGTCCTTCTGCGGTACGTCGTCCGCGTCCGCCTGCCTGATCGCCGCAGCAAGCTCCTGCCGCAGGATCTCGGTCCGCTTCTCGGCATCCCTGAACCGCTGCGCCATCTGAGCAAGTGATCGCTTATCCATGGCACACAGTGTTCCATCCGTCATCATGGAACATGAGGTTACTCAACATTGCTCCAATGTCCATGGCTGAGGCCATTGACGATGGAACATGATGTTCCCTAGAGTGGGGTTGTCGGCAGGGAGACCAGCCGACAACGCAAGCGGCCCCCGTCGGTGCTCCAACACCGAACGAGGGCCTACGGAACCACCTGCAGCAACAGGGAGAACCGATGCTCAACCTTCTCATGTCCCCCCGCGCCGGCCGTACCGTGCGCGGCCTGATCGGCTCGCTCGTAGAGTCCGCCGCCGACGCCATCCGCTCCATCGCCCCCGCCGAGGTCGAGCCGACCACCGCCCCGGACCCGGCCGACGTCTACACCGACGACGAGATGCCCGAGCCCGAGGCGATCGAGGCCGCCGCCCGCGAGTTCGAGCGCGCCTCCGAGCAGGCCCGCCGCGCTGACCGGGGCAAGCGCGCCGCGAAGAAGATCCTGGACCGGCTCCCCGCCGGCCGCTACGGCACCTGGCTCGTCGAGCGCGTCACGTCCTCCCGGGAGACCGCCGACCTGGACGCCATCCGCGCCACGTACAAGCGCCTCGGTCTCGGCCCGGTGCCGATGAAGCGGTGCACGCCGTCCTTGAAGGTCCGCCGCGCCGAGGCCGAGCTGGTCGAGGTCGCCGCGTGACCGGCCCTAAGGCCACGCAGGCGCCCGCTCCCGCGGCGGGCGCCCTGCCCTCGGCCGCCACCAGCCAGCCGAACGACGCCCGCGAACTGCGCGATCTCCTTGCTGCGATCCGCGAAGCCCTCAGCCTGCCGTACGACGCTGACGGCTACGAACTCCGGCTGCTGGAGCGGGCAGCGTGGGCACGGACCATCGCCGACGCCGTCCTCGACCAGCCCGGCGAGGACATCGGCTGGAACGCCGACTACCTCCGCGGCAAGCTCACCGCCCTTGACGCCGAGCGGGGTGAGGACCAGTGAGCACCGAGCCCCGCACCGTCACCCTGCCCACCGCCGACCACGGCAACGTCACCCTGACCGAACCGTCCTGGTGCACCGGGCACGTCTCCCTCCCCGGAGACCTGCGCGCCGACATCCTTCACCAAGGCCCCGACACGGTCCTCGCCTTCCACGGCTACCGCATCGGTGAGGCCGGCCTCGTACAGTCCCCGTTCGCGGAGAGCCTCAGCCGCCAGCCGGGCGTGTCCGTGAGCCTGCTCGGCCAGACCCTCGACCCCCGCGGCCTGTACGAGTTGGCCGCGGACCTCGACGCGTTCGCCGACCAGCTGCGCGACCTCGCCGACCAGCTCACCGCGCTCCTCGCCGGAGGTACGCAGTGACCGCCCGCTGGCCCGTGCGCCGGCCGACTGAGCAGGCCGCCTTACGCGCCCTCGCCCGCTCCGCCCGGCCCGTTCCCCCCGTTCCTGCCCTCATGGCCGCGCTGCTGGAAGCGAGCGACCGCCGGGACCGCGAGGGCGTATGCCTCGCCGCGCACCGCGTCGTACGCGCCTCAGAGCCTCGGGTGGGTGAGCGGTGAGCCTCCGAGACCGCATCCGAGAGGCCGCCTACAACGCGGCCACCACCCCCGACGGTGATCCGGCCGGGGCCCGGCGCGCCACCCAGACCGCCTCCGTCCTCGCGCAGGCGGCCGCCAACCACGGCCACACCACGACGGCCGCCGCCGTCGCCACGCTCGGCGCCGCCGCGGTGGCCGCCGAGGGCGCTCTCAGCAACTACGTCCACCCGCCCGGCGACTACGCCACGTTCCGAAAGGACGCACAGCGGTGAACACCCTGACCCAGTGGGCACAGACCCACACCCTCCCCGCCGGCCTCGCCGCGGCCCTGCTGCTGGCCACCGCAGCCCTGCTCGCCCGAGCAGGCCGCAAGGCTGCCGGCCGCACCCCTGCGGCCGTCCTGGTGGCCTCCCTCGCCGCCATGGCCTGCACCGCCTACAGCGCGGACACGTCCTGGCGGTTCGCCACCGACTACCTCGGCATGACATCGACCGGCGAACGCGCCGCAATGTTCGGCGCCGCCGAGCTGGCCCTGTTCTCCTGCGCCCTGATGGCTCGCCAGAACCTCCGCACCCAGGGAGCGCCAGGCACCCCGGGCATGCTGGTCTGGTTCATCACCGGCGTACAGGTCATCCCCGCCTACTCCGAGTCCGGGATCGTCGGCGGCACCGTCCGTGCCGTGGTCGGCCCGGTCCTCGCAGCCCTGCTCTGGCACCTCGCGATGGGCATCGAGCTGCGGCACGCCAAGCCCGGCAGCAGCTCGGGCAGCCTGCCCGCTCTCCTCGCCCGCGAGGGCCGCGAGCGGCTGCTGTCCCGCCTCGGCCTGGCCACCCGGGACCGCACCGCCGAGCAGATCACCCGCGACAGGTGGACCGTCAAGGCCGTGGGCCTGGCCGCCAAGCTCGCCGACATGGAGCCCGCCGCCCGCGGCCGCGCCCGCGTCTCCCGGAGACTGTCCGTTGCGGTCGGCAAGGCGCAGGCCGGTGCGAGCGAGGAGCAGCGGACCAAGCTCCTCGACCTGCTCGCCGCCCGGCGGCACGCTGCGTCTCTGGCGACCATCGATCTGGCCTCGCCCTGGCAGGCGCCAGAGGTGGAGGCGGAACCGGATCCCGAGCCTGTGCCAGCCGTCCGGCCGCGGCCCGTCGTGGTCCCGGCTGGTGTCCGTCTGCTGCCGATCGTGGCTCGGCCCGAGCCTGCCCGGCAGTACCGGATCGACCACTTCGCAGAGCGCTACGTGCCCGTCGAGGAACCCGCCGAAGTGGTCGCCCCGGAGATCACCGACGTGGACCCGTGGGCCCACGAGTTCCCCTATCAGACGACCATCGGACAGCCCCCGAGCAAGACCACTTCGGTGCCCGCCGAGAAGGGTCGGGAAGTGGTCACCGAGACGATCACGATCACCCCGGCTGAGCTGCGGCGTCAGGCCCGATCGCTGAACCGGCGACTGGTAGCCGAGACCGGGCGGCCCGTGACCATCGACCGCCTGCGCGACGAGTACACCCTGTCCCGCCGGGACGCTGCCGAACTGCGCCGCGAAGTGGTGGCTGCGGTGGTCACGGAGGAGCAGCCGTGAAGCAGCTTCTCCTCTGCGCCCTGCTCGGGCTGCTGCTCCTGATCCCGTCCGTCTTCACCGTCGTCGGCGCCGTCGTCGCATGGCTCCTCGCCAAGCCCGTGGTGGTCGCGTTCGTCGTCGGCGCCCTGGCCCGCCCGCACCTGCCCAAGGTCCGGAGGTGGGCACCGTGAGCGACCTGGAGAAGGCCGTCCGCGATGCGGTCGAGGCCTCCGACAACACCGAGATGGTCAAGCAGATCGCCGCCCTGCTGGCCGTCCAGCAGCTCCTCAACCAGCAGCAGCCCGCGCAGGCTCCCGCCTGCCAGCACCAGCACAAGCCCGGCAAGAGCGCGGGCGAGTGGCTGGCCATCAGCTGCGCCGTGTGCGTCGGCGGTGTCGGGATCGCGTTCGCCTCGATCGCCATCGCCATCGGCGGGATCTCGGTCGCGATCCTCGCCCTCGTACTGCGCCAGGTCTGGCGCGACTACCTCAAGGGGAAGTGACGTGAGCTTCAACGCTGGTGACCGCGTCCGGATCGTGGCCTGCCAGGACGACCCCCGTGCGATCGGTAAGACCGGCCGGATCGTCGACGAAGTCCCGCCCGGCCCCCTGACGAACGGCCGGTGGACGGTCAACGGCGTCGGACTGCTGATCGGCTCTGTCCTGTGCCACGGCCATGAACTCCGAAGGGCCGACTGACCTGCTCTTCCGTCCCCCGCGGCCTGTCCGCGGGGGTGCGGTGGGGCCGGACAGTCCGCCCCTGAGATAGGAGGAACCCGTGAAGCGCAGCGAGTACATCGGCCGGGCCGACTCGGCCGCCCGCCGGGCCGCGAACCTGGCCGGCCACGCCGAGACCTGGGCCCACAACGAGCACATCAAGGCCGAGCGGTTCGCCGCCGCGGCCAACGCGTGGTCCGAGGTGGCCCGCACGTTCGTGGCCATCGCCCGCACCATGCCCGCCGACGAGACCCCGGAGGCCTGACCCATGTTCGGTAACACCCACCGCACCTCTGTCTGGCCCACCCAGGGCGGACGCAAGTACCAGTACCGGTGCAGCTGCGGCGCCAGCGGCTACGCGCTCGACAGCAGCAGCCAGGCCGCCCGCGCGGGCAAGGCGCACGAGGCCAAGAAGAAGGGCCGATGACATGGACGCTGACCTGAAGTTCTCCGACTTCACCACCGGCGAGAAGCTGCGCCTCGCCGGCCTGACGGCCCGCATGGCCAAGCGTGGAATCGCCGACGACGGCACCGGCAACGTCGACATCAGCGACCTGCAGGCCCGCGTCAAGCGGATCGAGAACGAGGCCCTCCGCCGCAAGACCGGCAAGAAGTAGGACCGCCACGGGGCGGCCGTCACCCGGCCAGGTACCCGGCCGCCCCGTGCCCTCCATCCCTCCGCAGAGAGAAGGAACCATCAGCATGACCGAGACCGCCCCGGAGCGGGTAAACGGGCACGTCAACCCGCAGGTGTCTCTACTCAAGGTCGCGCCCGAGCCGGAGCCTCAGCAGCCCGCTGAGACCGTCGAGACCACCAGCACCGACGTCGCCCCCCGGCCGCGCCGCCGGGTCCGTATCGACTCGCTGCGCCGCGTCGTCGTCGAGACCCGCACCAGCCCCGCCTACCGGTTCACCGTCCGCCACGGCTCCTACCTGTGGGGCGGCACCCGCATCCTCGGCCGACGGGCGTGGGACAGCCGCACCACGGCCCGCTACGAACGCATGATGCGGATCGCCGAGGCCGGCGGGAACGAGGAACTGGTCCGCGAGTGGGAGCAGCGCATCAGCTCGTTCAAGGCTGCCCGGCAGAAACGACGCATGGAGCTGCTGCAGCTGGCCCTCAACGCCCCGAAAGCCGTGTTCACGGCGGCCGTTGCCGGGACCGGGCTGCTGCTGATCCTCGGCATCCTGCTCGCGTGGGCGAACCAGGACCTACACGACGTCCTCGCACCGCTGCAGGCGGTCGTCGAGTTCATCGCCATGGTCGCCTACATCGCCTCCGTGATCTGGGATCCGCTGCTGTACGCGCTGCCCTGGCTCGCCCTGGCCGGCGTGTGGGCGGTCGGCCGCAACCAGCGCTCCGCCCCGCCGTGGGCGCTCCCCGCCAACGGCGAGGAGCAGGGTGCCGTGCCTGACGAGGGCGCCATCCTGCGGGCCCTGGAGAACCTGGGCATCCCGAAGCTGAACAAGGCCATCAAGGAAGGCTGGCAGCCCCGCTGGGTGCAGCCGACGACCCGCTCCGGGAACGGCTGGCACACCCAGCTGCAGCTGCCCATGGGCGTCACCGTCGAGATGGTCAACGGCAAGAAGAAGGTGCTGGCCCACAACCTTCTGCGCAAGCCGGTCGAGGTGTGGCCGACCGAGCCCCCGAAGCAGCCCGGAGTGCTTGACCTGTGGGTGGCCGACCAGGGCTCTCTGTCCGGCACCGTGCCGCCGTGGCCGCTGCTCAAGGAGGGCACCACTGACTACTTCAAGGGCGTGCCCGTCGCCGTCTCGCAGCGCGGCGAGCCCATCATCGGCAAGCTGATGGCCTCCAACTGGATCGTCGGCGGCATCATGGGCTCCGGGAAGACGTCCATCGTCGTCTCGCTGCTGCTCGGCGCCATCCTCGACCCGCTCGTCGAGGCCGAGGTGTACGTCATGGCCACGAACGTGGACTACGACCCGCTGCGCCCGCGGCTGCGCACGCTGGTCAAGGGCGACGACAAGGAGCAACTGAAGGCCGCCCTCGACCGGCTGCGCACCCTGACGCAGGAGGTCACCGAGCGCGGCAAGCTGCTGGAAGAGCTCGGCGGCGACTCGCCGAAGCTGACGCGCGACATGGCCATGAAGGACCCGCGGATGCGGCCCAAGGTCGTCGTCTTCGACGAGTGCCACGAACTGTTCATGGACAAGGACTACGGCAAGGAGGCCGCTGAGCTGGCCATTCGCGTGATGAAGAAGGCCCGGAAGGTGGGCATCACCCTGATCTGGGTGACAGTGTCGCCGACGGCGGACAGCATCCCGCGGGACGTCACCCGCAACACGTCGCACCGTGTGGCGTTCGCGGTCGGCGACCAGGTCGCCAACGACGGCCTGCTCGGCTCCGGCAAGTACAAGGCCGGCATCCGCGCAACCGAGCTGGTGCCCGGCCAGGACATCGGCACCGCCGTCACCTACGGCTTCACCAGCAGCCCGTTCGAGGTCATCCGCTCCTACTACGTCGAGCGGGACCCGGAAAGGGGTGTCGACGAGGTGACGCCGGTCGTCGAGCGGGCGATGGGCCTGCACGAGGGCACCGGCCCAGTCGAGACGCCGACGTTCGAGCCGGCCGACGCGCTCACCGACACGGCCGCCGTCCTCGGCGACGAGCCGCGCGTCCTGGTCCAGGAGGTGCTGCACCGGCTCGCCGAGCGCAACCCGGATGCCTACCGCACCTGGGGACCGGCCGATCTGAAGAAGGCTCTGGAGCCCTACGGCGCCCAGCAGTACAAGTCCGACGGCCGCATGGTCGTCGCTCGGGAGCGCGTCCAGGACGCCATCCTGGAGCGCCTCGCCGAGGACACCGACGATCAGAGAGACGACGAGATCTGAGGGAGTTCTCCCTCACCACCTCCCTGGCCCGCCTCCCTGAACATGACCTGCGGAAATGGCCACTCAGGGAGGCCAGGGACCGGAGGGAGACACTCCCTCGGGAGGCTCGGAAACGGGGTCCATGCTCCCCCGCGCAGCCTCCCTCCCTGCGCCCATCGAGCCCGCTGTCAGACCCCTCCCCAGCGCGCTGCGCCATGTCCCGCTGTGAGTTTTTTGGAACTCAGCGCCTGGGCGGTAACCATCGCTCGTTGACCCTTCAGCAGGTGCCGTCGGTTGATGTTGACCGACAACGCATAGCCCCCTGGGGCATCGCCCTTGTAAGACTCGAACTCCAGCTCAACTCCGGCCAGTTCGCACACAGCGCCTCGTCTGGTGGGGCCTCACTCCTTGTCGACGGTCACAGTCCGGTGACAGCGCCTTCACCAGCCCACCACACCTGCGCATCATGCATGCCTGCACCAAACACCAGGGGGGACCTGATGACCAGCCACACACCGCCGCCCGACGACGACCTGCTCAGATTCCACAACGGCGACACCCTCCACAACATCCCCGTCATCCGGGACGACAAGCCACAACCGCGGTTCCCGTGGCAGACGGTGGGCACAGTGGCGGGGATCGCCGCACTGGTCGGCGCAACAGTCGGCGTGTCCTTCGGCCTCGGCGACCGCCACCACCCCGCGCAGACGGCGGCGGCCGCAGTCACCGCCACCCCAGCCCCGACGCCCGCCACCACCACCCCGCCGCCGGCACCCTCCCCGCCGGTCGTGACCGCCACCGCCACCGCCACCGTGCAGGCACCCACCCAGACACAGACGGTGTACGCCGCACCAGCCGAAGGCACCGACAGCGACAGCACGACCGCCGAGTCCGTGGTCGAGCAGTACTACGCCGCCGTCAACGCGGCGGAGTACCAGTCCGCCTGGGAGTTGGGCGGCAAGAACATGAGCCCGTCCTACGACGCCTTCGTGTCCGGGTACGCCGACACCACGTACACGCAGGTCCAGGTCACCTCGACGGACGGTGACACGGTGTACGTACGCATCGACGCCCTGCGTAACGACGGCAGCGCCGCCGCCTTCACGGGCAGCTACACCGTCGACCCCGGCCTGTACGAGATCAGCCACGGCAGCCTGACCCAGGTCAGCTGATGCGGCGACGGAACCGCACACCACTGGGGGACTCATGCGCCGCCGCACCGCAACCGCCGTCCGGCTCACCGCCCTCCTGGGAGTGACCTGCACAAACAGGCTTCCAGGGAGGCCAGGGAGGCGCCGCCGAGGGGGAGCCCGGGGGCCCGGAAACGGGCTCTCGGCCGCCCCTTCTTGCGTCCCTCCCTCAGCAGGCGGGCCCGACGGAGACCTGTACGTTCTTCAGCCGCTTGGCGACCGTGGCGTCCGCGTTGTAGCCGGGATTCTCGTCCGCCCACGCTGCTTCCGTGCAGTACCCGTCGCCGGTCGGTGAGTCCTTCCGCAGCTCGTCGAACGTGGTCTGGCAGGACACCACGTTGTAGTTCCCGATGACCTGGGCGCTGTCGTCGCCGCCGGGCGTCCTGTACCAGACGATGACGTCCCGCTCGGGCCCGCAGCCCTTCGATCGCGACGGCTTCGGCTTCGGCTTGGTCGTGTGGGATGCGCTGTGGCTGGGTGCTGCGGCGGGACGGCTGCTCTGCGTGGCCCGGGGAGTCGGCGTATGCGTCGGCTTCGATGCGGTGGTCGACGTCCCGGAGCTGCAGGCGGCGGTCAGCAGGATGGCGGCGATAGGCAAGACGGTACGGCGCACGGGCCCCCCTTGTTCTCAGCTGTGCGAACTGCGGCAACAGTGGCAGCTGATCACGGAGAGCGTGGGAGTGTTGCCGGACTGTGACCCCTTTTAGTGTTGGCGCTGATGAGCAGGCCCTCGCGTTCGGCGAGCACCTGGGGACTTCGATGTCTGCTGCCGTTCGGGTGGCTGGCGCAGAGCCCCCTGCCCGACTGTCTAGACACGCTCGCTAGGGTGGGAACGACGGAGGGGCGCCGCCAATGGCGACACCCCTCCTTGGGACTCACGAGGTCACTTCTTGCCGGAACGCCTCTTCGGAGTCTCTACCACCGTGATACGTGGGTGAGCTTTCGCGAAGCTCTTGGTCACGTACCGGCCGGTTACGGCGCTCCGGGCTTTGCCCCCGGAGTTGCCCCGGCCGCTGCTGGATCCCTTCCCCATGGAGTGTTCACCTCCCTTCACTCATGGCACAGTTGTGCCGTTTTGGAGTGTACGACCCGGCACCGACACTCCGAGGGAACACTCGAACCAGCAGGTGGAGGTGCCTACTTCTGCTTGGGGCACTCCGTGGGCCGGCCCGGCGCGGTGGTGTGCCGAGGCAGAGCGCCCTCGCCGCGCGCGGTCGCGGCGCCGAGGCTGATGGGTAGCCCGCACCTCTTGCAGAAGGTGACGCCCGGGGGTTCCTTGATCATGATCTGCTCTCCGTTCCAAGCGAATTGTCACCTCATAGGGCAGCACGGACCCGCTGGACAGGAGGGCACTCCAAGACTCCTCGGGGTGTCGCTGCGTCACAAGACAGCCACACCGCCTCCACGCCACCCTCACGGCGCGCATGATGCTCCTTCCGAACGCAGACCCCGGGGGGACCATGCACGTCCGCACAGTCACGCTTGCCGGCGCCCTGCTCACCGTCGTCACCACCACCGCATGCAGCAGCGGCACCGCCAAGCCGGCGCCCACCGTCACGGTCACAAAGACCGTGACTGCCGCACCGGGCTCCGAGGACACGAAGGCAAACGACGGCGTTCTGCCGATGGGCACCAAGAAGGCCATCAACGACGACGCGAACGACGTCCACATCACCGTCCAGGCCATCGAGTACCAGCAGCCCTACAAGGGCCCGCAGCCACAGAAGCCCGACGACTTCCAAGGCGGCGACACCTGGGCCACGATCAGCATCAAGGTGTGCAACATCAGCGGCCCCAACATCAGCGTCAGCCAGACGCCGTGGTCCCTCGCCTATAAGGACGGCACGAGCATCGAGTCCACCGGCCTGTCCGGTGGCGACATGCCGAAGCCGGAATTTCCCATGGACAAGCCCGTGAAGGCCGGGCGATGCGCATCTGGTTTGGTCGCCTACCCGGTGCCGAGCGGGAAGAAGCCCGAGCGCATCGTCTACGCACCCGACACTGATTCGACCGAGTGGGCGATCACGAAGTCCTGACGGAGACGCCGGGCGGACGTCCGCCTGCGATGGCCTGGACGGCGCGCCATCCCGTGAACTCGGCCCCGCTCTCCACCGGGAGGGCGGGGCCGAGTTCGTGCGTCTGGACCCGGGTAGCGTCGCACCATGGCTGACTACCTGACCGTCTCCACCGCGACCGAGACCCGCGACCAGGCCGTGGCCCTCGCGCAGTCCGCAGTCCAAGCCCGGCTCGCCGCAGGCGCACAGATCGTAGGACCCGTCACCAGTGTGTTCTGGCACGCCGGCGAGTTCGGCACCGGCGAGGAGTACCAGCTGCATCTCAAGACCAGCGCCGCGCGGTACCCGGAGCTGGAAGCGCACCTGATCGAGCATCACCCGTGGAAGAACCCCGAGGTCACTGGCACCCCCATCGTCCAGGGCGCCGCCCCGTACCTGGAGTGGATCGACCGCACGACCGCCTAAGCAGTCCGCTCGACCAGCTCGGCCACCGCCGGCACCCCCGCGTACTCGATGGCGAGGGCGGACACGACGTGTTCGATACGCCGGCGGGGCCGGGCGGACGCCACACCGTCGGACAGTTCGAGGGCGCGCGCCGTCACCCTCGCCGCCTCCTCGACTTCCCCGGCGTTCGCGTAGGCCTCCGCGAGCCAGGTCGAGTACAGGGCCTTGTCCCGGGCGTGCGCGTCATCGAATCCGGTGAGGCCCCGCACCAGCGCTGGCACCGCGCGCAGAGGGCGCCGTAGCTCCGTCCAGCAGCGGCCCGCCATGATGTCCAGCTCGGCCCGGTCCACCCACGCCGACCAGTCTGGTTGCGGCTCTGAGGCGTCACCGGCGTCGAGGGCGTCGCGGGCTGAGGTGAGCGCCCGGTCCGTGGCGTCCGCATCCTGCGCGACGGCATGCGCCCACGCGCAGCGCTCCCAAAGCAGGGCCCGCACCGTGGCTGGCGTCCGTGTGGTGATCGCCTCGCACGAGTGGGCCGCTATGGCGGCAGCCGCGCGAGGATCGGCACCAGCCGCCTGATACGAGAGGAACGCGAGCGCGTTGCGTGCGAGGTCCCCAGCACCGGCCTCCTCAGCAGCAGACCGGCTCTCTCGGTACAGAGCAGTCGCCTCGCGCTCCCGGCCGCCATCGAACGCCGCCCACCCCGCCTGCTGCGCCTGCTCGGACACCAAAGCGAGCAAGTCCCGGCCCACTGTGTCGCTGTACAGTCCGGTGCGCAGGGCACGCTTGGTCGCCTGGTACTCCGCGACGTACACCCGGTAGGTGTCGCCGCCGCCGAGGATGTCGTCCAAGCGCCGCAGCCGCACGGTGCGTTCACGCAACCGAGCAACGGTACTGGCGCCGAGGCGGCGTGAGGCTGTGGGTGAGAGCGCGTCCGGGAGGCTCGCGGCGAGGCCGACGGCGCCGGCCGCTTGGAGGACGTCGCGGCGGCGTACGAGGACACTGCCGGGGGCCTGCTCCCATGGGCGGGGCGCTAACCCGACCATGTGCCCGGGGATCCGGAACGCGTCCGCGATCGCTGCGATCTTGTCGTAGCTCTCGACGCGGCCGCGCCCCTTCGCGAGCGTGCCGACCCGCTCAGGTTTGATCCCGCACTCGGCTGCGATCTTCGAGTAGCTGATGCCTGCCTCCTGCCGAGCGATGCGGAAGACGGCGCCGAAATCGTGCGCGCTCAGCGCCTCGCGCATCTGGGGGAGCCCAAGGACGGCGGACGGCAGAGCGGTGGGCGGCTTGATCACCGTCATGTTGTCCCCCAACAGGTACAGGGCATGAGCCCCCGCGGGCCTACCCATGATGGGGATACCCATCAGTGGGATTGCAGCTGCCGCGCCGGGGCGCAGGGTGGTCGCGAACCCCGGCGGCCGGGCGAACGGCCCCGGGGCGTGGCCGACTGCGTAGGAGCCGACGTGACGCACCGTACCCCTCAGGCAGCCCCAGCAGCAGGGGTAGCCCAACTGCCCCCAGACATTGACGGGATGCGAGCCACAACGGCTCGCCTGCTTGGCCCGGACGACGGTCCCGACGTCCTGCCCCCGGCCGCAGATGAACTGGCCACCCTCGTCAGCACCGTGCGCGGCCACCTCCAGCTGTTGATTCCGGAGGTGGACATGGCCGCCCGCAAGCGATCGGCTGACGACGTCCCCCGGTATTGCGCCCTGGCCTGTATCGGCGAGGCCGAGGGCAAGCTGCGTGCCACGGCCCGGCCCGGTTACGGCGGTGCGGTTGCTTACGCCCGCCGCCTGGCCCGCGTCCTCGGCGCCCTGTGCGACCACTACGAAACGCTCGGCGACAGCTGAGCGCACCCCCGAGCCCCTGCCGCAGGCCAGCACGAGCGAGCGCCAGAGGCAGGAGCGCCCGGGCGAACAGCCAGATCCTCATCCACCGGTCAGGGAGCAGAGCATGACGGCATATCCCGCATCACCGAACACAGTGCTGGCCAACGCGCTCAGCGCCGTCACCGACATCCTCACCCCCCGCTTACGGACCGGCCGGCCCGCCGGCGTCGTGTTCTCCGTCGGGACCCAGATCAACGGCGTACCGCACCTGGGCACGTCGCTCGTACAGTCGCTGACCTTCGCCGCCGCAGCGCGCGTCCGCGACCGCTTCGGCATTCCCGTCGAGGTGGCGTTCGGTGCCCTCGACAACGCCCCGCACGAGGTCCTCACCGATCCCGCATCTGGGCACCGGTACCAGCGCGCCTACGCCCAGGCCCTCGGCGAGGACACCCTCGCGGCGCAGGTGGACACCCTCTACCGGCCGCTGTTCGCCGCGCTGTCCGACCGGCTGTCCATCCCCTACTCCATCGAGATGTACTCACGGCTCCAGCAGACCGAGCACTTCCGGCAGACCTGGCTGCGCGCCCACCGGCGGATCGACGCCGCCCGCTGGTGGCTGGACCCGGCGCACGGCGTGCCGCACGTCCGCGTCCCCTGCCCGGCACCCGGTTGCGGATGGGCCGAGAAGTACGCCGAGCGGACACGGATCCTGCTCGACACCGACCACGCCCAGATCTCCGCGGTCTGCCTGCACCACGGGCCCTACGAGATCGTCGTCGGCCCGGCGAGCGCCGGCTACCTCGACCTCGCCACGCTCTATCGGAACCTGGTCAAGGAATTGAGCGCCATCGCGGACCGAGACCGGCTGGCCGTCATGGTCAAAGGCGGCGACTGGGTGTTCGGCTCCCAGCTCGTCGACCAGGCCCTGACCGCCATCGGCCTCACCGGGGCGCAACTGCCCGCCCGGCTGTTCTGCCCGCAGGTCGTCACAGACAGCGGCGCCAAGCTGTCGAAGACCCTCATCCGGGAAGGCAAGGCGCCGTTGCCCGAGGGCGCCGCTCCGTGGATGCTCGATACCCGGATGTGGCCGGGCTCGTTGTCCGACTACGCCGACCAACTGCTCGACATGGCCGACGTTCTTCTCGCCGACCCGCGGCACTTCTACCGCTCCTACTCGGCTGGCGAGATCGGCCGCCTGATGTCTCAACCGACGAGGAGCCTCACCACCTCATGAGCGACACCGCGACCGGCCGCAGGCACGACCTGAACCTGTTCCGCAGGTACTTCGATCTCGTCGCCGACGGCAGCAAGACGATCGAAGTCCGGGTGAAGTACCCGCGCCTGGCCGGCATGGCCGCGGGCGACACAATCCGATTCCGGATCAAGGGCACCGACGAGTCGTGCGACGTCCGGGTCCTGCGGGTCACGGAGTACGCGAGCTTTGAGGCCCTGCTCGACGGCGAGGGCCCGGCGAACGTGAACCCGACGTCGAGCCGCGAGACGCAGCTCGCGAACATCCGCCAGATCTACCCGCCGGAGAAGGAAGCCCTCGGCGCCCTCGCCATCGAGATGCAGCGCATCCACGCCTCGGCGTAGCCCTCTACACCCCGTACTGCGGGACGAGAGGGCGGGCGGGCGCAACATGATGGCCCCCATGGTGTTCGCCACCGTGGGGGCCATCGTGCTGGAGCGGCTACCGGCCGCGCGGCGGCGCGAGCGTAGCCTCAACTGATCCACGAACCCGAACAGCCTTACGCAGCTGACCGACAAGGAACTCGGTGTACTGCCCGCTGTCGCCCGCGCGGATCTCCAGAACAACCACGTGCTCCTGCCGCGCCGGAGCCACGCTCGCAGCTGCCGCATGCGCTCGTTGCTGAGTGGTGAGCATCGAAGCCCACGGCGTCTGAGCCTGCGCCATCCGCCGGCTGTCCGCGTTGGACCACACCCGCGACCCGGCAGGCAGGTCGAGGAGTTCGGGGCCCTGCTCGCCCACCCAGGTCAGGTCGGAGCGCAGGCCACCCGCGGCAGCCATACCGACAACACCGCCCGTGGCCTTGCCCTTGAACGCCTTCTGGATCAGCTTTTCCATCGCCTTCGCGAGGTCAGCCATAGCCTTTTCGAGCCTGGCCTGCTGATGCGTGAGCTTCTTGACAGCAGCCGTCTGATCCTTGATCGCCTTCCCGTACACCGTGTCAGCCGTGGTCTTGCCAGCCGACCCGGCCGCGGACTCGATCTGCCCCTGCATGGCGTTGATGGACTTGACCTCGGAACCCGACGCCTGCAGCAGCGCACCCGCAGTCTCCAGACCGCCACCGTCGATGCCGGCCTCGGCGACCTGCTGGATCACGCTCTTGCTGAAGCCCTTCGCTTTCAGGGCCTTCAGGGCGTTGGCGAACGCGATCACCTTGTCCCGTGAGACGACCATGCCAGCTCGGACCGCCGACAGGGTCAGCGTGCCGCCCTCGGCCCCGCTCGCGGCTTTGGTGATGTTCGCCGAGCTGATCAGGTTGGACTTCACCGAGTCGGACAGCTGGGACGCGGAATCCTTCAGGCTGTTGAGCTTGTCCTTCGCCTTGTCCAGGGAAGCCGTGACCTTGGTGAGGGCCTTCTCGTGGCTGATCAGGGACTTGCCGACGCTGTTCAGGTGCCGCAGCAGGTTCGTCTCGGTCCGGCCGTGGAACGCTGCCTTGATCTTCCCCGCAGCCTCGTTCAGCGACGACACCAGCGCGTTGATATCCGTCGGCGCGCCCACGTTGTGCTCGAACGGGGTCCGCTTGTAGCCCGCCAGCCGGCCGAAGTAGCTGATGCCGAACTCGCTGGACAGCTGGCCGCGGGCCTCCTTCTCAGCCTTGGCCTGCTCGATCGCCCGCTGCCTGGCCTGCTTCGCCCGCTGTTGGGCCCGCCTCTGCGCCTTCGTCAGGTGACCGCCGCGCGCAAACCCGGACACATGCAGGCGGCCTTCGTTCAGGGCGTCGAAGAACTTCACGCCGTACTTCCGGACGGCGTCGGCCTTCATGACGTACTCGGTATTCGACACCCTGGCCATAGCGCCAGAGCCCATGAGGGCGAGGATGCTGTCGCTGGTGCCGGAGCCGGGCCCCTGCACGTAGCCGCCGTCCGGGAACATCTGGACGTCGCCACCAGCCGCGTACCCGCGGAGCAGACCACCACGCGCAGCACCCGGCATGCCAGGAAGCTGCGGGCCAGAGTGCACTCCGCCCTGCTGCACCGTCTTGTAGTAGTGGGTCGTGTAGACGCCGATGCCCACAGTCTTGCCGTGAAGCGCGTTGACGGCGCCTGCCACATTCCGGATCGCCGCCAGGGCAGCCCCGGTAGCCGCTGTGACCTTGACGCTGCCGTTCGGGAGACGCTTTACCTTGAACCCGAACGCCTCCAGCACCTGCTCGGCAGTCTTGCTCAGCGTCTTCAGGGTTACGCTCTTCGCGCCCGGCGTCTTCTTCACTGCAGCGTTGAAGGCGTTCAGGTCGGCAGCTGCTTGCTTGTCGTCAACCTTGAACTGGAACTTCTTCGCATCAGGCGCCTTTAGGATCGCGTCCGCGAGTTCCTCCGCCTGCTTCTTGGTGTCGCCCATTGCCATGGCGGCATCAATGAGGCTCTTGCGGCCCTTCTGATACGTCTTGTCGACCTGATCCCAGGAGACCTTTTCCTTCATCTTCTTGTCGACGAGGTCCTCGGTCTTCGCAGCAAGTTGGCTCAGGACATCGCGGTTCTTCCGGCCCGCCTCTGAGTTGACGTTCAGGGTCCGGCCGTTCTCCTTGACCGCCTTCTGGGCGTCGCTCATGGCTTGATAGAAGGCCGTCTCAGCGTCGAACGCGCCGCGGTGTACCGCGTTCAGAGCCATGATCGACTGTTCGAGGCCCTTCGCGGACTGCGCCTCAGCGTCGAGATTCTTCTGCGTGGAAACGGCCGCCTTACCGAACAGGCCCATGCTGTCCGCGGTCAGTTCTTGCTCCGCCTTCAGGCCCTTCAGCGAGGACGTGTAGGTCGGGAACAGCCTGTTGATGTCCTTCGTCGAGTACCCCGCACTCTTCAGCGCGGTACTCATGCGGGTGAAGTCCTTCGCTGCCGAGTCCGCGAAGCCGTTGGACGCCATTCCCGCGAGCGACTTGTCGAGGCTGTTGAAGTCGCCCTTGAGGGCGTCGAGCGAGTCCTTTCCGTCCGTGACGTTGTGAACAGCAGACTTGATCTTGTCGGCGATATCGTCCAGGCCAGGGATACGGAACCCGAACGGCGTCGAACTCATCTGCGCGGACTTGTGGTTCAGCTCACCGACCTTGGCGACCAGCCCGTCCATGTCGCCGAACGTCTTCTGCAACTCGCCAGAGAACTTCCCCGACGACGCCAGGTTCTTCAACGACGTCGTCAGCTTGTCCACATCCGGAGGCGCCGTCTTCCCCAGGTCGGCAATCTTGCTCACCGCGATGGCCAGCAGAGCAAGGCCGCCCACAACCACGGACGCCTTACCGATCGCACCCAGCCCTGCGAACGCCGCCTTCAACCCGGCCACGCCACCGCCGGCCGCGATGAACGCCTCCTTCATGTACATCGCACGCAAGGCAACGCCCTCGAACACGCCCTGAAGGGCGGCGACGGCCCGCCCACCCGCCGCCCACAGCATCGAGGCCGCGGCAGCAACCTTCATCGCGGCAGACACAGCGACTGTGGCGGCAAGGAGCCCGGCGAGCGCGGCCGTTGCAGCCACGGTCGCGCCCTTGTGCGCCAGTAGCAGACTGACGAAGGCCTGCAAGGGCGGGATCAGCTTGTTCCCCAGCGTGATCATCAAGGCGTCAAACGACGCCTGCAACGCCTTCGTCTGAAACGCGAACGTCTTCTGTGTAGCCGCCCAGGCCTCGCCAAACTTGTTCGCGCCCGCGATACCGGCCGGGTACTTCGACTCAAGCTTGTCGAACTCGCTGACCAGCATGCTGATGCCCTGGCCGGCCTTCTTGCCGAACAGGTCGGTGATGACCTGTCCCTGTTCCTTGCTCGACACCCCGGCGGCCTTCATCCGGCCGACAAGATCCTTCATGGCGGCGTTTAGGCCGCCCTTCTGCATGTCCTTCGCGAGGTCGTCCTGCGCCAGTCCGAGCTTGGACAACTCATCCTTGGCCGTGGCCACCGGATGAGCTAGGCCCTGAATCATCATCCGGAACTCGGTGCCGGCCTTCGCCCCACGGACGTTGTTGTCACCAAAGACCGCCAAGCCAGCCCCGACGTCCTGAATCGTCACGCCGTAGCCCTTTACGGCGGCCAGCATGCCGGTACCGAACGCGTCCGCGAGGTCCTGCATTTTCATGTCGCCTGTGCCGACGGTGGCGTTGAGGGTGCCCATCGCCTTGTCGAAATTCTCGACGCCGGGGATCCCGCTCGCGACGGCGGCGGTGAGGGCGTTGGTGACGTCCACGAGGTCCGCGTGGCCGATGGTGGCGCCCTTCGCCGCGGTCTCCACCAGCTTCAACGCCTTCGTGCCGGAGATGCCCGTCGATTCGAAGTTGGACTCAACGTGGTACAGCGACTCGGCGAGGCTGTCGGGGTCCTGGCCGACCTTGCCCGCCAGATCCAGGACGCCCTTCTTTAGTCCGGCGATCTTGTCTTGGGAAACCCCTGCCTGGGTGTGTAGCTGTGTCATGGAGGCGTCAAACTTGGCGGCCATCTTCACCGACTCGGCACCCATCGCCACCAGGCCAGCACCAGCGATGAGCGCGGTCTTGTGGAAAACCGCCATGCCCTTGCTGGCGCCCTCTACCTGCGCGTTAAGCCGCGCCATCGTCGGGCTGGCGAGATCCTTCGCGGTGACGAGGATTTCAACAACGTTCGCGGACACGGCTCACCTCCCCCCGCCAACCGCCGCCAGCCCCTGCCCCGACTGGCCCTCGTGCAGCAGGACGGTCGCACACACGGGGCACAGAGCCGACACAAGGACCCACGGCCCAAGCTCAACCGCGACCGGACGCAGCAACGCCGGCACCACAGCCGCCTCGCAGCGCCCGCACTTCGCGATCCTGCCGCCGTCCAGCAGCCCCCGCACGGCCTCGGAGGCCGCATGCTCCGTGTGGCAGTCCAGGCAGCGGCCGTACCGCTCGGAGCCGTTCAGGAAGCCAGCGCCCGGCCGGCGAGACAGATGCTCGCACCGCGGTACGTCATCGGCGAGCAGCCATTCGGCCCAGCTGTCGACCCATGGCGAGTCCCCCGGCGTGTAGTCGGAGACGACCAGCACCTTCACCCCGCCAGGAGTCGTACGGGCGAAGCTGTCGACCAGCCGTTGCCGGGCAGCCCCGCGGGCTCCTGCCGCCTTCCAGGGCTTCCCGCAGCCCTTTCGACGGCTCACCGCTCGCCGCCCTTCTCCGGGGCGGTGAGAGCGGCGACGGCGTTCACCGGGTCGGTGCCTATCAGTCGCAGCCGCAGATCGGTGACCGTGGCCCGGAAGCCGGGCGTCTGACGCCAGCGGCGGACCGTGGACGGGTCGACGTCCAGGGCACGGCCCGCGATTGTCGAGGTTCCACCAAGCGCGAGCAGGACCGCGGCCCGCTCCTTGCGCGACACCTTCGACGACAGAGGCAGAACGAGGGGCGCAGCACCGTGCGCGTTCACGTTTTCCATGGACAGATTTTACTGCTCAAGCTGCAATTTCTTGGAAGGATCTCCCCCTGATTGCCGTGAAGCAGGTGGAATCTGCCCACCGGAGCGTCGCATCGGCAAAGAACAGCACGTGATCGGCAACTGTCGGAACACGACAAAGACCCCCGACCGAAGCCGGGGGTCGTGTCGGTGAGCACCGCTACTCTGCCGCCCTCAGAGACCGGCGACCGGGTTGTCTGCCCACTGGTCGCCCTCCTCGAAGTAGCGGCTCAACGAGGTGGAGTTGTCCGTCCATCCGCCCTGCCGGGCCACGCGGACCATGGACGCCCCTGCGCGCACGGCCGCGGTGGCGAACCCTCGGCGCAGTGAGTGTCCCCGCCACCTCCCCTCCAACCCCGCCTCGGCGGCCAGCCGCTCGATGACGTCGGACGCCGCATCAGCGGTGAGGCGGCCGGCCGGGTCCCCGATCGGCTTGCCGCGCCGCATCATCGGCGGCGCCACACGGCCGTGCCGGTCGATCCGTACAAACAGCGGGCCCTCGATGCGCCCTGCCTCCCGCATCGCCGTGAGCAGCGCACGCAGGGCGCGGACGGGGCACGTAGCCGGGTTCTTGCCGTAGGGCACCGCGGCCTTGGTGTACTTCTTCATCTTCACCCGGTACACCTCGACCTCGATCCCCTCGTCGCACTCCACGACGTCCTTGATGTCGAGGGCCACCAGCTCCGAGGATCGGGTCGCCGCCGCGTAGCCGAGCAGCAGCATGGCCGCGTCCCGCTTACCGATGAGCGTGTCCCGGTCGAGGACGGCGAGCATCTTCCGCAGCGCGGCGGGCACGGCCGCGGACGACTGGCGGGGCTTGGCTGCCGGGTCCTTGGCCCTCGCCAGCCTGTGCTTGTACCCGGCCACGACCGTGCGGGCGCCCTTCGTCTCTGGGCGCGGCAAGCTCAGCTCGGCGTGCATCGTCGAGATGGCCGACAGGGCGCGCTCGATGGAGCTCGGCGAGGACGGCCGGCCAGTACGCGGCCGGGGCGTGATCGTCAGGTGGGTGACGTACTCGACGAGCAGCTCCTGGGTTGCCGGGAGCGGAGCCACGCCGCGGTCGGAGCACCAGGCGACGTACTCCTGCCGGTCCTCGCGGTAGGCGCGGCGCGTCGAGTCGGAGCGGCCGGCCGCGAGGGCGGCTTGCGCCTCCGGTGACAGCACCTCCGTCGACAGTGCCCCGCCGGGCTGGTAGCGCTCGATGCCGCTCATGAACTGCCCTCCTCACAAAGCCCGTTCTGATTCCAGAGAATAAAGACTATCTGGAGCCAGACGATGCGGCGGCAAGAACGCCTTGCAACAACCCCGCAGCCCCGCCCAGTCGAACCGCGTGCGACCGAAACCCACTCGTAAACCCGAACGCCCGGCCCTCCCCGCAGGAAGACCGGGCGCCCGCGCACAGGCCGTCAGTCCACACGCGCCACCCGCAACCGCGGCGGCTCCGGGAACACCTTCACCGGCGGGACCGCCACCTCCCCCTTCAGTCCGGGCTGCGTCATCTCCACACCCCGCCACAACCACTCCAGCCCGGGCACCAGGTGGTGATACGACGACAACCGGGCCTCCGCCACCCGCCGCAGCACCCACGCCCCCACCGAACCCGGATCCACCGGGTGGAACTCCCGACCGTGCACCTTCAGCCGGTCGATGTTGAGGGTGGACCGCTCCCCGCCGGACTCGCCGTCGCGGAAGTCCAGACCCGCCCCGGCCAGCACCTGCACGTGCCCTGCAAGAGCCTCGTTATACGTAACACCCGCGTCCACCAGCACCACCAACGCAGCCTGCGCCGCCACCGCCGCATCAACGAGCGCCTTCCGCCGCCCGTCCATGTCCCGGCCCGCCTGGCGAATCTCGGCGGCCGCCGCCTTCTCCAGCGCCGGCCGTGACGCCCGCCGCCGCTCCTCCTCCAACTGTCGCTCATACGCCTGCCGAATCTCCCTCGCGTTCGCCCTCTCCTGCGCCGCCGTGCGCGCAGCGTCCGCGTGCTCCATCGCAGCGACATCGCTGTACGGCGACGCCTCCAACTTCCGCGCCGCCACCGCCCGGGCCTCCTCCGCCCGCTCGGCCCGCGCCTCAGCCTGCCGCACCTGCACTTCGGTGATCTGCACCGCCATGACCGTTACTCCTTGATCGCCTCTACTGGTAACCGGGTGGGTACACGTCCGCCCGGAAAACTGCTGGTCACAACCAACGCACCCTGTCTGTTACGAGGCCGTCGGCAACCCTCCCGACGACCCCTGACGCCTCAACGCCTCCCGCTCCCGCCGCGTCGTCCCACCCCACACGCCCACCAGCTCCGGGCGCACGAGCGCAAACTGACGGCACGGGTCCAGCTGACTGCAACCCCCGCACAGGGCCCGTGCTCCCGCCGGCCGGACGCCGTCCGCGAAGTAGGCGTCAGGGTCAGCCCGGCACCGCAGGCGCTCCCGGGCCTCCATCACGAACTCGGGAATGCCCAGCTGCAGCGCAGGCCGTGGGCCCGCGAAGTTGTGCCTCACCCGCGACCCTCATTCAGCCGCCAGTTCATGGCGAACACCGCCAACCCAGCCACCACCAGCCCAGCCGACGTACACCAGGTGAACGCCGCCGACGCCAGCAGCCCAAGACCCGCCGCATCCATCAGGTCCGACCGGGCCGCACCAAGGGCCCTGAGCAGCTGCTGACCGCGCCCCATCACTCGCCCTCCTGCCCACGCCGCGAACGCTCCGCCGCCTCAGCAACCTGCCGACGCAACCCCTCTCCGACCGGCAGCGCAACCCCGACTCCGGCACCGGCCTGACGCTGCGACACCCGGACCACCGCCCACAGCAACACCACCGCGAGCACCGTCACACACACCACGGCCACCGCCGCGAACGCCCATCCATTCATCCCGCCATCCCCTTTCCGATCAAGCCCCGAAAAGCTGCGGCCGCACACACGCAACCCGCCACACCAACGCACCTCAGGCCATCACACCGCGGGCCCTTGCTCACCGGTCGGACTCGGAGGCCTTGGCGAGCTGCTGGGCGAGCGAGGCGGCCGCGTCGACCTTGCTGCCGCACTCACGGGCGAGGAGTTCGCCGGCCGACTCGGCGAGGTGGAGGGTGAGAGGCAGCAGGTCGTGGATGCCGCGCGGGCAGAGGCGGGTGAGCAGGTCGTAGACGTCGGTGGTGTTCGGTGTCTGCAGCTGGTAGAGGGTCAGCTCCATTGCAGCGCGGCGGGTCTGGTCGAGCTTGCTGGTCATGCGGTTCTCCTTCGGGGTGGTGGAACGGGAAGCCTGATTGCGGAGCTTCTGCGCGTGCCGCGCGGCCAGGCCGTGCTGCCGGGCCTCGGCGAGTTCCTGCCGACGCCGCTTGTCCTCGGCGTCCTTCCGGCGGGCTGCGGCGATCCGGGCCGCTATCTGCTGTTCGACGTGGCTGGTCATGCTGCACGCCCCTTGGGCCAGTTGCGGGAGTCTCGGAACCATGCGGCGAGCAGCGCTGACTGTTCCCAGCCGAGTTGGCCGTAGAGCTTCTCTGCTTCGTCGCGGTGCGGGCCCGGGTTGGGCTGGCCGTAGACATAGCCGCGCACGGCAGTGGCAACGAAAATGGCGCGGTCCCAGCCGTGTTGCTTGATGAGCGCTGCGGCGACCGCCCGGAAGAGATCAGGTTCTTCGGTCACGGGTACTCCCGAGTGGCGTGCGGGGCTTCCGTGGCGCGTCCCCGCGTCCCCCTAAAGAGGGGGGACTCGGGACGCACACTGACCAGTGCGGCCCGGGACTCACTGGGACTCACTGGGACGCGCTGAAGTGACGGCATGTTTCCGCAGGTCACAGCGCTTTCTAGTGCGTCCCGACTCTTTACCTGACGAGGTTTCAGATCAGGGTTAGTGCGTCCCGACATCTTGGGACGCACTGAAACCACACCTGACCTGCGGAAACGCTCAAGTCTCGATGCGCTGGAACGGCCGCTCGGGACGCACTGGGACGCACTAGCCATCCGACTTACCCCCCGGCAGGTCGTGCAGCGTGGCTCCCCGCGGACCAGGCTTCGTCACCAGCCGCCCCTCGTCGACCAGCGCTGCGACGGCCCGCCGAACCTCAGCCTGCTTCCCGGGGACGCGTTCGAGGATCTCCCGGCCAGACAGAGGACGCTTCGCCGTCTGGATGGCACGGAGGACCCGCGGCTTCGCAGCGTCCACCCTGGCCTGCGCCTCGGCTTCCTTCTGCTCCTCCGGATCAACGTCCTCGGCCTGCGCGATCGGCGCGTACAGCACCGCCTCGACAAGGCCCGGCTCTGTCGCGTCCACCACCAGGTCCGCGAACCAGAACAGCCCCGACTTGTGCGGCAAGGACTCCTTGCGGAGCTGGCCGGGCCGGTCTTTGGCGATCCGGACTATCGACCGGCCCTTGACGCCGAGGCCGAACGGCTTGACGTTCTCCAGCAGGTACATCACGCCGTTGAGGCCGTTGAGCTTGTGCACACCACCGATCGCGTACCGGCCCCGGTTATCCGCCGACTTCACCACGTGATCGAGCGTCACCACTGCCGGGCCCGCGTCCTGCAGCGGTCGCAGCACGCGTCGGCCGAACACCGCTACGTCCTTGTTGTCGTTGATGTTCAGCCCGTGCAACGACATGCCCTCGGTGACACCGTCGACCACTGCGAGCGTCGGCCCCAGCTGCAGCACTGCGGCCAGGTCCACCAGATCGACGGCACTGAGAGGCTCTTCGGGCCGGATGTAGTGGAACCGCTCCAAGACGTCGTCGATGTTCGCGCCCATGCTCAGCAGACGCCCGACTACGCCTGCGGCCTCGTCCTCGAAGTCCATGTAGACCACGTGGTTGCCACGGTTCAGCTCCTGCAGAACCAGGACCAGAGCGAACCACGTCTTGCCGGCCTCGGACTCCGCAGCAACCGTGCTCATGCGGCCCGGGTACAGCACACCCACACCGTCGGCCCGCGCTCCGACGGTCGGCAAGGCGGGCTTGAACGTGCCGTTAACGAGCTCCGAGAGATCCTGCGCCCGCCACGATCGGCGCGACTGCTGCGGCGCCTCCTGTGCTGACCTATCCGCCGCCGCTTCTTCCGGCCACGGCTCTGCGCTCAGCGGGAGCAGGAAGTCGTGACTGAGCATGCCGTCTCGGTGGGTGGGCTCGGTGAGGCCGCAGACGCCGCCGTCTCGCGTCGGGTGGGCGCAGTGCTCCGCGCCCCGGCTCAGGGCCTGCACGAAGGCGTCGGCATCGTTCATGCAGCCGCCCGCCTGTTCTCAAGGTCGGCCTGGCAGCCGTTGACGAGGTGCCGGTACCAGCCGGGCCGTCCTGGGATCGCGACCGGCGGCCACTCGGCGGTGGCCTGCACCGGGCGTGCCGGCTTCGGCTTCGCGAGTTCGTCCAGCTCGTCAAGCGTCTTGCGCTCAGCAAGCGGCCGGTGCGAGGCGGAGGCTTCCTTGAACCAGGTCAGTACGTCGTCGCCGTACTTCCGCCACATCTCCGCGGCCTCGATCACAGACAGGTCGTCGTGGCCATACCGCCGCCAGGACTCGGCGGCAGTGATGATCGCAGCGGCCCTGCGCGGATCGTCACCAGGAAGACGCCGCCAGGCAGTGGATCCGTACTTGGGCGGGTCGGGCTGGCCATCGAGGAGTTGCGTCACGGCGCTCGATGCCCACAGCGCCACCGCGTCGGGGGTGTCGCCACCCGGTGGGGTGACGGGGTTGTCAGTCACGTTGCTCAGTCCTTGCGAGGGGTTCGGCCGGTGGGCGGCGCGGCCTGTGGACTTGGGGCACTGCTTCTGGCGGTGGGTGGCGGACCGCCGAGGCTCACGGACCCGGGCCCCGCCCGACCGTGGCGGCCGGGCGGAGTCGACGGGGGCCGTGGGAGCGGGTCACGCGCTGGCGGCCTTGTGGTCGGCGAACACCCGGTCCGCCATCGCGTCGACCTGGTCCAGGAAGCGGCGCAGCTCGGCGGTCTTGGCGTGGACCGCGGCGGCGTCCTCGAACTCGGCGTTGTGGATGTAGACGATCGCGGCCTGGTCCTCGCCGGACAGGGCGACCATGCCGGCGTCGAGGACCGTGCTGCCGTCGGTGTGGTCCAGCACCTTGAGGTCGTGGCCGCTGTGGTCGTAGTGCCCGGGGTCGGCCATCGTGCAGTCGCGGAAGACGGGGCAGGCGCCGGGCGCGGCCGCGTTCTCGGGGTGCTCGCGGGCGGGCTCGGGGATGTACGGGAGCGCGCGGCCGGACGGCGTGGTGTCCAGGGCGGGGATGGTCTTAAGCTGGTGAGACAACGTCTTCTCCTTCTCTCTGAGAGACGAGCCCCGGGTCTGCTTGCCGGCTGGACCGGGGCTTCGTCGTGTGGTGGAGCGTTGAGGCTCGGTCGCTGGTGGTGATGACACCGACGGCCGGGCCGTCCTACTTCTCAGGCGGCTTCGAGTACGGCCAAGAGAGAGGCTGTGATGACGACGTGCCGGGCGCCGAACGAAAGGGTTCGCACGGGTGCCTCGCCACGCTTGATCAGTTCGTATAGCTGCGACTTGCTGCAACCGAGGGCGAGCGCGGCGCGCGGCACGTTGACCGTCGCGGGCCACTTCTTCACCTCGGCGAGCGTCGGCGGCTCGCTCTTCTTGGCGGGCATCAGGCGGCGCTCTTGACGGGCTGGCCGTCGAGCCACTGCTCGACGTCACGGCGGCGGTACCGGATGCGGCCACCGCGACCGGGCGAGAGCTTGATGAAGCGAGGTCCGGTGCCCTTCCATCGCTTGTCCTTGAGCGTGGACACGCTGAGCTTCGTGATGCGCGCAGTCTCGATCGGCGTAAGGAGTTCGTCCGGATCGAGAGCGACCGCTGCGCTTCCAGGCATAACTACCTCCAACAATCGCAGCGTTTGCTGCGATGCTGAGAACGGTACGGGACTGGCGTTGACTGTGCAAGCTTTCGCATGAGACGCTGCGAAAATGACAGCGAAGACGCCACCCCCCGAGTCGCCGAAGCCGTCCGGATGGGGACCGATCAGCCGCTACGTAGCGGCCAACGTCCTTCGATTCCGTACTGACCGTGGCCTTTCGACGACACGTCTCTCCGCCGCACTGAAGGAAATCGGGCACTCGATCCCTGCTACCGGGATCACAAGGATTGAGAAGGGCGAACGGCGGGTCGACAGTGACGACCTGGTGGCCCTCGCGCTCGCACTCAACGTGAGCCCGACCGCGCTTCTTCTTCCTCCCACCGAGGACAGTGAGACGTCTGTACAGCTCACGGAGCAGGTGGGACTACCTGCACGGAAGGCATGGGCCTGGATCGATGGAGAGGAGCCCCATGCTCCTACGGAGCGAGACCGGTACGGGCAAGTCCTGCGCTTCCGGCTCGATTCGCGCCCCGAGTGGGATCGCAATCCGCTGCGGCAGCAGTACAACGAGTTGCTGGCGCAGTCGTCGAGGCGGAGCTCCATCGGTGAGGCCAGTTACGAGTGGACCAAGGAAGACGACGAGTGGGTAGCCCGGACGCCGAACGGCCTGGAGGTATTCCGCGGGCCAGTGCGGGATGAGTAGCCAGATCGTCGGCTGTTGAGGGAGAGGCGTTGGCTGAGATCAAGAAGGTGACGCTCAAGAACGGCACTGTCCGCTACCGGACCGTGGTCGATGCCGGCCGCGACGAGAACGGAAAGCGCGTCCAGGTCACCATCACGCGGGACACCAAGACCGAGGTCAAGAACGAGGTCGCGCGTATCCAGCACCAGCGGTCGGCGGGGACTCTGATTCTCCCCAGCAAGGTCACGGTGGGGGAGTGGCTTGAGCAGTGGCTGGAGTACAAGCGGCGTGACGTCGAGGAGACGACGATCCGCACGTACCGCCTGGCCCTGGTCCACGTTCACGACCGCATCGGCCACGTCCGCCTGCAGGAACTCACCGAGGACCAGGTGCAGGCCTGCATCGACGACATCGTGGCCAACGGCCGCCGCAAGGGAGGGCGGGCCGGAACCCGGCTCGCCGTCTCCACGGCCGAGGGCGTGCTCACCCGCCTGCGGGAAGCGCTCGGGCGCGCGGTCGTCCGCAAGCTGATCCCGGCCAGCCCGGCGCAATACGTGCGGATCAGCCTTGCCGACAAGAAGACGGACAAGCGGGAGCGGCCGAAGGTCAAGCCGTGGACCGTCGCCGAGGTGCAGCAGTTCATCGCGGGCATCGAGGGGGACCGCCTGTACGCCCCGCTCCTGCTCTCCCTCATGGGACTGCGGCCGGCCGAAGTCGTCGGCCTGCGCTGGACCGACCTCGACCTGAAGCTCGCCACGCTGGAGATGGTCAACACCCGCACGATGATCGGCAACGTGCAGGTGCTGGAGAAGGACGCCAAGACGGCGGCCGGTGAGCGCGTCCTGCCGCTGCCGGGGCCCGTGCTGGACGCGCTGAAGAAGTTCCGGGCGCTGCAGGCCCGTGAGCGGCTGGCCGCGGGCGAGGGCTACACCGAGTCGGGGTACGTCGTCGTCGACCAGCTCGGCATCGCGAGGAACACGCGGCACCTGCGCGAGCACGCCTACCGGCTGATGTGCGAGCTGGGGATGCGGCAGGTCCGTCTCTACGACGCCCGGCACTCGTGCCTGTCCTACCTCGCGGTGTCCGGCGTCCCTGACGTCATCCTCGCGGCGTGGGCCGGACACACGAACGCGAGCTTCACCAAGCGGAAGTATGTGCACGTCGACGTCGAGGACATGAGGGCCGCGGCGACCGCATGGGACAGCTTCCATGGGGGAGATCGAACAGCCCCTGTGTGAGAAATTGTGAGACAGAGGCCGTTGTCGACCGCGAGATATGGCCTCTGAACAGCATAGATACGATCGGCGGTAGAACAGTGTACGGATTCTACTGGCGATTTGTGCAGGCCAGCGCCATCGGGCGGTTCGGTGGATGCTACGAGAGCCGCGTCACGTCGCCCGCGTCCGCCAGCTCCGCCAGCACGTCCGCGTGGCACGGCTCGGGCGTACACCAGCAGGCCAGGGTCTTGCCCCGCAGGTCCGGGACCAGGTCCAGCAGCTCCGGGTGCTCCAGCAGACGGGCCCGGTACATCGCCATCACCTCGGCCCGGGTGCCGTCCCGCTTCTTCTTCGGGGTGTCGTAGGCGAACGGGTTGTACAGCGGGTGCCGGGGCAGGTCCCATCCGCCCATCGTCCAGCGCCGGCCCACGTAGACCACGTCCGCGGGGGCGTGTTCCAGCCGGGGGCCGAACTCGTGGATCCGGCCCCTGACACTGATCACCCGCGTGGTCATGGCAGCGACGCTACGCCTGAGCCTCGTAGGGAAGCAGCTCGGGCCGCTTGGGCGGCAGGCCGTCCCCGGAGGAGCGGCCTGTCAGGCGCCGGCCTATCCAGGGCAGCAGGTGCTGCCTGGCGAACCGGGCGTCCGTGACGCGCCGGGTCACCCAGCCCGGCGGCACGGTGGGCGGCATCGGCGTGCGCCACTCGGCGTCCTCGGGCGCGTGGCCGAGCGTCTGCCACACCGCCTCCGCGACCCGGCGGTGCCCCTCCGCGGTCAGATGCAGCCGGTCCACGTCCCACATGCGGGGGTCGGCCAGCGACGGCGCACCGTACAGGTCGACGACCAGGGCACCGTGCTGCCCGGCCAGCTCGTCCACGCAGGCGAACAGCTCCTCCATGCGCGGCCGGAAGCGCTCCAGCACCGGGCCCCGGCGGCCCGGGCTGCGCATCAGCACGAGCTGCTTGCAGCTGGGTGCCAGCCGCTCGACCGCCTCGGTCAGCAGACCCCGTACCCGGCCCATGTCGCACTTGGGCCTGAGCGCGTCGTTGAGCCCGCCGACCAGCGTGATCACATCGGGGTTCATCGCCGCCGCCACGGCCACCTGCTCGTCGACGATCTGCCCGATCAGCTTCCCGCGCACGGCGAGGTTGGCGTACCGGAAGCCGGGGCTGCGGGCCGCCATCCGTGCGGCGAGCAGGTCCGCCCAGCCGCGGTAGGAGCCGTCGGGCAGCAGGTCCGACATGCCTTCGGTGAAGGAGTCGCCGAGCGCGACCAGGCTGGAGTACGGAGGAGGCGTGGGGTTCGTCTGCATGGCGACAGCGATGGTATCCCGGCTCCATACCCGCCGGTCGGTCGCCCTCGGAACACCCCGGAACGCCCCGGTACACCCCGGAACGCCCCGGCGCCCCGGCGCTTCACGCGGACCGCCCGCAGGCCTCACGCGGGCCGCGGACACGCTAGAGGCACCGCGACTTCCCGCGGACCGCCCGCACGCTTCATGAGGGCCGCAGACGTGGTCCACCCGGGCCGCGGGCACGAGCACGGGTCCCGCTGCCCGCCCACACGCCTCACGCGGGCCGCCTGCCCCTCTGGCAGGGCCCCCGTACCGCTCACGCGGGCTGGCCGAACAGCTCCTGCAGGACGTCCTCCATGGTCACCAGGCCGGCGAGCCGCCCGTCCTCGCCCAGCACGCCGGCCAGGTGCGTACGGCTGCCCCGCATCGCGGTGAGAACGTCGTCCAGCGGGGTGCTCTCCCGGACGCGTGCGATGGGCCGCATGTCGCGCAGCCGGAACGGCTCGGTGCGGGGCAGGGCGTCGAGCGCGTCCTTGACGTGCAGGTAGCCCACGATCCGGCGGCCCTCGTCGACCACCGGGAACCGGGAGAAGCCCGACTCGGCCGACAGCCGCTCCAGTTGCTCCGCCGTGACGCCCACGCGTGCGTACACCACCCTCTCCAGCGGTACGACCACGTCCCGCACCGGTCTGCGGCCCAGCTCCAGCGCGTCGTGCAGCCTCTCCTGGGCCCGGTCGTCGATCAGGCCGGCCAGGCCGGCGTCCTTGACGATCTCGGCCAGTTCGGTGTCCGTGAAGGTCGCCGCGACCTCGCCCTTGGCCTCCACCCTGAGCAGCTTCAGCAGTCCGTTCGCGAAGGCGTTGATCGTGAAGATCACCGGGCGCAGCGCCCGGGACAGCGTGACCAGGGGAGGGCCGAGCAGCAGCGCGCTGCGCACCGGCTCGGCGAGCGCGACGTTCTTGGGCACCATCTCGCCCAGCAGCATGTGCAGATAGGTGGCCAGGGACAGCGCGATCACGAAGGACACCGCGTGGCCCGCGCCCTTGGACACGCCGACCGCGTGGAACACCGGCTCCAGCAGATGCGCGATCGCCGGCTCGGCGACCACGCCGAGGACCAGCGTGCACAGGGTGATGCCCAGCTGGGCGGCGGCCAGCAGCGCGGACACGTGCTCCAGGCCCCACAGCACGCTCCGGGCGCGCCGGTCGCCCTCCTGGGCGAGCGGCTCGATCTGCGAGCGGCGCACCGAGATCAGCGCGAACTCGGCGCCCACGAAGAAGGCGTTGACGACCAGTGTCGCCCCACCGATCAGCAGCTGGACGGCGGTCATCGGGTCCGCTCCGTCTTCTCGTCGCTCTCCTCGTCGTCCAGCGGGGCGTGCAGCAGCACCCGGGCCGCCCGGCGCCCGGAGGCGTCCACCACGTCCAGTCGCCAGCCGGCGATCTCCACGCTGTCCCCGACCCCGGGTATGCGCCCCAGCTCGGCCGCGACGAGGCCGGCCAGTGTCTCGTAGGGCCCCTCGGGCACCCGCAGGCCCACGCGCGCGAGCTGGTCCGTGCGCGCGGCGCCGTCCGCGGAGTACAGGGCCCGGCCCGCTTCGTCGGCGCCGGCGGGGGCGAGGTCCGGCGTCTCGTGCGGGTCGTGTTCGTCGCGCACCTCGCCGACGACCTCCTCGACGATGTCCTCCAGCGTCGCCACGCCCGCGGTACCGCCGTACTCGTCGATGACGACGGCCATGGTGCGCCTGCCGGAGAGCCGGTCCAGCAGCCGGTCGACGGTGAGGGACTCCGGCACCAGCAGCGGCTCGCGCATCACCTGGGCGACGGAGCGCAGGGTCCGGTCCTCGGCGGGCAGCGCCAGGACGTCCTTGATGTGGGCGATGCCGACGACCGCGTCGAGGCTGCCGCGGTAGACCGGGAACCGGGACAGGCCCGTGGCCCGGGTCGCGTTCGCCACGTCCTCGCAGGTCGCCTGGGTGTCGAGGGCGACGACCTGGACGCGCGGGGTCATGACGTTCTGTGCGGTCAGGTCGGCCAGGTTCAGCGTCCGCAGGAACAGCTCGGCGGTGTCCGCCTCCAGGGCGCCCTCCTTCGCCGAGTGCCGTGCGAGGGCGGCCAGCTCCTGCGGTCCGCGCGCGGAGGCCAGCTCCTCGGCGGGCTCCAGGCCGAAGCGGCGCACCACGTGGTTGGCCGTGCTGTTGAGGTGGGTGATGAAGGGGCGGAAGGCGGCGCTGAACCAGCGCTGCGGGTTGCCCACCCGCTTGGCCACGGCCAGCGGCGAGGAGATCGCCCAGTTCTTCGGCACCAGTTCGCCGACGACCATCAGGAACACCGTGGACAGCCCCGTGCCCAGCACCAGCGCGACCGAATCCGCCGTGGTGGGCGACAGGCCCATCGCCCGGAACGGCCCTGCCAGCAGCCTGGCGATCGACGGCTCGGCGAGCATGCCGACGACCAGGTTGGTGACGGTGATGCCGAGCTGGGCGCCGGACAGCTGGAAGGTCAGACTCCGTGCGGCTTTCAGGGCGCCCGCGGCGCCGCGCTCGCCGCGTGCGGCGGCCCGCTCCAGCTCGCCGCGCTCGACCGTGGTCAGCGAGAACTCGGCCGCCACGAAGGCACCGCAGGCGAGCGAGAGCAGGATCGCCACCAGAAGGAGCAGTACTTCGGTCATCGGGTCACCCCCGTCCCATGATCGGACAGGGCGGGGAGGAACGCGCGGTGTCGCGGACCGGGAGGCTCGTCCATCGGAGGACGCTCACAACCTTTCATCGAAGCCGAGTGTCCCCCAATGGTAAAGGATGAGCAAAGAGATCTCGGGGGTCAGTCCGTGAGGGGCTTCACCCAGCGCCGCCACTGCTCCTCGGGCGCGTACCCGGCCGCCCGCCACGCGTGCTGCGCCCTCTCGTTGCGGACCAGCACCATCGCGTCCCCGCGCCGGCCGCCGAGCTCCGCGAACCGCTCCTCCGCGGCGGCCAGCAGCACCGAGCCGATGCCCCGGCGCCGCCGGTCCGGGTGCACCGCGAGCCGGTACAGATGGCAGCGCCAGCCGTCGAAGCCCGCGATCACCGTGCCGACCAGCTCGCCCTCCTTGCCCCGCTCCCGGCCCGGGTGGAGCGGGGGGACCTCCAGGGCGAGGAGCAGCGCCCCGGGGTCGCGGGCGACCAGCCGCTCCACTCCGGCACGGTCGTCGCTGATGCTGGTGCCCTCGGCGGACGTCTTCCAGAAGGCCAGGACGGCGTCGAGGTCGGCGGGCCCGGCGGGACGTATGTGCACTTCGGTCATGCGCTCACCCGATCACACGAGGCCGCGGCCGTCCGCGCGTTTCATCATGCGGACTCCTCCCGCTGTCGTCACGCGGACTCCTCCCGCAGCCGCCGCATCACCGGCGCGAAGGCCTCCATGTACGGCTCCAGGACGGTCAGGTACGAGAACCCGAACCGCTCCCGCTGCGCGCGCACCCGTGCGACCACGTCGTCCAGGGGCCCGGCCAGGATGATGGGCAGCTCCAGTGCCCGGTCGAGAGTGAGCCCGGGCTGCCGTTCGAGCAGCGGTTCGAGCACGGGCCCCGGGTCGTCGGTGACGGCCACGAGCTGGATCAACAGGTTCAGCTCGGCGGGTTCCGGACGGCCCGCCGCCGACTTCCGGTAGAGGGCGATCCGCTCGTCCAGTTCTTCGGCGCTCAGTGGCGTGAGCGTCCCCGGGGCGGCCCCCGCCCGCGCTCCGGTGAAGGCCGCGATGTCCGCACGCTCGGCCGTCAGGCGCAGCATCCGGTCGCCGTTGGCGCCGATCAGCAGAGGCACCCGGGACTGGGTGGGCCGGGGCTGGAACTCCTCGGAGCCGAGCAGTCGGTCCAACTCCGCCACCGTGCGCCGCAACTGGTCCACCCGCTCGCCCGGCGAGCCGAAGGGCAGCCCGGCCGCCTCGTGCTCGGCCTGGACGTACCCGGTCCCGAGGCCGAGTTCGAGACGGCCGCCGGTGAGCGCGTCGGTGGCCGCGACCTCGCGGGCGAGCAGAGCCGGATTCCAGAACCCGGCGTTGAGCACGAACGTGCCGAGCCGCGGCCGCTCGGTCGCCTCCGCCGCGGCGACCAGCGCGGGGAACGGCGCGACCATGCCGAGATGGTCGGGGACCAGGATCACGTCGTACCCCAGTTCCTCGGCGCGGCGGCACTTGGCGCGCCAGTCGGCGGCTGGCGACGGCGTGAGCAGATTGACTCCGAAGCGGAAGGGGTGCGGCATGAACTCTCCTGGGATGCAAAGGACTTGAGTGTGGATCTCCGATCCCATCATGCGCGCCCCGCGGCGTCGCTCATGCGCGCCCCACGCGGTCGCCCATGCGCGCCCCGCGCGGTCACTCATACACGCCGCACGGTCACTCATACACGCCGCACGGTCACTCATACACGCCGCGCGGTCGCTCATGCGCGCCCCGCGCTCTCACTCGTGCGCGATCGCCGCCAGCACGTTCATCCGTGACGCCCTCAGCGCGGGCAGCAGGGCGGCCACGACGCCCACCACCGCCGAGCCGATCACCACCGCGACGATCGTGCCCCAGGGGAACGCGAGCGCGGTCATGCCCTGCAGGGCCAGCACCTGCTGGGTGCACACACCCCACACGATCCCCAGCCCCAGGCCGAGGACGGCGCCGAACACCGCGATCACCACCGACTCCAGCCGGATCATCCGGCGCAACTGCCGCCGGCTCAGCCCGACCGCGCGCAGCAGTCCGATCTCCCGGGTGCGTTCGACCACCGACAGGGCGAGGGTGTTGACCACGCCGAGCACGGCGATGACGATCGCGAGTCCGAGCAGCGCGTAGACGAGGTACAGCAGCACGGCGATCTGGTCGTGCACGAGCTTCTTGTAGTCGGCCTGGTCGCGGACCTGGACCTGCGGATAGGGCCTGAGGGTCCGTTCCAGGCGGGAGCGCAGCAGGTCGGCGCCGGTGCCGGGGGACCGTTTGACGTAGAGGGCGGCGTCCTGGCCGCCGGGGACGTACTTCTCGACCGTGCCGATGCCGAAGAACAGCCCGCCCTGCATGCCGAACCCGTCGCCGCCGCCCTGGTCGGTGAGGGCGCCCACGCGCATCCGGGCCCGCTGCCCGCCGGGGAACTCGACGGGCAGGGTGCTGCCCAGGCGCACCCCGTGGTCCCTGGCGAAGGCGGCGTCCATGCCGAGCCCGCCGTCCGCGAGCGCCGCCGCGCTGCCGCCGGCCGCGTAGGTCACGTGGGCGACGTCGTCGACCCGCGGGTCGTAGCCGGCGGCGGTCGTCTTCACGCGCCGGCCGTCGGGAAACCGGACGGTCACGGGTGCGAACCGCTGCCGTACCACGAGCCGCACGCCCTCGGTGCCGTGCACCTTGTCGGTGATCTCCCGGGTGAACGGCAGGAAGTTGCCGTTCTGGACGACGAAGTCGGCGCCCAGCGTCCTGTCGATCCGCTGGTCGAAGGAGGCGGACATCGAGGCGCTCGCCACCGACATGCCGCCGACCAGCGCGAGGCCCACCATCAGCGCGGCCGCAGTGGCACCGGTGCGGCGCGGATTGCGCAGGGCGTTGCGCTGGCTCATCCGGCCGACCGGTCCGAACAGCGCGGGGAAGGCGCCGCCCAGGACCCTGATCACCGGCCGCACCAGCAGCGGACCCGCGATCACGGTCGCGATCAGCGTCAGGACCACGCCCAGGCCGAGCAGGGAGGCCGCGGAGGCGGTCTTCGTGGCTGTCGCGCACCCGGCCAGCGCGGCCGCGCCGGCCGCCCCGACCACGGAGCCGACGATCGCCCGTACCTTCAACGGCCTGCTCACGCCCGCGACTTCCGCGACCCCGTCGCTGGCGAGTGCCGCCATCGGCGAGACGGCCGCCGCGCGCCGCGAGGGCAGGTAGGCGGCGACGAAGGTGACGCCGACGCCGACGGCGTAGGCCGCCACGGGCGTCGGCAGGCCGATGACCATCTCCGTGGCCTTCAGGTTCATCCCGAACGCGCTCATCAGCCGGATCAGCCCGAACGCGAGCCCGATCCCGGCCGCGAGGCCCAGCGTCGAGCCGGCCACGCCGAGCAGCACCGCCTCCGTCAGCACCGACCGCCGCACCTGCCTCCGGTCGGCCCCGAGGGCCCGCAGCAGGCCCAGCTCACGGGTGCGCTGGGCGATGAGCATGGAGAAGGTGTTGACGATCAGGAAGACGCCCACGAGCACGGCGATGCCCGCGAACCCCAGCATCACGAACTTGATGACGTCGAGGAAGCCGCCGAGTTCGGCCGCGGCCGACTTGGCCTGCTCACCGGCGGTCTTCAGGTCGTAGGTGCCGGTGCCGATCGCGTCGCCGACCCGGCGCTTGAGTTCCGCGTCGCTCACTCCCCGGGCCGCGTCCACCGAGATGCCGGTGGCCCGGTCGGCGGAGCCGAGCAGCTCACGGGCGGCCACCGCGGGGTCCACGAAGACCAGGGCCGCACCCGGATTGGTGGTGGTGAACGTGGCGATGCCGACGACCCGGACCCGGAACGTGCCCGGCTGCGCCTGCACGGTCAGCATGTCGCCGGTCCGCACCCGCTTCCTGTCCGCGGTGTCCGCGTCGAGCAGTGCCTCGCCCGCCCCGTGCGGCGCATGACCGGAGGTCAGCTTCACCGGGCTGCGCCGGGTGACGTACCAGGAGGTGGCGATGGTCGGGGCGCCGGTGGTCGGGCCGACGGACCTGTTGCGGCGGTCGACCACCACCACGTTCTGGACCGACACGTCCGCGTGCGCCGCCGCGACACCGGCGACCTTCGCCACCCGGTCCCGCAGGGCCGCGGGCACGGTCTGGACGGTACCGGCGGTCCTGGCGGACTGCAGGTCCTGCTGCGGCTCGACCGTCACATCGGCGGAGGTCGAGGCGAACAGCCGGTCGAACGTACGGGTGACGGTGTCGGAGAAGATCAGGCTGCCCGCGACGAACGCCACGGACAGCACGACGGCCAGCCCGGACAGCGCCAGCCTGCCCTTGTGCGCGAGGAAACTCCGCAGGGTCGCCTTGAGCACGGGGTCAGTCCTCCCGGGCCGTGCTGCCGTCGCCGAGCCGCCCGCGCACCACGTCGAACGCCTTCATGCGCTCCAGCACGGCGTCCGCCGTCGGCCGCTCCATCCGGTCCACGATCCGCCCGTCGCCGAGGAAGAGCACCAGGTCGGAGTGGGCGGCCGCGCCCGGGTCGTGGGTGACCATGACCACGGTCTGCCCCAGGTCGTCCACGGCCCTGCGCAAAAAGCCCAGCACTTCGAGGCCGGCTCGCGAGTCGAGGTTCCCGGTCGGCTCGTCGGCGAAGATCAGCTCGGGCCGGGAGGCCAGGGCCCGGGCGCAGGCGACGCGCTGCTGCTGGCCGCCCGAGAGCTGCGCCGGGCGGTGCGTGAGGCGGCCCCGCAGTCCGAGCGTGTCGATGACCTGGTCCAGCCACGCCTGGTCGGGCCTGCGGCCCGCGATGTTCATGGGAAGCGTGATGTTCTCGGCCGCGGTCAGCGTCGGGATGAGGTTGAACGACTGGAACATGAACCCGATGCGGTCCCGTCTCAGCCGGGTCAGTTCCCGGTCCTTCAGGCCCGTGATCTCCGTGTCACCGATCCAGACCTGCCCGGCCGAGACGCTGTCCAGGCCGGCCAGACAGTGCATGAGCGTGGACTTCCCCGAGCCCGAGGGGCCCATCACGGCGGTGTAGCGGCCGCGCGCGATCTCCACGTCCACCGAGTCCAGGGCGAGTACGGCCGTCTCGCCCGAGCCGTAGGCCTTGGTCAGCCCGCGGGTGCGGGCCGCGGTCGAGCCGTCGCGCGCCCGGCCCGGGGCGTGTTCGGCAGCAGGTGTGGACAAGACCGCCTCCCGGTCGTCGACTCCCTCGTACCGGCCGAGCCTAATGTGACCCGCCCCACAGCCGGAATCCCCGGGAGAGCCCCTTCGCAGAGCCGGGGCCCTTGCCGTTGCTAGCAGTTCGGCGCTAGCGTCAAAGCATGGCCAAGACCCAGCTGAACGTGCGTGTGGACGAGGGCACCGCCAAAGCGGCCCGCGAGCGCGCCCTGGCGCGCGGCATGAGCGTCAACCGCTACATCGAAGAGCTGGTCAGACAGGACACCGGGGAAGCGGGCCGTACCTTCGTGGACGCGGCCGCCGACTTCATGAAGCAGTACGAGTCCGTGTTCGCCGAGGAGTTCGGCGAGGCGCGCGGCACCGGCTCGGGCGAAGGCCGCAGCTGATCCCTTGAACGAGCTCAGTATCGATCTCGCCTGGCTCCTCATGCTCGCCGAACAGAAGATGCCGGGGGACCCGCAGGTCACCGACTGGGGTGCCCTGGTCGCCGCCGTCGCCCGGCACCGGGCCGAGATATTCGACGTGCCCGTCTACGACACCCCGCACGCCCGTGCCGCCGCCCTGCTCCAGCTGCTCGTCCATGTGCCGGCTCTGGAGCGCTCCAACGCCCTGTTCGCCTCGGCCGTCGCCTACGCCTACCTGGTCGCCAGCGGTCTGAAGGTCGTCACCTCGCCCGAACAGGTCCGTGACCTTGCCCGGCTGGTCAAGAGCGGCGAGGCGGACATCGACGACATCGCCCGGGAGCTGCGCCGCTGGAGCCTGTGACGAGCGGGGTCCGGCAGCGCACCGGATCAGTGCGCGTCCGGTTCGCCGGGCCGCCGGGCACTTCCCAGCACACAGTACGAGGTGGGCATTCTGGGCCCCTTCTCGGGCACCAGTACCTGCCGGTACGGCCCGAGTTCGAACCCGGCCTCGCGCAGTGCGGCGACCGGGGCCCGGGCGACATGGCAGCCGCCGTTCAGCGCGGGCCACAGCGTCCGGTCCAGGGTGCGCTGAGTCAGCGTCATCACCCGGCCGCCGCCCCGGCCGTGCTCGAAGAACCGCACCTCGCCGCCCGGTTTGAGGACCCGCCGTACCTCGCCCAGTGCCCGCGGTACGTCCCGCACGCTGCACAGCACCAGTGACAGCACGACCGCATCGAAGCCCTCGCTCTTCACCGGCAGCGCCTCCGCGGTCCCCGGCACCACGTCGACCGGTACCTGGACGTGCAGGGCCGACTGCAGGGCCATCTTCCTGAGCAGCGGCTCCGGTTCGATCGCCACGACCTCCGCGACGGTCCCCGGATAGTGCCCGAAGTTCAGTCCGTTGCCGGCGCCGATCTCGATCACCCGCCCCGACAGCCCGGCGAGCAGCCGCTCACGCACCCCGGCCAGTCCCAGCCGGGTCTCGGCGGCCACGCTGAACCGGGCGTAGCAGCGGGCGAAGAGCGGATGGTGGACGGGGCTGCGCGCCACCGTGCCGGAACCGGTCGACAACAACCGCATGGCAACCTCCCGGAAGGGTCGGGCCTACGGTGATTGTCCCCCGGGAAACCCCGTTGCACCCCCGGCGAAACGCCCGGCATCGCCCACGGTGCAGTCGCGCCCTGTTCCTGGCCGCCGTCGCACCGGACAGACACGGCCGGGCCCGCCCGATAGCTGACGGACGCGGACGGTGCCGCCCGATACCTCACGGGCTCGGGCGGCGGTGTCCGTGCCTGACGGTCCGGGCGGTGCTGTCAGGGCGCCTCTCGCATCCGGAACGCCTCCGCGTCCCACGTCCCGTCCAGGCGCGGCGCGAGCCAGCCCGGGGCCGCCGCGCGGAAGTCCGCGGGAGCCAGGGCCGCGGCCCCCGCGGGCAGCGCCCCGAGCAGCGGGGCGCCGGCGACCTCCGGCAGGTCGGCGACGTTGCAGCGGGAGGCGAGGTCGGGGGCATCGGGCCAGCTGCCGATCACCACACCGGCAGGCTCCAGATCGCGCGAGCGCAGCTCACGAGCCGTCAGCTCCGTGGTGTTGAGCGTGCCCAGACCGGCCGTGGCGACGACCAGCACCGGCGCGTTCAGCAGCTGCGCCGCGTCCGCCAGCGTCCCGCCCGCCTCGTCGAACCGGACGAGCAGCCCGCCCGCCCCCTCGATCAGCACCAGATCGTGCTCGGCGGCCAGCTTGGCCGCGGCCTCGGCCACCTCGCTCGGCCGTACGGGAGCCATGCCCGCACGCCGGGCCGCCGTACCCGGTGCCAACGGCTCGGGGAAGCGGGCCAGTTCGGCGGTCGTGACCGGACCCGCGAGCCGGACGACCTCGTCGGCGTCCCCGCGCTCGTCGGGCCCAACCCCCGTCTGCGCGGCCTTCAGCACGGCCACCGAACGCCCGGCCGCGAGCGCCGAGGCGGCGACGGCGGCGGTGGTGACCGTCTTGCCGACCTCCGTGCCCGTCCCCGTGATCACCAGTACCTGCATCTCATCCCTCCTGTGCCGCGGAGCACACGGCGCGCGCGATGCGTGCCACGTCGTCGTCCCCGGTCACGTACGGCGGCATCGTGTAGACCATGTCGCGGAACGGGCGCAGCCACACGCCCTCCCGCACGGCGGCCCGGGTGGCCGCGGCCATGTCCACCTCGTGGTCCAGCTGGACGACCCCGATGGCGCCCAGGACGCGGACGTCCTTGACGCCCGGCAGTTCCGCGGCCGGCGCGAGGCCCTCGCGCAGACCCGCCCCGACGCGCTCGACCTCCGCGCGCCAGTCCTGTCCGAGCAGCAGCTCGATGGAGGCGCAGGCGACGGCTGCCGCCAGCGGATTACCCATGAACGTCGGCCCGTGGGCGAGCACCGGCACCTCGCCCTGCGAGATCCCGTCGGCCACGCGCGCGGTGCAGAGCGTCGCCGCCATCGTCAGATAGCCGCCGGTCAGCGCCTTGCCCAGGCACATCACGTCCGGAGCGACGCCCGCGTGCTCCGCCGCGAACATCGCGCCCGTGCGTCCGAAACCGGTGGCGATCTCGTCGAACACCAGCAGCACGTCGTGCGCGTCGCACGCCTCGCGCAGCACCCGCAGGTACGCGGGGGAGTGGAACCGCATCCCGCCCGCGCCCTGCACCACCGGCTCGACGATCACCGCGGCCAGCTCGTCCGCATGGCGTCCGATCAGCTTGCGCAGATGCTCGGCGTACGACTCCTCGTACTCCGCCGGCGGTGCCTCGGCGAACACCTGGCGCTGGAGCACACCGGTCCACAACTCGTGCATACCGCCCTGGGGGTCGCACACCGACATCGGCTGCCAGGTGTCGCCGTGATAGCCGCCCCGCCAGGTCAGCAGGCGCTGCTTGCCGGGCCGGCCGAGCGAGCGCCAGTACTGCAGGCACATCTTGACCGCGACCTCGACCGACACCGACCCCGAGTCGGCCAGGAACACATGCTCCAGACCATCGGGCGACATGTCGACAAGGTGCTTCGCGAGCCGTACGGCGGGCTCGTGCGTGAGCCCGCCGAACATCACATGGCTCATCCGCCCGAGCTGAGCCTGCACAGCCTCGTTGAGCACCGGGTGGTTGTAGCCGTGGATCGCCGACCACCACGACGACATGCCGTCGACGAGTTCGCCCGAGCCGTCGGCAAGACGCAGCCGGACCCCGCTCGCCGACTCCACGACGAGCGGTTCGGCACGCCCGGGCATCGGGCCGTACGGGTGCCACACGTGCCGCCGGTCCAGCTCCACCAGCTCGGGCACGCTCAGGCCGTGCAGGTCAGGCATTGGGCGCGAGGTCCGTTCCGGCGCCCCGGCGGCGGACGGCGACGAGGTCGCTGCGCCGCTCGTTCGCGGCGGGCACCGACGCCGTACCGCCGGCGTCCGCTCCCTCGTGCGAGCCACAGACGGACCCGCACCCTGCGCCCTCGTGCGATCCGCACCCGGCACTCTCGTGCGATCCGCACCCGCCGCCGGCGGCAGCGGCCCGGTGTTCCGGCAGCGTCACCCGGTCGGTGCCCTCGACCTCGAACCCGGCGTCCGCGATCATCTCCAGGTCGGCCTTGCCCGCCTGGCCCTCACTGGTCAGGTAGTCACCGAGGAAGATCGAGTTGGCCAGGTTCAGGGCGAGGGGCTGCATCGTGCGCAGGTGGACCTCGCGGCCGCCCGCGATACGCACCTCCACGTCCGGGCAGACGAAGCGGACCATCGCGAGGATGCGCAGACAACGCTGCGGGGTGAGGTTCCACTCCGTGGAGAGCGGGGTGCCCTCCATCGGGATCAGGAAATTCACCGGAACGGAGTCCGGGTCCAGCTCCCGCAGCGAGAAGACGACGTCCACCAGGTCCTCGTCGGTCTCGCCCATGCCCGCGATCAGGCCCGAGCAGGCGGACAGCCCGGCCGCGTGCGCCTTGTGCACCGTGTCCACCCGGTCGGCGTACGTGTGGGTCGTGGTGATGTCCCCGTACGTGGCCTCGGAGGTGTTCAGGTTGTGGTTGTAGGCGTCCGCCCCCGCCTCGCGCAGCCGTTCGGCCTGGCCGTCGGAGAGCAGGCCGAGGCAGGCGCACACCTCGACGCCCTCGTTCTGGCCCTTGATGGCCTTGATGGTCTCGGAGACCCGGTCCACGTCCCGGTCCGTCGGGCCGCGCCCGCTGGCCACCAGACAGACCCGCTTGGCCCCGCCGGCCAGGCCTGCCGCGGCCGCCTGGGAGGCCTCGTCGGGCTTGATCCAGGTGTACTTGAGGATGTCGGCCTTGGAGCCGAGGCGCTGGGAGCAGTAGGAGCAGTCCTCCGGGCACAGGCCGGACTTGAGGTTGACCAGGTAGTTGAGTTTCACGCGCCGGCCGAACCAGTGCCGGCGCACCTTGCCGGCCGCAGCCACCACATCGAGCAGGTCGTCGTCGGAGGTGGCGAGCACGGCGAGTGCTTCCTCACGGGTCGGCAGCTCGCGCCGCAGCCCCTTGTCCACCAGCGTGTTCAGCAGGTCCATGAGGCCCGATCCTGTCGTACGGGACCGCCCGGGGCCAAGGAGAGTTTGCACAACGGAGACGGATCACCGTGTGGGTATTGCCACACCCTGGGCGGCTGATCGTGCCGCTAGGGTCTGTGCGCTACCTACAAAAGCCCCGGAGGACCCATGGCGTTCGGCTGGATCGACGAGCAGGCCGAGGCGCGCCGCCGCGCCGGACTCGTGCGGACCCTGCGCCCGCGCCCCGCCGACTCGCCGCTGCTGGACCTGGCGGGCAACGACTACCTGGGCCTGGCCCACCACCCCGAGATCGTCGAGGGGGCCGCCGCTGCCGCCCGCCGGTGGGGCGGCGGTTCCACCGGCTCCCGGCTGGTCACCGGAACCACCGAGCTGCACGCCGAGCTGGAGCGGGAACTGGCGGACTTCTGCGGCTTCGAGGCCGCGCTGGTCTTCGCGTCCGGCTACGCGGCGAACCTGGCCGCCGTCACCGCGCTCGGCCCGCACGGCTCCCTCATCGTCTCCGACGCGGGCAACCACGCCTCGCTCATCGACGGCTGCCGGCTGGCCCGGGCGGCCAAACAGGTGGTCGGGCACGCCGATCCGGAGGCGGTGGGCAAGGCGCTCGCCGGGCACCGGGGTGCGGCGATCGTCGTCTCCGACTCGGTCTTCTCCGTCGACGGCGACGCGGCACCGCTGGCCGCGCTGGCCGGGGCCTGCCGGGAACACGGGGCGGGTCTGGTCGTGGACGACGCCCATGGGCTCGGCGTGCTGGGCGACGGCGGCCGGGGCGCCGTCGAGGCGGCCGGTCTCGCCGGGGCCGACGACGTGGTCGTCACGGCCACGCTCTCCAAGTCGCTGGGCAGCCAGGGCGGCGTGGTGCTCGGCCCGGCGCGGGTGATCGACCATCTGGTCAATGCGGCCCGCACGTTCATCTTCGACACGGGCCTCGCGCCCGCCGCCGTGGGCGCGGCGCTGGCGGCGCTGCGGCTGCTGCGACGCGAGCCGGCGCGGGCGGCGCGGGCCCGCGGGGTCGCCGTCGAGCTGCACACGCGCCTGACCGCCGCGGGTCTGGAGGCGGTGCGTCCGGACGCCGCGGTGGTCTCCGTGCGGGCTCCGTCCCCGGAGCAGGCCGTGCAATGGGCGGCGGACTGCCGTACGGCAGGCCTGGCCGTGGGCTGCTTCCGTCCTCCTTCCGTGCCCGACGGCATCTCTCGGCTGAGGCTCACCGCCCGCGCGGACCTGTCCGGGGCCGAGATCGAACGCGCTGTACGAGTGATCGACGAAACGCGACCATGAGTCGGCGTGACACGGCCGTGCATCGCACGAGAGTGATCGAATCTGATCAGTAGGGATGGGTCGGTCCGACCGGGTTGATCGAGTCGATCATGCAGGTCGAGTCGGTCGAGTCAGTCGAGTCGGTCTGTTCGGTCCGGTCGGTCATGTCGGTCGGGTCGGGTCGGTCCGACCGGTGTCGGATCTCTCCGATCGGTGGGGACTGGGATCACCGGAGCGCGGTCACGAACCCCGCCCAGCTCCCGGGGGAGAAGAGCAGCGCGGGTCCGGCCGGGTCCTTGGAGTCGCGCACGGCGAGCAGTCCGGCCCACGGGCCGGAGTGCGGCCGAGCCGTCTCCACGCAGTTGTTCGCTCCGGTGCTGTAGCTGCTGCGCAGCCATCGCGCCTCGTGCAGATCGGTACTTGCAGGGACGTTCCGAGGCAGTGCTGGCATGGTGCCTCCTTACGCGCCGTCACCTATCCCGGCGATGTAATCCAACGAGTCCTCGGGGGAAAGGGCGTGGATCTGAAGGGTGTTGAAGGCCTCGGAGTAGGCCATGAGGTCTTCTTTCCGTTCCAGATAGAGGCTACTCGTCAGCTGGTCGAGAACAACCACATCCAGATCAGAAGTGCTCGGAAATGAGAAGATAACGAAAGGGCCGGTGAGGCCGACATGCGCCCCCGCGGCGAACGGCAGCACCTGGAGCCGCACCTGCGGCAGCCGTGCGGCCTCGACCAGCCGGGCCAGCTGCCGCGCCATCACCTCCGGTCCGCCGACGTCGCGTTTGAGGACCGCCTCGTCCAGCACCGCGCTCAGCGTCAGTGGGGGATCCCGGCGCAGCACGTCCTGCCGGGCCAGCCGCACCTCCACCAGCGCGTCCAGCCGCTCCTCGTCGACCCCCTCCACGGCCGCCCGGGTCACCGCGCGGGCGTACTCGGGCGTCTGCAGCAGCCCCGGGACCACCGTGGTCTCCAGCGTGCGCATCTCGCTCGCCTGCGACTCCAGGCTGATGAAATCGCGGTAGGTGGGCGGCAGGATCCCCCGGTAGGCGTGCCACCACCGGCTGCGCCCGCCCGCCTCCTCGGACCCCGCCAACATCAGCAGCAACTCGCGCAGTTGCCCGTCCCGCACCCCGTAGGCATCCAGGAGTAACCGCACATCGGCCGGTTTCACACCGCTCGCGCCGGTCTCGATGCGGCTCACCTTCGACTGGTGCCAGCCCACCAGACGGGCCGCCTCGCCACTGGTGAGCCCCGTCCCCGTGCGCAGCGTGCGCAGCTCGGCGCCGAGTTTGCGGCGCCGTACCGCGGGACCGTTCTGCATGGGGTACTCCTTACTCCTTACGGGCCGCCCAAATACGGTCTCCCGTCGCAGAGTTCACCGCTTTGAGCGACAGATATATGCATATCCCGGTGGATCGCTCCCCAGACCGGCCCGGTAATGGCAGTCTGGCGACGAAGCACCAGTGCGGGACCGTACTCGAACCATCCGCTCCTCGCCGGACTGCGGGCCCGTGGGAAAGGGACGACGTCGCCATGGCAGACCATCTGGAAGCATCCGTCACTCTGCCGAGCGATCCCGCCTCGGTCTCCGCGGCCCGCTCCTACGTGGTGGGGACCCTCGCGGAGTGGGGTCTGCCACCGGACACCGACGCGGCCGACACCGTGCGGCTGATCGTCTCCGAACTCGCCACCAACGCCGTACAGCACACCTTCGGACAGTCACCCACCTTCACCGTCGACATCGCCCTGCACCACGACGAACAACTCCGCATCGGTGTGACGGACAGTCATCCGCGCTTTCCGAAGAGACTGCCCGCAGCCGTCCAGCAGGACAACGGGCGCGGCATGGTCATCATCCGCTGGCTCACCGCCGAGTGCGGCGGCAAGCTCCGCGTCCGCCCCACCCGCGAGGGCGGCAAGACGGTCTCCATCGAGCTGCCGTGGGCCCTCCCGGCCGAGCCGGTCGCGGCGGGCCAGCCGGACCCCTAGAGCGCGCCCGGGCGTCCACGGGGGCCCCAGGACGGCGTCCCGCCACCCCCACCGTCGCAGTCCGCAGGGCCAAGCCCACCCGGCCGGGGGACGGTTCACCGGGACGGGCGCTGACGCTCCGGGGCGTGCTGCGCCCGGCCGAAGGCCCCGTGCAGCAGAGCGCGGAACGCCTCCACCGCCGGAGCGACCTCGTCGGCCCGGAAGGCGACCGAGATCGTGCGCCGTAGCCGTCCCCCCTCCAACGGACGTACCCCGACCGGAGTGACGGCGGTCCGCGCCACCATCTCCGGTACGAGGGCCACCCCGAGCCCGGCGCTGACCAGTGCGCACACAACGGCGTACCCGGGGGTCGGCACCAGCAGCGCCGCGGTGGCGCCCGCCTCGGCCAGCAGCGCCTCCACCCCTCGCCGGGCGGGATGGTGCGGCGCCATGCTGATCAGCGGCTGCCCCGCCAGCTCCGCCAGGGGCAGCCGGGACGAGGCGCTGCTCAGGACGTGGCCCGGAGCCGTCACCAGCACCAGCTCCTCCTCCAGGACCGGCTCCAGAGCGACCGAGGAGGGCACGGGGACGGGTTCGGCGGGGTGGTAGGTGTGGGTCAGCGCCAGGTCCACCTCACCGGCCGCCACCGCCGTGACCCCCGACGGCGGGTCGTAGTCGGCGACCGACAGCCGGACGTCCGGATGCGCCCGGCGGAACGCGCTCAGCGCCGGCGGCAGCAGATGGACGCCCGCGGTCGGGAACGTCCCCAGCCGCAGCACCCCGCCCGTGAGCCCGGTCAGCCGGGCCAGCTCGTGCCGGGCCTGCTCCATCTCGTCCAGCACCCGACGGGCCCGCGCCACCAGCACTTCGCCCGCCTCGGTCAGCCGCGCCCCGCGGTGGTGACGCACCAGCAGCGCCGTGCCGGCCTCCCGCTCCAGCTTGGCCAGCTGCTGGGACAGTGCAGGCGGCGTGTAGCCGAGCCGGTCGGCGGCCCGGGTGATGGAGCCCGCCTCCGCGACGGCGACGAGCGCGGCGAGCCGGGTCGGGTCGTACATGGCGCCAGCCTAAAGCATTGCTTCAGGCAGACCTCCATGATTCTAAATACCTGATGAAGGCTACGGCCGGGCAGTCTGGGGCCCATGGACGGACAGCTCATCGCCTTCACCGGGATCGCCGCCGGTCTGGTCGCCATGCCCGGCGCCGACTTCACGGTGGTGGTCCGCAACGCCCTGGTCTCCCGCCGGGCCGGCGCGGTCTGCGGGCTCGGGATCGCCGCGGGCCTCCTCGTGCACACCACACTCGCGGTGGCCGGGGTCGCGGCGGTGCTGGTCGCCGTACCCGCGCTCTTTCGCGCGCTGCAACTGCTGGGCGGTGCCTATGTGCTGCAGCTCGGGCTGCGGACCCTGTGGCCGCTACGGCGGTCCGCCGCCGAGGACGCGGCCTCGGCCGGGCACCCGTCGGCCGCGCACTCGGCCGGGCACCCGCTCCGGCAGGGCTTCGTCACCAACGTCCTCAACCCGAAGGCCTCACTGACCTTCCTCAGCCTGCTGCCCCAGTTCGTGCCGTCCGGCGGCTCCGCCCTGCCCAGGACACTGCTGCTCGCGCTGATCGTCTGCGTGATCGCGCTGGCCTGGTTCCAGGTGGTGGCCCTGCTGGTGGACCGGCTCGGCAGGTGGCTGCGCCGACCCCGGGCCGCCCGCATGCTGCAGGCGGGCACCGGGGTGGCGCTGACGGCGCTGGGAGCGGCTCTTCTGCTGGAGCCGCTCCTGCGCTGAGCCCGGGTCAGCTGACCCGGCCGTACCAGACGCTCCTGGTCCAGATCCTCTCCAGCCGCACCACGGCCCCGGTCCTCGGTGCGTGCCAGATCTTGTTCTTCCCCGCGTAGATACCGACGTGGTAGACGCTGGAACCCGAGTGGAAGAACACCAGATCGCCGGCCTTGCGGCTCCCGGCCGAGATGTGATGCGTCCTGTTGTACTGCTGGGCGGCCGTACGCGGCAGCTTCTTGCCCACCTTCTTGAACGAGTAGAGCGTCAGCCCCGAGCAGTCGAACCGGCGCGGCCCGGTGGCCCCGTACTGGTAGGGGGAACCCTTCTTGGACGCCGCGATCTGGAGGGCTTTCGTCGCTATGGTGGCGGCCGAGGCGTCGGTGGCAAGCCCCGGGACCATGATCGAGCCGCCCACGGCGGCGAGGGTGAGGGCCGAGGCCGTGCCGGCCCGGGCCATCAGCGACGGGACACGATTGAGCGCAGTCATGCGCAACCCTTCGTCAGCCGCCTGTGAAGGATGACCTGTCGGATTCGGGCTGGCGAAGTTGCCCGGCCGCGTTGCCACGGCTTCACCCCAAGGGCTGCTCGGCACGACCGTCCGTCTGCGACGAACGTCCGTCCCGGCGACCCGTCTTGCTCGGGTCCTCCACTCCTGCCGATCCACTTCTGTCGACCGGTCATCCGGGCGGCGGCAGGACTCGGCGTCCGCCCGGACCGCCCCGCCGCGGTGGCGGGGGCTTGTCGTCAGACAGGGATCTTGACTCACAGCTGTCCGAAAATCCCAACGGAATCGGGGATTTGTGGCGTTACTCACCACTCACCCGTTCGGGTGGACACCACCATGTTCGAGTCATCGTCAGGTCCCGCACGTAGCCCCCGACCTGGGGCGGAGCATGCATGCACGAGCCTCAAACGCGTGGTGCGTGCAAGTCCGAACGCCCGGAAAACGATCGCGAGATACCCCGGTCGGCGGTAGACCGTTCGGGCCGTTTGAAGTCCTGCCCCGGCGACGGGTCGACGCGGGCGGCCCGACGGGCCACCCGCGCGTCCGGATCAGCCGACGCAGTCGGGCGGGAGCGTGACGCGCGCAGTACGGCGCTCGCCGTCCAGCACCCGCAAGGCCCGTGCCAGCGTGTCCCCATGCAGCTCCGTCTCGCCCCGCTGGTGCATCAGGGTCAGGGCGTCGCGCAGCTCGGACGCCTTGCGCACCAGGGCCTGCGCCGCGCGCAGTCCGCGGTAGGTGTCCCCGGACTGCGCCGGGTTGATCCGGCCCAGCAGGTCGACCGCCTCCAGGTAACGGTCGATCAGTTCGCCCTCGGCGCGGGTCAGTGCGGGCAGCGGCGGAAGTTCGGGTGGAAGCATCGGGGGCTCACCCCGCGTGCCCGGCGCCGGGGGTCTCCCTGCGGCCCGGGACGATGCCGTCCACGAGCCCGTACGCGAGCGCGCCCGGCGCATCCAGCATCAGGTCCCGCTCCAGGTCCTGGCGGACCTGCTCGGCGGTGCGCCCGGTGTGCCGCACCAGCATCGTCTCCATCAGGGAGCGCATCCGCGTCAACTCCTCGGCCTGGATGACGAGGTCGCTCGGCTGCCCCTGGGCCGGTTCGTGCAGTGCGGGCTGTTCGAGCACCACACGGGCGTTAGGCAGGATGAACCGCTTGCCCGGTGTGCCGGCCGCGAGCAGCACCGCGGCGGCCGAGGCGGCCTGGCCCAGACAGTAGGTCTCCACGTCGCACGTGACGTACTGGATCGTGTCGTAGACCGCGGTCATGGCGGTGAACGAGCCGCCCGGGCAGTTGAGGTACAGGGTGATGTCCCGGTCCGGTGCCGCGTGTTCGAGCTGCATGAACTGTGTGACCACATCGGTCGCGGCGGTGTCGTCGAGGGGCGTCCCGAGAAAGACGACCCGGCTCTCGAACAGCTTCGAGTACGGATCGAGCGTGCGGTGGCCCGTGCTCGTGCGCTCGCTGAACTCGGGCAGGACATGACGGGCGGACGGTCGGGTCATGGGTGTACCCCTCCTCCGGGCGGGGCACCGGCGGCCCCACTTCTGTAAAAAATGTACAGGACGTACGTGACGTTATGATGGGGGTATGGCCTACGAGATTCCGGTGACGCAAGCCAGGGCTGAGCTCGCCGACCTGATCAACCGGGTGGTGTACGGCGGTGAGCGCGTCGTCGTGACTCGGCACGGCAAGCCGCTCGTCGCGCTGGTCTCGGCCGCCGACCTGGAGCGGCTCGACGCTCTCGACGAGCCCGCCGAGGAGCAGGTGATCAGTTCGGTGTCCGGGGTGCGCGAGGTGAATTCCGCCGCGCGCGAACGGCAGCGATTCGGGATCGCCGCGGAACACCGGGGGCCCGGCGTCTCGTGATCGGGGCGGGAGTCCGGCCGTTGTGCGCGGACGGGTGTGCCCGTCGCGCAGGTATGAGCTAGCCCACTGCGCAGTCATACGCTGCTCAAGGTCTGGTTAACGTCGCTGAAACTCCGGCGAACTAGCCTGCCGTTCCATGCCATCAGGGGTTTTTCTGCCCGTATTGCTTCACGATCGGGCGAATTTGTCTGTGTGTTACACCTAACCCGTCGCGATGGCTGCGGCAACCGGACCCCGCACGGTCCGGGCAAGGACTGTGAGGTGGGACGTGCAACTGACCCCGCACGAGCAAGAGAGACTGCTCATCCATGTGGCGGCGGACGTGGCCGAGAAACGCCGGGCCCGTGGCCTGCGGCTCAACCACCCGGAGGCGGTCGCCCTCATCACGTCGCACATCCTGGAGGGCGCGCGCGACGGCCGCAGTGTCGCCGAGCTGATGTCCACCGGCCGCAAGGTTCTGACCAGGGACGACGTCATGGACGGGGTTCCGGAGATGATCCACGACGTACAGGTCGAGGCCACCTTCCCGGACGGCACGAAGCTCGTCACCGTGCACGAGCCGATCATCTGAGGGGGCCGCGTTGATTCCCGGAGAGGTTCTGTTCGCGGACGGCCCCATCGTCTGCAACGAAGGCCGTGAGGTCACCCGGCTGACCGTCCTCAACGCCGCCGACCGGCCCGTCCAGGTCGGCTCCCACTACCACTTCGCCGAGGCCAACCCCGGCCTGGAGTTCGACCGCGCCGCCGCACACGGCAAGCGGCTGGACGTCGCCGCCGGCACCGCCGTGCGCTTCGAGCCCGGCATCCCCGTCGACGTCGAACTCGTACCCCTCGCCGGCGCCCGGATCGTGCCCGGTCTGCGCGGGGGGACCGGAGGTGCCCTCGATGCGTGAGATCTCCCGAGAGGCCTACGCCGACCTCTTCGGCCCCACCACCGGCGACCGCATCCGGCTCGCCGACACCGACCTGCTGATCGAGATCGAGGAGGACCGCTGCGGCGGCCCCGGACTCGCCGGTGACGAGGCGGTCTTCGGCGGCGGCAAGGTCATCCGCGAATCCATGGGCCAGTCGCGTGCCACCCGCGCCGAGGGCACGCCCGACACGGTCGTCACCGGGGTCGTCGTCGTCGACCACTGGGGCATCGTCAAGGCGGACGTCGGCATCCGCGACGGGCGGATCACGGGCATCGGCAAGGCGGGCAACCCCGACACGATGGACGGGGTCCACCCGGACCTGGTCATCGGCCCGGAGACCGAGGTGATCGCCGGAAACGGGCGCCTCCTGACCGCCGGTGCCATCGACGCGCACGTCCACTTCATCTGCCCGCAGATCGCCGACGAGGCGCTCGCCGCCGGTGTCACCACCCTGGTCGGAGGCGGCACCGGACCCGCCGAGGGCTCCAAGGCGACCACGGTGACGCCCGGCCCCTGGCACCTGGCCCGGATGCTGGAGGCGATGGAGCAGTACCCGCTCAACATCGGTTTCCTCGGCAAGGGCAACACCGTCTCCCACGAGGCGATGCTCTCCCAGATCCGCGGCGGCGCCCTCGGCCTCAAACTGCACGAGGACTGGGGCTCCACCCCGGCCGTCATCGACGCGGCCCTGACCGTGGCCGAGCGCACCGGCATCCAGGTCGCCATCCACACGGACACCCTCAACGAGGCCGGATTCGTCGGCGACACCCTCGCCGCGATCGCCGGCCGGGGCATCCACGCGTACCATACCGAGGGCGCCGGCGGCGGACACGCACCGGACATCATGACCGTGGTCTGCGAACCGCACGTCCTGCCCAGCTCGACCAACCCGACCCGGCCCTTCACCGTCAACACCGCCGAGGAACACCTCGACATGCTGATGGTGTGCCACCACCTCAATCCGGCGGTGCCCGAGGACCTGGCGTTCGCCGAGTCCCGGATCCGGCCGTCCACCATCGGCGCGGAGGACATCCTCCACGACCTCGGCGCCATCTCGATCATCTCCTCCGACTCCCAGGCCATGGGCCGCGTCGGCGAGGTCGTCCTGCGCACCTGGCAGACCGCGCACGTGATGAAGCGGCGGCGTGGCGCACTGCCCGGTGACGGCCACGCGGACAACCGGCGGGTACGGCGCTACGTCGCCAAGTACACGATCAACCCGGCGCTCGCCCAGGGACTCGCCCGCGAGATCGGCTCCGTCGAGACCGGCAAGCTCGCCGACCTGGTGCTGTGGGAGCCCGCGTTCTTCGGGGTCAAACCGCTCCTCGTCATCAAGGGCGGCCAGATCGCGTACGCACAGATGGGTGACGCCAACGCCTCCATCCCGACCCCGCAGCCGATCCTGCCGCGGCCGATGTACGGGGCGATCGGGCGGGCACCGGCGGCCAACTCGTTCAACTTCGTGGCCCCGCTGGCCGTCGAGGACGGACTGCCGGAGCGGCTTCAGCTCGGCAAGCGGTTCGTCGCCATCGACTCCACGCGCAGGGTGACCAAGGCGGACATGCGGGAGAACGACGCCCGTCCCCAGGTGAAGATCGACCCCGACAGCTTCGCCGTGCACATCGACGGCGAGCTGGTCGAGGCCTCACCGGCCGCCGAACTGCCCATGGCCCAGCGTTACTTCCTCTTCTGATGACCCGGGCAGCACTTCTCGTCCTGGCCGACGGCCGCTTCCCCGCCGGCGGACACGCACACTCCGGTGGGGCGGAGGCCGCCGTCAAGGCGGGCCGGATCACCTGCGCCGCGAGCCTGGAGGACTTCTGCCGGGGGCGGCTGCACACCGCGGGACTGGTCGCGGGGGCGCTGGCCGCTGCCACCGTCCTGGGCACCGAACCCCGGGAGCTGGACGCGGCGGCGGACGCCCGCACCCCCTCACCCGCCCTGCGGGCCGCAGCGCGCAGGCTCGGCCGGCAGCTGCTGCGGGCCGCACGGGCCAGCTGGCCCTCGGACGAACTCGAAGCGCTGGCCCGGGAGTTCCCCAAGGGGGCGCACCAGCCGATCGTCCTCGGCCTCGCCGCCCGGGCGGCCGGGCTCGGGCCCATGGACGCGGCCCACTGCGCGGCCTACGAGAGCGTGAGCGGACCGGCGACGGCCACCGTGCGGCTGCTGAGCCTCGATCCCTTCGACGCGACAGGCGTTCTGGCCCGGCTGGCGCCGGAGCTGGACCGCGTCGCGGACGCGGCGGTCCGGGCGGCGCGGAGAGTCGCCGACGAGGGCGTCGACGCACTGCCCGCCGCGTCGGGGCCGCTGCTGGAGGTCGGCGCGCAATGGCACGCGGACTGGCCCGTACGACTGTTCGCGTCCTGACCCGGGGTACGCCCCCCCCGCCCCCCACCTCGGCCCGAACGGCCTCGCCCGCGACCGCAGGACGAGCCGATCGGTGCCGCACCCGGCCGAAAGGGAGCCGCTGACATGCATCTCGACCACACCCACCACGGCCCCGGCGCCGTGAGCGCCGACGCCCGCCGCCCCGACGGTTCGCGCCGCGCCCTACGCATCGGGCTCGGCGGGCCCGTCGGGTCCGGGAAGACCGCGACCGTCGCCGCGCTGTGCCGGGCACTGCGCGACGAACTGTCGCTGGCCGTCGTCACCAACGACATCTACACCCGCGAGGACGCCGAGTTCCTGCTCCGCGAAGCCGTGCTGCCCCCCGAGCGGATCACGGCCGTGGAGACCGGCGCCTGCCCGCACACCGCGATCCGCGACGACATCTCCGCCAACCTCGAAGCGGTCGAGGACCTGGAGGAAGCGGTCGGGCCGCTGGACCTGATCCTCGTGGAGTCCGGCGGGGACAACCTGACGGCGACCTTCTCCAAGGGCCTCGTGGACGCGCAGATCTTCGTGATCGACGTGGCCGGCGGCGACGACATCCCGCGCAAGGGCGGGCCCGGCGTCACCACCGCCGACCTGCTCGTGGTCAACAAGACCGACCTCGCCCCCTACGTCGGCTCCGACCTCGGCCGGATGGCCGCCGACGCCAAGGCGCAGCGGGCCGAACTCCCCGTCGTCCTCCAGTCGTTGCGCGGGGGGACCGGAGTCGCGGACGTCGCTGCCTGGGTGCGGGAGCGGCTCGGCGCATGGACGGCATGACGACGACCGGAGTCCGGATGGCGGCGACCGGAGTCCGGGCGCACGCACGGATCGTGGCCCGCGCCGACGGACGCGGCGGTACGGCGCTGCCCGTGCTGGACGGCGACGGCCCGCTCGCGCTGCGCCGCACCCGGGGCAGCGGCGGGCAGGCGCGGGTCATGGTCGTCGGCGCGATGAGCGGCCCGCTCGGCGGCGACCGCTTCGCGCTGGACGCGCGCGTGGACGAGGGCGCCCGGCTCCATGTGGGGTCGGCCGCCGCCACCATCGCGCTCCCCGGCCAGGCCAAGGGCGAGGCGCGCTACGACGTGCGGCTCGACGTGGCCGGCGGCGGCGTGCTGCACTGGCTGCCCGAGCAGCTGATCGCGGCCGCCGGCAGCGATCTGTACGTCACCACGCGGGCCGAAGTGGGCGCCGGGGCACGGCTCGTGCTGCGCGAGGAGCAGGTGCTCGGACGGTCCGGGGAGGAGCCCGGGCGGCTCACCAGCCGGCTCACGGTGCGGGTCGCGGGCCGTACCGTCCTGGACCAGGAGCTGTCCTGCGGGCCCGGTGCGCCGGGCGGCTGGGACGGGCCCGCCGTGCTCGCCGGGCACCGGTCCGTCGGTCAACTGGTCGTCGTCCGGCCCGAGTTCGCCGACGAGATGCCTGCCGCGCGGATGCTGGGGGAGAGCGCCGCACTGATACCGCTCGCCGGGCCCGCCGTACTCGTCAGCGTCGTGGCCCCCGACGCACTCAGGCTGCGGCGACTGCTGGACGAGGCGTCGGTCCTGCTCGGACGGACCGACCCCCTTCTGTTCAGCCGGACGTGATCGTCCGTTTATCGGATTGGTAAAGAAAGTCCTGCACCCCCTGTTCTCAGCTGCCTCACAGCCGGGAGGATCCCCGTCTGACCATTCGAAGACGTAGGGGGAGGGGCCAACTTGAGTCAGAACAGACCGAAGGGCCGTCTACTGGCGTTCGGTTCAGCCGGAGCGCTCGTCACCGCGACCCTGATAGCCGGCGCGGTGTCGGCGCCCGCGGCCAGCGCCGACAGCCGCCACGGAGGCGACCGCGAGGCCCGCGGCGCCGAGATCGCCGCCGCCCGCGCCGCCAAGGCCGGCATCGACTGGCAGGACTGCCCGGCGGACTGGGGGTTTGCGAAGCCCATCCAGTGCGGCTGGGTGAGCGTGCCGCTCGACTACGCCGCGCCGAACGGCAAGCAGATCAAGCTCGCCGTCGACCGCATCGGCAACACCGGTACGCCGCAGGAGCGCCAGGGCGCGCTCGTCTACAACCCGGGCGGCCCCGGCGCCTCGGGGATGCGTTTCCCGACCCGGGTCACCAACAAGAACGCGATCTGGGCGAACGTCGCCAAGGCCTACGACTTCGTGGGCTTCGACCCGCGCGGTGTCGGCCACTCCGCGCCCATCTCCTGCGTCGACCCGCAGCAGTTCGTCAAGGCGCCCAAGGCCGACCCGGTGCCGGACACCGAGGCCGACAAGAAGGCCCAGCGCAAGCTCGCCCGCGAGTACGCCGAGGGATGCGCCGAGCGCAGCGGCGCCATGCTGCCGCACATGACCACGCCGAACACCGCCCGCGACCTGGACGTCATCCGTGCCGCGCTCGGCGAGAAGAAGCTCAACTACCTCGGCGTCTCCTACGGCACCTACCTCGGCGCCGTCTACGGCACCCTCTTCCCGGGCCACCTGCGCCGGATGATCGTCGACAGCGTGGTCGGCCCGTCGCGCGAGAACATCTGGTACGAGGCCAACCTCAACCAGGACATCGCCTTCGAGGGCCGCTGGAAGGACTGGGAGAACTGGGTCGCCGCCAACGACGCAGCCTTCCACCTCGGCACCACCCGCGCCGCCGTCCAGGCCAAGTGGCTCGACCTGCGGGCCACCGCCAAGAAGAACCCCATCGGCGGGGTCGTCGGCCCGGCCGAGCTGATCTCCTTCTTCCAGAGCGCGCCGTACTACGACTCCTCGTGGGTACCGGTGGCGACGGTGTTCAGCAAGTACGCCGCCGGCGACACCAAGGCGCTCGTCGACGCCGCCGCGCCCGACCTGTCGAACACGGCCGGCAACATCAGCGCGGAGAACGGCAACGCCGTCTACACCGCCGTCGAGTGCGCCGACGCCAAGTGGCCCACCAGCTGGCAGAAGTGGGACCGGGACAACACCCGGCTCAACAAGGACTACCCGTTCATGACCTGGGCCAACGCCTGGATGAACCTGCCCTGTGCCACCTGGCCGACGAAGCAGCTGACCCCGGTGCACGTCACGACGCACCGCGGCCTGCCGCCCGTGCTGATCGTCCAGTCCACGCGGGACGCGGCGACCCCGTACCAGGGCGCCGTCGACCTGCACAAGCGCTTCAAGGGCTCCCGCCTGATCACCGAGGAGGGCGCGGGCTCCCACGGTGTGACCGGTCTGCTCAACCCGTGCATCAACGAGCGGGTCGACTCCTACCTGCTCAGCGGTGAGCTGGACTCCTCCGACGTGTCCTGCGCGCCGCACGCGACGCCCAAGCCGTAGCCGCTCCGGTACGGCGACGAGGGGCGGCCGGGCTTCTGGGCCGCCCCTTCGCCGTCAACCGAGCGGTGCCCGGGGGAACTTGCGCTCCTTCTTCTCCGCGGCCTGCTCCGCCTTGACGACGCCTGCGTACTGGTCGACGTACTCCTGCTCGGACAGCGTGAGGATCGCGTACATGATCTCGTCGGTGATGGCCCGCAGGATGGCCTTCTCGTGCTCCATGCCGGCGTAGCGGGAGAAGTCGAGCGGCTTGCCGAAGCGGATGACGACGGGGTGGATGTGGGGGATCACCTTGCCGGGCGGCTGCGCCTCGAAAGTGCCGATCATCGCGCAGGGCACGACCGGCACCCCGGCCCTCAGCGCCATCACCGCGACCCCCACCTTGCCCTTGTACAGCCGGCCGTCGTGCGAACGGGTCCCCTCCGGGTAGATGCCCAGCAGTTCGCCCTTGTCCAGCACGCCGAGCCCCTCACGGATCGCCGCCTGCCCCGCGTCCTTGCCCGAGCGGTCCACCGGGATCTGCCCCGCGCTGCGGAAGAAGAACGCGGTGAGCCGGCCCTTGACGCCGGGCCCCGTGAAGTACTCCGCCTTGGCCAGGAAGGTGATGCGGCGCTTGAGGATCGCCGGCATCAGAAAGTGGTCGGAGAAGGAGAGATGGTTCCCGGCGACGATCGCGGGACCCGACGCCGGTACGTTCTCCAGGCCCTCGATCCGCGGACGGAAGACCAGTCTGAGCACAGGGCCCAGCAGCACGTACTTGAGCAGGTAGTAGAACAAGGGGTCGCTCCTCACACGGGCGGATCGACACAGCGTAAGCGTGCGTGCACTCACGCGGAACAGGGTCCGTCCCTGTTCATGCTGACCCCTTGCGGCCTCTACTGACGGGTAATCAGGCGGGCTGTCGGGTGTGGCTGCGGCATCTCGGCCGTGTCGTAGGAGAACCAGGCGAGGAACGCGACGACGAACAGTCCCTCGGCGAGCAGGGACAGCGGGCCGTACGGCGCCTCCCAGCCGTCTTCGTAGTACCCGCCCGGCAGACCGACCGTGCGCGACATCGCGAAACCGACGACCATGCCGAGACTGGCCGGCACGCCGGTCAGCCAGGCGGCCACGGGACGTCTCTGCACGACGAGCGCCACAGCCACGACCAGCATGACGACGCTTCCCACGGCGAAGAGCAGACCGATGTAGAACGCCTCCTCCAGGTGGACGGGGACGAGCAGTGCGTGCAGGACCGCATCGGTGACGGCGCAGGACACGGCCACTCCCGTCCAGACGACTTCGACGGGGTGGGTGGAGTTCATGATGTATCCCGGTGCTGAGGGGAGGAGCGAAGCGGAAGCGGACGAGCAGTCGTCCTCCGTCCATGGATCTCTTTGTCCATGAACCTCTGTCTGTGAATACGGACGGAAGGGCCCCGTGGATTGCGCTGTGCCCGCCCGCGAGCCCCCGCGGCAGCCGCTGCCCCGGCCCTCGTAGGATGTCCCCGATGCGCACCACCGGACAGCACACCCCGCGACCGCCCCGGCGGCTGCGTGCGCTGCTCGTCCTGGGGGTGCTGGCCGGGCTGCTGGGCATGCATGCCCTGGCGCCCGGCGGCGGGACGGGGCACGCGGAGCATGCCCGGGCCGTACCCATGAAGGTCATGGCCACCGGCCGGGACGACTGTCCCGGCGGCGACGGCCACTGCGGTGACCACCGGATGCACCACGCCGATCCCACCTGCGCGTCGGGTGCCGTCGGCGGCGGCCCGCAGCTGCCCGCGCTCGCCCCCGGCTCCCTGGCCGCCCCCGGGCCGGCCGACGGTCCGAGCCTGTGCGCGGCCACGGCACCGGACGGGGCACGTGCCCCACCCTCCCTGGCGGAACTCCAACTCCTGCGGATCTAGAGGCCGCGCCGGCCGCACGCCACGCCCGTCGGGCGTCGCGGTCGTGCTCCCACGCGTGCCCGAAGACCTTTCGAACAGCAGGAGTTCCCGCATGACCATCCGTACCCTGACGCGCCGTGCCGCCCTCGCCGCGGCGACCGGCCTCGCCGCCGTCGTCCTCGCCGCCTGTGGCGGCGGCAGCGATGACGGCGGCGCCCACGGCGCCCACGGCAGCCCGGCGAGCCCGAGCGGATCCGCCGGTGCCGCCGCCCACAACGCCCAGGACGTCACCTTCGCCCAGGGCATGATCCCGCACCACCAGCAGGCCCTGGAGATGGCGCGGCTCGCCGCCGGCCGGGCCTCCTCGGCGCAGGTCAAGGACCTCGCCTCGCGCATCGAGAGGGCGCAGGACCCGGAGATCCGCACCATGACGGGCTGGCTGAAGGCCTGGGGCCGGCAGGTCCCCGCAGCCGGCACGGACCACGCAGGCCACGGCGGTATGCCTGGTATGCCGGGCATGTCCGGGATGATGAGTGACACCGACATGGCGGCCCTGAAGAAGGCGTCCGGCAAGGACTTCGACACGAAGTTCCTGTCCCTGATGGTCGAACACCACCAGGGAGCCGTCGAGATGGCCACCACGGAGAAGAACAAGGGAGCCTACGGCCCCGCCAAGGGCATGGCCGACGACATCGTCGGCGCGCAGAACGCCGAGATCAAGCAGATGAAGCAGTTGCTCGGCAGGAACGGCAGCTGACCGAGCGGGCGGGGGCCGGCCGACGCCACTGCGCCGGCCGGCCCCCGCCCCCTGTCAGTTCTCCTGGCCGAGCACCTTCTCCAGCGAGCCCAGCGCCGAGTGCAGCTCGTCGGCCGTGATGGTCAGCGGCGGCGCCAGCCGGATCGTGGAACCGTGGGTGTCCTTGACCAGGATCCCCTCCTGCATCAGGCGCCGGCTGATCTCCCGGCCCGTGCCGATGGCCGGGTCGACGTCGACACCCGCCCACAGCCCGCGTGCCCGGAAACCGGTCACGCCCCTGCCGACCAGCCCGGCCAGCCCGTCGCGCAGCACCAGACCCAGTTCGGCCGCCCGCCGCTGGAACTCACCGGTCTCCAGCAGCTCGACCACCGCGGTACCCACCGCCGCGGACAGCGGGTTGCCGCCGAACGTGGAGCCGTGCTCGCCCGGGTGCAGCACGCCGAGCACCTCGCGCCGGGCCACCACCGCGGACACCGGCACGATGCCGCCGCCGAGCGCCTTGCCGAGCAGCAGCACGTCCGGGACGACGCTCTCCTGCTCGACGGCCAGGGTGGTGCCGGTGCGGCCGAGGCCCGACTGGATCTCGTCCGCGATGAACAGGCAGCCCTTGCGGCGGGTCAGCTCACGGACACCGGCCAGGTAGCCCTGGTCCGGGATGATCACGCCGGCCTCGCCCTGGATGGGCTCGATCAGCACCGCCGCCGTCGTCTCGTCGACCGCTTCCTCCAGCGCGGCCAGGTCGTTGTACGGCACGATCCGGAAGCCGGGCGTGAAGGGGCCGAAACCCGCACGGGCCGTCTCGTCCGTGGAGAAGCTGACGATCGTCGTCGTACGGCCGTGGAAGTTCTCCGCCGCGACCACGATCGTCGCCCGGTCGGCGGGGACGCCCTTCACGTCGTACGCCCACTTGCGGGCCACCTTGATGCCGCTCTCCACCGCCTCCGCGCCGGTGTTCATCGGCAGCACCATGTCGAGGCCGGTCAGCGCGGCGAGCCGCTCGGCGAACTCGGCGAGCCGGTCGTTGTGGAAGGCGCGGGACGTCAGGGTGAGCCGGTCGAGCTGGCGGTGCGCGGCCTCGATCAGCGCCGGGTGCCGGTGGCCGAAGTTGAGCGCCGAGTAGCCGGCCAGCATGTCGAGATAGCGGCGGCCCTCGACGTCCTCCACCCAGGTGCCCTCGGCCCGGGCGACCACCACGGGCAGGGGGTGGTAGTTGTGCGCGAGGACCGGCTCCTCCGCCCGGATCAGTTCGTCGGACGTACGGGCGTGCGCGGGTGCGGTCATCAGCGGATCTCCTGGGTGCAGCACTTGATGCCACCGCCGGCCTTGTGGAACTCCGACAGGTCGACGGGGACGGGGACGTAACCGTGGGCGTCCAGGCGCTCGGCCAGCGCCTCGGCCTTCGGGGCGATGAAGACGTGCCGGCCGTCGGACACGGAGTTGAGGCCGAAGGCCATCGCGTCGTCGCGGGTGGCGAGCACCGCGTCCGGGTACAGGCGCTTGAGTACCTCCCGGCTGCCCGGCGAGAAGGCCTCCGGGTAGTAGACGATGTTGTCGTCGTCCAGGACGAACAGCGCCGTGTCCAGGTGGTAGAAGTACGGGTCCACCAGGCTCAGGCCGATCACCGGGTGCCCGAGGAACTCCTGTGCCTCGCGGTGGGCCTCACGGGTGGTGCGGAACCCGGTGCCGGCCAGCACGTAGCGGCCGGTCCACACCAGGTCGCCCTCGCCCTCGGTCACCGCCTCCGGGCGGTAGACGTCGTAGCCGGCCGCCTTGAACCAGGTGTCGTAGTGGAGCGACTCGGCGCGCCGTTCCAGGGCGTGGAAGAGGGAGCCGAAGACCCGGCCGCCGACCACGAACGCCGCGTTGGCGGCGAAGACCATGTCGGGCAGGCCCGGGACCGGATCGACCGTCTCGACGCTGTGGCCGTGGGCACGGTAGGTGCGGATCAGCGCCTGCCACTGATCCTGGGCCAGATCCACGTCCACGGGCGTGTCGGGGTGCATCCAGGGATTGATCGCATACTGCACGGCGAAGTGTCTGGGTTCGCAGACGAGGAAGCGCCGGGGGCGCGGCACACGGCTTTCGGCCACAGAGGGTTTCCTCCGCTTTCCTGTGTGTCACTGGGGGGTGACACAACGGTAGGAAGGGAGGGGGAGGGGCGACAAGAACGAAAAGCTGCGCACATGCGCAGCATCGCTGCGCATCCATCAGGAAGAACGCACGAGAGCTGCGCAGGTGCAGGTTTACTTCGCGATCACTCGGGTGCCGCGTGGGTGGCGCCCGCCTCCGGGCTTTCCGGGAGGAGGTGGGACAGCACCATCACACTGATCGTCTTCCGGATGAACGGTTCGTCGCGGATCCGCTCCAGCACCTCCTCGAAGTGCTGCACGTCCCGTGCCCGCACGTGCAGCAGCGCGTCCGCGCCGCCGGTGACCGTCATGGCCGCCGTGATCTCCGGGTGATTGCGCACGACCTCCGTCAGGCGCCGTGGCGGGGCTGCGCCCTCGCAGTACACCTCGACGTACGCCTCCGTACGCCAGCCCAGCGCGGAGGGCTTCACGGTCGCCGTGAAGCCGGTGATCACCCCGGTCTCCCGCAGCCGGTCCACGCGCCGTTTGACCGCGGTGGACGACAGCCCGATCGCCCCGCCGATCTCGGCGAAGCTCGTCCGGGCATTCGCCATCAGAGCGGTGATGATCTTCCGGTCGAGGTCGTCGAAGGACGCGGTCCTGCTGTTCATGCGGGCACTGTAATCAGCCAGGCCCGCGGGAGGAGAACCTAGGGCTGGGTCGCCACCATGGCGAGTGTCAGCAGACCCAGCACCACCCAGCCGAACCACAGCCAGCCGTTGCTGCCGAGCGCGACCGTGTAGGCCGTCACGACGACGAGGCCCCCGACGGTCATCGCCCCCATCGCCTTGGTGGAACCGTTCGTGGAACCGGGCATCGCGACACCCTCCTCATGGTCCGTCCTCGACCATGGTGCCCCGATTTCCCCCGGGAGGGGATACCGCGAAAGGCCCGGGGTTTCAGCCCTTGCGTGCGTTCAGCGACGCCAGGTAGGCGTTGTACGCCTCCAGCTCCTTGTCGCCGTCCCGGTCGGCGGCCCGGTCCTTGCGTTTGGCCTGCCGCTGCTCGGAGCCGTACCACTGGAAGAGCAGCGCGATCAGCACCAGCACGGACGGGATCTCGCTGAACGCCCAGGCGATCCCGCCGGCCGCGTTCTGGTCGGAGAGCGCGTCGATGCCGAGCGAGGCTGACGGGTGCCGGAACGTGTCGATCATCGGCTCCGACGCCATCATCAGCGCGATACCGAAGAACGCGTGGAACGGCATGCCCGCGAACAGCTCCAGCATCCGCATCAGGTGACCCGGCCGGTGCGGCCCCGGGTCCACGCCGATGATCGGCCAGAAGAACACGACACCCACGGCGAGGAAGTGGACCATCATCGCGATGTGCCCGAACTTCGACCCCATCAGGAAGTCGAAGATCGGCGTGAAGTACAGCGCGTACAGGCTCGCGATGAACAGCGGGATCGTGAACACCGGGTGGGTGATGATCCGCATGTACCGGCTGTGCAGCAGTGCCAGCAGCAGCTCACGCGGCCCCTTGCGGCCCTTGCCGGCCACCGGCAGCGCGCGCAGCGCGAGCGTGACCGGGGCGCCCAGCAGGATCAGGATCGGCGAGAGCATGCTGATCACCATGTGCTGCACCATGTGCACGCTGAACATGACCATGCCGTAGTCGTTCAGCCTGGTGCACATGACCAGCAGGACGGTCAGCACGCCGATGACGTACGACACCGTACGGGACACCGGCCAGGCGTCCCCGCGGCGGCGCAGCCGCACGACGCCCCACCCGTACAGGGCCAGCCCGGCCACGCAGCCGATGAGGAAGAAGGGTTCCGCCGACCACTGAAGCCCCCGTGCCAGCGTGAACGGCGGCAGATCCATCATCATGCCGTGCCCGCTGTGATCCATCCGGCGGCTCCTGATTCGTGGGGGGTTGTGCGGTTTCTGTCCGCACTCAGGTTACGGCCGGCCCCGGTCACCCCTGTGACCGGGGTCGGTGCAACGCGCCCCGAAGGGGCGCGGGGAACTGCGCGAGCGCACACGAACGACCCGCACCCGGCGACGCATCGCAACCCCCTGCGGCGAGCCCCCTACAGCACGCACTCCGCCTCTTCGTACCGCTCCGCGGGCACCGTCTTCAGCGTCTCCACCGCCTCGGCGAGCGGCACCATCACGATGTCGGTGCCCCGCAGCGCCGTCATCTGCCCGAACTCACCGCGATGCACGGCCTCCACCGCATGCCATCCGAACCGGGTGGCCAGCACGCGGTCGTAGGCGGTCGGCGTCCCGCCCCGCTGCACATGCCCGAGAATCACCGGCCGCGCCTCCTTGCCGAGGCGCTGCTCCAGCTCGACCGACAGCTGCCGCGCGATCCCCGCGAAGCGCTCGTGGCCGTAGATGTCCTTGCCGCCCTCGTCGAACTCCATGGAGCCGGGCCGTGGCTTGGCCCCCTCGGCGGCGACGACGATGGCGAACCGCTTGCCCGCCTCGAACCGCTCGCCGACCTTCCTCGTCAACTCGTCGATGTCGAAGGGCCGCTCCGGCACGACGATGGCGTGGGCGCCGGCCGCCATCCCGGAGTGCAGCGCGATCCAGCCGGTGTGCCGGCCCATGACCTCCACGACCAGCACGCGCTGGTGGGACTCGGCGGTGGTCTTGAGCCGGTCGAGAGCCTCGGTGGCGACCCCCACGGCCGTGTCGAAGCCGAAGGTGACGTCCGTGACAGCGATGTCGTTGTCGATGGTCTTGGGGACGCCGACGACGGGCAGGCCGTTGTCCGACATCAGCCGGGCCGCCTTCAGCGTCCCCTCGCCGCCGATCGGGATGATCGCGTCCAGACCCAGCTCCTCGACGTGGCCCTTGGCCCGCTCCACGCCGTCCCGCAGGTGCGAGGGCTGGACCCGGGAGGAGCCGAGGATGGTGCCGCCGCGGGCGAGGATGCCGCCCACCGCGTCCAGGTCGAGCTTCAGATAGTCGCACTCCAGGAGGCCTTTCCAGCCGTCCCGGAAGCCGATGACCTCGTCGCCGTGGTCGGCGACGGCACGGTGCACGACGGACCGGATGACGGCGTTCAGGCCGGGGCAGTCGCCGCCTGACGTGAGGACACCAATGCGCATAGCCCGAAATACCTTCTCAACGTGGGCCGGGAAACCGGACCACGTCGTCCGGCGGATTCCCGGCCACCCTACCGGCGTGAGGGGGTGGCTCCGTAGCGGGCGTCCGCCTGCTGGACGCGCCCGCACATGTGAGCGGACGGGCCGTCAGGCGGGCCCGCCATGAGCCTGCCGGAACACGCTGAGACGCCGCTGAGACGCGGCTGAGGCGACGCTTGCGCACGATGCCGTACAGCCCGGCCACCGCGGCCGGCCGCACGGCGGCGATCAGGCATGATGCCGTGCGGCAGAGGGCGAACGCGCTGTTGCGCGGCAGGAGACACGCGGGCTGCCGCGCAACAGGGATTTCTCCGGCTGCTGCGCGGCAGAGGTCACGCAGGCTGCTCGGCGGCCGTGATGCGCTCGTTGCGCAGCGCCTCGTACCAGCGGTCGTCGATCGGCGGCAGCGCGTTGACGTCGAGTGCCAGCTTCAGCAGCAGGTCGGCGATCTGCGGGTTGCGGGCGAGGACCGGCCCGTGCATGTACGTACCGAAGACCGTCCCGTTGTAGGCGCCCTCCGTGCCGTCCCCGGTGCCGTTGCCCCTGCCGATACGCGTCCGGGCGAACGGACGGGCGGTGGCGCCGAGGTGGGTGACGCCCTGGTGGTTCTCGAAGCCGGTCAGCTGGGGCAGGCCGAGCTGCGGGTCGATGTCCGCGAGGACGTCGCCGACGCACCGCTCGCCCTCGCCGCGCACCGACACCACGTCGAGCAGGCCGAGGCCCGGCTCGCGCTGGCCGAGGTCGTTGATGAACTCGTGGCCGAGGATCTGGTAGCCGGCGCAGACGGAGAAGACGATCGCGCCGTTCTGCACCGCCCGCTGCAGATGGCCGTCGCGGCGCAGCCGCTCGGCCGCGAGGCGCTGCGGACGGTCCTCGCCGCCGCCGATCAGGTAGATGTCTCCGGAGGTCGGGATCGGCTGGTCGCTGCGCACGTCCAGCCGGGCCACGTCCAGGCCGCGCTGGCGCGCCCGGCGCTCCACGACGAGCGCGTTGCCCTGGTCGCCGTAGGTGCTCAGCAGGTCGGGGTAGATCCACACCAGCCGCAGTTGGTTGTCGCTCATGAGGTGATCGCCCTTCTGGATCAGTTGCCGACGCGGCGGCGCAGGTCCTGGAACGCGGTGTAGTTCGCGATGACCTCGATCCGTCCGGGCGGGCACAGCTGCACGGCCTGGTCGAGGTTGTCGCAGACCTGGAAGTGCTGGTTCGCGACCTCCAGGCGGACGGCGAGGTCCAGCTTCCGGTCGCCGATGACGAAGATCGGGTGGCCGGTCAGCCGCGTGTAGTCGACGTCCCACAGCCAGGAGGTGTCGGTGCCGTCGGCCCCGCGCGCGTTCACGGACAGGATCACCGGGGCGGGCGGCGGGTCGATCAGGGAGAACGTCTCCAGCCAGCCGGCCGGGTTCTTCGCCAGCAGCAGCCGCAGGTCACGGCCCTCGAACTGGACGACGTCGTAGCGTCCGGCGACCGCCTGCACCTGGTACATCCGCTCCAGGGCGACCTGTGGCGGCACCCCGAAGACGGCGGCGACGGCCGCGGAGCTGGCCGCGTTCGCCTTGTTGGCGCGGCCCGGCAGCTGCAGGTGGATCGGCCAGGCCGACCCGTGCGGGTCGAGCACATGGTCCCCGGACAGTGCCCAGGTCGGCGTCGGGCGGCGGAAGCCGCACTCGCCGCAGAACCAGTCGTCGCCGGGGCGCTGCATCACGCCGCCGCACGACGGGCAGGACCAGGCGTCGTCCTTCCACATCTGCCCGGCTGCGACCCAGATCACATTCGGGGAGGAGGAGGCCGCCCACACGATCAGCGGGTCGTCGCAGTTGGCGACGATCACGGCCTTGGACCCGGCCAGGCCCTCGCGCCAGTTCTCCGCGAGCATGCGGGTCTCGGCGGCGCGGTCCAGCTGGTCACGGGAGAGGTTGAGGAGGGCGATGCACTTCGGGCTGGTGTCCCGTGCCACCCCCGCCAGGTACTTCTCGTCGACCTCGATCACGCCGAACTTCGACTCCGAACCGCCCGCGAGGGCGGAGGTGATGCCGGCCGGCATGTTGGCGCCGAGCGCGTTCGACACGACCGGGCCGGCGGCGCGCAGCGCCTCGGCGATCAGCCGGGTGGTCGTGGTCTTGCCGTTGGTCGCCGACACCAGGACGACGTCCAGGTTCTGCGCGAGCCGGGCGAGCAGGTCGGGGTCGAGTTTCAGCGCGACCCGGCCACCGATCACCGACCCGCTGCCGCGCCCCGCGGCACGAGATGCCGCTGCGACCGCCTTGCCCGCCGTCACGGCCAGCTTGGCCCGCGGCGTGAGCGGGTCCGAGTTGCCTGCCATCAGTTCTCGATCCTCCTTGCGTACGCGCCGCGCCCTGGGCCATCCGGCAACGTGGTGTGGACCTCAGCCTATCGAGATCCATTCGCACACCCGAATCCCGGCCCACTCCGGAGCGGCAGGCATGAGCTGAACGAACCGTACCCTTGCCGCCATGCGACACGGCTCGATCCCGGGCGCCCACGGGCGCGTCCGCCCTCTTTCCCTGCTCCACGACACGGTCCTGCGCGAGCCCTGCCGGGACGTCACGGACTTCGGCGCCGAACTCGCCGAACTCGTGGAGGACTTGTTCGCGACCATGTACGCGGCCCAGGGGGTGGGCCTGGCCGCGAACCAGATCGGGGTGCCGTTGCGGGTGTTCGTGTACGACTGCCCGGACGACGAAGATGTACGACATCTCGGACATGTCGTGAATCCGCGGCTGGTGGAGACGGACGGCGTGGTGATCCGAGGCCCGGAGGGCTGCCTGTCCCTGCCGGGGCTGGAGGCGGGCACGGAACGCTACGACCACGCGGTCGTCGAGGGTTTCACGGTGACCGGAGAACCGGTCACCGTGCACGGCACGGGATTCTTCGCCAGGTGTCTGCAGCACGAGTGCGACCACCTGGAGGGCTCGGTGTACGCCGACCGCCTGAGCGGCCGGCGCCGGCGCAGGCTGATGAGACAAATCTCCCGATCTTCCTGGCACCGGGCCGCGGGTCCCGCCTGAAGGGGCGCGGGGGTGCATCGACGGGCGGCTCTGCCGCCGGGTGCGATCGGCCCCCGCTCGCCCGCGGCCGGGACACGGGTGTCAGAACCCGGGACCGCCCACCTTGTCCCCCGCGGCGGCAAGGCGCCCCCACAGGAGATCGGCGAGGGAGCGCACCAACTCGGCCCGGGAGCACGGCCGCTCGCCCAGCCACCAGTCCCCGGCCGCGTGCATCATCCCGACGATCCCGTGCCCCCACACCCGCGCCAGCTGCTGGCTCCCGGGCCCGAGGTCGACCCGCTCCTCGATGACCTGGGCCAGCTCCTCGCCCATCCGGCGAAGCAGGGGTGCCGAATGCTTGCCGACGTCGAATCCCTGGTCGCTGCCGGTGCTGCCCTCCGCCGGATGCATGAGGAACCGATACACCTGGGGGCGTGCCTCGATCGCGGCGAGATAGGTGTCCAGGGTGGACTCCACGCGCTCCCGCCGGTCGGCCGGAGCGTCCAGTGCCGCCCGCAGCGAATCGAGGAGTGCGTCCGTGTGCCGCTTGGCAAGTGCGGCGTAAAGACCGCCCTTGTCGCCGAAGTGGCGGTACAGAATGGGCTTCGTGATGCCGGCCTCGGCGGCGATGGCGTTCATCGAGGCCTGCGGGCCGTCCCGGAGCACCACCCGGTCGGCGGCCTCCAGCAGCTCGCGCCGTCGGCGGTCGGCGGACCGCTGCTGATCGGTCCGCTGTGTGGTGTCCATGTGCTCTCCCCACCCGTGCTGATTCGGTGACGCCTGCGCAAACTAACACTGCCTGTGCCTCTGACATCGAACGGGCTGCTGAGGCGTCATCGGGAGTTGACTTTTCCTACCGGTGAGTAACACACTCGGGTTACCGCTAGTAACATCATACCGCCGCTGCTGGAGGGGACATGGCAGAGTTCACCATGGAGCTGAACGACGAACAGAAGGAAGTCCGGGACTGGCTCCATGGCTTCGCCGCCGACGTGATCCGCCCCGCGGCGGCCGAGTGGGACGAGCGCGAGGAGACCCCCTGGCCGGTCATCCAGGAGGCCGCCAAGGTCGGCATCTACTCCCTCGACTTCTACGCGCAGCAGTACTTCGACCCCACCGGCCTCGGCATCCCGACGGCCATGGAGGAGCTGTTCTGGGGCGACGCCGGCATCGCCCTGTCCATCGTGGGCACCGGCCTGGCCGCCGTGGGCGTCCTCGCCAACGGGACGGAGGAACAGATCGGCACCTGGATCCCGCAGATGTACGGCGACCAGAACGACGTCAAGGTCGCCGCGTTCTGCTCCTCCGAGCCCGACGCCGGATCCGACGTGGCCTCCATGCGTACGCGTGCCGTCTACGACGAGGCCAAGGACGAGTGGGTGCTCAACGGCACCAAGACCTGGGCGACCAACGGCGGCATCGCCAACGTCCACGTCGTCGTCGCCAGCGTCGACCCGGAGCTGGGCTCCAAGGGCCACGCCTCCTTCATCGTCCCGCCGGGCACGCCGGGCCTGTCCCAGGGCCAGAAGTTCAAGAAGCACGGCATCCGCGCCTCGCACACCGCCGAGGTCGTCCTCGACAACGCCCGCGTCCCCGGCTCCTGCCTGCTCGGCGGCAAGGAGAAGCTGGACGAGCGGCTCGCCCGGGCCCGGGAGAGGGCGAAGGCCTCCGGTGGCGAGAGGGTGAAGAACGCGGCGATGGCCACCTTCGAGGCGAGCCGGCCCGCCGTCGGAGCCATGGCGGTGGGCACCGCCCGGGCCGCGTACGAAGTCGCTCTCGACTACGCGAGGACCCGGGAGCAGTTCGGGCGGCCGATCATCGACAACCAGGGCGTCGCCTTCCAGCTCGCCGACATGCGTACCCAGGTCGACGCCGCCCGGCTGCTGGTGTGGCGGGCCTCGTGGATGGCGGTCAACGGCAAGCCGTTCACCGCGGCCGAGGGGTCGATGTCCAAGCTGTTCGCCAGTGAAACCGCGAAGAAGGTGACCGCGCAGGCCATCCAGATCCTGGGCGGGAACGGGTACACGCGGGAGTACCCGGTGGAGCGGATGCACCGGGACAGCGCGATCTACACGATCTTCGAGGGCACGAGCGAGATCCAGCGGCTCGTCATCGCGCGGACGCTGGCCGGGATGCCGATCCGATAGCGCCGCAGGGGCGCGGGTGCGCTGCGGTCCGCCGCCTCGTCGCGGCTCGTCGCGCAGTTCCCCGCGCCCCTGGGCTGCTCACCTGTGCCTGAGCGGGGTGAGCTGCTGAATGTCGTACTTGGCCCGCAGCGCCTCGATCGCCTCCTGGTCCGGCGGGCCCCCGTCCCCGAGGATCTCCAGCAGTTCCTCGAAATACTGCTCGTGGTCCGGTGGGGGAGACGACTGGAAGAACATCCTCGCCGGTGTGTCCGTCGGGTTCGCGAAGGCGTGCGGGCAGCCCGGGGGGACGACGATGACCGTGCCCGGGGTCGCCCGGACCACCCGGCTTCCCGAACTCGACTCCCACCGCTGCCAGTTGTCGGGGGTGCGGATGCGCGGCTCGAAGGCGAGGACGTCCAGCTCGCCCTCGAGGACGTAGAACAACTCCTCGCTGCGGGTGTGCAGATGCGCGCCGACGTCGAAGCCCGGCGGGACCTCCACCTCGAAGGTGGAGGCGGACCGCGAGTGGGTTCCGGTGACCTTGAACGTGACCCGCTGGGCCGGCGTCGCGACGACACGGCCGTGTCCCGGCGGTACGAGCAGTCCCTCGGTCGCCGTCATGGGCCACTCACCAGGTCACCGGCAGGGCCTCGGGGCCCCGGATCAGCGCGCCCTTCCTGAAGGGCACCTGGTTCGGCGGTACGGCAAGGCTCAGGCCCGGCACCCGGTCCAGCAGGGCGTCCACCAGGAGCTCCGACTCCAGCCGGGCCAGCATGCCGCCGGGGCAGTAGTGCGGGCCGAAGCCGAACGCCACGTGCGGGTTGGGGCTGCGGGAGAAGTCGAGGGTCCCCGGATCGGGGAAGACCTCCGGGTCGCGGTTGGCGGCCAGGTAGGAGACGTAGACCGGGTCGCCCGCGCGGATGAGGGTGCCCCGGATCTCCACGTCCTGGGTCGCGATCCGGGACAGGCCCACGGAGTTGCGGTGCGGGATGTAGCGCAGCAGCTCGTCGATGGCCCGGGGGCGGATCTCCGGTTCGCTGCGCAGCCGTTCGACCAGGTCCGGGCGGGTCAGCAGCAGATAGAACAGCTGACCGCTGTTGTGGGTGACCGCCTCGCCGCCGATCTGGAGCAGCACGGCGAGGCCGACGGCCTCCTCCAGCGTGACCTCGCCCCGGCCCACCGCGGCACCGAGCAGCGAGGTGACGTTCTCGGCCGTGCTGCTCTCGCGCAGCGCGATGAGGTCGGAGAAGTACGCGCTCAGCTCGCGCTTGGCCTTCTCGCCGGCCTCCTTGCCGTGCGAGGAGGACAGGATCAGCTGGGTCCAGGTGTGCATGCCGTGCCGGTCGGCGGCCGGGACACCCATCAGCTCGCAGATCACCGCGATCGGGAAGGGGCTGAGGACCGTCGTCGTGAGGTCGGCGGGCGGGCCGTCCTGGAGGAGTTCGTCGATCAGCTCGTCCAGCATGACGCGCGACTTCCCGCGGACCCGCTCGACGCCCTGCGCGGTGAACGCGGCGGCCACCGAGCGGCGCAGCCGGGTGTGGTCGGGCGGGTCCAGGAACCCGACCGCGCTCCGGTCCGGGATGAAGTGCGGGGCGAGCCGGGTCACCTGCCTGCCCACGACCGCCTCGCGGCTGAAGCGGGGGTCGTCGGCCACCATGCGCACGTCGTCGTAGCGGGTGACCAGCCATGCCCAGCCCTCACCGTTGGCCAGCTGGATGCGGGTGACCGGACCCTCGTGCATCAGCTCGGTCAGCACCGGGTCGAAATCCGTGCCGCCCAGATCGAACGCCGGCCAGTGCCGGACCGGTGGCAGGGCCTTGGGCAGGAGCTCGGCCGGGGGCGCGGAGAGCGGCTCGGGGAGCGCTGCGGAGAGCGTCCCGGCGGGCGGCTCGTGCAGGGGCGCGGGGAACGGCTCCGGGCTCTCGGTGAGGGCCCGGGAGCAGGGTTGTCCGCCCGCGGCTAGGGTCTCTTCGCTCATCGTCTCATCTCGTCGTTCTGGACCCAGCGGCCCACGGTCATCTCGGCGGTGATGCCGGGCCCGAACCCGGCCAGCAGCCCGCGCGCCCGGTGCTCGGCACCGCCCTCGTCGAACAGCCGGCGCAGCGCGTCCAGAACGACGGCGCTCGCGATGTTGCCGTACTCGGTGAGCGTGGCCCGGCTGAACCGGAATGCGTGCGGTTCGACCTTGAGGAACTTGCTGAGGTCGTCGAGTATTCGGGGACCGCCCGCGTGGATGATGTAGAAGTCCAGGTCGGAGGCGTCCCAGCCGTGATTTCCCGCGAGGTCCTGGAGCGCCGGAGCGAGCGGCTCCATGGTGGTCGGCACCCGCTTGTCCAGCAGGAAGTGGAAGCCGGTGGCCCGGACGTCGTACGCGATCCAGTCCTCCGTCTTGGGGATCAGGTACGACCCGTTGCGTTCCAGCTGGACGCCCTCGCCGCCCCGGCCGCGGACCACGGCCGCGGCGATGCCGTCGCCGAACAGGCCGTTGGACAGCAGCGAGCCGACACCGAGGTCGGTGGGCTGGTAGCACAGCGAGCAGAACTCGCAGGCCACGATCAGGGCGTTGCCCTCGGGGTAGGCCGAACAGAAGTCGTGGGCCCGGTTGATGGCCGCGCCGCCGGCCGCACAGCCCAGCTGGGCTATGGGGAGCTGGCGGGTGTTGGACGGGAAGTCCATCGCGTTGATCAGCCACGCGGTCAGCGACGGCATCATGAAGCCCGTGCACGACACGTAGATGATGACATCGATGTCGGAGGTCAGGAGCTCGGCGTCGTCGAGCGCCCGCTGGATCACCGCCGGGACGCGGGCCTTGGCCTCGGACTCGTAGAGCTTGTTGCGGTCCTCGAACCCGGGGTGCTTCAGGGTCTCCTCGATGGGCTGCACGATGTGCCGGGTGCGGACGCCCGTGTTCTCGATCAGCCGGAGGGCCAGCGGGAGCTGGGGGTGGTCCGCGTGGTGCTCGCGCGCAAGCTCCAGCGTCTCCTCCATCGTGATCACGTGTTCGGGTACGGACACCGAGGGTCTGCACAAAGTCGCCATGAGCCGTCCCTGCTTTCGCCGTCCGGTCAGGCTTCTGCCCGCCGGTCAGAAGGTGGTCCACCCAGGTTCACCCGAGGGAGCGATGATCTCTCGTCGGATTACTCCGAATCGGGGACAACGGGTAGGGATCGGATCCGGAGCCCGCACCCCGCGACGGAGGACCCGATGACGCTCTCGGCCGCAGAACTACTGGCCTCGACGACCGCCCGACTCGCCCCCGACCCCCTGGCCAACCCACTCGTTGCGGTGATCGCCCGGGGCGGGGCGAACCGCGAAACCCTCGCCGCCCTGGCGCTGGAACAGCAGTGGGTGATCGCCGCGGACCAGCGCTCCTTCGTGCATCTGGCGGAGCGAGCGGCCGACATCCCCACCGCGGCCGTGTTCTTCGCCTCGCTCGCCGAGGGCGAGACGCTGGCGGGGGAGCGGCTGGACGCGTTCGCGCAGGCGTGCGATGTCACCGCCGAGCGGACTCGCACCCACGAACCGCGGCCCGGCTGCCAGGCCTACCCCGCCTATGTGTCCTGGCTGGCCCTCAACGCCTCACCGGCGGACGCGATCCTGGCCCTGAGTGCCAACTTCGCGGCGTGGGGCGGCTGTTGCGCCCGCATCGCCGAGGCCCTGCGCACCCACTACGCCTTTCCCGACGAGGCCTGCGCCTTCTTCGACTTCTTCGCGCAGCCGGCTCCCGACCTGGACGCCCGGGCGACGGCGGCGGTTCAGGAGGCGCTGGAGGAGGACCGGCTGGACGCGGCCGCAGCCCGTCGGTACGGCCGCCTGCTCCAGGCGTACGAGGCCATGTTCTGGAACGCGCTGGAGGAAACCCTCTAGGCCGTGTTTGAGATGTTGGTCAAGGGGGTCGGGGCCGCGCGGAACCGTGTTCCCTGTGCGGCTCGGCCGCGTGGGTGCGGCCGGCCACCGCGCACCCTCGCCCGGAACACGGCCGAAGGACCTACGGCGCCCCGCTGCTGTGCGCGATGCACGCCACGTCGATACGATCCGCCAGCTTCGCCAGCTCGATGGTCAACGCGGCGACCGTGTTCTCGTCGAGCTCCTGCTCCCCCTCCTCGACCAGATGCAGCCACCGCCCGCCCACGGTCCGCAACAACTTACTCACGTCGGCCGCAGCCACCTGCAAGGTACCGCTGTCGTCGACGATCAGAGGCAGAGTCACTTCGCGGTTCACAAACGGGATGGTAGCCGCGCGGCGCTCACGCACCCTGCCAAACCGTGGTGATGTTGCAGAACTCCCGGATTCCGTGCTCGGACAGCTCACGCCCGTATCCGGACCTCTTCACACCACCGAACGGGAACGCCGGATGGGAGGCGGTCATGCCGTTGACGTACACGGCACCCGCCTCCAGGTCCCGCGCGAACCGCTCCACCTCCTTGTCGTCGCGCGTCCACACGTTGGAACTCAGCCCGAACGGCGAGTCGTTGGCGATCAGGACGGCCTCGTCCAGGTCGCCGGCCCGGTACAGCGTGGCGACCGGTCCGAACGCCTCCTCGCGGTGGATGCGCATCTCGCGGGTGATGCCCGCCAGGACCGTCGGCGGGTAGTACCAGCCCGGCCCGTCCGGGCGCTCGCCGCCGCACAGCACCCCCGCCCCGCTGCGCTTCGCGTCGTCGACCAGCTCCTCCAGGTCGCTGCGCCCCTGCTCGCTGGCGAGCGGCCCGACGTCGGTGTCCTCCTCCAGCGGGTCGCCGACCTTCAGCGCCCGCATGCCCGCGACGAACTTCTCGGTGAAGGCGTCGTACACGTCGGTGTGCACGATGAACCGCTTGGCGGCGATGCAGGACTGCCCGTTGTTCTGCACCCGGGCGGTCACGGCGGTGTGCGCCGCCCGGTCGAGGTCGGCCGAGGGCATGACGACGTACGGGTCGCTGCCGCCCAGCTCCAGTACCGTCTTCTTGATCATCTCGCCGCAGGTGGCGGCGACCGCCCGCCCGGCCGGCTCGCTGCCCGTGAGCGTCGCCGCCTTCACCCGCTCGTCGCGCAGGATGCCGTCGACCGCTCCCGAGCCGATCAGCAGGGTCTGGAAGCAGCCCTCCCCAAAGCCCGCCCGGTGGAAGAGATCCTCCAGATACAGGGCGGTCTGGGGGACGTTCGAGGCGTGCTTGAGCAGGCCCACGTTGCCCGCCATGAGCGCGGGCGCGGCGAAACGGATCACCTGCCAGAGCGGGAAGTTCCAGGGCATCACCGCGAGGACGGGGCCCATGGGCCGGTAGCGGACCCGGACCCGAAAGGCGCCGGAGTCCCGCACGTCCGCCTCGGCCGGCTCCTCGTCGGCGAGCAGCCCCTCGGCGCGCTCGGCGTACCAGCGCATCGCCCTGGCGCACTTCGCCGCCTCCGCGCGGGCCTGTCCGACCGGCTTGCCCATCTCGGTGGTCATCACCCGGGCGATCTCCTGCTGGTCCTCGCCCAGCAGGTCCGCGGCCTTGTCCAGCAGCCGGGAACGTTCGGCGAACGAGGTCGTCCGGTACGTGCGGAACGTGGCCTCGGCGAGCTGGAGCCGGCGTTCCAGCTCTTCCTCGCCCATGGCTTCGTATGCCTTGAGCGTCTCGCCGTTCGCCGGGTTCACCGTCGCGATGGGCATGGCTGACCTCCCTGGGAGCGGGCTTGTTCCGACCTTCGCGCGCGGCGCTGCCGACCGCAACGTGTAGTGCGCTGTCCTGGCGTGCCCCGTGCCCCGCGGTTAGCCCGTGTGCTGTGCCAGCCGGTCCAGAAAGGCCGCCTGGGCCTTGACGATCACCGTGCGGGCCCGGTCGAGACCGAACCACGCCACCCGGTCCAGCTCCGGGAACTCCTGCGTCCGGCCGGACCTCGGCGGCCACTCCATGGTGAAGGTGCCGGGCTCGATCGCCTCGGGGTCCAGATCGGCCTCGATCGCCCAGGCCGTGACGTTCTTGCCGCCTGCCTGCGTGATCTCGCCGAGCGCCACGGCCTCCCCGTCGGGCACCGCAAGCCCCAGCTCCTCCCGGAACTCACGGCGGGCCGCGTCCCAGGCGGACTCGTCGGGCTCGTACTCGCCCTTGGGCACGGTCCATGCCCCCGCGTCCTTCTTCGCGAAGAACGGTCCGCCCATATGGCCGAGCAGCACCTCCGGTCCGGCGTCGGTGCGCCGGAACAGCAGCAGTCCCGCGCTGCGCCTCGTCGTCCCTGCCGTCACGGCGCGACCTCCGGGTGGGCCGCCAGCAGGGACTGCACCGTGTCGGCCTCCTCGGGCCGCTTGTCCTCGCGGTAGCGGACCACGCGGGCGAAGCGCAGGGTGACCCCGGCCGGGTAGCGGGAGGAGCGCTGCAGGCCGTCGTAGGCGATCTCCACGACGAGTTCGGGCCGTACGGTGACCACGCGGCCGTCGTCCTCGACGGCCAGGTCCCGCAGCCGCTCGGTCTGCCAGGCGAGCATCGCGTCGGTCATGCCCTTGAAGGTCTTGCCCAGCATGGCGTAGCTGCCGTCGGGGGCGCGGGCGCCGAGGTGGAGATTGGAGAGCCGGCCGGTGCGCCGGCCGTGGCCCCACTCCGCCGCCAGCACCACGAGGTCCAGGGTGTGCACGGGCTTGACCTTCAGCCAGGAGGCGCCGCGCCGGCCCGCGCTGTAGGGGGCGTCGAGCGCCTTGACGACCACGCCCTCGTGGCCGCGGGCCAGGGTGTCGGCGAGGAACCGTTCAGCCTCGGCGGTCTCCCGCGGGCCGGACACCACGGCCCGGCGCACCCGCATCGGCTCCGGCACCAGCCGCGCCAGCGCCGCGTGCCGCTCGGCGAAGGGCAGGTCGAGCAGGTCGCGGCCGTCGACGGCCAGGACGTCGAAGAAGACGGGGGAGACCGGGACCTGACCGGCGGCCTTCGCCACGTCCGTCCGGGAGCCGACCCGGCCCGCAGTCTCCTGGAAGGAGCGCGGACGGCCGTCACCGCCGAAGGAGATCACCTCGCCGTCCAGGATGAACCGCTCGCCCGTCAACCCCAGGGCGGCGGCGGTCACTTCGGGCAGCCGGTCGGTGATGTCGTCCAGGGTGCGGGTGTGGATCCGTACCGTGCCGCCGTCCCGGTGGACCTGGACGCGGATGCCGTCCAGCTTCTCCTCCACCGCGCACGAGCCCAGCTTCTCCACCGCCTCGGCCACCGAGGAGGCGCTGCGCGCCAGCATCGGCAGCACCGGACGCCCGACCGTCAGCCGGAACCGCTCCAGCGCCCCGGTCCCCTCGGCGAGCAGGGCCTGGGCGACCGTCTGCAGGGACCCGGCGAGCATCACCGCCCGCCGTACGTCCGCCGGGTCCGCGTCCGTCGCACGGGCGAGCCCCTCCACGGCGACCGCGTCCAGTGCGCCCTGGCGGACCTCGCCCGTGAGTAGGCCGAGCAGGAAGTGCTGCTCCTCCTCGGTGGCCGCGCCCATCAGCTCGCCGACGATCCTGGCCTGCTCCGTCCGGGAGCCGGGCCCGGCCACCTCGCCCAGTTCGCCGAGCCGGGCGTCGACCTCCCGCACGGTCAGGGAGGGCTCGGCGGCCGGCGGCACCGGCCGGCTCAGGACCTTCCAGCCGACGCCGAGCCGTCCCTGGGGGAGCCGTCCGGCCAGGTAGGGGATGACGATCGGCACGTCGTCCGCCTCCGCGTCCCGGAACAGCTCCGCGAGCAGGGCCGTCTTGCGGGACCGGGCGGCCGTCGCGGCGACCTCCCGGGACACCTCGGCGAGCCGGGTCAGCAGCATGCAGTCATGGTGCACCGCGGGCGCCGGCTCTACACCCGCACGGCGGCATCGAAGCCGCCGAGAGCAACTCCCCGTTGATCGCGGCCCCGGCCCGGCACCAGCGCGGCTGACAGCCCCGGCCTCGGCCTGGTGCCACCGCGGCCGACAGCTCTGGCCCCGGCACCGGCGCGGCGGACGGCCCGGGCTCGGCACCGGCGCGGCGGTCGGGCCGACCGTGCTGCCTGGGGTGACGGCCACGCCGTGGCTCTCGTCGAGCCCTTCGGCCATGGTGGCCGCCTCGGCGGCAGACGGCCGGCAGGTGGCTGCCGGATTGACAAACGTCTTTGCCGATTCTGCAATTCTGGTATGAGTACCGAGAACACCGACGACGTTCTGGCCGGCGTGGGCCCGAGGTTGCGGCGCATCCGGAAGGAGCGGGAGGTGACGCTGGCGGCCCTGTCCGAGGCGACCGGCATCTCCGTCAGCACCCTGTCCCGGCTGGAGTCCGGTCTGCGCAAGCCCAGCCTGGAGCTGCTGTTGCCCATCGCCCAGGCCCACCAGGTACCCCTGGACGAACTGGTCGGCGCTCCGCCGGTCGGTGACCCCCGGGTGCGGGCGAAGCCCCTGGAGCGGTACGGCCGCACCTTCTGGCCGCTGACCCGCCAGCCCGGCGGCCTCCAGGCCTTCAAGGTCCTCGAACCGCAGCGCACGCAGGAGCCCGAGCCGCGCACCCATGAGGGGTACGAGTGGCTGTACGTGCTCTCGGGCAGGCTCCGGCTGGTGCTGGGCGAGCACGACGTGGTGCTGTCGGCGGGGGAGGCGGCCGAGTTCGACACGCGGGTGCCGCACTGGTTCGGGTCGACCGGCGAGGGGCCGGTGGAGTTCCTCAGTCTGTTCGGGCCGCAGGGGGAGCGGATGCACGTACGGGCGCGGCCGACGAGCGTGTGACGCGTTCTCCTGTTCCCCGAATGGCAAGCGACCGCTTAGTATGCCGTCGGACCCGGTCAGACGAAGCAGTCCCGTGGAGGCCCCGCATGCAGGCATGGCAAGTGCACGAGAACGGCGAGCCCAGCGAGGTGATGCGCCTGGCGGAGGTGGAGCGGCCCACACCCGCCGACGGCCAGGTGCTGCTGCGCGTGCGCGCCGCCAACATCAACTTCCCGGACGCCCTGCTGTGCCGGGGCGAGTACCAGGTACGGCCGCCGCTGCCCTTCACCCCCGGAGTGGAGATCTGCGGCGAGACCGAGGACGGCCGCCGGGTGATCGCCAATCCCGCGCTGCCGTACGGCGGTTTCGCCGAGTACGCCGTCGCGGACGCCCGCGCCCTGCTGCCCGCGCCCGGGACGCTGGACGACGCGGAGGCCGCCGCCCTGCACATCGGCTACCAGACGGGCTGGTTCGGCCTGCACCGCCGGGCCCGTCTGGAGGCGGGGGAGACCCTCCTCGTGCACGCCGCCGCCGGCGGGGTCGGCAGCGCGGCCGTTCAGCTCGGCAAGGCGGCCGGCGCCACCGTGATCGGGGTCGTGGGCGGCGCCGACAAGGCGGCCGTCGCCCACGAGCTGGGCTGCGACGTGGTCGTGGACCGCCGCAGCCAGGACGTGATCGCGGCCGTGAAGGAGGCCACCGGAGGCCGGGGCGCCGACGTCGTCTACGACCCCGTCGGCGGCGCGGCCTACGCCCAGTCCGCCAAGGTGGTCGCCTTCGAGGGCCGGATCGTCGTCGTCGGCTTCGCCAGCGGCAGCGTCCCGAGCCCCGCGCTCAACCACGCCCTGGTGAAGAACTACTCGATCCTCGGCCTCCACTGGGGCCTGTACAACACCAAGGACCCCAAGCTGATCCTGCACTGCCACGAGCAGCTCACCGAACTGGCCGCACGGGGCGCGATCAAGCCGCTGGTGAGCGAGCGGGTGCCGCTCGGGCAGGCCGCGGCGGCCGTGCAACGGGTCGCCGACGGCGTGACCACCGGCCGGGTCGCCGTCCTGATGGAGAACGGAGCCGCGGCATGACCGACACCGAAGAACTGCTGACCCGCACAAGGGAGTTGCTGGCCGCGCACCCACCCGCCGCGACCGGACGTCTGGAGTTCCTGCAGGCCCGTTTCGACGCCGGGCTGGCCTGGGTGCACTACCCCGAGGGCCTCGGTGGCCTCGGCGCCCCGCGGGCCCTGCAGGCCGTGGTGGACGCCGAGCTGGAGGCCGCGGCCGCCCCGGACAACGACCCGCGGCGCATCGGCATCGGCCTCGGCATGGCCGCCCCGACCATCCTGCGCTACGGCACCGAGGAGCAGAAGCGGCGCTATCTGCGGCCCCTGTGGACCGGGGAGGAGGTCTGGTGCCAGCTGTTCAGCGAACCCGGCGCCGGCTCCGACCTGGCCGCCCTCGGCACACGGGCCGTCCGTGAGGGCGACGGGTGGGTGATCGACGGGCAGAAGGTGTGGACCTCCAGCGCCCACATCGCCCGCTGGGCCATCCTCATCGCCCGCACCGACCCGGACGTGCCCAAGCACCAGGGCATCACCTACTTCCTCTGCGACATGACCGACCCCGGGGTCGAGGTGCGGCCGCTGCGCCAGATCACCGGCGAGGCGGAGTTCAACGAGGTCTTCCTGACCGGCGTCCGCATCCCCGACTCTCGTCGCCTCGGCGAGGTCGGCGACGGCTGGCGGGTCGCGCAGACCACGCTCAACAACGAGCGCGTCGCCATCGGCGGCATGCGGCTGCCCCGCGAGGGCGGCATGATCGGCCCGGTCGTCAAGACCTGGCGCGAACGCCCCGCACTGCGCACCCACGACCTGCACCAGCGGCTGCTCAAGCTGTGGGTCGAGGCCGAGGTCTCCCGTCTCACCGCCGAGCGGCTGCGCCAGCAGCTCGTCGCCGGCCAGCCCGGTCCCGAGGGTGCCGGCATGAAGCTCGCCTTCGCCCGCCTCAACCAGGAGATCAGCGGCCTGGAGGTCGAACTGCGCGGCGAAGAGGGCCTGTTGTACGACGAGTGGACCATGCGCCGCCCCGAGCTGGTCGACTTCACCGGCCGCGACGCCGGATACCGCTACCTGCGCTCCAAGGGCAACAGCATCGAGGGCGGGACCAGCGAGATTCTGCTGAACATCGTCGCCGAGCGCGTGCTGGGCCTGCCCGCCGAGCCGCGCACCGACAAGGACGTCGCCTGGAAGGACCTGGTCCGATGAGCACACAGCCGGATCTCCTCTACTCCGAGGAGGAAGAGGCGCTGCGGTCGGCGGTGCGGGATCTGCTGACCGACCGCGGCGGCCCGGCCGCGGTGATCGCCCGCACCGAGTCGGACGCACCGCACGACATCGCGCTGTGGAAGACGCTGGCCGACGCAATGGGCCTCGCCGGCCTGCTGATTCCCGAGGAGCTGGACGGCCAGGGCGCCACGCACCGGGAGGCCGCCGTCGTCCTTGAGGAACTGGGCCGGGCCGTCGCGCCCGTCCCGTACCTGACGAGCGCGGTCGTGGCCACGGAAGCGCTGCTGGAGTGCGGGGCCGGCGATCTGCTCGCACAGCTGGCGTCCGCGACCACGGTGGGCGCGCTCGCCGTGGGTCTGCACACCGCTCCCGGTGCCCCCTTCGCGACCGTACGGACCGAACGAGGCCTCCTGTACGGGGAGTTGACGGGCATCGCCGATGCGGCGGTCGCCGACCTGCTGCTCGTGCCCGCGGACGACGGCGGCCTGTACGCGGTCGACGCCTCCGCGGTGACCGTCACGCCGCAGGTCTCCCTCGACCTCACCCGCCCCCTCGCCACCGTCACCCTCGACGGCGCCGCGGGCCGCCGCCTCGGCGCCGCTGAACCCGCCGTACGACGGGCCCTGCGCGCCGCCGCCGGACTGCTCGCCTCCGAGCAACTGGGCCTGGCGGAATGGGCGTTGACGGAGACGGTCCGGTATCTGAAGGAGCGCAAGCAGTTCAACCGCCCGGTCGGCGGCTTCCAGGCGCTCAAGCACCGGCTCGCCCAGCTGTGGCTGGAGGTCGTCAACCTCCGCGCCGCCGCCCGGGCCGCCGCGGACGCGCTGGCCTCCGGCAAGGACACCGACGTCGCGGTCGCCGTCGCGCAGGCGTACGCGGCGCCCGCCGCCGTCCGCGCGGCCGAGGAGGCACTGCAGCTGCACGCCGGGATCGGCATGACCTGGGAGCATCCGATCCACCTGTACCTCAAGCGGGCCAAGGCCGACTCGATCGCCTACGGCACCGCGGGCGCCCACCGGGAGGCACTGGCCGAACTGGTCGACCTCCGGGCACCCTGACCCACGGCACGCGCAAGCCCGCCCCACCTGGGGCGGGCTTTCCCGTGCCCGTGCTCCGGTGAAGTGAACAGAGGGCGGCAGTCCGGCCAACTCCCCAACGGACAGGGCCCGTTGAGTGGAGAGCGCACGCATACTCTCCCCGGTCCCATCCGGCCCCTCAAGGGAGGCAGAGCATGGCACTCACCACTCGTCGCAGAGCCCTCACCACCCTCGGCGCCGCCCTCGCCGGCGCGATCGCCCTGCCCGCCACCAGCGCCCGGGCGCGTGGCGGCCACCGCGGCCCGTGCCCGCTGTGGAACGCGCACGCCCACAACGACTACGAGCACCCGCGGCCGCTGTTCGACGCCCTCGGCCACCGCTTCGGCAGCGTCGAGGCCGACATCTTCCTCGTCGGTGACCAGCTCCTCATCGGCCACGACGCCTCCGAGCTGGATCCGACCCGTACCCTCGAATCCCTCTACCTCGATCCGCTCGCCGCTCTCGTCCGGGCCCACCACGGGTCCGTGTACCGGGGGTGGCGCCGGTCGCTCCAACTCCTCGTCGACATCAAGACCGAGGGCTCCTCGACCTACCTCGAACTCGACCGGCACCTCAGGCGCTACCCGCACCTGTTCACCCGGTACGCGCACGGCCGGGTCCACCACGGACCGGTCACCGCCGTCATCTCCGGCGACCGGGCCGCCCGTACGCCCATGGAGGCCCAGACCGAGCGCCGCGCCTTCTACGACGGCCGGCTCACCGACCTCGGCAGCCCGGCCCCCGCCTCCTTCATCCCGCTGATCAGCGACAACTGGACGCTGAACTTCACCTGGCTGGGCGAGGGCCCCTTCCCGGACGCCGAGCGGGACAAGCTGCGCAGCATCACCGGCGCCGCCCATGAGCGCGGGCAGGTGATCCGGTTCTGGGCGACGCCGGACGCGGCCGGCCCGGCCCGGGACGCGCTGTGGAGCGAACTCCTCGCCTGCGGTGTCGACTACCTCAACACCGACGACCTTGCAGGCCTGGAGGCGTTCCTCGACGCACACCCGTCCGCGTAACACCACACGATCGGGGGAGTGTCAGCCGCCCGGACGAACCCTCCGCTACGCCACACTTGCGGCCGAACGCCGCAGAAGGGGCGTGGCGGAGGAGGTTCCCGATGGCCGTTTCCATCTCTGTGGTGCTGCTGCTCCTGATCATTGCCGTGATCTTCATGCGCAACGGCGCGCTGAAGGTCTCGCACGCCCTGGTCTGCATGCTGCTCGGTTTCTACCTGGCCAGCACCAGCATGGCGCCCACCATCCACAGCGGACTCACCGCGACCGCCGAGCTGGTGAGCAGTCTGCGGCCCTGAGCCACGGCGTCAGGACGAGAAGACCCCGATGCCGTCCGGCACGGGCCGCTCGGCGCCGCCGCTCGGGTGGTTGCGGACCGTCACAGCGCCGGCGCCCGCGTCCCGGGTGACCATCTCGCTCGACCCGCCGCCGTCGAGGTTGAACGCGTCGGACGCGCCCAGCGCCTTCATGGTGGCCGCCTCCTCGGCGATGGTCATGCCGCTGCGGTAGGCGGCGGCCCCGTCCAGCGCGAGGAGCAGCATCCGGTGCCCGTCGTCCGCGAAGCCCACGACGGTGCGCACGGCCGAGACGGAGTCGTCGAGGCCGGACAGCGGTGCTCCGCCGCGCAGGACCGGGTAGCCCCCGATCGCGAAGGTGTACGGGACCTTGGCCGTGGCCGCCACCAGTCCGTGCGTGACGGTCACCCGGTCACCGACCGACAGCTTGCGCAGCTGCTGGGCGCCCTCCTCGCGGCCCACCAGGACCGTGGCGCCCGCGGGGACCGGGCCGCTGCCCGGGGTGTCGGACGCGGAGAGGACCTTGCCGTCCTCGACCGTCACCTCGTGGGTGTCCGTGCTGCACGCGGCCGCCCGGTCGGTGTCCGTGCCGCAGGTCGCGCGCATCCGTGAGGCGCTGCCCCAGCGGGAGGTGAAGGCGCCGACCGAATTCTCCGGCAGCGCGTACTGGTTGAGGCCCCTGAGCGGGAACCGCCCCTCGGGCGTGGTGACGGAGCCGGTGAGCGTGAGGCGGTCCATGCGGGCCCGCCGGTCGGTGCCCACGCCGAAGACGTCCGTCGTGGTCGTCCCGGGCGGCAGCGAGGGCCCGAACCGCTGGCCCGTCGGCACCGCCGCCTTCAGCACCTGCTCGCCCGCGATCGCCGGCCCCACGGTCGCGCCCGTCGCCTCGACGCCCGGGTGCTGGGTCTCGGTGATGTTGAAGAAATCCCCGTTGACCCCCGCGACCGCGCCCACCGAGTCGGCCAGCTTCGAGACGGTCGCCCGGGCGGCCACCGTCCCCGGGTACAACAGGTCGAGCCGGACATGCGGATTGCCGAGGTCGACGGTCAGCAGGTGGGCGTGTGTCTCCCCTGCCGCCGCAGAGATGTCGAACTGCCGGTAGGTGACCCCCGGTGCGACCCGTTTGCCCAGCGGTACGGCACCGGCCGGTGCCGCCCCCGCAAGGGCCGCACCGGCCAGTACACCGAACGCCGTGAGAACCGTGAGAACCGATCTGCCTGCTGCCGTCTGCCGCCGATCGCGCGCCACTGCGCCCCCTGATGTCTCGTCAACTCTCCCAGGACTCCGGGGAAGTGCACCAGAAGGCGATGGCCTGTGGGGTGCCTAGGCGTCGACTACGCGAGAACGGGTGAGAAAACGCACCCCCTCGGGTGCCTCCAGCGAGAATCCGCTACCCCGTCCGGGTACCACGTCGACGATCAGCCGGGTGTGGCTCCACGCCTCGTACTGGCTGCGCGACATCCAGAACGTCACGGCCTCCTCGACGCCCTCGACCGCCAGTTCGGCGAGGAGCACGTCCGATCCGCCGGTGCGGAACTCGCCGTCCGGGTAGCACATGGGCGCGCTGCCGTCGCAGCAGCCGCCCGACTGGTGGAACATCAGCGGGCCGTGCTCCGCGCGCAGCCGGCGCACCAGCTCGGCTGCCTGCGGGGTGAGTTCGACGCGGGGGACTTTCTCTTCCATGGTCACCGTCCTGCGGAGCCGGGGCGTGGGACGCGGACCAGTCTCACGGCTCGTCAGGACCACGTCCAGCAGGCGCCCTTCGGCCGGACCGCCGGTTCAGCCATGACTGAGGACGTTGACCACCCTGCCGTCGGGGTCGCGCACGAAGAACCGCCGCACCCCCCACTCCTCGTCGGTGAGCGGGTGCACGATCTCCGCGTCCCGCTCCCGCATCGCCGCGTAGACCGCGTCGACGTCGTCGACCTCGATGCTCAGATCGGGGACGACGGGCGCGGTGCGGTCCTCACTCATGAGACTCAGCTGGACGGCCGGGTTCGCGGCGGAGGCGAGCGTCATGATCCAGCCGTGGTTCATGACCTCCTCGAAGCCCAGCACGCCGTAGAACTCCGCGTTCCCGGGCAGCGCGGTGGACCGCAGGTGGGGCACGACACGCCGTACGTACATCTCGGACTCCCTTGCACGGGTGGCCGCGGCGGGCGGCCGCACCGGGTCTTTCTGTCGGATCGGGCCGGCTTCGGGGCACGGCGCCTCATCCCCGGCGACGACAACGCCGCCCGGGATGCCCCCACGCCCTGGAGGCAGTGCTGGAGTGCGCGCCAGGGCCCGCGACCCCGGCGAGAGCCCACGGAGAGGCGCTAGCTCTGCGCATGCCCGGCCACGGAGACGCTGCCCTGCGCCACCGCGCACAGCCGGGGCGTCCCGTCGGCGCCGACGGCGGACACGTCGCAGCGGCAGACGGCCCGGGTGCGGCCGCCCCGGACGACGTGGGCCTCGGCACGCAGGAGCGTGCCGGTGGCCGGGCGCAGATAGTCGATGGTGAAGCCGGCGGTGACGACGCGCGGGCCGAGCACGGCACCGGCGGCGAACGTCAGGGCGTTGTCCGCCACGTAGCCGAGCACTCCGCCGTGCAGGAAGCCGTGCTGCTGCAGCAGTTCCTCGCGGATGTCGAGCTCCAGCGTGGCCGCGCCGGCCCCGAAGGCCACCAGCCGTGCACCGAGCAGCACGCTGAACGGCTGCGCGGCCAGGGCCGCGCGGGCCCCGTCGAGATCGAGGGTGTCCTTCGCGTCCTCGGTGTCCCTCGCGTCCCTCGTGTCCTTCACGTCCCCCGTGTCCTTCACGCTCGCACCTCACTTCCCTGGCGAAGCGAGCCTGGTACCGAGGGGCGTCCTCCGTCAACATCGCGCGGGGGCGCGGGAGACAATGCCCGTATGCATCCGTCGCCCTACGACCGGCTCGAACCGCGCCCCGTCACGTCGGGTGAACACCCGCTCTGGGACGAGGCCCTGGCAGTGGTGAACAAGGATCTGGCTGCGACGCTGCCCGAGCAGCGGCCGCTGCAGCTCCTTGCCGTGCCGGCCTGGGAAGAAGGCGAACCGGCGCAGTTCCTTGTCGCCCTCTCCTCCGGCGAGTGGCACGGCGGGCCCCTGTGGCTCGACCGCACTACTCCGGCAGCTGCCTTGCAGGAGGTCGCCGAAGCCGCCCAGGACACGGTCACGGAGCGCCTGTGGCAGGTGTGGCCGGTCTGCTCGCTGCACGACCTGGGGATGCATGTGCGCGAGGTGTCCGGGCGTCCGTCGTGGTGGTGCGCCGGTTCGGCCGATGCGAAGGAACCGCCTCATGTCCGCTCTGCCGTAGGAGAGTTGGACACGGTCCACCCCCCGCGCCGGCCGAACCGCAAGCGCCGCCACAAGCGGGCCCAGGGCTGACCGGGGGCGTCCGTCGGCACGTGCCGCCGCCGCGTGCCGACGGCAGTGAGGGCGTCCTCGGATGCGCGAGAGCGACGAGGTGACCCAGGTGGACGATCCGGCCCTGCCGAAGGCCGTGGTGATGCCTGCGGCCATCGGGTGGAGAGCCGTGGTGATGCTTGCGGTCACCGGGTGGAGAGCCGTGGTGATGCTTGCGGTCACCGGGTGGAGAGTCCGGACGGGCCCGCCGAGCCCGATGCCGCCGAGCCCGATGGTGCCGAGCCCGACGCCTTCACCACGTCCACGTCGCTCGCCCGGACGTAGGCGAGCCGGTGGCCGAGCTGGATCTCGTAGTACGCCTCGCTGCCCATGACCACGGTGGACGGGGCGTCGCCGCCGGACGCCTTCTCCAGGACGGACCCGAGCACACGGGACGTCGTCACATACCGCTGGTCCGCGCGAATGGTGTACGGGAGCGGGGAGGGCTCGGGCAGCTCGTCCTCGTCCCCTTCCGGGAAGGCGTCCTCCTCCGGGAGGGCGCGGCCGAACACCTCGACCTCCTTCAGGCCGTCCCTGGGCGTCACCATCCGGCCGCGCGCACCGACGGCCGTCGGCTGCTTCTCCGGGTTCCTGAACCACGCCTTGTGGCCCTGGTACCAGATCGCCGTCCAGTCGCCGCTGCGTTCGGCGACCGCGAAGGTCTGGCCCGCGGAGACCCGCGACCCGAGGTCGTCGACGTCCTCCGTGGAGTCCTCGCCGTCAGGGTGCCGGCCCGGGTCCTGGATCAGCGGAGCGTGCTCGTCCGGATCGGTGTGCAGGCGCACGGCGCTGGAGCCGTGCGGTGCGCACGGCACACCGGTCTTGCGGCACCCCGTGAACTCCGGCTTGTAGTGGGCGTAGTCCGGCAGGATCATCACGATGTCGCTGTCCGGCCCGGCCGTGGCCTTCAGCGGCGCGCCCAGCAGATCGAAGTAGTGCCGCCAGTCCCAGAAGGGGCCGGGGTCGTCGTGCATGTCCGGGATGCTGTCGTCGGTCGGCGCCGGAACGTTGTCATGGCCGAAGATGTGCTGCCGGTCCAGCGGAACCCCGTACTTCTTCGCCAGGTACTTCACCAGGCGCGCCGAGGACCGGTACATCTGCTCCGTGAACCAGGCGTCGGGCTGCCGCAGGAATCCCTCGTGCTCGATGCCGATCGAGCGGGCGTTGACGAACTGGCTGCCGGAGTGCCAGGCCGCGTCCTTGATCCTGACGTGCTGGGTGATGTGGCCGTCGCTGGAGCGGATGGAGTAGTGCCAGGACGCCTCCGACGGATCCTGGATGGTCTGGAGCATCGACGCCAGCGGCGCCTCGGTGTCGTGGATGACGATGTAGTCGATCCGCTGGTCCCGGGGCCGGTCGGCCAGCTGGTGGTTGCCGTACTCGTCGTCGTCGATCTGGACGTACGGCGCGCTCAGCCAGGAGCAGGTCACGTCCGCCGGGCAGTCGACCTCCCTCGGCCGCGGCGGCGCCTGGGTCAGGGGAGGGTGCGGGCGGACGCGGGGACTCGCGGGGAGGCTGACGCGCTGCCCGGCGTCGGTGGTGCGGTGCGCGCCCCGGCGGATCACGTCGAAGACGTCGTTCGCGTACACCGACGAGGACGCGCGGTCGCCCCCGCCCGGGAACCGCGCCACGGTGTCCCACCAGTCCGCCGGGTTGGTGCTGAGCGACTTGCCGAGCTGCCGCTGGGTCGCTGCCAGGAGGGCCGCGCCGCCGCGTACGTTCGCGGCGTCGTCGGTCCGCAGCCGGTCCGCCGGAAGTCCGGTCAGGGCGGCGGCCTTCCGCAGGTCCGCCTGCCCGATGGCGGCGGCCGGGTTCTCCTTGCCGGAGGCGGGCGACCCCGCCGTCGCCGCGGGCGGCGAGGCGTTCTGCGGGCCCGGCTGCTGCGTCTGGAGCCCGCTGACGTCCACGAGGTGCATCGGCCCGTAGCCGCCGACGACGCTCGGGACGCCGGGATGGGAGTCCCACCGCGACTGCAGGTAGGACACGCCCATCAGGACGCTCCGGGGCACGTGGTACTCGTTGGCGGCGGCGGTGTAGTCGTCCTGCAGACGCTGGTCGGCGGGCGGGCCGGCCTCGCCCGAGCGGTCGATCAGCAACGGCACCAGAAGCGCCGCCGAAGCGGTCACACAGATGATCCGCCGGTGCCCGCGTACGGCATTGGAGACGCGGTGGGCGACGCGTTTTTTCATGGAGGTGCCTCCAACGAGGTTCAGCGTGGCCAGGACACATGCGACCGGGGCAATGGGAGTTGCCCTTCAGGGCAAGGACGGTTGCCCGACACGTCACCCCTCGTACGTTTCCGTGCCTCGCGCGCCGCGTCGCGCCGAGTGCCACCGGCGTGGACCAGCCGAGGGCCGAGGCCACCCGGTCGGCGGCAGGCCGCCCGCCGCGGCGGGGGAGGGCTCAGTCCTCCTCGATCGGGTCCACCTGCCAGTCGGGGTGCCCCGGCATGGGCGGGGTGTGCGGCCCGTACAGCCACGGGGTCAGAAAGGCCGTCAGGTCCTCGCCGGCGACGGCGGAGGCGAGCCCGACGAAGTCCCGGGTGCCGGCCGCGCGGCCCCGGTACGTGCTCACCCAGGACCGCTCGATCCGCTGGAAGGTCTCCTCGCCGACCTTCTCCCGGAGCGCGTAGAGCACCAGCGCCGAGCCGTCGTAGCGCATCTGCCGGAACAAGCCCGGCTCGGTGGGCTCGGCGGGGGCGCCGTCGTCGTGCCGCCACTGGTCGTGGTGTGCGTACGCGGACCGCATCATGCCCTCCAGGTCGGGGCCGCCGCGCGTGTCGCCGTAGAGCAGCTCGTAGAAACGGGCGTGACCCTCGCTCAGCCACAGGTCGGACCACCGGCGGATCGCCACGCTGTCGCCGGTCCAGTGGTGGGTCAGTTCGTGCACGAGGTTGCGCTCGGCGTCGATCCGGTCGCCCAGCAGGTCGGTGCTCGGTACGACGGACAGCGACTGCGTCTCCAGTGCCACCGGCAGGTCGGTGTCCCCCACCAGGACGCCGTAGCGGCGGAAGGGATAGGGGCCGAGCCGCTGTTCCAGCCAGGCCAGATGCCCGGGGGTGAGCGAACGGTAGGCCTCGGTGTCGCCGACCAGGCCGTCCGGGACCACGTCCCGCACGGGCAGCCCGCGCGGCCCCTTGCTCTGAACGACGTCGAACTTCCCGATGGCCAGCTGGACCAGCTGGGTGGCGACCGGCTCTTCGGAGTCGTACGTCCACCGGACCCGGCCGCCGGGCTGCCGGACGCGCTCGACGAGCCGCCCGTTGGCCACCGCGGTCAGGCCCGCCGGGGTGGTGATGCGGAAGGTGAAGGGCGCCCGCACGCTCGGGTGGTCGTCGGCCGGGAAGACCATCTTGGCGCCGTCGGGCTGGAGCGAGAGCAGCGTGCCGTCGGGTGTGGGGACCCAGCCGTAGTCCTGGATCGCGTCGTCGCGGTGCCGTCGCTGTGTCGGGTCGGCGGTGTAGGCCACCCGGACGGTGAACGCCCGGCCGCGGGGGACCGGCCGCGCCGGAGTGACGACGAGCTCGTCGCCGTCGCGGACGGCTCTGGCCGGTGTGCCGTCGACGGTCACGGTGCGCAGGGTGTTGCCCGCGAAGTCGAGGTCGAAGCGGGACAGGGCCTGGGTGGCGGTGGCGCTCACGGTGGCGGTCGCCGGGAAGGGCGTGCTGGGCGCGCGCCAGTCGAGGGCGAGGGTGTAGCGGCGCACCGTGTAGCCCCCGTTGCCGTCGAGCGGCAGGAGCGGGTCGCCGATGCCCCGGGTACCGGGTGACGGTGTGTCGGCCCCGGCACCCGAGGCGGAGGCGTCCGAGGAGGAGGCGCCCGAGGAGGGAGCGCCGGCAGAGGCGCCGGGGGCGGGATGTCGGGCGGGCGCCGGGGTGCGGTGCTCGGCGCGGGGGAGGGCGACGAGGACGGCGGCACCCGCGACACCGACGGCACCGGTCAGGGCGAGGGCCGCGCGACGGGTACGGATGCCGCGGTGGACCCGGCCCCGCTCCGAGGTGATGTCCATGGTCGCACTATGACAGTAAGAGATCATTTGTGCGTTTCGGAGCCCGGGGCGCCGGACGGGCCGATCGGAGCGGTGCGGCCATCCCGACAGAGCATGTGACGGGTGTCACATGAACGGCTCCGAACTTCGGGCCTCGCCCCGCATCCAGTCGGCGTCGGTTCACCGGACGGCCTCGGGGGAGCACCCCTCAGCAGCCGTCCCTTCCCTTCCACCGAGGAACGTTCAATGGGTTATCTGCGCGGATTCATTCCCTGGATCGTCGCCGGCGTCGTGTCGTCCTTCGACTGGCGCTTGGCCTGCGAACGCCGAGATGGTCGGCCGGTTCGGGCGGCCCGGGGAGCGCATTCATCCCACTCCGGTCATGCGCAGCATGCTGGCAGCCGGGGTGCGCCAGCACGTGCGCCACGTGGTGGCCAGCCGCGAGCAGCTGCCAGTGGCCGAGACGGGCCGCGGGCCAGGCGGCAGGCACCACGATCAGCTCTGCCCCCGCATCGAGCAGGCCCCGGAACAGTTCGGGGAAGCGCAGGTCGTAGCAGACGGCGAGGCCGATCACACCGAAGTCGGCGGGCACGGTGACGATGTCGAGGCCGCCGCCCATCAAGGTCGCCTCGCCGGTGTCGAAGCCTTAGCGGTGGATCTTGCGGTAGCGGCCGCGCAGCTCGCCGTTCCGGTCGAGGAGCAGGGCGGTGTTGTACAGCGTTCCGTCCCCGTCCCGCTCGACGATCGATCCGGCGTGGAGCCATGCCCCGGCCTCACGGGCGGCGGCGGACATGATCTCGGCGGTGGGGCCGTCGACTCTTTCGGCGTCGTGTTCCCAGCGGTCGTACGACCAGGCGCCGGCCGTCCACAGCTCCGGCAGGACCACCAGATCGTCGCCCGCCCGGTCGCGGACCAGCGACGCCGCCCTGCGCCGGCGGTCGTCGGGGGAGTCCGACGCGTCCACGGAGAGCTGGATCAGTGAGGCTCGCATGGCTGTCACCTCCAGGACCGTCTGCGGACGGTCCAAAGGAACCCGTTCCCTACGAGCGTAGGGAGCCTCATGCGCATCGCGCGCATCGTCCGGGCCCGGCCGCCACCGGCCTGCCGGGCGTGCAGAGGGTCGTGCACAGCCTTTGGGCATGGGGCATGGGGCATGGGGCAGCGTGCGCTGCGGCCCCCTGCGGCCCCCTGCGGCTCCACGGGATCACGCAGCACGGCGTCGCCCTCAAGGACTCCCAACTCGTGGGGGACCGGATCAAGACCGCGGATCTCAAGATGGGGGCGCCCACCACACGCACCGTCAACGGGCAGCTCAACCCGCGGATCGGGATCAGGCCCGGCGAGACCCAGCTGTGGCGCCTGGCGAGCATCGGGGCGGGGCACCGGCCGGGAGGGCGACGCTGGCCACGGTCCGGTCCGACGGCGAGCCGATGCGGCCCGTGGCCCTGCCCACGGCCTTCGCCCCGGTGGACGACCTAGCGAAGGAGCCCGTCGCGGGCCGCAAGACGGGCACCTTCACGGAGAACAAGGCGGGCACGCTCTTCTACATCCACCACAAGCAGTTCGACCACAACCGCATCGACTTCCGGTCCAGGCTCAACACCGTGGAAGAGTGGACGATCAAGAACGACAGCGACGAGGTCCACTCGTTCCACGTTGCCGAGCACGAGACCCCGAGACCCGTGCCGGACCCGGGCCACTTCACCCGGGCCGGGACTCCCCTCCTGCCGGGCCGGTACTCATCCTCTGCCGGGCAGGCGGGGACGTGGCGCTGGCACACTGATCGCCATGTCCACGAGCCTCAGGGTCGGGCTGCTCGGAGCAGCCGCCATCGCGCCGAGCGCATTGATCCAGCCCGCGCGGCAGGTACCGCGCGTCACCGTGACCGCTGTCGCGGCTCGCGACCGCACACGAGCCGAGAAGTTCGCGCGCAAGCACGGAGTCCCTGTCGTGCACGGCAGTTACGACGAGCTGCTCGCCGACCCCCAGGTGGACGCCGTCTATGTGCCCTTGCCGAACGGGCTGCACGCAGAGTGGACGCTGAAGGCTCTCGGGGCCGGCAAACACGTCCTGTGCGAGAAGCCCTTCGCCTCGCATCGCGCCGAGGCCGAGCGCGTCGCCGATGCCGCCGACGCAGCCTTCGCGCTCAGCGGCCTGGTGGTGATGGAGGCCTTCCACTACCGCCACCACCCGCTTGCCGCGCGGATGCGACAGATCGTGGAGAGCGGTGAACTCGGCGAACTCCACCACGTCGAGGCCGACGTGTGCTTCCCGCTGCCCCGGTTCGGCGACATCCGATACGACTACGCGCTGGCGGGTGGCGCGACCATGGACGCGGGCTGCTACGCCGTGCACGTCGCCCGCCTTCTCACCGGGGCAGACCCGGCGGTGACGGCGGCGCGGATGCTGACACTGCGCAAGGATCCGCGCATCGACCGGGCGATGAGCGCCGAGCTCGCGTTCCCGGGCGGGGTGACCGGACGTGTCCGCGCGTCCATGTGGTCGCGCCGTGTGCTGTCGGTCCGCGCCCGGGCGGTCGGTACGGACGGCGAACTGGACGTGACCAACTTCGTGATGCCTCATCTGTACCACCGGGTGACGGTCCGCGCGCCCCGTGAGGAAGGAGGGCGTGTGGTGCGGCGGGAGCGCGTGTCCCGGAATCCGTCGAGCTACGCCTGCCAGCTGTCGGCATTCGCCGCGGCGGTGCTGGACGGCGGCCCGGTCATCACCTCGGCCAGGGATGCCGTGGTGACGATGGGCGTCCTCGACGAGATCTACCGCGCCTGCGGACTACCGCTCCGCGGCGGAGCACAGGACCGACGGGATGGCGGAGCACAGGTCTGAGGCGACGGCGGAGTGCACGGCTGAGACAACTGACGAGCGCAGGACTGAGACAACTGTCGAGCGCAGGACAGAGGCGACTGCCGAACGCGGGGCCGAGTGAACCGACACCGGACAGTGCTCCGAGGTGCGTGGTGCGGATTCCGCCGGCCGTGCACCCTCACCCGACCCGGCGGCGCTCGGGACGCTCGTCGACGACCTCGGACCTCGGCCCGCGGCCGCGTACACAGCGGTGCCGTACCGCCCGGAGACGCTGGACCGTGAACGAACACCGCCGGCGGTGTCCCGCCCCCCGCCAGGGAGGAGCCCCTGGCAGTGGGCGTGTCCGGCGTCGTACGCGGCCCCTTTGAGGGAAGGCTTCACGGATGCACGCCGTACTGCACGCACTGTCGATCACCGGGTCCATGACCTGGGAGATCACCTGGGCCCTGATCCTGGGCTTCACCCTGTCCGCCGTGGTCCAGGCGGTGGTCCGCAAGTCCACCGTCGTCTCCCTGCTCGGCGACGACCGGCCCCGGACCCTCGCCGTCTCCGCGGGCCTGGGCATGGCGTCCTCCTCCTGCTCCTACGCCGCGGTGGCACTGGCCCGCTCGCTGTTCCGCAAGGGCGCCGACTTCACCGCAGCGATGGCCTTCGAGATCGCCTCCACCAACCTCGTCGTGGAACTCGGCGTCATCCTGGCGTTGCTGATGGGCTGGCAGTTCACCGCCGCCGAGTTCGTCGGCGGCCCGGTCATGATCATTGTGCTGGCCGTCCTGTTCCGGCTGTTCCTGCGCGCGGAACTCCTGCGCCAGGCCCGCGAACAGGCGGCACGGGGTCTCGCCGGGTCGATGGAGGGCCACGCCGCGATGGACATGTCCGTGCAGAGTGAAGGGTCCTTCGCCGCCCGGCTGTTCTCCCGGGAGGGCTTCACCGCGACGAGCCACGTGTTCGTCATGGAATGGGCGGCGATCCTGCGCGACCTGGTCGCCGGCCTGCTCATCGCCGGTGCCATCGCCGCCTGGGTCCCGGACTCCTTCTGGGGTGCCTTCTTCTTCGAGGGCCACCCGCTCGCCGCCAAACTCTGGGGGCCCGTCGTCGGCCCGCTGGTGGCGATCGCCTCGTTCGTGTGCTCCATCGGCAACGTGCCGCTGGCGGTCGTGCTGTGGCAGGGAGGCATCAGCTTCGGCGGTGTGGTGGCGTTCATCTTCGCCGACCTGCTGATCCTGCCGATCCTCAACATCTACCGGAAGTACTACGGCGCGAAGACGGCCGCCTTCCTCCTCGGCACCTTCTACCTGTCGATGGTCGTCGCGGGCTACGTCGTGGAGTTCGCCTTCGGAGCTCTCGGCCTGATCCCGGACCAGTCCGACGCCAAGGTCCCCATGGAAGGCGTCCGTTGGAACTACACCACCTGGCTCAACATCGCCTTCCTCCTTCTCGCCGCCGTGTTCCTGGTGCGGTTCTTCCGTACCGGAGGGCTGAGCATGCTGCGCATGATGGGCGGCACACCCGAAACCGGCCAGGACCACGGCGACCACATGCAGTACGGGATCCACCCGGGGGACGCCCACGGCGGACACCACTGAGGGACCCGCCCCCGCACATGCCGGCCCCGTGACCGGCAACGTCACGAAACGCAGAGGACAGGGACGGGACGCAGCAGGTGACCGGCGCTCGCGCCGCGGGCCCTGTTCGACCTTGACACGGTGGCGGGGTTTGACCTTGACACGGTGGCAGGGTCTTCACTGCGGGCCGAGGAGGTGGTCTCGATGACGGTCACGGGACAGGACACGGATGCGGTACGAGCGCTCCAGGGGTTGGAGGACGGCCGTTCGTCCGTGCGACTGCGGACTGCTCTGGCGGTCGGCACGACGCCTGACCCGCGCTTCGTCGGCAAGCTCATCGAGCGATGCGCGATCGAGCCCGAGTTCTTCGTCCGCGACATGCTGACCTGGGCGCTCACCCGCCACCCGGTGGCCCTGACGCTTCCCGGGCTGCTGCGCGAAGTCCGCTCGGAGCGTGCGCAGGCACGGAGCCAGGCGCTGCACACGCTGTCCAAGATCGGGGACCGGCGGGCCTGGCCGGCGATCACACGGACACTCCTGTCCGACGCCGACGACGAGGTGGCGCGAAGCGCCTGGCGGGCCGCGGTCGTGCTGGTGCCGGAAGGCGAGGAGTCCGCGCTGGCCACGGTGCTGGCGACACAGCTCGGGCGCGGTGAGCGGGAGACGCAGCTGAGTCTCAGCCGGGCACTGGTCGCGCTGGGTGAAGTGGTCGTGCCGGCTCTTCGCTCTGCGGCGCAGGCCCCTGACCCGCACACGCGCGTGCACGCGCTCGCCACACGACGTCTGCTGCGTGACCCGGACGCCGGATTCGAGTTCGCGATCGAGGAGGCGAAGCGCGTCGTGGCCCTCGGCGGGTCCGGCCAGGAGGGACGATAGGACGTGTTGATCGGTGAGGTGGCGCGACGGTCCGGGGTCAGTGCCCGCATGCTCCGGCATTACGAGTCGCTCGGTCTGGTGCGCCCTTCGGGCCGTACCGGCTCCGGATACCGGGAGTACTCCGGCGAGGACATCCAGCGGATCTTCCAGATCGAGAGCCTGCGGTCGCTGGGACTGTCGCTGCGTGAGATCGGACGCGCGCTCGGCGATCCCGGATTCACGCCCTCGGCACTCGTCGACGACCTCATCCGTCAGACGCGCGAGCGCATCGCGGCCGAGACCGACCTGCTCACGCGGCTCCGCCGGATCCGTGCCGCGCAACCGGCCGGCTGGGAGGACGTCCTCCAGGTCGTTGCGCTCCTCCAGGCCCTGGGGTCGAAGAGCGCCGACGTGCGCCAGCGCGCGGCCCTCTCCTCGGCCGACGAGGTTCCGGTGCCGGTGGAGGCCCTCGTCGAGGCGGCACTCGGCGAGACGGAGCCGAACGTCGCCGGGGCCCTTCGATGGGCGCTGGCACGCTCGGACGGCGGTGGCCCGGCGCTGCTGGCGGAGGGCCTCGCTTCACCGGTGGCCGCGGTGCGGGAACGTGCCGTTCGGTCCCTCGTCGAGATGCCCGGTGACGAAGCCACCGCGCGGCTGCGGGAAGCCCTCGCGCACCCCGACGTCGTGGTGCGCGGGTATGCGGCCCTGGCGCTCGGCACGCGTGGTGCGGCCGAGGCGGTCCCGGCGCTCATCGACATGATCGTGGACGGAAGGAACGACACCGAGGCGGCCGATGCGCTGAGCGTGCTGGCGAGCGACACCGTGACGGCCGATCAGATCGCGACCAGGCTCGACGACCGCCTCGCCCACGACACCACCGGGGCGCCCGCACGCGGGCGACTGACCCAGGCGCTGGCGGGCATTTTGGGGGCGAGGGCGTCCCGTGCCCTCGTGGAGTTGTCGCATGACGCGGACCGTGCCGTTGCGCTGACTGCGGCGTACCTCCTTCAGTCGCGCGATGCCGGATACTCGGGAAATCCCGTTCAGATGTGACGATCTAGCGACAAAGAGCGATCTATTCCGTCGACTGTTCGCACTAACTTCGATCTTGCGCGCCACCCCCTTGCCTCTCGTCCGCCGCACGAGAGGGAACAGGCAACGCGCGCGTCAACGCCACGACTTCGCTCAGGAGAACCCGCATGTCCCTCTTAACGACTCGCCGCGCGACCGCTGTCCGCACGCTGGCCGGCACCATCCTGACGGCCGCTCTGCTGGCACCCGCCGCAACGGCTGTCGCTGCAACGCCCGCCGCGCACCACACCACCGCAGCGGTCGCCGCGGCCAGGGAGGGCTCCCCGGTCCGCACCCAGAAGCTGGCGGACGGCAGCACGGCCGAGATCTACCAGCTCGGCGACCTCCACTATCTCGCCAAGATCGTCTCTCGCGGTGAGGTCCTCGGCGATCTGGAGGCGAACCAGCGCGACGCCGGGCTCGACGCCAACGACATGTTCATCGTGCTCACGATGGACGGCCAGGTCCATTCCTGGCTGGGCGGCGGACACCGCGGACCGGGCACATTCCACCTCCCGGGCGGCTGGACGGCCAAGGTCACGAAAATCGGCGACCTCCGCTACCGCGCGCAGATCCTCGGCAACGAGGGTGCGGTGTACGGCACCCTGGAGGCGAACCAGCACGACGCCGGGCTCGACGCCAACGGCGTGTACATCGTGCTCGGTGTCGACGGTGTGATCAGCGCTCACCTGTAGACACCTGCCCGGCTGCGCGGTGGACATGGTTCGAGCCGCTCCACCGCAGCAGCGGCGGGAAGTGTTCAAGTCGCCCCGAGGCCCTCTTTGCGCCTCGCGAAGAGGGTCCGGCGACGTCCCCTCCCCCGACCACCGGAAGGACCGTGCCGAGAAGGTGCCGGAAGTGCCGAACGTCCCGGTGATACGAGCGCGGGCGGCATCGACGGCGGGGACGAACGCTGCCGGCACTGGTCAAGTGCGCCTTCCGTGCGATCGTTCCGTCGCCATCCGGCCCTCGCCCGTCCACGGGGCCCACTGCGCACATGCGGCCCCCCGTGTCCCAGTCCCCTCGGGCCGACCTCGGTCGTCACCTTCTCGGTGTCGTCGGCCGGTTCCTGCCGTTCGGCCAGGGGGTGGTGCCTGCCTGACCGAGCCGGCGAAGGGGTGAGAGGACACTCAATCCGAGCGGGGCCTGAGCAGGCCGTCGACAAGGGTGTCCACCAGATCACGGGGAACGGCCGACCCCGTCAGGGCGCGGTAGACGATCGGGCCGACCAGTGCGTCGAGCGTGGCGTCGGGGCCGAGCCCGGGCGAGACCTCGCCGGCGTCGGTTCCGCGCGCCAACATGTCCCGCTCCTGGTCACGACGTGGGCCGAGATAGCGCTGGTGAAAGCTCTCGGCCGTGGCGGGATCGTGCTGCGCCTCGGCGATGAGGGTGAGCAGGACCTTGCCGGCCGGATCGCTGGTGAGGAATCGCGCGAAGTCACGGAGGTAGCCACGGATGCTCTCCGCCGTGGGCTTCTCCGTCGGGACGGGCAGGCGTTTGGTGCTGTCCTCGATGAGTGTGTCCAGGAGGATCTCGACCTTCGAGGGCCACCAGCGGTAGATCGTCTGCTTCGCGACGCCGGCACGGCGCGCGATGGCCTCCACGGTCAGGGCGCCGAAGCCGTGCTCGACGAGCAGATCGTCCGCGGCATGAAGCACAGCCAGACGTGCGGTCTCGTCGCGCCGGCTGCCGGAACGCGGCCTGCTGGGCTGAGGGCTGGCTGTGGACACGCGAGCCACCCTACCCGGCCGGGGGCCTGCCCTGTTGTCTAGACGCAACGGTGCGTCTAGTCTAAAGCAACCCGCCGCGAAGGAGTGAGTATGTCCACCACGTCCGACCGTGAGGCCCTTGTCGTCGGAGCGTCTCGAGGGCTGGGGCTCGTCCTCGTCGACGAGCTCGCCCGCCGCGGCTGGCGGGTCATCGCCACCACGCGCCGGGGCGGCGGCGAGCTGCAGGCGACCGCCGATGCCTGGAACGGCCGGGTGGAGGTCGAATCGCTGGAGATGACCAGCCCCGAACAACTGACCGCGCTGCGCGAGCGCCTGAAAGGCCGTCGGTTCGACCTGCTCTTCGTCAACGCCGCGATCGACCGGGGCAACCTGCCGGTCCACGAGGTCTCGACCGACATGTTCACCGAGGTGATGATCACCAATGCGCTGAGCCCGCTGCGGGCTCTGGAGGCCCTGCGCGGACTCGTCGCTCCCGCCGGAACCGTCGCGGTCATGTCCTCCGAACAGGGCAGCATCTCGCTGAACACCGAGGACGGCTATGAGCTCTACAAGGCCAGCAAGGCCGCCCTCAACCAGCTGATGCGCAGTTACGCCACCCGTCATGCCGACGACGGACGGACCAAGCTGCTCATCGACCCCGGCCACAACCGGACTCGGCTCGGCGGACCCGACGCGCCCCTCACCCCCCAGGAGAGCATCCCGGCCGTCGTCGACGTCCTCGAAGCACAGGCCGGTGCCCCCGGCCTGCAGTTCCTGGATCGGCACGGCGTGACCGTCCCGTGGTAGAACTCAGGGCCGATGACCGTCCGTGGTGGAACTCCGGGCCGAGGCGCCCGCAACTCCAGCCCGAAGCCTCAGGAGTTCGTCGGGGGAATGAGGTCGTCGAGTGCCTGGGCGCACCCCTGGGCGGCCTGGGCCGAGCGCGGCAGCATGAGGCTCTCATAGACGCGAACGGCGTCGTCGATGCTGGATTCGGTGACGAGAGCGTGGGCGAGATCGGTGCCGTCGAGCATGGCCAGGTTGGCGCCGAGCCCGACGGGGGGCATCAGGTGCGCGGCGTCGCCCAGCAGCGTGATGCCGGGGACGTGTTCCCAGGTGTGCGGGGCGGGCAGCACGAACACGGGCCGGTTGACGAACCCGCCGTCGTGGTGCCGCAGAACGTAGAGCAGGCTCTCGTCCCAGCCGTCGAACATCTTCAACAGATGCGCCCGCACCGACGCCGTGTCATCGAGTGCCACACCGGCGTTCACCTGCCAGTCCTGCGGAGCGCGGAAGGCGACGTAGACGCGGATGTGACCGGTGCTGTTGCGTTGGGCGAGCAGGGCCTTGCTGCCGGCGGTCGCCAGCAGGGTGCCGTTGCCGACCATGCGTGCGAAGTCGGGATGGCGGATGTCGCAGTCGTCCAGGCCGGTCTCGATGAAGGTGACACCGCTGTAGCGGGGTGTGGCGTCCGACAACGCCGGTCGGATGCGTGACCAGGCGCCGTCGGCGCCGACCACCAGATCGGCGTCCTCGGTGGTGCCGTCGTCGAGAAGCAGGCGCCAGGTGCCGTCCCCGAGCGGGGTGGCCCCGGTGACGGTGCAGCCCCAACGGACGGTGCCCTCGGCGAGGGAATCCAGGAGCAGGCCGCGCAGTTGGCCGCGATCGATCTCCGGGCTGTCGTCGTCGTGGGCAGGCCCGGTGACGGGCAGGGCGGTGGCGGTGGCGGGGTCGAGCACGCGCCATTCCTGGCCTTCGGGGCGGGCCAGGGTGCGGAACCGGTCGAACAGATCCGCCGCGCGCAGGGCGGCCTGACCGGTGTCGGCATGTATGTCGAGACTGCCGCCCTGGGGGCGGGCGCCGGCGGACGTCTCGGATTCGAGCACGGTGACGGAGCGGCCGTGGAGCTGCAGGACGCGGGCCGAGGCGAGGCCGCCGAGGCCGGCCCCGACGATCACGATGCGGGGGGCGTGGGCGGAGTTCATGGTGCTGTCCCTTCAACAGGCAGGTGAGTTGCCAGGAGATCCGGCGCTCGACCAAGTAAGCACAGCCACCGGGAAAGTGCCTTTGAATTACGGGGTGCCTGGGTGCCCGAGTGCCCGAGTGCCCGAGTGACGGGCAGCGGGAAGTCTCGTCCGGCGTTGGAACACCGGTGTGCCCGCCTCCGCGCACCCGGCGCCGGGGGAGGGTCGGCGGGCCGACTACCACGATCCACCTGCTGGCGGACGGCGGTTGGCGCGGGCTGTCTCTCGTCATTGCGCCGGGTCAGCGGGCGGACGGACCCGCACGGCGGTCGTGTCCGTGGTCACCCGAGAGCGTTCCAGAACGCGCAGTGGTGGCGGAGCCGAGTCGTGTGGGTGGGGACGATGCGGTCCGGTGCCAGGGACAGCACTGTCTGCCGGGACCAGTGCGGCGACGACGGGCCGTTCGGGTCGCCGGTGCGGGCGAAGCGGGTCCAGTAGCCGATCATGGTGTCGGCCAGCCTGCGCTGTGCCGCGGTCAGGTCGCGCGGGCGGCCGCCCAGGTCGAACAGGTAGGGCAGTTCGCTAGCGTGCGGTGCGCCGAGCGGGAACGGTGGCGTTCCCGGGGTGAGCGGCGGGGCGTGCTCGTCGGCGAACTCGTAGCGCCGGACGGGCACATGGGCGGCGAGCATGCTGTCGGCGCGCACCGTCGGGCAGGCGAAGTCCGCGTCGCCGATGACCGCGCCGAACACCGGGCCGCCGTCGGTGCGGTGCACCGGGTACTCGTGGACGATCGCCTTCGCCTGTCCCGGGGAGGGGAAGAAGGCGGCCACGACGTCGAGCCAGGTGTCCGGGGTGACGGGATGGCCGGCCCGGACGATCCCCGCGGCCCAGCCGTTGCCCTCGTCGTGGTTGTTGCCGATGAGCACGGGGACGCGGTGGAAGCGGCCGGTGGCGATCGCCGCCGCGGGGGCGCGGGGCAGCAACGCGGTGGTGTGAGCGGGCTGCTGATCGGTGTCCTGGGCCGCGAGCAGGCGGGAGACGTCCGTGCGCCGCAGGCAGGCCATCACGTCGCGGGCGGAGCCGCAGCCGACCTTCGCCGCGAGGTCCGTGCCCGTGGCACGGGCCGTGGACAGGGGGACGGAGGACGGGGCGAACGGCCGGTCGGGGCGGCCTGTGCACGGGCCGCTCTCGATGATCGCCCGGTGGAAGAGCCCCGCGGCGGCAGGTGAGACGAGCTGGGCGCAGACGCTGTAGCCGCCCGCCGACTCGCCGGCCAGCGTGACGTTGTGCGCGTCGCCGCCGAAGGCGCCGATCTCGGCGCGGACCCAGCGCAGCGCCGCCTGCTGGTCGGCCAGGCCGAACGTGCCGGAGCCGGGCAGCCCGCCGTGCGCGAGGAAACCGAGGGCCCCCAGGCGGTAGTCGACGGTGACGACCACGACGTCACCGCGGGTGGCCATGCGATGGGCGTCGTACGAGCTGCCCGCCCCGGTGGTGAAGCCGCCGCCGTGCAGCCACACGATCACCGGCCGGGGGCGTGCCGGTCCCGCCCCGCCCGGCGTCGTGACGTTCAGGTGGAGACAGTCCTCGTCGGTGCTGCCGCCGGGCCCCTCGCCGGCCGGCTGCGGACAGGCGCTCGCGGGCCGGGTCGCGTCCCGTACGCCGGACCAGGGGGCTGCCGGGCGGGGCGGCGCCCAGCGCAGCCTGCCGACCGGGGGCGCCGCGTAGGGGAGGCCCTCGAAGGTGCGGTAGCCGTCGTGGGCGGCGCCCCGCACCAGGCCGTCGTGGGTGCGTACCGTCGTGGCGGTGGCGGTGGCGGTGGCGGTGGCGGTGGCGGTGGCGGTGGCCGTGGCCGTGGAGGCGGCGGTGGGCCTGGCCGTGACCGTGGAGGTGGAGGTGGCCGTCGAGATGGCGGGCCGGGTGGGCTCCGTCGGTGGCGTCGCGGACCAGGCCGTCGCGAGTACGGCGGTCAGGGCGCAGCCCAGCGTGGTCAGGGCGCGGTGCATGGTCATCATCTCCCCCATCGGGTCAGCTGCCGCCCATGCCGCCCTGCGCGGCGATCATGGTCATCGGCAGGGCGCGTACAGCTTTCTCCAGGCCGGGCGCGAGGGCGGCGAGAGATCCCGTGCAGGCGTCGATACGGGCCCGGAAGGTCTTCTGGTCCTGCCGTGACACGACCGAGCGGACGCCGCCCGCCGCGGCCAGCGCCAGCAGCACGGCATCGGCGGCGGGGACCTCCCGCACGGGGCTGTCCCCGTGCAGCGCCGCGGACACGCGGGCGCGGAGTGCCGCGGGCACGGCGCGGTCCGTCACGGTCAGCCGCCGTGTGCCGAAGCGGGTGCGGGGCGCCTTCACGGTGAGGAGACCCGCCGCGGCGAGCCGGTCCTCCACCTCCGTGAGGGTCCGCCGGCGGTGGCGGCGCACGAGATCCTTCCAACCGGGTCCGGCGGCGGCGTCGCGCAGAATGCCGTCCAGGACGGGGTCGCCGGTCGGTTCCGTGCCGGACACGATGACCGTGCCGCCGTCCTCCCCGAGCCGGCCGCGCAAGGCGAGGTCGACCAGGGCAGCGGCACGGACCAGCAGCTCCGTCCGGGAACGGTCGTAGGGGCCTTCGGCCGCGTCGTCGTGGGCGAGCAGATACATGAGGCAGGTCAGGTCGTCGATCACACCTCGACGCTATGGCCGGGTACCCCGGCCGGGGATCGGCCACGGGAACGGACCGGCACTGGGAACGCAGGAGGACCGTGGCCCGGTCTCCTCCTTGAGGAGGAGACCGGGCCCGTCAGGGGCGGCGCGGCTGTACGAGGCCGTGGTCGTAGGCGGTGACGACGGCCTGGACGCGGTCGCGCAGGCCCAGCTTGCGCAGCACGGCGGTGACATGGTTCTTGACGGTGGCCTCCGACAGGCGCAGCCGCTCGGCGATCTCCGCGTTCGACAACGCCTGCCCGATCAGGGTGAGCACCTCCCGCTCGCGGCCGGAGAGGTCCTGCAGGGAGGACGGCGGCGCCGGGTCGGGCGTGGTGCGCAGGAAACGGTCGAGGACGCGGCTCAGCACGGCCGGCGCCAGCAGCGCGTCGCCGCGCGCGGTGAGACGGATCGCGTCGACGAGTTCGGCGGGGCGGATGTCCTTGAGCAGGAAGCCGCTCGCCCCGGCCCGCAGGGCGGCGATCACATGCGCGTCCACGTCCCAGGTGGTGAGCACGAGCACCCGGGCCCGGCTGCCGCCCTCCGCGATCTGCCGGGTCGCCTCGATGCCGTCCACGACGGGCATGCGTACGTCCATCAGCACCACTTCGGGTGCCAGGTCCCGCGTCAGCCGCACCGCCTCATGGCCGTCGGAGGCCTCACCGACCACCTCAAGGTCGTCCCGGGCGTCGATGATCATGCGGAATCCGGTACGGACCAGGGCCTGGTCGTCGGCCACCACCACACGCAGCGTCATGACGCGCCCTCCACCGGCAGCTGCGCCGCCACCTCGAACCCGCCTCCGGGCAGCGGACCGGCGCGCATGCTGCCGCCCACGAGCCGTGCGCGCTCCTTCATCCCCACGAGGCCGCGCCCCGTGCCCGCCGCATCCGAACCACCCGACCGCGTACGCCCGTTGTCGACCACCGTGATCTTCACCCTCTCCTTCGCGGCCGTCACGCGCACGCTCACCTCGTCGGCGCCCGCCGCGTGGCGCAGCGTGTTGGTGAGGGCCTCCTGGACGATCCGGTACGCCGCCAGGTCCACCGCGGCCGGCAGTGCGTCGACGGCGCCCTCGCGGTGCACGTGCACGGTCATCCCGGTCGCACGCACGGCGTCGGTCAGCTCGTCCAGGCGCGCGAGCGAAGGCCCCGGCTCCCGCTGCTCCCCGGCCCCGTCCTCCCCCTCACCGGGCCGGAACGCGCGCAGCAGCAGCCGCAGTTCGCCGAGCGCCGAGCGAGCGCCCGTCTCGATGGCCCGCAGCGCCTGACGGGCCTGTTCGGGTCGCTCGGTGAACACGTCGTCGGCGGCACCCGCCTGGATGACCATCACCGACAGGGTGTGCGCCACGACGTCGTGCACCTCACGCGCGATCCGCGCGCGCTCCTCCACCACGGCCCGGCGCATCTCCGCCCGCGTCCGTGCCTGCTGCGCCCGCCGCCACTGCCCCGCGGTCCATGCCAGGACCACCGTCAGCAGATAGACCGTCAGGCCCGTGGGGCCGCCCGCCGCGAACGCCGGCGGCGCCGCCAGACACATCGCCGCGAGCGCCCGCACCGACACCCGCCGAGGCCTGGTGGCCGACAGCACGCACAACGTGACCTGCGCCGCGAGCAGGGCACCCGTCAAAGTCACCGCGGGGAGCAGGGCCCACACCGCGACCCCCGTCACCGTGTTCGCGGCCAGTACGGCGACCGGGGCGCGCGCCTGCCACCTCAGGGCGCAGAGCTGGGCGAGGACCAGGGCCAAGGCCAGGGGCAGTCGTCGGGTGTGGTCCGCGCCGGCGACGAGCACCGAGGTGCCGAGGACGGCGAGCACCAGACCGGCCGACCCCCACCACAGCGCCCGGGCCGCCCGGGGCGACAGCTCGCCCCGCGCCTCCCCGGCGAACGCGTCGTCCGGCTGCCTGCTGCTGCGGTCCACACCCCGACCCTATCCAGCAGCGCGGGCCGGGCCCTTCAGGACACCACCGCCCACACGCCGGCCGTCGAGGCTCGGCGGCACCCCCGGTCAGCCGTCGCCCGCCCGGTCGTCGCCCGACTCGTAGGCGTCCAGTTCGCTGCGCAGCGTCCGACCCGGCTCCAGCCGTTCGTAGGGCTCGGGCAGGATCAGGCGCAGGCTGCCGAGCGGATCGACGATGGGCCGGGCGTCGTAGTCGATGCCGTCCTCGTCCTCGTAGTCGTCCAGCCGCTCCCACGGGGGGATGACGAACGGATACGACTTCCAGCGGTGATGACCCTTGGCGCCGGGGTGTACCTGCCACTGGGTTCCCCGGCAGCGGTTGTGGACCTCTCCGAGGTACCAGGCCGCGACCTGCAAGAACGCCTCGCCGTCATGGCCGTTGAAGTCGTCCTCCCGTCGGAACCGTGCCCGTACGACGGCTTCCAGCCGGTCCAGGGACTGGGGGGAGAAGTCCCACAGGCCTTCGTTCTCCCGCACCCACTCGGCGAACCGTGACTGCTGCTCGCGCAGCCACAGGGGCAGCACCTCGTTCTCCGAGCGCAGCACGTCCAGTTCCCGTGCTTCGCGCATGTCCTTCGCGCTCCAGTTCCCGCGACTCATGCGCACCACCGTAGCGCCCGTTGCCCAGATCTCGCGCTGGTAACGATCATGTGGTGGTTGTGAGTTGAACGGCGGCGACACAGCAAATCCACAGGAACGGGCCTTGGTCGAGCACCTAGCTTGAGGTCGACACGCCGGGCATCACACGACGGGGGCCCTGATGCCCGGCGAGGACGATCACCCCTTGGGCCCTCGACGGGGGACACTTCCGTGACGCCACGCATATCCCGCGCCTCCTGGCGCCCCGTCAGCACGAGAGTTCTGGCCGTCGCGTTCGCCACCGCGGTGGCCCTGACCGGCCTGCCCTCCCTGACCCACACGGCGGAGGCCGCGGGTCCGCTCAAGCCCGGTCAGCGCTGCGACGAACTGCACGGCCTGGCCGGAGACAACATCCCGGTCGGCGGCCTCCCGCGGTACGACGCCTCCCGCGACAAGCGACTGTGGGACTCCTACGAGTACGTCAACCCCGGCATGGCGTTCGACGGCCTCGACCCCACCGACGCCGAAGTGAAGGCGGCCGGTAAGAACTACAAGCAGTACACCCACAACGACCCGCGCCGCATCTACGCCCGCTTCAACAACCAGAGCAAGTGGAAGAACTTCCGCGACTACCTGGTCAAGCAGTACATCCCCAACCAGGGCAACGACCCGCGCGGCGACGCTTTCGAGCGGAAGGTCGTCAAGGACATGGGCCTCGTCGGGCCCGACTGGATCTGCCAGAAGGAGGTGTACTTCAAGGACCCCCAGACCGGTAAGCGGTACAAGCGGGTCCTGGACGCCTACAACAAGAAGACCCGCGAGATCGTCGAGATCAAGGCCAACGGCAAACCGAACCGCACACAGGTGCCCGCCGACAAGGCATGGGCCAAGAACCCCGGCTGGAAGTCCTACAAGTACACGATGGTCTTCGGCGAGGACCAGGCGGGCGAAGGCCGCAACTTCATCCGGACCATGAAGAGGCTCGCCGGACCGGACCGCGTCCGCGAGTACAACTTCCACTCCGACCAGGTGCCCCGCGCTCCCAAGTGGGCCGAGAAGGGCCCCTACCGCGCGAACTACCCCTACATGAGCACCGGCAACGGCGCGAACGGCGGCTCCAGGGGCGGCGGAAACAACATCATCAGCCAGTCCCCGAACACTGCGAAGGCGTGGAAGGAGCAGCAGGGCATCATCCGGTCCGTCGACCGCAACGGCTCCTTCCCCAAAGGCCCCGGCGGCGTCGACTTCACCACCCTCGACCTCTCCTACGTCGGAACGCCCGTCAAGGGCCAGGGCCTGAACTACGCCTTCACCGCCAAGAAGCTCCCCGACGAGAACGCCGGCGGATGGGGCGCCCAGCCGAATGCACAGCTCATCTCCGACGCGTTCTTCACCTGGCTCGCCCTCACCCCGGACAAGTTCTGGGTGAACCTCAACCCGGACCAGCCCGACCGCGTCATGGACAGCAAGTTCGCCTCCACCGACGCAGGGCGTGTGCTCCTGGAGGCCGACCTTCGGATGAAGCACGACTTCTTCAAGGCCATGGACCCGCAGACCGACCTCGGCAAGCGGTTCTGGGCAGCCCTTCCCAGGGTCGACGGGCGCCCGTGCTTCACCGGCATCCGTAACTGGATCGAGCCGAAGACCGCCCAGGTCCGCGAGCAGGACGGCGGCATCTACATCCTCGACGCCCCGCTCCGCCTGCAGTCGACCCCGCAGGACTTCACCACCCAGCCCGGCGGCGAGGCCATCTGCAACCCCACCAAGGCCGAACGCCGGCAGGCCCAGGCGGTCATCGACCGGATGATCGTCCCCGACGTCGAGAAGACCATCAACACCGCACCCCAGTACGCCGACCTGCGACGCGTCTACACCGCCCGCGTCGCCGCCGAGTGGATCCGCCAGCAGGACGCCCGGCACCCCACCGACTACCACACCCTCATCAACAGCAACGACGTGAAGCGGTGGCCGCTGCGTGCCCCCAACCAGCACTGGGACAAGGACGCCCTCTTCCGCAAGTACCGGGAGATCTTCACCAAGGGCGAGTTCAAGTACAACGTCGACACCGCCCAGGGTGTGATGGTCTACATCGTCGGCGGCGTCGACTTCTCCAAGCAGCCCAAGCGGAACATCCCCAAGGCCGTCTTCCGCACCCAGCACCACTACGCACCGCGTACCGCGAAGATCGCCGTCGACGCCATGACCGACGACGCCGACAACGACACCGCAGTGATGCTGGGCGGCAACAGCGACGGCAAGTCCGCCGGCGGCACCACGCCGACACCGGCACCGACGCACACCGGAACGCCGACCACCCCGGCCGGCACACCACCGCCGGGCCACCGGCCGAGCCACGCACCCACCAGCCCAGCCCCCGGCCATGACCAGCCGTCCACCCCGCCCGGCAAGAACGACAACGACGGCGGAGGCCTTGCCGACACCGGGGCCCAGGTCGGCCTCGTCGCCGCCATCGCCGCCGTCCTTCTCGCCGCCGGCTTCCTCCTCTTCCGCGCCAAGCGCCGCCGCCCCCAGGACTAGCCCGCCCGGGAGCACACCATGACAACGGGCCCCCGCCCACTCCGGCCGACACGGCCGAGCGGGGGCCCGTTTGCTCGCCCACCTTCGCCTCATGCGGCCCTGCCGAAGCCGAAGCCGAAGCCGAAGCCGAAGCTGAGGCTGAGGCTGAAGCCGAGCAGTGTGACGCCGATGTAGGTGGAGAACCACTGCCACGAGCCGGAGGAGAGCGCGAAGGCGAGCACTCCGGCGAGCGCGGTGCCCAGCACCCCGGCCTGACTGCCGATTCCCCGGTCCGTGCCGGTGGTCATGGAGCCCTGGGCGCCTGGGCGGCTGCGGTCGTCCATTCTCTCTCCTGCCTGCCTGGGGGCCACCACTGTCCGGCCGCTGACCTGCTCGGGCCCTCGCACCATGCCGTTGTGCCCGCCCCCTCGCCCGGTTGGCGGGCGCGCCGCGCCGGACGTGTTCGATCCACGTCGCGGCAAGGAGGCGGGGCGGCCGGGGGCGCAACTTCTCCTCGGCGCCGACAACGCCGTAACTCCCCTTCGGCCTGCGTCGGCTCAGAGCTGTGCCATCGCCCGCACGGCCCATGCCCATGCTGAGGAGACCTGTTCATGGGATGCCCAGCCAGGTCCGGAGATCCAGTGCAACGAAGCCCTGTTCCCCGCGGACGCGTTCATCGGCGAAATCCGCAGCTCGTAGGGGAGCTACGTACACCCCTGATGCGGAGGGCAGCTCCATCCTCTCGCGCTTGCGGAACCGGTTGGCTGGTGATCGTCACCGACCCGGACCTACAGCACCGAGGGAGTCGATCATGCAGATGTCGTCGTCGAAGAAGACCAGCACCGTCGTACTGACCGCAGCGCTTCTCGCGCTGGCCTCACCCATGGCCGCGACCGCCGCCACCACCGGGCCGTCGGCGTCGAGGCACTCCTACGACAAGGACATGCTGCGGCGGGACCTGGCGCGGGTGCGAGAGGCCGGGGGAGGCGATGTGAACGTGCTGGCCAGGGTCGACGGGCCGCACGGCGCGCCGCTCATGGCACGCATCGGCACCCGTACGGCCGACTCCTTGGCCCCGATCCCGTGGAATGCGCACTTCCGCACGGCGAGTACGACGAAGGCGTTCACGGCGACCGTGGTCCTGCAACTCGTGGCGGAGAAACGGCTGTCGCTGGACGACACCGTCGAACACTGGCTGCCGGGGGTCGTCGCGGGCAACGGCAACGACGGCGGCCGCATCACCGTCCGCGACCTGCTGCGCCAGACCAGCGGCCTGTACGACTACATCGACGACCCGGAGATCCAGGACCGGCTGATCAACCACTTCGACGAGTACCGCTACGACACCACGCCCGCGGCCGATCTGGTCGCGGTGGCCATGAAGCACCGGCCGACATTCGTACCCGAGCCGGGTGGGGCCACCCGATGGGCGTACTCCAACACCAACTACCTGCTGGCCGCGATGATCGCCGAAAAGGCCGGCGGCGCGGACTGGAAGGAGCTGGTCGAGCACCGGGTGATCGCCAGGCTGGGCCTGCGGGACACCTCCATTCCCGGGCTCGACCCACACCTGCCCGACCCGCATGTGAACGCGTACCTCGTCGGCGCCGACGGCAAGCGTCTCGACGTCACCGAGCACAGCCTCCAGCACACCGCGGACTCCGGTGTGGTGAGCACCGCCGCCGACCTGAACACCTTCTTCCGCGCCCTGGCCGGTGGGAGGTTGCTGCCCGCCGAGCAGTGGCGTGAGATGCGACAGACCGTCCGGCGGACCGACGACCCGGAGGACGTGGCGGAGATGCCCGAGGGCACCTACGGCCTCGGACTGCGCAAGATCCCGCTTACCTGCGGCGGTTTCTACTACACCCACGAGGGCGACGGGGTCGGTGCCAACACCCGCCCCGCGGTGAGCGCGGACGGCAGGCGCGCGCTGACCGTCTCCCTCACCACAACGACCGCGCTGCCGGACCTGGCCGCCCTCAACCGCGCGACGGGCACCCTCGTCGACCACGCCCTGTGCGCCAAGCCCGCCAAGGTCTCGCCGAACAGCTGATGCTGTGAGTGGAGAGGTCCACCGGGTTGCTGCTCGCTTGTGGGGCCGGGCGGGTGGCTCTCGGCCGAGACGGCCGACTGCTGCCGGCAGCACGGGATGTCGGCAGTCTGTCGGTGCGATGCAGGCGGACAGGTACAAGCTTTGCGGATGACCGAGCTTCTTGCATCATCCGATGACGGCGGGCTCATCACCGCACTCGACGACGGATCCGGGCAGAACCTGTTGGTGGTCCATCCCGGCGGCGGGGATGCGACGACCTGGGACGGCGTCACCGGCCACCTCGTCGACGACTTCCGTGTCGTCAGGATCCGACGACGGATCTACGTTCCCGAAGCAGACATCGCACTACCTCACTCGATGATCGCTGAGGCATCCGACATCGTCGCCGTCGCGGGTCTCCTGGAGCCTCCTGTGCTTCTCGTGGGGCATTCCTCGGGCGCCGTCGCCGCACTGGAAGCCGCATTGCTGGACCCGTCGGCGTTCGCCGGGCTGGTCCTCTACGAACCGCCGCTGCTCACCGCGGAGTTGACCGCCGGGAGGGCGGGCGCACGTGCTCGCGCCGCGTTCGACAGGGGCGATCCGGTCGAGGCGATGCGGATCCATATGCGGGACATCGTCCGCATGCCCGCGAACGTGGTCGATGCCATGTTCGCCGACCGGCAGGTGCGAGCGGCGTTCTCCGTGTACGCGGCGGCACAGATCGCAGACAACGAGGCGATCGACGCACTCGGCGTCGGTGTTGATCGCTTCGCGACGCTCGAAACACCGACGACCCTGGTCGAGGGCGATCTGAGCCCCGCCCACCTGCGCAGACGTCTGGCCGACCTGGCGGCAGCCCTACCCCATGCGCGGATCGTCACGCTCACCGGCCAGGGACACGTCGCCCACCTCACCGCTCCTGACACTCTGGCCGGCACTATCCGGGACATGGCGAGACAGATCCTCCACCCGTAACCGCACCGGGGGGCGCCGCACGGGCGGGCGCCGGACCGAGCGGAGTGCGGCCAGGGCGGTAGCGGTGCCCTTCCGGCGCCGGATGACGGCCCCACATGGTGTCGTCGCCGACGGAGTAGCAGCCATGGGATCAGCGGCAGGTGTACCTGAAGGACGCCGACGCCGTGTGCCGGCTGGGGGACTCGATGACCAGCCTCGCTGTCGCCGTGCTGGTGCCCTTGCCGTGGAAGGTCCACAGCAGGCGGAGCCGGGTCTCGTCCTGCCCCCTGACCAGTCGTTCTTCGCGCGGGCCCGAGGAGGTGCCGTCACTGCGGTTCCACTCGTAGGTGAATGCTCCGGCCGCCCCGTTGGTGCTCACCACCGCGACCACCTGGGCTGTTCCGTCGCATCCGAGGACGCTGCTCGTCCGCGCCGCCACCCGGGTGATCCGCAGGTCCTCCGTCTGCCGCTGCCAGAACAACAGGGCCAGCACGATGGCCAGGACGGCCGTCGCCAGACGGTATCTGCGCAGCCAGTGCAGCCGGCCGCGGGGCTCCTTCCGGCTCCTGCTCTTCGCCGTGCCGCGCCAGACGTCGACGGCGGTGTCCGTCAGCCCCAGGGGCGGGACACCCGGTCCGAAATGCACGACGTCGGACTCGGGCGCGGGCTCGGTGCCGGGTTCGGTACTGGGTTCGGTACTGGTCCAGTGGGCGTCGAGGACGGTCGGGACGTAGGTGGCGTCGTCGACGTCCCTGATGGTCGGTTGCACATCCGGATCCTGCAGGGTCGGCTGCAGGTCCGGATCGGGTAACTCCCACGGCACCACCGGGCGCTCGCCGCGGTCCGTCATCCTCGTCCCTCCGTTCGGCTCGCTGTCACGGACCCCGCGTCAGCCGGGCTCGCCCTCCACGGCCGCCGGAACCCCTTGCCGTGGGGTCACGACTGATGTCGAACCCGAGCCGGTACCGGTACCGCCGCCGGAGTTGCCGGAGTCGGTGCTGCTCTGAGCGGTGGTGCTGTGTGACAGGGTGCTGGCATCGGGGCCCGAGGCCCCCTGCGTACCGGCACTGGTGCCCGAGCTGGTGTCACCGCCGGAGCCCACGACCGTGCCGGTGGCGGTGCCGCCCGCTGATTGGGGATCACCGTCGCCGCCGGCGTGATCGGTACCGGTGTTGTCCGTCCCGCCGTTGCCCTGGCCGGTGTTCCCGTTGTCGTGGGAGTCCGTGTCGCCGTGCTCGGTGTCGTTCGCCGTGCCGGTGTCCCCGTTGGTGTTCTCGCGCGTGTGGTCGGTGTCCTCCTGGGTGCCGGTGTTCTCGTGGCCGTGGTTCTCGGTGTCGCCGTTGGCGTTCCCGTTCTCCGTGCCGGTGTCCCCGTCGGTGTTCGAGCCGGTGTCGCCGTTCCCGGCGCCCTTCTCCGTGTCGGAGCGGGTATCACCCGTGTGCGTCCGGGAGTCCGTGCCGCTGTCCCCGGCCGCACCGCCGGAACCCGAGTCGGAACGGGTGCCGCCATCGGAGGGTGCGATGCCGGCGCCGCCGTCTCCGCGGCCGCCGTTGCCCTGAGTGCCTGAAGCGCCTGCCCCGTCGGAGTCCGTGACCGACCCGGTCGTGCCGCTGTGCTCGCTGCTCGGCCTCTGCGTCGCCGCGCCGGTGTCCTTCCGTGTGTCGAGCCTGGTGACGGCCTGGGTGTGAGTACCGGCGTTCGCTTCGGCCCCGCCCGCCCAGCCGCTGGGCATCAGGGTCAGCAGCCCCGCCACAGCCACGGCGGCCGTGCCGGCGAGCACATCGCCCCGCCTGCGCAGCCGGCGGCGGCGCCGTGCGGTGAGCACGGTGCGGGCCAGTTCGGCCGAGGAGCCCACCAGACGGGCGTCCAGGCGTGAGATCGCCAGCGGTACGAGGGCCGCCGCCACCGCGGCCAGCCGGCTCTGGCCGCGGTCCTCCCAGTCGGGTCCGTACGCGTTCTCGGCCACCCACTCCAGTTCCCGCAGGAAGTCCATGGCGCTCGGGGGCCGCAGCGCCGGGTCCTTGGCCATGCCGTGCCGTACCAGCGCGCGTACCTGTTTCGGTACCCGGTCCATCGGCACCTGCTCGGTCACGTGCTGGCGCTGGAAGTCCCACAGATCCGGCCCCTCGAACGGGCGCACTCCGGTCAGGCACTCGTAGAGGGTGGCGGTCGCCGCGTACACATCGCCGGCCGGGGTGGCGGGCTCCATCTTCCACTGCTCCGGGGGCATGTATGCACAGGTGCCGCGCCGATTGTGGCGGTCGCCGGTGCACGCCGAAATTCCGAAGTCCACCAACTTGGTTCGGCCGTCCCAGTTCACCAGCACGTTTTCGGGCTTGTAGTCGCGGTGCACCACGCCGACACCGTGCGCGGCGGCCAGCCCCAGCAGGGATCCTTTCAGCACGACGAGTGCGGCCTCGGTGCCGGTGGGTCCCTCCTTTTTCAGCAGCGCCCGGAGTGCGGCGCCGTACACCAGTTCCATGACGATGGCTGCGCCCTGCTCGGCTTCGACGTACTCGTAGAGTCGCGTGACATGAGGCGATGTGAGGCCGCTGAGAAGCCGGGCCTCGGTTCGCAGGGCAATGCGAAATTCCGCCTTCGAGCACAGTTCCTCGTTGAGGTACTTGATCGCGACGTTCCGGCCGGTCGCGGCGTGGCGGGCTATCACCACTCGGCCGCTACCGCCTTTGCCCAGCGCCTTCAAATCGACATAGCCGGGGACGGTCCATGAATCGTCACCCCGTTCGGCTTCACACCCGTCGCGATCGGTCACTCCTGCCATAATTCCCCCTGGCGCTCAGTTGTGCCGAGGCTCCCCTGGAGGGGCGCTCGACTGAGATTCTTCCAGCGGAGAGAGATCCAATACAGAAGGAAGTTTCACAGTTCTGCAACCGCCGTCACCGGCGTCGATGCAGGATTCAGCAACAAGAATGGCGTTTGTGCAGCGGATTGGAATTGTGCGGCGGTTGGGGTGATTGCGGAAGCGGTGTACTCCGCGCGCATACGCATATTTCCGTGGCTGCACTGGCGCATGGCTGACGACTACTCCGCCGCGCAGCGCGTGCCGCACGGCATCGAAGGTGACGGCCGGATGGTGGTTCCCGAGCCCGGACCGAACCCGGTGATCGGCCGGGGCGTCGGTGAAGCTCGATCGTCCCGAGTTCGAAGGTGCCACACACGGCAGGCTGGGCGGCGCCGCAGTCCGCGTCTGCGTCCGGGAGGCCGTCCGGAAGTACCTGGGTATCTGGCTGGGGGAACACCCGGAGCGGGGCATGGCCGTCACCGGCAGGATTGCCCGAGGAATCCACTGAGGCCGACCGGCAGGGGCATCCGCTGAGCGCGCTGCTCGGTTCACGCGGTGTGCGGACGGACCGAATGGAGCGCCTGACGGATGTCGCGTAAATGCGCGTTCTCCACCGGTGTCCCGTTCCGGCGCAGCCACTCCTTCATCGTCTGATCGCAGGACGCTCGCGGCTCCACCTTGCTCGCCTCGACCTCCGGGCCGCCGCCGTTCGGTACTCCTCCGGTCCCCGTGGCCGGGGCAGCGTATCCGCCTGTTGCGCGGTCGCCTCAGCGCCAGGTGGTCGCAGTGCCGGAATCGACCGTGCACTGAAGGCCGGCTGAACAGGCTGGTTGCGCCTGACGGGCACATGGTCCTTGACCCGGTGGGCTGATCGATCCCGGCTGCCTCGCACATCCGAAGCAGCCGGGACCCCGCGTCAGGACCGGGCGAGGACGCAGAACTCGTGGCCCTCCGGGTCGGCCATGCACTTCCACGGAACGTCGCCCTGGCCGACGTCGAGGTCGGTGGCACCGAGCGCCCGAAGCCGGGCCACCTCCGCCTCTTGATCGTCACCGGGGTACCGCAACAGGTCAAGATGGACGCGGTCCGGCACGGTCTTCCCGCCGGTGCGCAGGAACTCCAGGTACGGGCCGAGACCCTTGGCGGACCGCAACACCGCATGATCGTCGGTCACTTCGTGCAGGGTCCAGTCCAGCGCCTCGCCCCAGAACCGCGCCATGGCGCGCGGATCCACGCAGTCGAC